>JAFODS010000061.1 GCA_017380575.1 Clostridia bacterium | reverse complement strand
TGAAACGCAACATATTACGCACATTCGTGCAGTTTTCTCTTTGACATACGTGCGTATGACTGCATCGAAAAGCTACCCGACTGTACGCAATCTGTTGTGTTTCAGATGCAAAGCAGTTTTGAAAGAGGAGATTTTTGACTCAGCAAGGCAAAAATCTGCAGATATACTGACGTATTTCAAGGATTTTTAACGAAGTCGAGGCGAAAATATACCTTTCAAAACCTTATGGCTTGTTGGCAATTAAAGTATATCTTTTCTTTTTTGTTTTTTGTGATATAATTAAAGCGTATCGATTTGATTTTAAAGCGAGGCGTTTTTTGTGATAGAAATTAAAAAAGATACTACAATCAAATATATGTTCCATACTGTTCACGATATAACACCTGAATTTCTCAGAGAAATCGGGGTTGAGGCTGTAGCTTTTGATTTGGATAACACATCCGTTAAAGATTCAACGCTTACAACAATTCCCGGGGCAATTTCCTGGATTAAGCTTCTTAAAGAAGCAGGGTTTAAGGTTGCGATAGTTACCAATACTCCTCATATAAGAGCATACTGGTTTTCAAAGGCATTTGGTGCACCTTTCCACGCTTATTCAAAAAAACCGCTTCCCCACGGGATTATGAAAATGGCAAAGAAGCTCAAAGTCGATATTTCGAAAATTGCTATGGTAGGTGACCAGGTGTTAACAGATGTTGCTGCTGCCAACCGTTGCGGTGCAATTCCGATTCTTGTTGATCCTATTGAAAAGGAAAGACTTTTCAAAAAACATTTCGAACGAAGCAGAGCAAAAGAAAAACCGATTCGCGATGCCTTCATAAAGGAACACGGTTATTACGGAGAGAATAAATAAGCTGCAGAAATTTCCCAAGAACTCCCGTGTATATTGATTTGTTTGAAATATAAGATTCAAAAAGTGTAATTCTGTTATCACAACTAAATTAATAAAGCGACAAAGAAACCGCTCAACCGAGTGGTTTCTTTTTTTGACGGTTAATCCGATATCAACAGTATTGTTTTTTGGGATTGGAACGTGTTATAATTGACTCACATAATTTTCGGGAGAGATATTGGAATGGAAAGAATCAGTCTGAACGGTTGCTGGCAGGGCGAATGTATTGATACAAACGGAACGAAAAAATTTGATTTTACGGGTAATGTACCCGGTTGTGTTCATACTGACCTTGCAGGCACACAGATTCCGGATGATATATTTTACAGAAATAATACGGACGAATGTCAATGGATTGAAAACTGCGATTGGCGATATTTCACGGTATTTACACTCAGTGAAGTTCCTTCAAAAGCCAAGCTTGTATTTGAGGGTCTTGATACCTACGCGGATATTTATCTTAACCGTGTTTATGTCGGAACGGTTGATAATATGTTTATATCCCTTTCGTTCGATGTTGCATATATCCTTAAAAAAGGAGAAAACAGGCTCGAGGTTCATTTCGGATCTCCGATAAAAGAGGTTGAAAAGCTGGAAAACCGCGAAGGAGCGTTCACAACGGAACGAATGCACACAAGACGAATTCAGTGCACCTACGGATGGGATTGGGTTGCAAGGTTTGTTACCTGCGGAATCTGGAGAGATGTTTATCTTGATTTTACAGACAGCTTTGCAGTAAAAAGTGCCTATATATACACGGAGCAGATTCTTGCGAACTCAGCACAGATTGTTGTTGAAGCCGAGTTTGAAAATTATCAAAACGGAAAAGTTGTTGAAATTGAGATTGCTGATCCTGATAATAAGACGGTTTACCGTCATCGTAAATTCTGCAAAGAACCGTTTTTAAAGGAATATATAGATATTCCGAATGCGAAATTATGGTTTCCCTTGGGTTATGGTAACCAGCCGATTTATAAGCTGAGAATTTGCGGAAAGGAATTTGCTTTCGGAATCCGTACCGTAACCGTTCTTCAGTTGCCCGATGAAAAGGGTAGCGATTATTATAATAAATGTCTTGAAATTAAAAACAGCGTCAGCGGAGAAATCTATGATAAAAACGAAGAGTTTTCAGGCTTTCAGTTGCTTGTAAACGGTACTGAGATTATGTGTAAGGGTGCTAACTGGGTACCCTGTGAGCCCTTCCCGTCTGCCGAAAAGGAAGAGAAAATAACCGAATTGCTCAACCTCGCGGCTGAAGCAGGTCTTAATATGCTGCGTGTCTGGGGCGGAGGGATTTTTGAAAAAGAGCATTTTTATGACGAATGCGACCGTCTGGGAATTCTTGTTACTCAGGATTTCCTGATGGCTTGCGGTCATTATCCTGAAGAAAAAGCTGACTTTATTGCTCAGCTGCAGAAAGAAACGGAATTTGCAGCCTTTGCTCTGCGCAACCATCCGTCGCTTGTATGGTGGTCGGGCGATAACGAAAATGCTGTCTGGGGCAGTGATGAAGCTGAAGATTACAAGGGCAGAACGGCTATTCACGAAGGAATTATGCCCGTACTGAACCGGCTTGATCCTAAGCGTCGTTTTATGCTTTCAAGTCCCTGCGGCGGCAACACCTTTGCATCGAAAACAGTCGGAACTACGCATAATACGCAGTATCTCGGAGATTCAATTTTTCCGTATATTATGGATACGGATATGACTGATTACAAAGAATTTTTTGCAACCTTGCTTGCACGTTTTATTGCGGAGGAGCCGACTCTCGGAGCTGTTTCTTTACCGTCGTTACGTCGTTTTATGACCGACGAGGACATCTTCGATTCCGATGAAATGTGGAATTATCACACTAAGGGAAATCCATGCCTTTCCTTCACTCTTTTTGATTTGCTTCTTAATTTTTCACGCAAGGTTCTGGGTGAATTCACAGATGGTAAGGACCGATATTTCAAGATGAAATATACTCAGTTTGAATGGATCCGTGTTTCTATGGAGAATATTCGCAGAAATCGCGGATTTATAAACGGTATTGTATACTGGATGTGGAACGACTGCTGGCCTGCTTCAAGCGGTTGGGCTTTTGTTGATTATTACTGCCTGCCGAAAGCGTCGTTTTATAGCTTTAAACGCTGTGCGAAACGAATTCTTGCATCTGTTGATAAAAAGGACGGTTATGAAATTTATGTTTGCAATGACGGTCTTTCCGATGAAAAACTCAAGCTTTCGGTGAGTTATATCAGAAACGGGGAGATAAAACAGATTGCTGACAAGGATATTGTTATAAATTCTTCGGTATCTGAAAATGTGCTTTCGTTGCCTGCTTCTGCCGTTCCCGAGGATGCTTTGCTTATCTGCAATTTAACAAGCGACGGAAAGCTTGTTGACCGTGCTTTTTATAAATCAGGCACTTTGCCGATGGTACCTGCTGATTGCATAAGCGTTGTTTCAAAAACAGAAAACTCAATTACAGTTACGGCAGATAAATATGCTCACGCGGTCGAGCTGGAAGGTGAATTTGTTTTTGAAGATAACTATTTTTCGCTGTTGCCCGGTGAAAGCAGAACGGTAATGTTCCGTCGCAGTTTTGAGGCTCAGAGTGACAGTATCGCAGTTTCGGGTTATACAGTCGCATTGTAACAGAATAAAGCCGATATAATTTATAACGGTGTTTATCCAGATTGTTTTGTTAATTTATTGACATTTAGGTGTCGATGATATATAATATTTTCTGTAAATTTTTTTAGGAGCGTGTAATTATGCCATTAGTAAATGCAAAAGAAATGCTTACAAAAGCAAAGGCTGGTCACTATGCAGTTGGTCAGTTCAATATCAATAACCTTGAGTGGACAAAGTCAATTCTTCTCACTGCACAGGAAATGAATTCACCTGTTATCCTTGGTGTGTCTGAAGGTGCAGGCAAATATATGTGTGGCTACAAGACAGTTGTAGGTATGGTTGAGGGTATGCTTGAAGGTCTCAACATCACAGTTCCTGTTGCTCTTCACCTTGACCACGGTTCATACGAAGGTGCAAAGGCTTGTATCGAAGCAGGTTTCAGCTCAATCATGTTCGACGGTTCTCACTATCCTATCGATGAAAACATCGAAAAGACAAAGGAACTCGTTGCAATCTGCGAAGAGAAGGGTCTTTCAATCGAAGCTGAAGTTGGTTCAATCGGCGGCGAGGAAGACGGTGTTGTTGGTGCAGGTGAGTGTGCTGATCCTAACGAATGCAAGATGATCGCTGACCTTGGCGTAACAATGCTTGCAGCAGGTATCGGCAACATCCACGGTAAGTATCCTGAAAACTGGGCAGGTCTTTCATTTGAAACTCTTGCAGCTGTTCAGGAGAAGACAGGCACAATGCCTCTCGTTCTTCACGGCGGTACAGGTATCCCTGCTGATATGATTCAGAAGGCTATCTCTCTCGGTGTTTCTAAGATCAATGTTAACACAGAGTGCCAGCTTGCATTCCAGGAAGCAACAAGAAAGTACATCGAAGCAGGCAAGGACCTTGAAGGCAAGGGCTTTGACCCGAGAAAGCTTCTTGCTCCCGGTGCTGAAGCAATCAAGGCTTGCGTTAAAGAGAAGATCGAACTCTTCGGTTCAGCTAACAAAGCATAATTTCTTGCATAGATACATTAAAGACCATCGTCTGTCCGACGGTGGTCTTTTTGTCTGTATACCAAGCTTGATGATACATCCTTTAAATGATATATTATAAGTAATGCAATATTTTGTCCGCTTCAATCGTGTTATATATGAAAGGAGGAATGGTCATGACTGTTTTTATTAAGGGAAAGGACGCTTTCTCATTTGCTTTCAAGCAATTTACAGACACTGTTTACCGCGTTGCCTTACATAACACTGCAAATTTTTCCGATGCGGAGGATGTTACACAGGAGGTTTTTGTCAAGCTTCTTGAAACAAACAAGGCTTTTCGGGACAGTGAACACCTTAAAGCATGGCTTATCCGAGTTACCATAAATCTGTGCCGTGACAAAATGAAAAAGTCAAGCCGTGAAACTCTTGTTGAAAATGTTTTTCCGAACAAACCGAATGAAGATAAATCAGATGTTTTAGAGGCTGTTAAAGCCTTGCCGGAGAAGTACCGGAATGCTATCTATCTCCATTATTATGAGGGTTACACCGCAAAGGAAATCGGGAAAATTCTTGACGCAAAAGAAAGCACGGTTTTGTCGTGGCTCAGCCGCGGTCGTGATGCCTTGCGAAAAGAACTTGACGGAGGTTTTGACGATGAATAAAAAAGAATATATCAAAGCGGTTGATAATATTACCGCACCTCAGGGACTTGTTGACAGAATAGCGGCTCTTGAACAGCCCGCAAAAAAGAAAACACCGCTGTGGAAAACCGTAACAGCGATTGCTGCTTGTTTTGTTGCCGTAATAATTGCATTTTCGGGAATTGTCGGCGGTTCGCTTAAGGCTGAGAGCGAAAATATGTCATCGGGAAACGGCTTCAGCAATGATTTTTTAGCCGATTCGTACGATGGCAGTGTAAGTGAAATGCCCGAAAGCGTTACAGACAGCTCGGCTACAGCAGAATCAGCCAACCGTAAAATTGTTAAAACGGCAGCTCTTGGAATAAAGACAAAAAATTATGATACCTTTATGAATAGCGTAAAGCAGAAGATAGAGGAGTATGGCGGATATATTGAAAAAAGCCAGGAGTATAATTACGATAACGCCTCGAACAGAAATGCAAATATGAACGTGAAAATTCCTGCAGACAGGTTGGATGCGTTTATCGACGAGCTTGCGGCAATCGGAACGATAACATCAAAATCGGTTGAAAGCACTGATATTACGGATTCATACATTGATGTTGAAAGCCGTATAAATGCACTCGAAACAGAGGAAGAAACCTTGCTTGGACTTTTGAAAAAAGCAGAAAGTCTTACGGATGTTATTGAACTTCAGGAAAGACTTTCGACGGTCAGGGCAGACCTTGAAAGAATAAAGGCACAGAAGCAAAGCTATGACGGAATGATTGCTTATTCGGGAATTTCTCTCGATATCAATGAGGTTGAAAGAGTTGTCGAAGGTGACGATACCTTCTTCGGTGAGGTTAAAGAAAAGCTGATGAATAACCTCTACGACCTTGGTGATTTCTTCCGTGAGCTTGCAATAAATTCTATCGCAGCATTACCGTATATCCCAATTCTCACTGCGGTTGCTGTCGTTGTAATTGTTATTGTGAAAAAGGTAAGAAAAAGATAAAAAAGGATTATATGCATAGCGGAGAGCAGAAATGATTATTTTGATGTTGATTTCCGAAAGAATATTTCATCCGCTTTGTCATATACTTTATACTGAAACACTAAAAAATTATTGACATTTGATTTTATTGTGATATAATTTCTGTGTTAAAAGGTGAAATTTCTTTTAAACGGCGGAGACCCGACTTAAACGGAAAGTCCGACAGAGAGAATGCGTCATTGGCTGGAAGCGTGTTCAGGATGAGTAGTAAGCCCGGCAACACTTCGTTTGATGAACATCTTAATATTAAAAAGAGGATACTTTTTTATAAGGTATCAATGCGGGTGGCACCGCGGGTTATATTATATACTCGTCCCGGGAATTATAGTTTTATAATTCCTCGGGGCTTTTATTTTTACAAAAATCTATCAGGAGGTAGATAACAATGTATAGAACTCATCTTTGCAACGAAATAAGAGAGAAACACATCGGCGAGACTGTCGAACTCGCAGGTTGGGTTGACGTTGTCCGTGACCACGGTGGCGTTCTCTTTGTTGACTTGCGCGACTACACAGGTATCACACAGGTTGTCGTTCACGACGAAAGCCTTCTCAAGGGTATCAGCAAGGAAACTGTAATTTCTGTTAAGGGTACAGTAACCAAGCGTGACGAAGCTACAGTTAACCCGAAGATTGACACAGGTCTTGTTGAGCTTGTTGCCGATACACTTCAGGTTCTCGGTGTATGCAGCCGCGACCTTCCCTTTGAAATCGGTTCAAACGATACTAACGAAAACATCCGTCTTAAGCACAGATTCCTCGATCTGAGAAATCCTGCTCTTCATAAGAACATTGTTCTTCGTTCAAACGTTATCCGTCATATGAGAAAGCTTATGGAAGAAAAAGGCTTCCTTGAGATGCAGACTCCGATTCTTACAGCTTCTTCACCTGAAGGAGCAAGAGACTTCCTTGTTCCCAGCCGTAAGCATCCGGGCAAGTTCTATGCTCTTCCGCAGGCACCGCAGCAGTTCAAGCAGCTCCTTATGGTGTCAGGCTTTGATCGCTACTTCCAGATTGCTCCTTGTTTCCGTGACGAGGATGCTCGTGCTGACCGTTCACCCGGTGAATTCTATCAGCTTGACTTTGAAATGGCTTTCTCAACTCAGGAAGAGGTTCTTAAAGTCTGCGAAGACGTTGTAAGTGACGTTTTCCGCACATTCTCAGACAAGAAAATCACAGACACACCGTTCAGATGCATTCCTTACAGAGAGGCAATGGCAAAGTACGGTTCAGATAAACCCGACCTCCGTAACCCGCTTGTTATCTGTGACCTTACAGATATGTTCAAGAGAGTTAAGTTCAAACCCTTTATGAACAAGCAGGTAAGAGGTATCGTAGCTCCCTGTAAGAATGAAAGATGGTTCTTCGACAAATCACTTGCATTCGCTCAGAAGCAGGCTAAGATGGCAGGTCTTGCTCATATCACTCTTCTTGATGCTGCAAACTACGGCTTCAAGGATGACCCGATCAGCAAGGTTATGACACCTGAAGAGATGAAGGAAATCGTCGAACTTACAGGTGTTAAGGAAGGCGAAACAATCTTCTTTATCTGCGACAACTCATCAGACATCGCAGACAAGAATGCAGGCGTTGTTCGTACATGGCTTGGTAATGAGCTTGAACTTATCAAGAATGACCGTTTCGAATTCTGCTTCGTTGTTGATTTCCCGATGTACGAGCGTGACGAAACAACAGATAAAATTATCTTCACACACAACCCGTTCTCAATGCCTCAGGGCGGTCTTGAAGCTCTTGAAACAATGGAGCCGACAGAAATCCTTGCTTACCAGTACGACCTTGTATGTAACGGTATCGAGCTTGCATCAGGTGCTGTACGTAACCACAGCCCCGAGATTATGAGAAAGGCTTTCGAAATCGCAGGCTATCCTGAAGAAGAGCTTGAGAAGCGCTTCAGTGCTCTTTACAATGCATTCCAGTTCGGTGCACCGCCGCACGCAGGTATGGCACCGGGTGTTGACCGTATCATTATGCTTCTTGCAGATACAGAAACAATCCGTGATGTTATCGCATTCCCGCTTGACGGTCAGGCTCAGGATCAGATGCTTGGCGCTCCGAGTGAGGTTACAGAGCTTCAGCTTTACGAAGCAAACGTAAGCATCCGTGGCAGAGGCGGTTCCGAGATGCTCGGTTCTGACCTTTCAGACGGCTCAGCTCCCGCGGCGAAGTCTCCGAAGGCTCAGGCAAAGGCTCAGAAGGATAAGCTTGCAGAGCTTGAGTCTGTAAATGAACTCAGCTTCACAGACGATGAAAAGAAAAAGATGAACAAGATTTTCGAGCTTATGTCAAAGAATGAGGCAGACCTCGGAAATACAGATACAAAAGACGTCGAGCCGATGGTTTATGTTATGCCGATGACAAACATTCTCCGCGATGACGCAAGAGACCAGAAATTTGACCGCAAGGATCTTCTTGCAGGTGCTCCGCAGAGCACAGAAGACAGCTGGCAGGTTCCCAGACTTGTAAAGTGAGGTGTTAAAAGTGGGATATTATATCAATGAAATCAAATCAACAGGCAAAATTGCCGTTGATGATACAATCCTTGTAAAAGGTACTCCTGCAACAGCAGGTTCAAAAATGCTTGAAAATTTCACCCCGCTTTTCAGCGCTGAGGTAGTTGAAAAACTTGAAAAAGCAGGTTACGGAATTTCAGGTAAAACAAACGTTGGTGAATTCGGTCTTGACCTTATGGGCGAAACATCATACTTCGGTGCAAACGAAGCTGACGGAAAGCTTGTAAGTGCAGCTGCTTCACTTGTTAAGGACGGTGCGGTTACAGCAGCTCTCAACGTTGATCTTAACGGTGCACCCAGACGTGCTGCTGCAGTTGCAGGTGTTGATTTCCTTAAGCCGACATATGGCACAGTTTCACGTTACGGTGTAATCGCTGCCGCTTGCTCAGGAGAGCAGATCGGTGTTACAGCAGCTGATGCTGACGCTGTTAAGGAAATTCTTACAGTTATCGCAGGTCACGACGATAAGGACGGCACAAGCCTTCCTGCAGAGAAGTATGACTATGAAGCTGTTGAAGTATCAGGAATGAAGATTGCTCTTGTAAAGGAGCTTTATGACCTTGCTTCTGATGAAGTAAAGGCAAACCTTGATAAATATATCGCTTCTCTCAAGGCTCTCGGTGCAACAGTTGAAACTGTTTCTCTCGATTGCGTTAAGGAAGCACAGACAGCATGGCAGATTCTTATGTCAGCTGAAACAACAAACAACCTTTCACGTTTCGACGGTGTTAAATACGGTCACCGTACAGCTGATTACAAAAACATCGACGAGCTTTATGTAAAGAGCCGTACAGAAGCTTTCGGCTTCCTCACAAAGGCTACAATCATCTACGGTTCAGATGTTCTTGCAAAGGGCAAGTATGAAAGCTGTTACGATAAATCACTCCGTATCCGCCGTGTTGTAACAGAGAAAATCAAGGCTGTGTTTGCACAGTACGATGTAATCCTTGCACCTGCTTGTAAAGATGTTGAGTATAAAGCATATGACCTTATGGACTCATTCGAAAAGGTGTTTGAGGAAAGCGTGTTCACAGCAATTCCGAGCATCACAGGTGTTCCGGCAATGGTAACAAAGGGTGTTCAGCTTATTGCTGATTCATACAAGGACAATGTTCTTCTTAGCATTGCAAAAAGTGTTGAAGGATTGGAGGCATAAACGATGAAATACGAACTTGTTATAGGTCTTGAAACTCACGTTGAGCTTTCAACAGATTCAAAGCTTTTCTGCTCTTGCGGCGGTCACTCAAGCCCGAAAGAGCCTAACGATTGTGTTTGCCCTGCTTGCAGCGGTATGCCGGGTATGCTTCCTGTTACAAACAAGCACGCAATCGAGCTTGCAGTTAAGGCAGGTTTTATGCTTAACTGCAAAATTAATCAGTATACAACTTTTGATAAAAAGAGCTATTACTATCCCGACCTTCCTGCATCATACCAGACAACACAGTGGTTCAACCCCATCTGTGTTGACGGTAGCGTAGAAATCGGCGACAGAACAATCGGCATCAAGCAGATTCACCTTGAAGAGGACGCAGGTAAGCTCGTTCACGACGATGCAACAAACACATCACTTGTTGACTACAACAGAACAAGCGTGCCTCTTATCGAAATCGTAAGCCGTCCTGACTTCCGTTCATCAGAGGAAGTTATCACATACCTCAAGAAGCTCAAGTCAAGCCTTCAGTTTGCAGGCATTTCTGAGTGTGAAGAGGGTGCGATGAGATGTGACGTAAACATTTCTGTCCGTCCCGAAGGTTCAGAAGAATTCGGTGTACGTGCTGAAATCAAGAATATGAGCTCGCTTTCAGAAATCAAGGATGCAATCGAATTTGAAAAAGTTCGTCACGTTGATGCTCTTGAGCGTCATACTGAAATTCTTCAGCAGGAAACACGCCGTTGGGACGATGTTAAAAGAAGAACATTCCCGATGCGTAACAAGGAAACAGCGGCTGATTACCGTTATTTCCCAGACCCGAACCTTATGCCTATCATAATTGACGACGAGTGGCTTGAAGCAATCCGTGCAAGTATGCCTGCAACAGCAGAGGAGCAGAGCATCCGTTACACAGAAATGGGTATCGCTGAGAAGGAAGCAATGGTACTCGCATCTGACAGAAAGCTTTCTGACACATTTGATGCAGTTGTTGCCCTTGGCAGAGCACCGAAATCAGTTGCAAGCTGGATTCTTACAGAGTGTATGGGTAATATGAAGCGTCTTGAACTCGATGAGCTTAAGATTGATGCTGCAAAGCTTGCAAGAATCATCGAGCTTGTTGATACAAACGAAATCACACGTCCCGCAGGTAAGAAGGTTCTTTCAGCACTCTTTGAGAGTGACATCGACGTTGATGCTTACTGTGAAGAAAACGGACTCAACGTCAAGGTTGACGAAGGATTCGTTCTTGAAACAGTTCAGCGTGTTGTTGGTGAAAATCCTGATGCCGTTGCTAACTACAAGAGCGGTAAGACAAAGGCTATGCAGGCACTCTTCGGTCTCATTATGCGTGAGCTTAAGGGTACAGGCGATCCTGTTGTTATTCGTGATCTTCTCCAGAAAGAGCTCGATAAATAATTCGGACTTTCTCACAGAGCGAAGAACAAAAGAAACTGAATTACAGATTAACGGCTTGCAGTTTTGCAAGCCGTTTTTGTATGTTTCTTTTTAGGCGTTTTATCCGTTTTGACGTATCGCATACGCCGACAACGTATAAAACACCTTCTTCATCTCTGTGAAAAAGTCCGTTGTTGACAAAGGTTTATTATCTTGTTAGAATTTATAATATATTTCTTGGATATTCCTCTTAAAGCCTCCCTTGCCTAAAGGGAGGGGGACCGCGAAGCGGTGGAGGGATTCAAACCGAAAGGAAGAATCTCAATGAAAAAAATCGGCAAAGAAGTGCTTTTTCTTGAAGCTAAAGGAAACGTCCCGCGTAATGGTGAAGGCTCGTTTATCCGCCTTAACGACGGCAGAATAATGTTCGGATACACCGAATTTTCAGGCAACGATTGGGAGGATGATGCAACGGCAAATATAGCTGTTATTTACTCATCCGATGAAGGAGATACCTGGACAAAGCCCGAAATCCTTTTCAGAAAGCCCGAAGAAGCTTGGAATATAATGAGCTTTTCTTTCCTTCGTATGGGTAACGGAGATATAGGTGCGTTCTACATTATAAAGAATAACGACAGAACGGATAAAATCGTTCTGACTCGTTCATCCGATGAAGGTAAAACATGGTCTGAACCGATAAACTGCCTCGATTGCCTTGATGAAGCCGATTATTACGTAATAAATAATGACCGCATCGTGCGATTAACAAACGGCAGAATTCTTTTTGCTGTTGCAAGGCATACCGTTCTCAATACCGAGCATAATTTCACACCGGGTGTAATATGCTTCTTTTATTCGGATGATGACGGATACACGTGGCAGAAAAACGAAACTGAATTTGCCTGTCCGTTTCCTTCAAATCCTGACGGCTACGAAGAACCCGGAATTTATGAGTTTCCCGACGGCAGACTGTGGTGTTATATCCGCACAAGTCTCGGTTGTCAGTATCAGTCTTTTTCATCCGATAACGGAACAACGTGGACAACTCCCGAACCGAATCTTTTCTTTTCTTCACCGTGTTCACCAATGCTCGTCAAGGATTGCGGTGAGCTGACGGTTGCTGTTTTTAATCCGTTGCCCGAACACCTTTTACGTGAAGATTCGGAACCGTGGGGAAGGACACCGTATGTGATTGCTGTCAGCACAGACAGGGGACTGACTTTCAAAAAAGAAAACGTGTTTTATCTCGAAGACGATCTTACAAACGGATATTGCTATCCTGCAATAATCGAATGTCAGGATGGCTTCCTCGTCGCATACTACCATTCCAACGGCACAGGTGTCTGCCTTAACAGCACACGTATTACAAAAATCAGTTATGATGAGATTGATATTGTGTGGGAAAATCAAGAAAGTAAAAGATAAATAAACAAAAATTATAGGGATGAAGAGCAAAGAAACCCTCCGAAGGTTATCCTTCGGAGGGTGTTTGTTTATTAGCCTACAAACTTGATTGTAAGAATCTTTTTGCCTGTGATTTCGAAATCTACGAAGCCGTCTTCCTTCATTGTAAGCGGTTCGATGTCCTTCTCTTCAAGGCTTACGAGTTTAACCTCGCTCCACTTCTTGCCTGAGTATGCAGGAAGCTCAAATTCAGCCTTCTGTCTTTCAACAGGTGACTGTGCCTTTTCAATCGGAGCCATACCGCCGTTAAGACGGATTGATGTCTTCACAGCATTGTCTGACGGGTTGAAGATACGAACAACATAGCCTTCGCCGTCTTCGCTGAGCTTAACTGCGCTGACGTTGAGTTTCTCGTTTTCAAGCTCAAGGAATGAGTGAACAAGACCGTTCTTACCGTGCTCTGTCGGTGCAAACTGTGCAATACCGAAGCTGAGGTTGAATCTTTCTGATTCGCCCCATACGTTGCCCTCTTCCCAGTCGCCTGCATGAGGCATAAATGCGTAACGGTATGTGTTCTTGCCGATGCACTGTGAACCCTTGTCAACCTTGCTGTAGTCCTGCATATCTGATGTTACGCAGATACGAAGCGGATAAGCACGGAGGAGTGAAAGGTAAACTGTACCGCACTCGTCGTCGCTTGCTTCATAAGCCTTAAGACCTGTGTTAAGAAGAGCAACACCGTTTGTGCCGTCTGTAACGTCAACGAATGAGTTCATCGGATGCTCTGTCATCGGGATTTCATCGTAGATTGAATAGTCAAGCTTTGCAACCTGACGCTTAACAACGTCGAACTGACCCTGAGCGTATGAGAACTCTGACTTGATGTCTGTCGGGAATGCAACCTGAAGGTAGTGGTCCTCTGACTGGTTGTCGATTGTTGTTTCAACTTCAAGATACTTTGCACCCTTGCGAAGAGTTACTACGCTGACAATCTTGCAGGGGTTGAGGTGCGGTGAACGTGTCTTTTCGTCCATGCTTCTGCCCTCGGGAAGTGCCCAGTCGATTTCAATCTTATATGCAACTTCAAGCTCGCCTTCGTGAAGAAGAGTGATCTTTGCTCTCTCGTTAAGAGTTGTGAATGTTTCGTCGTTCTCGGGAACGATGTGCTCCCAGGGATTACCGATTTCGCCTGTATCCTTGAAGTAGCCGAGGCCTTCGTATGACTTGCCGTTAGCCTTGTCAAGAACATTGTATGTACCGTTTGCGTTGAATGAAACTCTGAGGTATTCGTTCTCCATAACCTGTGCTTTCTTGAGCATTGTTTTCGGAGTTGTTGCGCGAACGTTGTAAAGCGGCTGAAGCTTGAGTGTTCTGTAACCGAAGCCCGGGATGTCCTTAACGTCAACAACGATCTTGTACTGCTGAGTGTGAAGAACGTTTGCAACGTCGTTCGGGTTCTGAATAATCTGTGCAACGTGCTTGTTTGTTGCAAGAACCTGATATGTAAGGATTTCGCCGTCTGTGTCTGTGATTTTGAAGCTGTCTGCTTTCCATTCCATCGGAAGCTCGATTGTCATCTGAACGCTCTCGCTTCTCTTGAACGGTGCAGGGTTGTAAACAACGATAGCTGCATCGTCACGTGTGAAGCCATCAAGCTTGATGTCGCCTGCAACGTCCATAAATGCACGCTCGTAAACGCAGTTTGAAAGCTCCTTTGACTGTCTGTAACGTGAAACAACATCCTCGTAAACGATGTCACGTCCGCAAGCACCGATGCTGTCGTGGCCGTGGTTCTGAAGAAGATAGTTGTATGAAAGGTCGATGAAATTCTTCTGGAAGGGTGCACCTGCAAAAGCTGAGAATACTGCAAGAGGCTCAGCGTAGTTCATAAGCTGAGTTTCTGTCTTGAAGTTATCCTGCTTGATGTATGTTCTTGCAGAAAGGATCCAACCCATAACGGGGCTTACGCTACCCTTTGTGAACGGCTCACGCATTTCACCCTTGAGAACAGGTGAATTCTCGTCGAACTCGTCGATGATGCCCTGCTCCATTTCCTTAAGTGTGCTGTGGAAAACTTCAGCGTTCGGAAGAACAGCATCAAGATCCTTGATCATCTCAACCTCACGGATGTCCGGGCAGGATGAGTCGTGACCGAGTGACCAGAAACGGTGAGATGTTGTCCAGTCACCGTCCTGCTCGCGCATAGCCTGTTCTGCACGGTCCTTGATGTTTTCCTTGTGATACTCAAAGAACGGGTGAACGTACTGATAGTCGAGCTTCTGATTTTCGTTATCTACAAACTTGAAAACACCGTTGTTGTCGTTCCAGACCATATCACGGTTGTTTTCGTTTGACTGATTGTAATAAACAGGACGCTGAACGATGTACCAGATGTTGTAACGCGGACGCTTTGCAAGACGTGAAGCGTAGATGCGTGTTCCGTCCGGGCTTTCCCAGTAGAACTCTGAACGCGGAGCTGTGTATTCGTTAACACCGCGGTAGAAAGATGCGAAGTGAATATCAAAGCCTGCATAAATCTGCGGAAGCTGTGAAATCTGACCCCAACCGAAGGGTGAGTAACCTGTCTTACTGATACCGCCCATTTCCTTGCCGATTCTGTGACCGAGGAGAAGGTTACGGATGAGTGCTTCACCGCCGACTGTGAATTCGTCGGGAAGGCAGAACCACGGGCCTACACCGATCTTACCCTCTGAAACGAGCTTCTTGAAAAGCTCCTTCTTCTCGGGATATACCTCAAGGTAATCCTGAACAGGCATTGTCTGTGAGTCAAGGTGGAAATGCTTATACTCGGGGTTCTTCTCAATGATGTCGATGAGCATATCGAGCATATAACCGAGCATATACTGTGTTCTTCTTGCGGAGAAGCGCCACTCTCTGTCCCAGTGTGTGTTGGATATAAAGTGGCAACTTATTTTCTTTTCGTTATCCATTTGCTGTATCTCCTTCTGTAGTTTCTGCAGTTTCCTCTGCGGGAGCTTCTGCAGGCTGTTTTTTCAAGGTTTCTTTAAGTCTGATGATACTTGCATCGACATCACTTTTGTAAGTAAGATATCTGTCTGCAAGGCAAAGTGCAAAAAGTGTAAATGAAACTACACTGAGCACATTTTTAGCTGAAAAAATTTTCATCAACCAATCATCCCTTTATAATTTTTAAAATATCTTCAAAGCTGTCTTCAAAATAATTACAAACAGCCTTTGTGCCGCTTTCTACGATATTGCCGCCTGCAATACCGATTGTTGTGTAACCTGCAAGACGTACTGAGCAAGCACCTGCGCCACTGTCTTCAATACCGATAACGTGGTTACGGTCTGCAAAAGCTTCGCCGAGACCAACGATTGAAGTTTCTGAATAGAGCCACGGATGAGGCTTGGGTGAAAGCTCGCCAAGTGTACCTACAGAACCCTTACGAAGCGGGAAACCTGCAGAAATGATTGCATCGTAGAAGTCCTTCGGGTCGCCCATACCGAGTGTCTTGAATGCTGAAAGAATTTCGGGCCAAGCCTTTTCGTAAAGACCTGATGTAACAAGACCGATTTTAACACCCATGCTCTTAAGCTCGTAGAGGAAATCCTTTACGCCGACTGTCGGAGTGAATGCACCGTCCTTGCCTCTGCCTGCCATAATTTCTTCCATCTCTCTGTGAGTATGCTCGAAGTAGAAATCACGAGCCTTGTCAAGAGAAGCACCGGGGCAGTACTTGTCGATACAGTACTGAAGGTGCTCGGAAACTGAGTGGCCTGAAACGAAAGGCATATCAGCCTCTTCAAGCTCAAACTTCGGATTGCCGAGAAGGCTTGCAATACTCATCTGAATAATCCAGATCCAGAACTCTTCACTGCGTACAGTTGTTCCGTCAAGGTCCATAAGAACAGCCTTTACGGGCATGTCGAGCTGAACGGGATGAACGGGATAGTATGTCGGGTAAGCGATTGCTGATTTAACACAAGCGAGAGTGTGTGAGCCGAAAGAAACGAACTCAACCTTCTGGTCGCCTGTTGCTACGATATCAACAACACCGTTCTTGCCGACGGAGAACTTGCCGTCCTCTGTTGCACTGAGCACGTGGAAACCGCTGTCTGCACCGATGTCGCCCAGATCGGGGATGTGAATTGTTTTGTCAAGTAACATATTAACTTCCTCTTTTTCTGTGAATTTTCTTTGATATAGTTAATCAATTTATGTTAACAAAACATTGTTTAAAAGTCAATGAGGTTTCGCGAAAAAAACTGTGTTTTTTATACCCTTTATAAGAGGTTTATTTGTTGACTTTTTTAGCGATAAAAAGTATAATTAATCTATTATTCTACAATTTAAGTTCACAGGGTGTGATATTGTGCAGAATGTGTTGATTGTAAGCCATACAATGGAAATCGGCGGAGCTGAAAAGGCTCTGTTGGGTTTGCTCGGCGTTTTCGACTACACTAAGTACAATGTCGACCTTTTTTTATATCACCACGAGGGTGAGCTGATGCAGTTTATTCCGAAAGAAGTCAATCTTCTTCCCGAAAATAAGAGCTATGCTTCGCTCGCAAAACCATTGAAGCAGGTTATAAAAAACAGAGCCTTCGGCACACTCATTGGACGTTATAACGGCAAGAATGCCGCAAACGAATACATCGTGAGGAACAATATCAAGGATGGCAGTTACGTTTTTATTGACTACAGCCACAGATACACAAAACCCTTTATGCCGAAGATTTCGGACAAGGAATACGACCTTGTAATAAGCTTCCTCACACCGCACTATTTTGCGGCAGAAAAGGCGAAGGGTAAAAAGAAAATCGCGTGGATTCATACGGATTATTCTTATATTGATGTTGACGTTGTGTCCGAGCTTGATATGTGGTCGAAATACGACCGTATAGTTTCAATTTCCGAAAAGGTTACGGAAGCTTTTCTTAAAAAATTCCCCGAGCTTGCAGACAGAATTGTGCTTATCAAAAACATTCATCCTTCGGAGCTTATCAAAAAGCAGGCGGATGAATTTGATGCAAGCAATGAAATGCCCGACGACAGTTATATAAAATTCCTCTCCGTCGGAAGATATACGGATGCTAAAAACTTCGACAATGTGCCGGATATCTGCAGACGGCTTGATAATGTTAAGTGGTACATCATCGGCTATGGTGGCGACGAAGAGCTTATCAGAAAGAAGATTGCTGAAGCAGGAATGGAGGACAGGGTTATTCTTCTCGGAAAGAAAACAAACCCGTACCCTTATTTCAAAGCCTGTGATTTTTACGTTCAGCCGTCACGGTATGAGGGAAATTCCGTTACCGTAAACGAAGCGTTAATCCTCGGCAAAAAGGTTGCAATAACAAATTATGCAACAGCAAAAAGCCAGATTGATGACGGGGTGAACGGAGTTATCGTTCCGCTTGAAAACGAAAAATGTGCGGAAGGACTTAAGGCTTTTATTGAAAACACAGATCTTCAGAAAAAAATAGAAGAAAACATTAAAAATTCGGATTTTTCAAATTCCGATGAATTTAAAAAAATAGTTGAGATTACGGAGGGTTAACTATGGATAAGTTGCTCGATAAAAGAATACGAACAATGATAGAAGAGCTTCAGGGCTTTGTAACACCTGTTCGTCTTGATGTTACAGGCTGGAAGACCTTGCCTTGCGGATATAAGGAAGATAACACGGTGCCGTCCCCCGACCTTGACGGTTGGCAGGATTTCGGCAGAACGCAGACATGGGGCGATCAGGCTGAAGAGCACCGTTGGTTCTATAATCATATTGAGATTCCTGCAGAGCTTAAGGGTCAGGATGTTGAGCTTTATGTTTCAACAACGATGCCCGGCGACAGCCAGTGGGATCCTCAGTTCATCGTTTACCTTGACGGTAAAGAAATAAGAGGTATGGACTCCAACCACCGTTACATAAAGCTTGACAGCAATAAAGACGGCTACGATGTTCACCTCTATGCTTATTCAAGACCCTTTGGTGAAAGAGCATATTTTTACAGCCAGCTCTGCGTTTTCAACAGAGCGGTTGAAAAACTTTACTACGAC
Source organism: Clostridia bacterium (assembly GCA_017380575.1). Lineage (GTDB taxonomy): Bacteria > Bacillota > Clostridia > Oscillospirales > Acutalibacteraceae > CAG-488. The sequence continues at coordinate 4,970 of JAFODS010000061.1, read as the reverse complement.
TTAAAGGTTCCTTATGAGGTTGTTGAATATCTTGACGACAGCGATAAAAACCGCGGTGATATCGTGCTTCTGCTTAACGAAGCTCTCAACAAGCTTAACTGGTGTGCTCCGATGAGCGAAGAATTCCTCGCTTCCGTTGACGAAGCAAACAAATTTATGGACGAAGAATTCTACGGAAAATTCTGCAAGGACCAGGATGTAACGGTAAGCTGTATCGGCCATACTCATATCGACGTTGCATGGCGTTGGACTCTTGAACAGACAAGAGAAAAGGTTCAGCGTACTTTCGGCAGCGTTATCGAAATGATGAAGAAGTATCCTGAATACAGATTTATGTCTAGCCAGCCGCAGCTTCTCAAATACCTCAAGGAAGATGCACCCGAAATGTATGAAGAGGTAAAGCGTCTTGTTAAGGAAGGCAGATTCGAGCTTGAAGGCTCAATGTGGCTTGAAGCAGACTGCAACCTCTCAAGCGGTGAGTCACTCGTCCGTCAGATTATGTTCGGCAAGCGTTTCTTCAAGGAAGAGTTCGGTGTTGACAATAAGACTGTATGGCTTCCCGACGTTTTCGGTTACAGTGCAGCAATGCCGCAGATTATGAAGAAGAGCGGCGTTGAAAATTTCGTAACTTCAAAAATTGCATGGAACGAAACAAACCGTCTTCCCTACGATACTTTCACATGGCAGGGTATTGACGGCTCAAAGGTTTTCACATATTTCCTCACAGCTGTCAGAAGAAAGAAGAACTACGAGGGTATGTATTGGCGTTCAACTTATACACCAAGAGCAATTCCCGCTTATGTTCAGGGTACCTGGGACAGATATGAGCCCAAGCCACTTAATCACGATCTTCTTATGCCGTTCGGTCACGGTGACGGTGGCGGCGGTCCCGAGGATAATGATATCGAATATATCAGACGAATGCAGCACGGCATCAACGGCTGTCCGCAGGTCAAGTGGGAAAGCTCGGCAGAATTCCTTGAAAGACTCCGCAATAAGCTTAACGGCAATAAGCGTCTTCCGATTTGGGTAGGCGAGCTTTACCTCGAATTCCACAGAGGTACATACACCTCACAGGCAGCTAACAAGAGAAACAACAGAAAGAGCGAGCTTCTTTATCAGAACACCGAGCTTGTAAACTCAATGGCAGGCAAGCTCCTCGGTGCGGAATATCCGCAGAAGGAACTCAACGACGGTTGGGAGTGCATTCTCCTCAATCAGTTCCACGATATTATCCCCGGCTCATCAATCCGTCCTGTTTATGAGCGTTGCGAAGAGGATTATAAGAAGATTATCGGCTCAGCAACCGAGCTTGAGTCAAAGGCTTATAAATCACTTCTCAAGAATATCGGCACAAAGGGTGGCGTAGCCGTATTCAATCAGAACTCGTTTGTGTCTGACGGTTACGTTAACCACAACGGCAAGACCTACCGCGTAAACGGTATTCCTGCAAAGGGTTATAAGGTTATTGATCTTGCTGATGCTGACAAGGCATATATACTTAACGGCAAAATTCTTGAAACAAGCAACTACATTGTTGAATTCAACGACGAGTATGTTATCACACGTCTTTACGATAAGGTGAATGAACGCGAGGTTCTCCGTGAAGGCGGACGAGCTAACTATATCGAAGCGTTCGAAGATTATCCGTACGAATACGATGCTTGGGAAATTTCCAAGTATTACACAGAAAAGAAGTACGAAATCAGCGACGTAAGCGACGTTAAGTTCCTTGACGAGGGTTCACGCTTCGGCTTTGAGATTACAAGAAAATTCTACAAGTCAATCATCAAACAGAAGATTTACTTCTACGACGGTTCAAACAGAATTGACTTCGACACATACGCAGACTGGCATCAGGAGCATCTTATGCTCAAGGCTGCATTCGACGTTGACGTTAATTCGGACAAGGCTACATATGAAATCCAGTTCGGTTCGGTTGAGCGTCCTGTTCATAAGAACACAAGCTGGGAGTCAGCAAAGTTCGAAGTATGTGCCCATAAGTATATTGATTATGCAGACTATGGCTACGGTGTATCTCTTCTTAACGATTGCAAGTACGGCCACAATATTGAAAACGGCACAATGAAGCTTTCAATGTTCAAGTGTGCAACTGCTCCTGACCCACAGGCAGATAAGGGTGAACACTTCTTCACATATTCACTCTTCCCGCACGCAGGCAACTTCCGCGAAAACGGAACAATTCAGCTTGCTTATGAGCTTAACTGCCCGCTTAAGGCATTCGATGTTGAGGCACAGGAAGGCACACTTCCCGAAGAGTATTCATTCATCAGCTGTAATGCAGACAACTTCATCGTTGAAACTGTCAAGAAGGCAGAGGCTGACGATGCACTCGTTGTCCGCGGATACGAAAGCTACAACAAGCGTACAAACGTTAAGCTTGATTTCGGCTACGATGTTAAGAAGGCATATATCTGCGACCTTCTTGAAAACAATATCGAAGAAATCGAAGTTAAGAATAACAGCGTAGAATTCACGGCAAAACCGTTTGAAATCATTACAATCAAAGCATACTAATTTCTGTAGAGGTTGTTCTTTTGAAAAATTTAAAGAATATTGCGGTAATTTTTATTGCAACGGTCTTTGCGCTTCTTTTTGCCTGTATTGCTTCTGCAAGACAGATTGATTTTGCAGAGTGGAATAATCACGAAGAGGTTATTGTTATTGCAGACAGAGATGCTTACAGTAACTCGGGACTGAAAAACGCCCAGCTCAAAGTAAAATATGACTATCCTTCTCACCGTATGCGTTTGTTCTTTCTTCTGAAGTTCAACAGCTTCGGTGAAGAGGGTAATCCCGGAGTCTGCTTCAGCTTCAACGGTGAAGAGGAACTTTCGATTAACCTTAACGGCGAAACGGAGTATAATGAAGATAAATACTATCTTGATTTTATTTCTCACACAACTCCCGTTAACGGTGTTGTATATTTTGAAGTTACTTTCGGTGTCAAGGAAGGTATTCCTGATGAAAAGATTCTGTCTGTAAGCTTTGTTGATCCTGACGGTATTCCTTCAAATACTTATACGGTTGACCTTGCTGAAGTTGGGCAGACGGACACCGAAGAGGAACTGACGAGCGAAGAAGAATCCAAGACACAGAAGACGAAAAAGACCAAAACAACAAAACAGAAAACAACAAAATCCGATAAAACCAAAAAGACAAAAACGGAGAAAACGGCAACATCTGCTGATATACAGCAGTCTGAGGCGGAGCTTTTTATAAACGAAGAAAGCGAATCGCCGGACCGTTCCGGAAATGAAAAAGTCTTTTTTGTATCTGCAGCAGCCATTGTATCGTTGGGGTTGATACTTTCGGGATGTCTGCATTTCCTTAAACGCAATAATCACAAAGGGGACAAAGGGTGATATGAAAAAATACGGTTTATTGGGAAGAAGGCTTCTGCACAGCCTGTCACCGGAAATTCACAGAGAACTCGGAAATTACAGCTATGAGCTTTTTGAGATAGAGCCTGAAAATCTTGCGGAGTTTTTCTCAAAAAGAGATTTTGCGGGTCTGAGTGTGGTCTTTCCTTATAAAAAGGAATCCGTAAAATACTGCGACGAGTTAACTGATGTTGCACGAAAGCTCGACTGTGTTGACACAATCACGGTTGATGAAAACGGCAGACTCATCGGTGATAACTGTGAATATGACGGTTTCTGCCATATGATTACAAAGTGTGGCATTGATGTCAAGGGCAAGAAGGTTCTGCTCCTCGGCAAAAACGCATCCGTTATCCGCGTCGTTATCGAGGATATGGGTGCACGTGAAATCGTTGACGTAACAGTTGACGGCAAAGTGAATTTTGAAAATATCTATGAGCATACGGATGCGGAAATTCTTGTCAACACAACTCAGACGGGTATGTATCCGAACAATGGCGACAAGGTTGTTGATGTAAAGCGTTTCCCGAAAATAGAGGGCGTTCTTGAGGTTATTTACAACCCCCGAAGAACAAAGCTTATCTGTGACGCAGAGGATCTTGAAATTCCGAACTCTGACGGACTTTCAATGCTTGTTGCCCGTGAATATCTTGCAGAAATCCGATTCGGCAGAATAGAACCTGATGACGAGCTGTTCAAAGCAACATACAAGACAATGAGCGACCGCAGAAAGAATATCATCTTTGTCGGTTTGCCCGGATGCGGAAAAACAACGATCGCAAAGGTTGTTGCGGCTAAGCTCGGCAGACCGTGCATCGACGTTGACCGTCTTATAGAAATGAAAGCAGGTGTACCGATTCCGGCAATCTTCTCTGCGTACGGTGAAAAATATTACCGCGAGCTTGAAACGGAAACGCTCCGCAAAATCACGCGCAACGGCGGCCAGGTAATCGCAACTGACAGCGGTGCGGTTATGAGTCTTGAAAATCAATACTATCTTCGACAGAACGGATATATCGTCTGGCTCTCCCGTGACCTCAGCGAGCTTAAGCTGAACGGAGTTTATCTTGCAAGAAACCGTGAAGCACTTGAAAGAATACACGAGGAACGCTCCCCGATTTATAAGTTCCTTGCGGATATCAATGTCGAAGTAACAGACAATGCAGAAAAAACCGTATTCGAAATAATCGAAAAAATGAATATCAAACAAACCCCGTCAGATTTTTAAACGATTAACACCCACTCACAGCGAGTGGGTGTTTTTGCATATATATAATGTATATACTAAGATACACTTAACCGCCACACAAATTCGGGTTTGTGGAACAGATTTCAAATCAGCAATTGTAGGGGCGACCATTGGTCGTCCGTAAAAAGTGCTTGATTCAGCGGACGCGCAATGCGCGCCCCTACGAACCCAGTTTCAATTAACCGTGTAGGGGACTACGTCCACGACGTCCCGACAAAAAGAGCAGAAAGACAGTCAGAAGATATCAGCTGCTACGAACCCTGGTTCAGTCAACATCGTAGGGACGACCGTCTTCACGAGTGATTGAAACAGGATCT
>JAFODS010000007.1 GCA_017380575.1 Clostridia bacterium | reverse complement strand
CGGAATACTGACAGAATCGACTAAAGAGAGGCTTGAATCATTAGAGCTGCAAAAAGCCGATTTATCACTGAAAATCACAAAAGAAGAACTCGAAAGACCGCTGTTAACAAAAGAGCAGATTATCGAATGGTTAAAAGATTTGCGAAAGTACGGAACAAAGCGTTTAGACCATAAACGAAGACTGATAAATACTTTTGTTAACTCAGTTTATCTGTATGACGATAGAATTGTCATTAACTTCAACTACAAGGACGGTGCAAAAACCGTCCGCGTAGACGAAGTTAAAAATTTACTCCTGAGTTCGGATTATAATGTATATGCTCTGCCATAAACAAAGCAGGTCAATTGACCTGCTTTATTTTTTTGTTTCAAACCAATATATCATACACGCTGTTGACATTTTTTAAACGCAAAGGTATAATAAGACCAATGTTAGACTATATATATGTTTTGTCCAACATATACTATTAATATTGAGAGGTGTGGCTTACCATGAAAAAATTCTTATCCGTTTTTCTTTCGATCGCTCTTATTTTCTCGCTTGCGATCCCGGCTTTTTCGTGGGTAGAAATCAATGAAAGTCAGAGCCAGATTCCCGTTATCCGTATTTCAGGTGACGGTGAAGCACTTTACGACCCCGACGGAAATAAAATTTTCCACTACAAGGATGTTGCAAAACTTGTGACGGGAGATTCCGAATCCGGAACTGACAACAGCGAAATGTACAAATCAATGGCTGAAAGTCTTCTTCCGGCTCTTACAAAAGGTCTTCTTACAGATAACTGGGACGACCTTTACGCAAACCTTGAAACAGAAATCAGTAAAATTTTCTCCAACTCCCTGCTTGACGAAAACGGTAACGTTACAAACGGTTCCGGTTTATCTGAAAGAAGAAAGCAGGAAATGGAAAAGAAGAGAAACTATGACCAGAAGGGTAATAAAGGCTTCTACTCCTGGGAAGACTATTGGTTCCATTATGACTGGCGACTTGACCCGATGGAAACAGCAGACGATTTCCATACCTTCGTTCAGGACATAAAGAGAACAACCGGATGTGAAAAGGTCGGCATTTCTGCAACCTGCCTCGGAACTAACATTGTTATGGCTTACGTTGCTAAATACGGTGCTAAAGATATTCAGGGTATCGGTATGGACGGTAGCGTAGTTGGCGGTGCAGAAATTCTTAGTGAAGTTATCTCCGGAAAGTTCGACGTTGCTCCTCCCGCTCTTATGAGAATCCTTCGTGACGTTGACGGCCTTGGTATGTTCAGCATAGATGAGTTCATCATGGAAACAATTGATATGCTCGTACGCACAGGCGTTCTTGAGAGCGTTATCAGCACAACAGAAAACATCTTCTACGATAAGCTTATCAAGGGTGCAACTTCAGCTCTTGCTCTTTCTACATTCTATACATGGCCTAACTATTGGGCATGCGTATCACCTGAAGATTATGAAACTGCAAAGGATTATGTTTTCGGTGATGAAGGCAGCGAAAAGAGAGTTAAATATGCAGGTCTTATTGAAAAGCTTGACAGATACGACAGAGAAGTCCGTCAGCGAGTTCCCGAGCTTCTCCAGAAGATTCAGGACGACGGTGCACATCTTGGTGTTATCTCTAAGTACGGTTTCCAGATAATTCCTATCTGTGCATCATCCGATGTTGTCTCAGACCAGTTTGCTTCTGTTTCACGTTCATCTTTCGGTGCAACAACTTCAAACGTTTATAAACCGCTTTCAGATGAATACATCAATATGAGAACTGCAGAAGGAAAAGAAAAATACATTTCTCCTGACAAGTTTATTGATGCTTCAACATGTATCCTTCCTGACAGCACATGGTTCATTAAGGGTTCAAGCCATTCAGACTGGACCACATATGAAATGCAGATTCTTTACGACGTAGCATCTGCTGACAGACAGCTTACTGTTGACGACTTCCCGTACAGTCAGTTTATGGTTTACGACGATGAAACTGAAATGCTCTATCCGATGACTGAGGAAAACTGCAATACTGAGCATTGGGATGCTGATCCTGATGTTTATCAGCCGACATCAATTTTCGACAAGATGAAGGTTGCAATCACATCATTTGCAAAATGGCTTAAGCTCTTTTTTGAATACATTGCTACAGAAAAAGCTTGAGTTTATTCTTGAAAACTAAATTTACATAACAAAAAAGGAAGCTGAAAAACAGCTTCCTTTTTTACTTTATGCTTTAATTTCAATCATATCGTCAAGACTGAATTTCGATTTATCTACGCCTTTTTTGAAATCAAGAATTTTCTGTGTTGTTGTTTCACCGTCTGAAGTTACGTTAAGCATAACCCACTTGCCGTCTTTGAAATAATAGTTAGAAACTGTACCGTCCTTAAGCTCGTATGTTTCACAAACAAGCTGTTCGCCGTCAACCGTCACTTCTTCCGACTTGATGTATTCCGCATCTTCTGCACTGCCGATTGAAAGATCTACCTGTTCGCTACTCTTCATATAAACATTAACTCCGGGAGCAATGAAATCCGGGAAAATAAGATAAGTCTTTGAATCAAGAACAAGAAGTCTTACAGTGCGTCCCTTCGCCTTTGTTTCAACGCAGGCATCCTCGCCTCTCATCATAGTTGTAACAACGTTAGTTCCCTCTTCACCCGTAACTTCGGTTTTGAGTGTAAACTCTCCGCTTTTAAGTATCGGATCAATAACATCTTTTTTATACGATGTTTTATCTTCATTATCATCAACCTCAAGGTCACCATCATAGTTACCGACAGAAATTTTGAGTACAATAAGCGCATCGCCTGAATTTATATTACCGTCATCATTAATATCAGCATATTCTTTGTTGATTTCTGTAATTTTACCAACAGCATACTGCAGAATCATAAGTGCATCTGAAGAATTTGTGTTACCGTCTGAATTAACGTCACCGACAAGCCTTGCGGATGCCGTTGAAACGAAACAGAAAGTACATATTATTGCAAGAAAAAACGAAATAAATCTTTTCATTTTCGATATCTCCTCTCATTTTATGGAGCAATTATATCATACAGCAACCGATAAATCCATACCTTTTAAAAAATCTTATAAAGAATACCTGGTAATTTTATGTACAGTGTAGTATAATCATATAGGCAGTCAAACAGCAATATCAATTAAAAGACGGAGAATGATAATGTATAAAAAAATAATTATCAGTTTACTGACACTTGTTGTTTTGTGTTCTGCAGGATGTAACTTTACAGATAATCAAACCAACAAATCAACAACTATTGAAAAAGCAGTTATTGAGAACAACTGTATTAAAACAAATTTTTTCACCTTAAAAGTTCCTGACTCATGGAAAGGCAAATACGACTATACTATCATCGACAGTGGAACTAACGATTTTTCTTTACAAGTAGGAATGGTTTCTAAGAGCGAATACAAAAGTGCACATCTTTTTTCCGTACATATTCTTGACTTAAACGACACTGATAATATAGAAGTTGCTGTCTTGGACGAATGGATTAATCCTATTGGCATACTGTCAAAAAACGGACTTGACAAATATATGTTGGGTTACAACCTCGCTAGTGAAATGGCTTGTACAGAAGAAGAAGAAAATGCTTTCCTTCTGATGATCGATGAAGTAAAAATTGTAATCGATTCTATCACAACCAATCAAGAATATGAACTAACTCCCTGGAGTGATGGACTTAAAGCCAAATTGTTTTCTAAAATCTATTCCGCCCCATTCGTGCCAATAAGTTTCGATTTGCTCAATTTATCATTTGATGGATATAAAAATTATACAGATGCCGTGTTCATTGATATTAAAACATACGATCAACTAACACCCTATTATTTAAAATTTGATGACTCCATAAAGTATTATTATAATTCAGAAAACACACTTATCGGAGTTAAAGACGATGATATATGTATAATCGATTGTTTTGCTTCTGACCTTACAGGAATTACATCTCCACAGGTTAGAGACGTTATTTTAGCGATTGATGCAATAAAATTATTTGAAGTCAAACCTGCAGTAGTCGAGATTACTAACTCCCGCAATTCCAGATATTTCTTCTATTGGAAAACAGAAAACGGTTATATTGGATTTACGACTATTGGCGGAAATAATCCTGAAAATTGCTATAATTATACTGCGTATCAGCTAGTACTGTTTGAAAACCCACGTATTCTCAACACAGTCAACCATTAATATATTCTAATGAAAAAAATGTGTAAAAAAAAGAAAGCTAAGAAAAAAATTGCACCTGTTCTTTCTGCAATTATCGTTATTTTATTTTCATTGGCATACATTACCCTATTTATACTTTTAGCGGTTAAAGACATTGTAATTTTGCCGATATCCGTAATAGCAATCGTTATCTACCTGATTGTCTGCATAGGAATCATTGTAGCACTCAGGGAAAGAATAAAAGAAATTAACGGAGGTCTTGAAGATGCAACTTTTAAGTATTAATTATGTTCCGGGTAAAGAAATTGAAGCCCTCGGCATGGTAAAAGGTTCTGTTGTGCAGACAAAGCATATGGGTAAAGATTTTATGGCAGGAATGAAAACTCTCGTCGGTGGCGAAATAAGGAGCTATACAGAAATGCTCAACGAGGCCCGTGCAATCGCAACGCAGAGAATGGCTGAAGAGGCAATGGCACTCGGTGCAGATGCAGTTATCGGTGTAACATACGGAAGCTCAGCTATTATGCAGGGTGCCGCAGAAATCGTTGCCTACGGCACAGCAGTTAAATTTATCAAATAAATAATAATTAAAAGACGGGATTCCCCGTCTTTTGTTTATGCGAAAGGTAAAAGACAATCCAAAAATTGTTTGTCATCGATCACACCACACAAAAAGCGACAAGGGTTTAGTCCTTGTCGCTTTGGTTTTATTTACTGAAATTTGCTTCAACGGGTGCTGACTTGACGCCATATACCGTTTCAGCAGTAATTGTTACTGTGTATTCGCCTTTGGCAAGTTTGCCGATATTCACTATATTGGTTTCATCAACCGTTGCTGAGTAATATCTCGGAAGGTACCAATCGTTATAAACCTCGTTACCGCCCGCATCCTTAACAAGAATTCTGTAAAGGTAAACCGGCATACCGTCAACCGACTTTGCAGAATCGAAAGTAAGGCTTGTTTTTACAACTGATGTCTTTGCAGAAATATTGGCATCCTCTGCAAAAACAGGAGCCTTTGATCGTGCCGACTGCTTTTCAGGAGTGTATTCGCGATTTGCGGGGTCCGCAGGGTTATCGAGAATATACTCAACAAGCACCTTTTCTTCTTCAAGGTCGATGCCGATAAGTCTTACGCGGTTATTCGCATCAACCTCAACAATCCAGTACTGTGCCTCACCCTTGTGATTTTTGGGATGATATGTACGAACATCTTCAACAGTCAGCTCTACATAATAAAGAGAACCTGTGCCGATTGCCGTGAATTCACCCTGCCAGAGTGAACGTGGGTCGCTGAGCGGATAGTGCGAATGTCCTGAGAAATGAACGAGCTGAGGATACTGCATAAAGATATCCTTGAAAAATTCATCGTCCCAGCCTTCAAAATCCGAGCTTCCGTAAACAGTTTTATCAACATGCTCGTGCTGTGCGAAGAAAATCGGTTTTGTCGGATCATCTGCAACAGCCTTATCAAGCTCTGCCTTAAGCCATTCACGCTGATAATCAGCATAACGCACACCGTCAACATATGCACGTGACATTGTGATGAAATGGTAACCGTTGATTACATAGTGATTATCCGTTGCATCCATATCGTGAAGCATCTTGAAATAATCAAGCGATTCATAATCGTAAGTTCCGCCGTCGTGAGCCTGAGCAAGAAGCGGCATAACCTGAGTTTCAGGCTTAATTACGCTGTCGATTGCACTCTTAAAGGCACAACGCTGTGACTGAAGACCGTCGTCAGTTGTATCACCTGCAAAAATAACACCGTCAAGTGTTTTGTAATTCTCGTCAGCTTCAGCAATTGCATAGCTCATCTTGAGAGCTTTCTGAATACGTCTTGACTGCTTGTCGTTAGCTGCAAGAACATGAGTGTCACTCGCAACCATAAAACGGAGAACAGGTACAAAGTCGCTGTTATCTTCGGGAGCAACGGGATTCATAAGTGCAGCACCCCATGTGCCGAAAAAGGTGATGATTGCCATAAATGCGGAAATAATTGACTTCAACATAATAACACGTCCTTAATTATTTAATTGTGTAAGGAGTTTCGTCCTGAGGCTCGCGGTTCTTATACTTACCGCGTGTGAAATCAGGAATTTCAACAGTTTCGCCGTTGTTCTTGAGTGACTGGTCACTGAGGGCTGTAATGCACATCCATGCAGCCATATCGTAAACGTCGATCGGCGGAAGAGTGCCGTTCTTGACAGTTTCAACCCATGCACGAAGAACATGCCAGTCCATACCGCCGTGACCTGCTTCCATCATTTCCTTTGTTGTGTTTTTCCAAAGATCGTGGTTGTACTTTCTTTCATATCTCTTTGCGTTGCCCCAGAAATTGGACTGATCCCATTCCTTTTTTCTGTAGCTTTCTTTGTCGAAGTAAACCATATCGCCGTCTTCCTGATAAAGGCCCTTAAGACCTCTGATTGTATAGCCCCTGCTGTAGAAACGGGGAAGGCAAGTATCAAGAGTAAGGTCGATAACCTCACCGCGCTCTGTTGTGATAAATGTTTTTACGATATCAGCCTGAGCAAATTCTGTCTTTTTAAGTTCATCGTGAAGATCCTTATGCTTCTTGACAAAATCCTTAAGACCGTATGAACCTGAACAAACTGATTTAAGAGAAGTGAAACGGTTACCTCTGTTAATATCAAGAAGCTTTGCGATGGGGCCGAGTGCATGAGTCGGATAGTTTTCGCAGTTTCTTGAAATATAGTTACGAAGGCGGTAGTGTCTGTTCTTTGTACCGTAGCAAACCTCGTCACGAAGGTCGTGAGCATATTTACCTGAGCAAGCAACAATCTTTCCGAACTTATTGTCACGAACCATATTGTGAATCATAAGCTCACGTTCACCGTAGCAGCAGTTTTCCATAAACATTGCCCAGACGCCTGTCTTTTCGTATGTATCAACAACTTCCCAACACTCTTCAAGTGTGTAAGCACCGCCAACCTCTGAAGCAGCAGGGATGCCCTTTTTCATAGCTTCAATAGCGATTTTAACGTGAGTTGACCAGTCTGTTGCGATATAAACACTGTCAAGACCCTCAAGCTCAAAGATTTCCTTGTAATTTGTTGTTGCAAAAGGTTTATAACCCTTTTTCTCTTCAACACGTCTGATACCGTCCTGAGCTCTGTCTTCGTATTCGTCACAAACGCCGATAACATCAACATCGTCCATCATACAGATTGTGCTGAGCATTCCGCTTCCGCGGTTACCGATGCCGATTACGGCAACTTTGATTTTTTCTTTCATTTTTATGACCTCGCTTATTCTATAAATAATAGATATACAGATTATAACATAACGAAATTTTATTTCAATAACAATAAAGAAAAAAGAGGAATATCTTTTATTATGTTGCAAAGAAATCCCTACTTTGTTATAATAAATCACAGAAACTGAGGTGAAAACAATGACAAAAAAAGAAAGAGCATTACTTGCCGTTGAGGCACTCAAAAAAGAATACCCCGGGGCAATATGCTCTCTTAACGCAGGAAATGATTTTGAGCTTCTTGTTGCAACTCGTCTTTCGGCGCAGTGCACAGATGCCAGAGTTAATATCATTACACCTGCTCTTTTTGATAAATATAAAACTCTTGAGGACTATGCAAATGCAAAGGTTGAGGATGTTGAAGAATTGGTGCATTCCTGCGGATTTTACCGTCAGAAGGCACGCGATATAATCGGGATGGCTCAGCAAATTCTTGAACGTTTTGACGGAAAAGTTCCCGACAACATCGAAGACCTGACTTCCCTACCCGGTGTCGGACGAAAAACGGCAAACCTTATCTGCGGTGATATCTACGGCAAGCCCGCAGTTGTTGCGGATACGCATCTTATCAGAATTTCAAACCTGCTCGGTCTTGTTGAAACAAAGGATCCCCTTAAGGTTGAAATGGCACTGAAGAAAATCCTTCCTCCTGAGGAGAGTAACGACTTCTGCCACAGATGTGTTCTTCACGGACGAGCTGTCTGCGTTGCACGACGCCCCGACTGTCAAAACTGCTGTATGAAAACCTTCTGCAAATCAGCCGAAAGCAAGCTTTGATACAAGAATTGTAATCGCTGCACCGACCATTGCGGCACTCAGAAGTCTTACCGCGAGCAGAAGTCTGCTTTTTCGAACTCTTGACGGCGGCGGAACACCCGCATCTCCTGCAATTTCACTCGCTCTTTCGCGCAAAGTACCCTCACTTACAGCCGAAAATTCGGGCTTCACAAAGAAAATTACACGTTCAAAATATTCACACGACGGTTTTGTGACCTCAACCACCTGATGATTGACTCCTTTGAGCAAAATATACACCTCTTTATACAGAAAATATCATTTGTATTGTTCACTTTCAAACGATTTTTTATTCATAAAAAAGTGAATAAAAATCGACAACAAATGACATTAAATGGCGTTTAACAGATTTTCGGTGGAAGTGTGGAAAATTTTAAAAATCGGTTGAAAAGTGTGGAAAACTATGTTGAAAGTGTTGATAACTTCACCCTGAAACGTTGATATATCAAAGTTTTCCACCATTTTAAAGGGTTAAAGTCAAATGTTCGTTAATTTTTTATCAATGTTTAAACATCTTGTGTCAAGCTTTTTTTGATAATAAATTGCACAAACTTTTCAGAAAAAACTATCTATTTTTTCTGTTTATAACAACCAAAAAAGACTTGACAACCATTAGTTACAAAAGGTTACAAAATGAATATTCATCTTTTATTCAGGTGGTAATATGACAGTAAAAAATGACAAAAACATAATAATTTTTGAAGGAATAAACACTTTAAGCGTTTCTCTTTCGCTTGACTGCGGTCAGGCGTTCCGCTGGAGCGAGAAAGAATACGGAATCTGGCACGGAGTTGCTTTCGGAAAAGCCGTTGATATTTCCCAAGAAGAGGATAAGTTGATACTCAAAGGGAATTTCAGCGAAGATGACGAGCGAATCTGGGCAGATTATTTTGACCTCGGACGCGACTATTTTTCTATCTGCGAAAAACTGAAAAGCGACCCTCACCTGAAGGTCGCGATTGAAGCATATCCGGGCATAAGAATCCTCCGTCAGGAATCATGGGAAGCACTTTGCTCGTTTATTATCTCGCAGAACAACAATATTCCGCGTATCAAAGGTATCGTCGAAAGGCTTTGTACACACTTTGGTGAGGATCTCAGAAACGGAGATTTTACGTTTCCCTCTGCTGAAAAACTTGCTTTGCTGACGGTTGAAGACCTTGCTCCAATCCGTTCAGGATTCAGGGCAAAATACATAATCGATGCAGCACAGAAGGTTGCAAACGGCGAAGTTAATCTTCAGAAGCTTTCCTCCTGTGATATCGACGAAGCGCGTGAGGAGCTTATAAAAATCAAAGGTGTCGGTGCAAAGGTTGCTGAATGCACCCTGCTTTACGGGTGTGGAAGAGTTGATGCTTTCCCCGTTGACGTCTGGGTTCGCAGGATAATGAGCGAAATGTATCCCGACGGCTTACCCGACTGCACAAAAACCGTCGAAGGCATCGCCCAGCAATACCTCTTCCATTGGAGAAGAAACGTGGAGTGAAATTGAAATCCCGACAAAGTCATTTGTCGGGATTGTGTTATTTTATAATCTTTGCGGAGGCGTTATTGAAAGAAACGTAGTAATCGACATTCGTCATATCGGCTTTTTTCGGATAATCGGTAGAAAGAATCTGTGCTCCGCTTTCGAGTGTTTTTCTTCTGTCCTCTTCATTATGGCTGCCGTAAGAATCCACGCGTGTTCTTACTATAAGATTCTTTTCGTAAATCAGTTCGGTTGAACGTTTTTCAATATCGTTTGGTTTATTGACAATCAGTACGGATGCATAAGACTTATCTCTGTCCTTATAACGAAGCATAGGGAACATTGCACGGGATTTCAGCGTTTCGTCCTGCTTGATAAATCTGCCTGTTACACCGTCCGTATCGTGGAAGAAAACAGCAACTCTGCCTGCACAGTCCTCAAGACTCATCCAATCGTCTGCTTCGCGCATTTCCTTAAGTGAATTGTGTTCGCCCATCATCTCAGCAGGAGTTATCAATTTATCACCGAAAGCCTCACGGATAATATTATCAAGCACATTTGCATACTTGAGATTGATAAACCTCATACCGTTTTCAAGAAGGAAAAATTCTTTCGGCTCAACGATAATTGAAATCGGCAGATGACCCGGATTCGCATCCGACCACATTTTTATTTCTTCAAGTGCAAGCTCAAAGTCGTAGCACGATGATGTCATATCAATCAGCGGTGAATGGGTGCATACAAAGCTGACATCGTCCCCGTCAACAACAGTTTCGATGTCAAGTTCGATACTTCTTATTCCGACATTGAACTGCTCTGTTAATGTGTCACTGCAATACGTCGGTGCATCGCCGTTAATAAGACCGAATGTGACAGTTTCAAGGTCGCGGTAAACCTTCTGATATGAAGGCACACTTTGAAGCTGGTAGCTATTGTGGGTGGCGATATATGCAACTTCATTGAATTTAACTCCGTCCGCATATGCCTTTTGCACATCAAATCCGACAACTTCACTTTCGTTTACAGGGATATAATTTCCGCTTTTATAAAGTGCTGAAAGGTCGTTGATTCTTTGAATCTGCTGTTGAATATTAACTTCTCTTGCGGCTTTACTTTCAGAAATAATTGCAGGTAGACCTGAAAAAACAATGAAAATCAAAGAAAGTAAAGCTGAAATAAACTTAATCATCTTCATCACCCGATAATAATTTATAGAAGAATTCTAACACATGAATTAACCTTTTTCAATCAGCAATATTGTTATAAAAGAAAAAATCTCCCGAGATTTCTCTCGGGAGAAAATTTATTAAGTAAAGATTACCACTGGAAGTTTGAAACCTTAACTGTTGATGTTGCTGTACCCTTAGCTTCCTTAACTGTAACAACTGTGTACTTAACCTTTGTAAGCTGAACTGCCCAGTCCCATGAAACTGTAAGACCTGTCATCTGACCTGTCTTTGAGTTAATTGTAGCAACGATCTTTGCATTTGTTACCTGCTCGCTTGCAGACTCTGCTGTACAATCATCAACACCGTTGATAGCTGTGTGGATGTTTTCTGAGTTCTTGTAGTCAAATGCCTTCTTGTCGCCCTTACCAACATAAAGACCTGAACGCTGAAGCGGTGAAGTATCTGATGAACCTGCTGCTGTAGCCTGGCTCTGACCGTTCTTGAGGCCGAGAGTGATTGTGTAAACATCACCGTTTACGTCACACTTAGCTGCTGTGAGGTCGTTAACTGAAAGAGAAGCCTTGCTGAGGAATTCAGCCTTGCCCTTCTTGTTTTCATAATCTGTTGTACCAACACCGAGGAAGTCGTTAACCATGTCAACAACAAGCTGAATCTTAAGAAGTGCACCGCCTTCAAGGCTGTTCATCTTTGTTTCTCTTGCCTTCTTGTAACCAACCTTCTCGTTGATTACCTTGTTGAGTGCGTTGTTGTAGTAGTTTACGATTTCTGCGGGAGCTGTCGGAGCTTTGTTTTCTTCCGGCTTTGCACCTGCATCGGGAGTTGCTGTGCCTGCATCAGGTGTAGCTGTGCCAGCGTCGGGAGTTGCTGTGCCTGCATCTGTACCAGCGTCAGGTGTAACTGTGCCTGCGTCTGTACCTGCATCAAGGCTGCCGCCCATATCCAAACCTGCGTCAAGACCTGCGTCCATACCGCCGTTGTTACCTGCTGCTTCAGCTGCAATGCTTGCTGCTTCAACCTTAGCGTCAGCAATCTTTGTGACACCGTCTTTGAGTGAAAGAGATACGAGCAATACACAGATGATAGCTGTAATGCTAGTCCAAATTGTCTTTTTCATGCTATTTCGTCTCCTGTCTTTAATTTTGTTTAATTAACGTCATATTCAGACAGTTGTAATGATAACACATATGTATGTAAAAATCCAGCATTTTTTCAACTTTTTTAAATTTTTGTAAACTAAGTAAAAAAACATCATATAATAATAGATTTTTGCTATTGAATATGTTATAATACCTTTTATAATGTGGAGGTGTGTAATCTTGAGCAAGAAATTTATTTCCTGGAACGTCAACGGAATACGTGCTTGTATGACAAAAGGCTTTATGGATGTGTTCAACGAGCTTGATGCGGATATCTTCTGCCTTCAGGAAACAAAGATGCAGGAAGGCCAGCTTGAGCTTGAACTTGACGGTTACCACCAGTTCTGGAACTTTGCCGAAAAGAAAGGCTATTCGGGCACGGCAATTTTCACAAAGGAAGAGCCGATCAGCGTAAAATACGGAATCGGTGTTCCCGAGCTTGACACTGAAGGAAGAATTATTACCCTTGAGTTTGAGGACTATTATTTTATCACAGAATATGTACCCAACGCTCAGGACGGACTTAAAAGAATCGACCACCGTATGAATTGGGAGGATGCATTCCGCGCTTACGTTTCGGAGCTCAATAAAACAAAGGGTGTTGTTTTCTGTGGCGACCTGAACGTTGCTCACAAGGAAATTGACCTTAAAAACCCGAAGACTAACCGCGGCAATCCCGGTTTCTCTGACGAAGAAAGAGGTAAATTCGGTGAACTGCTTGATGCAGGTTTTGTTGATACCTTCAGGTATTTCTACCCTGACCTTGAAAATGCTTACAGCTGGTGGTCTTACCGCTTCAAGGCAAGAGAGAAAAACGTCGGCTGGCGTATTGACTATTTCTGTGTTTCAGCGGATATGGCAGACCGCCTTGAAGGAGCAAAAATTCATTCTGAAATCTACGGCTCGGACCATTGTCCCGTTGAGCTTGTGATACGATAAAACATCTACGTATAAGGAG
Source organism: Clostridia bacterium (assembly GCA_017380575.1). Classification (GTDB taxonomy): domain Bacteria; phylum Bacillota; class Clostridia; order Oscillospirales; family Acutalibacteraceae; genus CAG-488. The sequence continues at coordinate 37,011 of JAFODS010000007.1, read as the reverse complement.
AGTGGCTCTTATGGCAAAAAGAGATGACTACATATCATGGGATGAGTATTTTATGGGCATTGCCCTGCTTTCAGCAAAACGAAGCAAGGACCCCAGCACTCAGGTCGGTGCTTGTATTGTGAACGAAAACAAGAAGATTATGTCCGTCGGATATAACGGTTTCCCTCACGGTTGCAGCGATGATGAATTCCCGTGGGAAAGAAGCGGAAACAGCGAAATCGACACGAAATATCCTTTTGTTTGTCACGCTGAGCTTAACGCAATTCTTAACAATGCAGGTGCTTCACTTAAGGGTTGCTCAATTTACGTTGCACTTTTCCCGTGTAACGAATGTGCAAAGGCTATTATTCAGAGCGGTATCAAGAAAGTTCTTTACCTTTCTGATAAATATAAAGACACTGACGGAGTAAAAGCATCAAAGAAGATGTTTGACGCTGCAGGTGTTGAATACTGTCAGCTTACAATGTCACGTGAAAACATTGTAATTAACTTTGACGAAAAATTAGTATAATTTTCGAAAGGATCGAGTACATCATATGAACTTGTTGAAAAAAATCTTCGGTGATTATTCTACCAACGCGGTTAAGAAGATTACACCGATCAAGAATAAGGTTCTTGCTCTTGAAGACGAATATTCAAAGCTTTCAGACAAAGACCTTCAGCACAAAACAGTTGAGTTCAAGGAACGTCTTGCAAACGGTGAAACTCTTGACGATATCCTTCCCGAAGCATTTGCTGCCTGCCGTGAGGCTTCGTGGCGTGTTCTCGGAATGAAGCACTTCCCCGTACAGATTATCGGTGGTATTGTTCTTCATCAGGGACGAATTGCAGAAATGAAAACAGGTGAAGGTAAAACTCTTGTTGCTACCCTCCCCGCTTATCTTAATGCACTTTCAGGCAACGGTGTTCACATCGTTACAGTTAACGATTACCTTGCACGCCGTGACTCTGAATGGATGGGCAAGCTTTACCGCTTTATGGGTCTTTCCGTCGGACTTATCGTTCACGGTCTTTCAAACGAAGAGCGTAAGGCTGCTTACAATGCAGACATCACATACGGTACTAACAACGAAATGGGATTTGACTACCTTCGTGACAACATGGTGCCGTACAAAGAGAACAAGGTTCAGCGCGGACACAATTTTGCCGTAGTCGACGAGGTTGACTCAATCCTTATCGATGAAGCGAGAACACCGCTTATCATTTCAGGTCGAGGCGACCGTTCAACAGAGCTTTACACTCTTGCAAACAATTTCGTTCGCGGTCTTACAAAGACTGTTGTTAAGGAAATTGAAGCTAAGCAGAACGCTGAAGAAGTTTCTGCTGACGGTGACTACATCGTTGACGAAAAGGCACGTACAGCTTCTCTTACAAAAAGAGGTATTGCAAAGACTGAGGCTCACTTCAACGTTGAAAACCTTATGGATGCGGACAATATGACGCTCCTTCACCATATCAATCAGGCTATCAAGGCTGTAGGCGTTATGCGCCGTGACATCGACTACGTTGTTAAGGACAATCAGGTTCTTATCGTTGACGAATTCACAGGTCGTATTATGCTCGGCCGTCGATACAACGAAGGTCTTCATCAGGCTATCGAGGCTAAAGAAGGCGTTAAGGTTGAGCACGAAAGCAAAACTCTTGCTACAATCACATTCCAGAACTACTTCCGCCTTTACAAAAAGCTTTCAGGTATGACAGGTACAGCTATGACGGAAAGCCAGGAATTCCAGGAGATTTACACACTTGACGTTGTTGAAATTCCGACAAACAAGCCGATGATCCGTAAAGATCAGGATGACGTTGTTTACAAGACAGAGGCTGCGAAGTACAACGCTCTTATCGAACAGGTTATTGAATGTCATGCAAAGGGACAGCCTGTCCTTGTCGGTACAGTTTCAATTGAAAAATCAGAAATCCTTTCAAAGCTTCTTAAGCGTCGCGGAATTCAGCACGAAGTTCTTAACGCTAAGTTCCATGACAAGGAAGCTGAAATCGTTGCACAGGCTGGTAAGCTCGGTGCTGTTACAATTGCAACTAACATGGCAGGCCGTGGTACCGACATTATGCTTGGCGGTAACTCAGAATACCTTGCAAAGGCTGCAATGCGCCGTAAGGGTTACACAGACGAGCTTATTGCAGAGGCAACAGGCTTTGCAGAAACAGATAACGAAGACATCATCAATGCAAGAGCTGAATATACAGAGCTTGAAAAGAAATTCAAGGATGACATCAAGGACGAGGCACAGCAGGTACGCGATGCAGGCGGTCTTTTCATCATCGGTACAGAGCGTCACGACTCACGTCGAATCGACAATCAGCTCCGCGGACGTTCAGGACGTCAGGGCGACCCCGGCGAAAGCCGTTTCTATCTTTCACTTGAAGACGACCTTATGCGACTTTTCGGTGGCGACAGACTTCAGAGCGTTATGACAACACTCAACGTTGACGAAGATATGCCGATTACAAACAGAATGGTTTCAAAATCAATTGAATCCGCACAGCGTAAGAAGGAATCACAGAACTTCGCAATCCGTAAGAACGTTCTTAAATACGACGACGTTATGAACAGACAGCGTGAGATCATCTACGGTCAGCGTAACCGTGTTCTTGACGGTGAGGATCTTAAGACATCAATCCTTAATATGCTCGACGAATCAGTTGCAGCATCGGTTGATTTCTACTGTGCAGCTGCCCTTCCGAAGAGCGACTGGAACATCAAGGGTCTTCGCGATAAATACCTTGGATGGATCACAGACGAAACAGACTTTGAAGATGAGAGTTCTTTCGACAGAGATGCTGTTAAAGAAGAGCTTATTGCACGCGGTCACGAGCGTTACGAGCAGAGAGAAGCAGAGCTTACTCCCGAAATTATGAGAAGCCTTGAGCATATGATTCTTCTTCGTAACGTTGACAACTTCTGGATGGAGCACATTGACTCTATGGAAGAGCTCAAGAGAGGTATCGGCCTTCGTGCTTACGGTAACCAGGATCCCGTTGTTGCATACAGAATGGAAAGCTACGATATGTTCGACGAGATGAGCGAATCAATCCGCGAGTCAACCGTTCGTCAGGTGCTTACAGTCAGAATCCGCAGTGAGGAAGACACAAAGCGTGAGCAGGCTGCAAAGGTTACAAGCGAAAGCGGTTCAGGCGACGGAAGCGAAAAAGGCAGAACAGTCCGCAAAAAGGCTGCTCCCGGTCCGAACGACCCCTGTCCCTGCGGCAGCGGCAAGAAATACAAAAAGTGCTGCGGCAACCCCGCAAATCAGGGTAAATAAACAGCAAAGACCTGCACGAAAATGTGCAGGTCTTTTTATATACATTATTGTATTAAAACTTAAGCTTCTTTGTTGCTTTGTTGCAGATAATGCAGGCAGTTGTACCGAGCACTGTTATAACAAGCCACGAAACAACCGTGCCGTTCCAGCCGAAGCTTTCCGAAAGAAGTGCAAAGCCGTAGGTCGATGCCGCACTTCCGACATAGGTCATAAAATTAAGCAAGCCCGAAAGTGTTGAAACATTATCGTCATCAGCAAGTGCCGCAGGCAGGAAGCAGACAAGTATAAGGTTTATTCCGTGCATACACGCAACGATAAGAGCTGACATCGCAACCGTGAGGATAACCGAGCTTCCCTTGAAAAATACAAGCAAAACAGCCGCCGTAACAGCACAGATAAAGAACAAACCTGAGCTTTTAAAAGGCTTTTTGCCGAGTTTGTTGTAAATAATACCCGTAAGCTGAAGGCTTGCGAGGCTGAACAGAGGAATAATCACACTGCTTAAAATTGAAATTTCACTGCCAAGGTTGAATGACTCGGAAACAAATGTCGGTACCCATGTCGTAACACCGTCTCGAAGAGAACCCTGAAGCATAATTGTGAGCATTACGATTATCAACAACGGTACGCTGATTTTAATTGCCATTTTTCCGCCGTTTTTGCTCTTCTGATGCATCGGATAAACAATTTCGCATTTCTTTTCAATCGCTGTGATTTTCGCATACCATACTGAAGAAATCAGCACGGCAACAGCTCCGTAAACGAAGAAAACCGTTCGCCATCCTGCGAATTTGATTATCACAGGCGAAACAAGGTAAATAAGTATCGTCGCAATCGTGCTACCCCAGCTTACGACAACACAACCTTTGTTGTAGTCGTCCGAATTCATCGCAGAGGACATAATTTTTACCATCGGCGGCCACATAAACGATTGTGCAAATCCGTTGAATGCCCAGACAAGGCACATCCACGCACCACTCGTACAAAACGGAATGAGCAGATTCATCGCAACCGTTGTTGCGAAGCCGATAACCATAAGCTTTTTCGGGTTGATTCTGTCACCAAGCCAACCGCTGATAAGCTGACCGACACCGTATGTAATAAAACCGAGCGTTGTAACAAGCCCTGCGGAGGCCTTGTCGATATCCCCTGCCTGAATTATCGCGGCAATAACTGCGGCAAAATTAACTCTTGTGAGGTAGCTGACAAAATAAGCCGCCGCACAAAGGAGCGTCAATTGTTTCGCATCTTTTCTTTCTAACTTCTGCATAAATTATTCCTAACGTAAATCAGGGTCGGCATAAACCGACCCTTATATTTTTAGTCTTCTTTTGTTTTGAGTGCAATTCCGAGCTCGTCAAGCTGAATTGTATCAACAGGTGCGGGACACTCTGTCATCGGCTCGCTTGCATTCTGTACCTTCGGATATGCAACAACATCACGGAGGCTTTCGCAACCGAGCATCTGCATTACAAGACGGTCAAGACCGATACCCATACCACCGTGCGGCGGTGCACCGAAGCGGAAAGCATCAGTAAGGTAACCGAACTTTGCATATGCTTCTTCGTCTGAAAGACCGAGAAGTGTGAACATTCTCTTCTGAAGGTCAGGGTTTGTGATACGGATTGAACCTGAGCTGAGTTCAACACCGTTAAGAACGAGGTCGTATGCCTTTGCACGTACCTGAGCCTTGTCTGTTTCAAGATATTCAAGGCATTCGTCCATCGGAGATGTGAACGGGTGGTGCATTGCAACCCAAGTCTGTGCATCCTCGTCCCAATCAAAGAACGGGAACTCTGTAATCCAGAGAAGGTTGAACTTGTCCTTCGGGATGATATCAAGCTTCTTTGCAACTTCCTGACGGAGTGCACCGAGAACTGAATAAACAATTGAATTCTTAACGTCACCGATGATAAGAACAACGTCGCCTGCCTGTGCATCTGCACGTTCAAGGATAGCCTTCATCTCATCTTCTGTCATAAACTTTGCAAAAGATGAAGCCATTGTGCCGTCCTCGTTAAGTCTTACCCATGCAAGTCCCTTTGCACCGCTGCCGCGTACCATTTCTGTGAGCTTATCAATCTCTTTACGTGTAAGAGTTGTTACAGCGTTCTTTGCAGTAATACCGCGGACTGAACCGCCTTCTGCAACAGGACCGCTGAATACACCGAATCCGCAATCCTTAACGATGTCGCTGAGGTCGTAAAGCTCCATACCGTAACGTGTGTCGGGCTTATCGGAACCGTAACGGTCCATTGACTCTTTATAAGTAAGGCGAGGAATCGGAGTTTCGATTTCAACGCCGAGAGCTTCCTTGAAAACTCTCTTCATATAGCCTTCACCGATTGCAAGAACGTCTTCCATATCAACAAAAGACATTTCAAGGTCAATCTGTGTGAATTCAGGCTGACGGTCTGCACGAAGGTCTTCGTCACGGAAGCAACGTGCAATCTGCATATATCTGTCAAAACCTGCTACCATTGAAAGCTGCTTGTAAAGCTGAGGTGACTGCGGAAGAGCATAGAAAGTTCCGTTGTGGATACGGCTGGGAACAAGGAAGTCTCTTGCACCTTCGGGAGTTGACTTGATAAGAATCGGTGTTTCAATTTCGATAAATCCGTTCTCGTCAAAATAGTCGCGTGTGATCTTGCAGATCTTATGACGCATAATGATATTCTTCTGCAAGTCAGGACGGCGAAGGTCGAGATAACGGTACTTAAGTCTTGTAAGCTCCGATGTCTGGCAGTTTTCAATGATTTCGAACGGAGGAGTTTCACTCTTACCGAGCACTCTTAAATCCTTAACGTCGATTTCAATTTCACCTGTCGGAATATCCTTGTTCTTTGAAGAACGCTCGCGTACAATACCCTTTGCCATAAGAACAAATTCACTTCTTGCAGCGAATGCTTTTTCAAAGATTTCTTTGTCTGTGTTTTCATCAAATGCAAGCTGAACGATACCTGTACGGTCACGAAGATCGATGAAGATAAGTGCACCGAGGTCACGCTGACGCTGTACCCAACCGGCAACAGTTACTTCTTTACCTGCATCTGTAATTCTGAGGTCGCCACAGTAATCTGTGCGCTTTAAACCTGTCATAAAATCCATTACATTATGCCTCCCAAAAATTTGCTTAAATCAATTGCTTCGGAGTTGCTTACCAAGTCCTGCAAGTCATTTGCCGCATTCTGAAGAGAAAGCTCCATAAAAGTGTCTGCAAATTCGTCAATTGCAAGCTCGGTAACTTCACCTGTCTGCATATTTTTAACTTTAGCTACGTTTGCTTTGATGTCATCCTCACCGATAACGGTTGTGAATCTTGCACCGATTTTATCAGCGTACTTCATCTGTGCCTTGAGTGAACGGCCGACAACATCAAACTCTGCAAACATTCCTGACTGACGAAGCTCCGTTGCCATTGCGGCAGCCTTGATTGAAGCCTCTTCACCGATGTTTGCAATGTATATTTCGCACTTCTTTGCTTCGGGGAGCTTGATTCCCTGTGCCTCGAGCAAAAGAAGAAGTCTTTCGATACCCATACCGAAACCGAGAGCCGGAACATGAGGCCCACCGATTTCCTCTACAAGACCGTCGTAGCGACCGCCTGCACAAACTGCACTCTGTGCACCGAGAGAATCCGTAAGGAATTCAAAAACTGTTCTTGTGTAATAATCAAGACCGCGGACAATGTGCGGATTAACCTCGTAGACGATACCCATATTATCAAGGTACATCTTTACCTTTTCGAAGTGATCCTTACATTCATCACAGAGGAAATCAAGAATTATCGGAGCATCTGCCGCAATTTCGTGGCAGACAGGGCTCTTACAGTCAAGAATTCTCATCGGGTTTCTGTCAAGTCTGTCAAGGCAGGTTCCGCAAAGCTCGTCCTTACGTGACTCAAAATAAGCCTTAAGAGCCGCGTGATATTCCTTACGGCATTCCGGACAGCCGATTGAGTTTATTTCAAGGCGGATTCTGTCAATTCCGAGGAATCCGAAAACTTCGTTTGCAACAGAGATAACCTCTGCATCTGCTGCAGGCGATGCAGTACCGTAGCATTCAATTCCGAACTGATGGAATTCACGGAGTCTGCCTGCCTGAGGCTTTTCGTAACGGTAGCAGGATGTTATGTAGCTTACCTTCTGCGGCATAGCCTCGTTTGTAAGGCCGTGCTCAAGGAAAGCTCTTGCTGCACCTGCAGTTCCCTCGGGACGAAGTGTGATTGAACGTCCGCCCTTATCTTCGAATGTGTACATTTCCTTCTGTACGACGTCAGTTGTGTCGCCGACAGAACGTGTGAAAAGCTCCGTATGCTCAAAAACGGGAGTTCTGATTTCTCTGAAACCGAACTCGTTTGCGATTTCAAGCACAGTTCTTTCCACAAACTGATTTTTGTGGCTATCTGCAGGAAGAACATCAAGTGTTCCCTTGACAGCCTTTGTTATAAGTGCCATAGAAAAATCTCCTCATTTATATCGGTAAATTTCTTTCCGATAACGTGCCGAATAACCGCCGACTGATTTTCTTTTCAATCGGTGGTTATTCAGTCCATAAAATTAAATTCAGTGCTTCGGGTTAACGATTTCTCTCCAATCGAGGTCGCCTCTGTCAAGGCTGTGGATAAGAGCCTCTGCAGTTGCAATGTTCGTAGCTGCAGGCACATTATGCACGTCACAGATACGAAGAAGGCTGTTTACGTTAGGCTCGTGCTCTTTCGGATCAAGAGGGTCGCTGAAGATAAGAAGCATATCAATCTCATTACAAGCAATGAGTGAGCCGATCTGCTGATCTCCACCCTGAGCGCCGCACAAAAATCTTACAATATCAAGACCTGTTGCTTCTGCCACCAGCTTGCCTGTTGTTCCTGTTGCAAAAAGCTTGTGTCGGCTGAGTATACCGCAGTACGCAATGCAAAACTGGGTCATAAGTTCTTTTTTCGCATCGTGTGCAATAATTGCAATGTTCATAATTTTGCCCCTTCCGTTTTATTAGTTATCCTGGGTTGTTTCTTCCTGTGGTGCCTCAGATTCAGTTTCTGCAGGCTCCGTATTTTCTTCTGTTTCTGCATCTTCATGTTCTACCGGAGTGATTGTGATAAGCTTTTCGCCTTCAGTAACTCTCATTACGCGAACACCCTTTGACGGACGTGCGAATGTGCTGATTCCGTCTGCAGGAATACGGATAATAATACCGTCTGATGCAATAAGAATAATATCATCATTATCGCTGACAGATGTAACTGCCGCAATGTCACCGTATTTTTCAACGTGGTAGTTGATAAGACCTTTACCGCCTCTTGTCTGAACACGGTAGTTGTCAAAGTCACTCTTTCTGCCGTAGCCTGTTTCGCTGACAGTAAGAATTGTCTTGCCTTCCTCAACAACTGTCATACCGACAACTTCGTCGCCTTCCTTAAGCTCGATTGCCTTAACGCCTCGTGCTGTTCGGCCGATCGGACGTGCATCGTTTTCGTTGAAGCGGATACACATACCCTTCTTTGTTGCAACGATAAGGTCATCGTTACCGGTTGTTGTTGTTACCCATGCAAGCTCGTCACCCTCATCAAGAGTGATTGCAAGAACACCTGCACGGCGGATTGACTTATATTCTTCAAGGCTTGAACGCTTGATGATACCCTTACGGGTGAACATACAAAGATAGCCTGTTTCCTCATCCATAGCTGTGAAACGGATCATTGAAGAAACCTTTTCGTCAGCTTCAAGAGGAAGAAGGTTAACAATGTTCATGCCCTTACTTGTTCTTGAGCCTTCGGGAATTTCGTAGCCTTTAAGCTTGAATGTGCGTCCCTTTGTTGTGAAGAACGAGATGAAATCGTGCGTTGAAGCTGTGAACATCGTTCTTACGATGTCATCTTCACGTCTTGTAAGACCCTTAACGCCACGTCCGCCTCGACGCTGAGTCTGATACTCAGACATCGGAATACGCTTGATATAACCGAAATCTGTGAATGTAAATACACAGGTTTCTTCGGGGATAAGGTCTTCGATATCCACTTCGCCCGAAACGTTCATAATTTCTGTACGACGGTCATCACCGTACTTGTCAGCAATTTCAAGAGCTTCACTCTTAACAACGCCGAGAAGCTTTGATTCGTCAGAAAGAAGATCAACGAAGTAAGCAATCTTCTCCTTAAGCTCACCGAGTTCGTCTTCAATCTTTACTCTTTCAAGACCTGTCAACTGACCAAGACGCATCTGAACGATTGCCTGAGCCTGAACATCATCAAGACCGAAGCGTTCCATAAGAGCTTCTTTACCTTCATTGATACTCTTCGATGCACGAAGAATATTGATAACTTCATCGATGAAATCAAGAGCTGTAAGCAAACCTTCAAGGATATGAGCTCTGTCCTGAGCTTTTTTGAGGTCAAACTGTGTACGTCTTGTAACAACCTCCTGCTGGAAGTCAATATAGTTTCTGAGAACATCCTTAAGTGTAAGAACCTTCGGCTCACCGTTAACGATGGCAATCATAATTACACCGAATGTTGTCTGAAGCTGAGTGTATGAATAAAGCTGATTAAGAACGACCTGCGGATTAGCGTCACGCTTGAGGTCGATTGAAATATGCATACCTGCTTTTGAAGAATAGTCGTTGATATCAGAGATGCCTTCGATTTTCTTATCCTTTACGAGGTCAGCGATGCTTTCAATAAGTCTTGCTTTATTTACTGTGTACGGAATTTCCGTAACCTTTATTTCAAATCTGCCGTTTTTCTTTTCAACGATTTCTGCTCTTGCTCTTACGATAACCTTACCGCGGCCTGTTGCATAAGCTGCACGGATTCCCGAACGACCCATAATGATACCGTTTGTCGGGAAGTCAGGTCCCTTGATGTGTTCCATAAGGTCATCAAGTGAAGCCTCGGGATTGTCGATAAGACAGCACATACCGTCGATAACTTCCTTGAGGTTATGCGGAGGGATGTTTGTTGCCATACCAACGGCAATACCCATTGAACCGTTTACAAGGATATTCGGGAAACGTGACGGAAGAACCGTCGGTTCCTTAAGTCTGTCGTCGTAGTTTGTTGTAAAATCAATCGTGTCCTTGTCGATATCCGTAAGCATTTTAAGAGCCATCTTGCTCATTCTTGACTCAGTATATCGGTAAGCAGCGGCAGGGTCGCCGTCGATTGAACCGAAGTTACCGTGTCCGTCAACAAGAGTGTATCTCATTGAGAAATTCTGTGCAAGACGAACCATTGCATCGTAAACTGAAGCGTCACCGTGAGGATGGTAACGACCGAGAACCGAACCAACGGTATCGGCACATTTACGGTATGCTTTGTCCGGAGTAAGATTGTTCTCATACATCGTATAGAGAATACGGCGATGAACAGGTTTAAGACCGTCACGGACATCTGGAAGTGCACGCGAAACAATAACTGACATTGAGTAATCAAGGAATGATTTTCTTACTTCCTTGTTGATGTCTACGTTATATATCTTCGTGTTTTCAAGATTGGCCTTAAACTCTTCGCTTTCGTGGGGGATTTCTTTAGCCATTTTTCAATCTTCCTCCTTTCTTATACATCAAGATTCTGAACGTATTTAGCGTTCTTTTCAATAAATTCACGTCGCGGTTCAACCTTATCGCCCATAAGGATTGAGAAGGTTTCGTCCGCTTCCATTGCATCTTCAAGAGTTACGCGAAGCATAATTCTTGTTTTCGGGTCCATGGTTGTTTCCCAAAGCTGGATGGGGTCCATTTCACCAAGACCTTTGTATCGCTGAATATCACAGCTGCCACCAAATTCTTCAATTTTCTCGTCTCTTTCTTCATCAGAGAAAGCGTATGCAAATTTCTTACCCTTACTGATTTTGAAAAGAGGCGGCTGTGCAAGATATACGTGACCCGTATCAATAAGCGGACGCATATATCTGAAGAAGAACGTCAGAAGAAGTGTTCTGATATGAGCACCGTCGACGTCGGCATCGGCCATAATAACAACTTTGTCGTATCTTAATTTTTCAATATCAAATTCGTCACCGATACCCGTTCCGAGTGCAGTAACGACAGGAATAAGCTTTTCGTTGGAAATAACTTTATCAAGTCTTGACTTCTCAACGTTGAGCATTTTACCCCAAAGAGGAAGGATAGCCTGGAACTGTCTGTCACGGCCTTCCTTCGCAGAACCGCCCGCAGAGTCACCCTCTACGATGTAGATTTCTGTAAATTCAGAGCTTTTTTCTGTACAGTCTGCAAGCTTACCCGGAAGAGAGTTGCTTTCAAGAACGCCCTTACGTCTTGCAAGGTCACGTGCCTTTCTTGCAGCTTCTCTTGCTCTTGAAGCGTCAAGAGCCTTTGTGAAGATAGCCTTTGCTACTGAGGGATTTTCCTCAAAATATGTCATAAGCTTTTCGTATACCATTGCGGAAACGATGCTTGTGATTTCAGTATTGCCGAGCTTACCCTTTGTCTGGCCTTCGAACTGAGCCTCGGTAAGCTTTACGCTGATAACGGTTGTAAGACCTTCTCTTACGTCCTCACCTGAAAGCTTTTTGTCGCCATCTTTGAGGATGCCGTACTTCTTACCATAGTCGTTGAAAACACGTGTAAGAGCAGTCTTAAAGCCTGTTTCGTGAGTACCGCCGTCGATAGTGTTAACGTTGTTAGCAAACGAGAGGATAACCTCGTTGTAGCTGTCGTTATACATCATCGCAACTTCAGCGTACTTGTCGTCCTTTGAAGCTGAGAAATGAATCGGCGGAGTGTGAAGCGGAGTCAATGCACGGCTTGTGTTGATATATTCAACAAAGCTTGAAAGACCGCCTTCATAACAGTAAACCTTTTCGATGATATTCTCAGGGTCACGTGAATCCGTCAATGTGATTGAAAGACCTGCATTAAGGAATGCAGACTCACGGAGTCTTCTTTCAAGAACGTCGAATTCGTATTCAACTGTTTCTGTGAAGATTTCGGGGTCAGCCTTGAAACGGATAAGAGTTCCTGTTGCATCGGTATCACCGATAACCTTCATATCGCAGACAGGATTACCGCGTGAAAATTTCTGATAATGAACGTGTCCGTCACGGGAAACCTCTGCTTCCATCCACTCTGAAAGAGCGTTAACAACAGAAGAACCAACACCGTGAAGACCGCCTGAAACTTTATATCCGCTGCCGCCGAACTTACCGCCTGCGTGAAGCACGGTAAGAACAACCGTAAGCGTCGGGATACCCATTTTATCGTGAATTGCAACAGGAATACCACGACCGTTATCGCGGACTGTGATTATATTGTCGGGAAGGATTTCAACTTCAATGTGAGAACAGAAGCCTGCAAGTGCTTCGTCGATTGAGTTGTCCACAATTTCGTAAACAAGGTGGTGAAGACCTCGCGGTCCTGTTGAACCGATGTACATACCCGGTCTTTTACGGACAGCCTCGAGACCCTCAAGAACCTGAATCTGGTCGGCACCGTATTCTTCGGTAACCGCAGTATTCATCGCCTCTTCAAGCATTGATTCGTCAGTAACATCAGCCTCTACAGGCTGAAGGACTTCCTTTTTTTCTTCATTAGCCACGGTTATCTACCTCCGTTCAACTGATTCATTAATCCGCCACCGAAGTTCTTCTTTCTCTTCGGCTTGTAGAGAGGCGGATGCTCCAACTTCGATCTTGTTGAAGATGATTTTTTGAGAATTTTAATTGTTTCGATAACAAAGAGTGTCATCTCGTCCATATAGTCAACACAGTTTGCAAGAAGATTTTCGTCATCGTAAATCGAACCGAGGATTGTTACAACGATAACGCTCTGTACCTGATTTGTGCCGTCGTTATAAACCTCGTTGAGCATATTGAAAAGCTTCTTCATCTGCTGCGGGTCGTTCTTCTTTACTGTTTCGCGGAACTTTTCGTTACCGAACTTTGTGAAGAACTCGTCAGCAAGGAACTCACCGTACTTTTCGATGTTCTGCTTGTAAGCATCCTTAAGCTCAGGATAAATCTGAACAAATCTGCTTCCGAGGGTTACAAGGTCATAGTAAACCGAACCGCTCTTTGCTGCTGACTTTGAAACAGGCTGCGGAAGCTTCTTTGCTTTTTCTTTTTTGCCGTATGTGTCGTTGATGCAATCATTGATTTCGTTTACTGCGTATCTGATATCACGCTCATCAACTGTTTCAAGGTCAAAGAGAGTTGTTGTAACTTTTTTGAAATCTTCATCAACAGCGCTTCCCGATTCAGCAGCTGAACAGAAAAGAGAAATCTTTCCTTCGAAAAGTTCAATTTTTGCAGTGCCCTTTTTACCGCCGTAAAGAATTGTTGTGCATCCGTTTTTCTCTGTTACGGGCAAAGCACCCTTTTCGATACCCTGCGGTACGATTACGGCAAAGCCGTTATTATTCATGGTGCTTTCGACACCTTTGATTATTGCTGAAATTGTTGCGCTGATTTCCATATTTTCAAGCTCCTTATGCTATAATTATAATACAGACCAATAATTAAAGCTATTATAACATATATATACCGTTTTGTCACTATTTTTTTGCATTAATTTTTGACTTTTTCAGGGGTCAAAACCCTTGGTTTTTCTTGACTTAAACAAAAATTTGTGTTAATATGTAAAACTGTCTAATAATGCAAAACGGAGATGTTGTAAAATGAAGAACGCACTCATTCTTTTCGGCGGTGTTTCAAGCGAACATGACGTTTCTGTCGTGTCTGCAAAATCAGTTATCGAAAACACTCCCAAGGATAAATATAACGTTATTATGCTCGGCATAACTAAGGACGGAAGATGGTATAAATACGACGGTGACGTTGCAAATCTTCCCGAAGATAAATGGCTCGAGGACACAGAAAATCTTACAAAAGCAGTTATCTCTCCCGATAGAAACGACCACGGAATTCTCGTTTTCGAAGCTGACGGAGTGAAGACAATCCGTGTCGACGTTGCTTTCCCCGTACTTCACGGCAAGAACGGCGAAGACGGCACAATTCAGGGCTTTATGCAGGTTGCAGGTATCCCCTACGTCGGCTGTGATATGCTTTCATCTGCCTGCTGTATGGATAAGGTTATGACGAACACACTCGCTGATGCTGCAGGAATTCCGCAGGCAAACTGGTTAGGCTTCAATTCCTACGATTACGGTAAGGAGCCCAAAAAATACATTGAAAAAGCTGCCGATTATCTCGGTTTCCCGATTTTCGTCAAGCCCGCAAATGCAGGTTCATCCGTTGGCGTAAGCAAGGCTGACGACAAGGCTTCTCTTGTTGTTGCAATTGAAAAAGCATTCAAGGAAGACTCCAAGCTTGTGCTTGAGGAAGGCATTGACGGTATCGAGGTTGAATGTGCCGTTATGGGTTACGACGAGCCTGTTGCTTCCGTTTGCGGAGAGGTTGTCCCCTGTAACGATTTCTACGATTTCGAAGCAAAGTACGTGAACCCTGCAAGTGAGCTTCACATCCCTGCAAGACTTTCCGACGAAAAGCACGAGGAAGTTCGTGCAGCTGCAAGAAACGCTTACAAAGCTCTCGGTTGCGGCGGACTTGCAAGAGTTGACTTCTTTGTTCGTAAATCTGACGGACTTGTTATGCTCAACGAGCCGAACACAATTCCGGGCTTCACATCAATCAGCATGTACCCGAAAATGTTTGAAGCTTCAGGCGTTCCCTACGCTGAGCTTATCGACAAGCTTCTTACTTCAGCAATGGAGAGATGGGAAAGATGAATTGCCTTATAACAATCCACGATTACCACGACGTGCAGGGTCAGCACGAAAAATCCGAGCTTACAACAACGGCAGAAATCCACGGCACACCTGACGATTACTTCATCGTTTACGAGGAGCAGTCAGACGAGCTTATGGGTTGCACAACAACGGTTCACGTTGAAAACTCAACACGTGTAACGGTTTCCCGCGAGGGAGCTTACAACACCGAGCTGAAAATGGAGAAAAACAAGCGCAACCTCTGCTGTTACAACACTCCTGTCGGACAGATTATGATGGGGGTTCACACTTCTTCAATCCGTTCGGAATATACAGAGAACAAAAAAACAGTTCTCGATTTTTCATATTCGCTCGATTTCAACAACGAGCTTCTGAGCAAAAACAGAATTAAAATTACCGCTAAATATGAGGAGGTAAACTGAAATGTCTTATATAGTGAATAAAGTTCAGGAACAGCTTAAAAACGCAGTTTACTCAGCTGTTGAAGCTGCTGTTAAAAACGGTGCATTCGTGCAGATGCCGACAGCAGAATTCAAGGTTGAAATTCCTGCCGACCGTGCAAACGGTGACTTTTCTGCAAATGCCGCAATGGTATGGGCAAGAGAGCTTCGTTCAGCTCCGAGAAAAATTGCAGACACAATTATGGAAAACATCAGCCTTGAGGGCACATATTTCCTCCGTGCGGAGGTTGCGGGCCCCGGCTTCATGAATTTCTATCTCAGCGACAGCTACTATGCAGATATCCTTAAGGATATCCGCGAAAAGGGTAACAATTACGGCCGTTCTGACTACGGTAACGGTAAGAGAATCAACGTTGAATTTGTTTCCGCTAACCCGACAGGTCCTATGCATATGGGTAATGCACGAGGCGGTGCACTCGGCGACTGTCTTGCAGCCGTTCTTGATTATGCAGGCTACGAGGTAAGCCGTGAATTTTACATCAACGATGCAGGTAACCAGATTGATAAGTTTGCTCTTTCTCTTGATATCAGATATCAGCAGATTTTCAAGGGCGAGGACGCAGTTGAGCTTCCCGAGGACAGCTACCACGGTGAAGACATCAAGGTAAGAGCACAGGAATTTGCCGACGTTTACGGTGACAAATACATTGAAGCTGACGAGGCTGAAAGAAGAAAGGCTCTTGTTGATTTCGCACTTCCGAAAAACATCAAGGCAATGCAGGATAACCTTACAAAATACCGCATTGAATACGACACATGGTTCCACGAAAGCACCCTTCACAACGGCACAGAGCTTAAAGACACTCTTGAGCTTATGAAAGAGAAGGGTCTTACATACGAAAAAGACGGTGCACTCTGGTACAAAAACATTGAAGTGCAGACAGAAAGACTTACAAAGCAGGGCTATTCTCAGGAAGATATCGACAAGCTCGAGCTCAAGGATGACGTTCTTATCCGTGCAAACGGAAATCCGACTTACTTTGCTGCTGATATCGCTTACCACCGCAACAAGCTCGCTGTAAGAAACTTTGACGTTGCAATCGACATCTGGGGTGCTGACCACCACGGTCACGTTGCAAGAATGCAGGGTGCTCTTGATGCAATCGGTGTCGGCGGTGACAAGCTTGACGTTATACTTATGCAGCTTGTCCGTCTTACACGTGACGGTGAAGTTGTTCGTATGTCAAAAAGAACAGGCAAGGCAATCACACTCGTTGACCTTCTTGAAGAAATCCCGATTGATGCAGTTCGTTTCCTCTTCAACATGAGAGAGCCGGGCTCGCAGATGGAATTTGACCTTGACCTTGCAGTTGAACAGAGCTCTCAGAACCCTGTTTACTACTGTCAGTATGCACACGCAAGAATCTGTTCAATCATCAAAAAGCTTGAATCTGAGGGTATTTCGGCACGCGATTGTGCTTCAGAAGAGCTTGAACTTCTCAAGGAAAGCGAAGAACGTGAGTTAATCCGCCATTTAGCAGGCCTTACAAACGAGATAGTTGTTGCAGCAAGGAATTATGACCCTGCAAAGATAACTCGCTATGTGGTCGACCTGGCAACGCTTTTCCACAAGTTCTACAACTCCTGCCGCGTTAAGTGTGATGACGAAAAGCTTATGCAGGCAAGACTTTACCTTTGCATCTGTGTAAAAGATACTATCAAAAATATCCTTGAAATGCTCAGAATCACAGTTCCCGAGTCAATGTAATTTCACTTATGACAAAATAGTTAAAACCGCTGTAACCAATACGAGGCTACAGCGGTTTTTTGTTACTTTCAGACACCAAACTGTAACAATTTTTAACCACAAAATCTGTTTACTTTTTTCATAAAATGAAGTATTGTTTAAACACAGATTTGTTATACTAAATTTTTCCAAGGGAGAGATTGTAATGAAAAACATTTCAAAGAAAATTTTAGCTGTTCTGCTCGCGCTTACTTGTGCATTTTCCGCATTGGCTGTAAACGCATCCGCATCATTTTTTGACGACGAAGACTACTTTGATGATATCTTCTTCGATACGATCGTCGAAGACGGTATTTACTACACACTCAACGCCATTGACGAGTTCATTTACGCAACAGTCAGTGACTTTGAAACAGACGATGAGGGAAAATCTGTTCTTCCTGAAACAGTCGTAATTCCCGAAAGCATCGAACACAAAGGCGAAACATATACAGTTGCTGAAATCGGCTATATGGCTTTTGCTGACTGCAGCACATTAAGAGAAATTACGCTTCCTTCTACAATCACAAGCATAAACGATTACGCTTTTTCAGGTGCTTCATATCTTGAAAAGGTTGTAATTCCTTCAGATATCGAATTCAGTTACTTCGGTAAAGAAGTCTTCTTCGGCACACCTGTTCTCGGATATTTCGCTGAAAACCGTGAAGACGGTGAAGTTATCCTCGGTCAGAATGTTCTTCTTGCTTATCTCGGCAACGAAAAGACTTATACTGTACCCGAAAAAATTGATTTTATCGCTGACAGATGTTTCTTTATGTCAGGAATCGAAAAAATCAACTTCAATGAATCAGTTACGGAAATCCTGCCGTACACATTTGCAAGCTGCAGAAACCTCAAAGAAATCGACATTCCCGACTCAATAACAGCTCTTGGTGAAGGTGCTTTTTCAAACTGTACAAATCTTGAAAAAGTAAATCTCGGCGACAGCTTTGAACTTTTTGGCTACAAAGTATTTGAAGGAACAAAAGTAAAAGAAATCTACATCGGTGCTTCTGTTGTGGATGCTATGGGTGCTTTTACAGGATGCAATACTCTCGAAAAAATTACTGTAAGCGAAGACAATGAATACTACACCTTCGAAGATGAAACCCTTTTCTACACTATAGAATCTGAACTTGAAGACGGTACATATGAGTATTCAACCATAATTGAGTACTTCCTTATCACATCTGACAAAACAACATATACCGTGCCCGAAAATGTAACCGTTATCGGTGCTTACGCTTTTTACAACTGCAAGCAGCTTGATGAAGTTATCATCAATTCACCGCTTTACATTTCACAGCAGGCTTTTTCATACTGTGACTTTGAAGATTTCGATTTCACAAACGTAACAGATATCGCTTACGGTGCTTTCAGAGGCTGTAAAAACCTTACGGAAATCGACCTTTCAAACACAGGTTACATTGAAGATTCTGCTTTTGAAAACTGCACAAACCTCAGAAACGTTACATTCAGCAACAGTGTCTACTACGTGGGTTCACGTGCTTTTGCAAACACAGCACTCGCTGAAGTTGAAATCGGCGGAGATTGGTGTGACATAGGCGAAGGTGCTTTTGAAGACTGTAAAAACCTCAAAAAAGTAAACTTCAATGACGGTGTGGCTTATATCAACGGAAATGTTTTCGCAAGCTGTCCGTCACTTGAAACAGTTTTTGTTTCAAAGACTGTTGAATATATTGATTGTTACGCTTTTGAGGACTGCCGGAACGTTAATTTCCAGATTATCAAATATTCAGACGCTGCAGACATTATTATTGAATATGCAGACGATGCGGATAACGACGTTACAAAATATGAATTTGTCGGTAAACTCACAATCTTTGAAAGAATCGCAAAATTCTTCACAGACCTTTTCGAAAAGATTTACGAGTTCTTCTTTCTCTGGTAATATGATGCAATAAATTAAGCCTGTTGCTTCGTGCAACAGGCTTTCTCTTTTATTCGATTGTGCTGTATTTTTCAATCGCTTCTCTTATTTTGTCGGCACCCTCGCCGTTCTGTGCGGAAAACGGAATCGCTTCAATATCGCCGAATTCGGCAAGCTCTTCTTTGATTGCTTCAAGGCGATTGTTTCGCTCGGTCTTGTTAAGCTTGTCGCTCTTCGTCATAACAACGATGAAATCAAAGCCTGCCGCCTGCATAAATCGCATCATATCAAGGTCATCCTTCGTTACGGGATGGCGCATATCCGTCAGCTGAACAACAAGGCGGATATTTCTTCCTGAATTGAAGTAACCTTCCATAAGGTCTGCCCAACGTTTTTTCTCGTTGAAGTTAACCTTTGCATAGCCGTAACCCGGAAGGTCAACAAGCTTCACTCCGTCACAATCGAAAAAGTTTACGGTAACTGTTTTTCCGGGCACAGAGCTGACTCGTGCAAGGTTTTTTCTGTTGAGAACCTTGTTGAGCATTGAAGATTTACCAACGTTTGAACGTCCCGCAAAAGCGATTTCAACGGCATCACTTTTCGGCAGCTGCTGGCTTGTGCCGTATGACGCCTCGTACTGTACTTTATCAAATCTCATCGTCAGCCCTCCTCACGTTCTCATAACATTATAACCGTGATTCTTTTCCGTTGCCATTGCCGCAACGCTCTTTTTATCTTCCTTCTTCGGAAGAAGTGCATTTTCAAAAACATCGTCAAGGCTTGTTGCCGAAACGAATTTTATTGCACCCTTTACCTTCGGGTCAACCTCGGCAAGGTCAGCAACATTCTTCTTCGGAATAATAACTTTCTTTATGCCCATTCTGTAAGCAGCCATTGTCTTTTCGCGAAGTCCTCCAATCGGCATAACTCTTCCGCGAAGAGAAATTTCACCCGTCATCGCAGTATAGCTGTCAACAGGAGTATCAGTCAGTGCTGAAAGAAGAGCCGTTGCCATCGTCACACCTGCAGAAGGACCGTCCTTCGGCACAGCACCCTCAGGCACGTGAATATGAATATCCTTTTCTTTGTAGAAATTCGGATTGATTCCGTATTTGTCAACACGGCTTCTGATAAAGCTGATTGCCGCCATAGCGGATTCCTTCATAACGTCACCGAGAGAACCCGTAAGCTCAACCTTACCCGTACCATCAAGCACAGCAACCTCAACCTGAAGCATCTCACCGCCAACGGCTGTCCATGCAAGTCCGTTGACAACACCGACAGCTGATTCTTCTTCGATTGTTTCGGGAAGATATTTCTTCGGGCCAAGCATACTTTCAAGGCTTGTAACCTTGACGGAAACTGCAGTTTCTTCCCCTGAAACGATAGTTGCCGCACCCTTTCTGCAAAGAGCTGCAATCTGCTGTTCAAGGCGTCTTACACCTGCTTCGCGGGTGTATCCGTCAATTACATCGCGAAGGGCTTTATCGTTAATTTTAAATGTCTTTGAATCAAGACCGTGAAGCTTTATCTGCTTGGGTACAAGGTGTTTTTTCGCAATATTGAACTTCTCTTCGTGAGTATAGCTCGGGAGCTCGATAATTTCCATTCTGTCAAGAAGAGGAGCAGGAATTGTTGATTTATCATTCGCTGTCGTGATGAACATAACCTTGCTAAGGTCAAACGGCATATCGATATAATGGTCTGTGAAAGTGCCGTTCTGTTCACCGTCAAGCACCTCAAGAAGTGCAGACGCCGGGTCCCCCTTATAATCCGAACCGAGCTTATCAATTTCGTCAAGAAGGATAATCGGGTTTCTTGTTCCTGCCGACTTAACTGCGGCAATAATTCTGCCCGGCATTGAGCCGATATAAGTTTTTCTGTGTCCGCGGATTTCAGCTTCGTCGTGAACGCCACCGAGAGAAACTCGCGAAAACTTTCTGCCCATTGCTTCGGCAACACTCTTCGCAATTGAAGTTTTGCCGACACCCGGAGGGCCTACGAAGCAGAGTGTCTGTCCGTATCCGCCGTCCGAAAGCTTACGTACAGCAAGAGCTTCGATAATTCTTTCCTTAACCTTTTCCATTCCGTAATGGTCGCGGTCAAGCACTTTCTTTGCATTTGCAAGGTTAAGGTTATCTTCCGTCAGCTTGTTCCACGGAAGATCAATACAAGTTTCGATATACACTCGGCTGACCGTCGCTTCGGGAGAAGTCGGAGCCATTCTTTCAAGTCTTGAACATTCCTTAAGAAGCTTTTTCTCGCTCTCCTCTTCAAGAGAGAGAGCCTTGATTTTCTCTTTGAACTCGTCACACTCTTCAAGCGGAGATGCACCGTCGTTAAGCTCTTCGGAAATAACCTTCATCTGCTCGTGGAGGTAATATTCACGCTGACTCTTGTCGATATTATCCTGAACTTTTCTGTTGATATCGTTTTCAAGTCGCATAAGGTCGCCTTCTTTCGCAAGAAGACAGCATACCTTTTCAAGTCTGCGAAGCGGATTGACCTCGTTAAGGATAGTCTGACGCTTTTTGTATTCAAGCATAATATTGCCTGCGATATAGTCAGCAAGCTCACCTGCTGAGTTTTTCTCAAGCACTTCAAGGATAAGGTCGCCCGGCATCTGCGGAGCAACGTCTGCATAATCTTCAAAGAAATCCTTTGTCTGCCTTACAAGTGCAATTTCGTAATCCTTATCCTCTGCCTTTATCGCAGTGCTCTTTCTTGCCTTTACGTCTGAAATAAGATACGGCTGAGTCTGCAGCATATCAACAAGCGATGCACGGTAAAGACCTTCAACCGAAATTCTTATTGTGTCGCTGTTCGGAAGCTTGAGGATATGGCTGATTTTTGCGACCGTACCCATTTTGAAAAGCTGGTCAAATTCAGGCTCGTCGTCGCGTACATCCTTCTGTGCAACGAGGAAAATTTCTCTCGTATCAGCCATTGCTGCTTTTATCGCATCTATTGATTTCTGTCTGCCGACGTCAAAATTCAGCGACATCCCCGGGAAGATAACAAGTCCCCTGAGAGCCACCGTCGGCATCACTTTATAGTCATTCAATCTGTTCAAAAAATCAACTCCAAAAACATATGGAGCTATTATACATTAAAATTCTCACTTTTTCAACCTAAAAACTTTGTCTGCACTGTTGTAAATTGTCAAAAGCGGTGATAAAATAAAATTAATTGTATCAGGGAGTTTTTTATGGAAAGACATCAGCTTATTGAAAGAAGCATAATCAAGAAATACCGCAAAACAATATGGAATAATTTTGTTGCCGCAATCAAGGACTATCAGCTCATAAAGCCCGGCGACAAAATCGGTGTCTGCATTTCGGGCGGCAAGGATTCAATGCTTCTTGCAAAATGTATGCAACATCTGCAGAAGTACAGCGACTTTGAATTCAGCGTTGAATACATCGTTATGGATCCCGGTTATCACGAAGAAAACAGACAGAAAATCATCGAAAACGCAAAAATTCTCGACCTGCCGATAACCGTTTTCGACTCCCCTATTTTCAATTCCGTTTCAAACGTCGGCGGCGGTTCGCCCTGCTACCTTTGCGCAAGGATGCGAAGAGGTTACCTTTACAAGCAGGCACAGGATATGGGTTGCAACAAAATTGCACTCGGACACCACTTTGACGATGCGATCGAAACAACGCTTATGAGCATGCTTTACGGTGCAGAAATCAAAACGATGATGCCCAAGCTCAAAAGCACTAATTTCGAGGGAATGGAGCTTATCCGTCCGCTTTATATGGTAAGGGAACGAGATATCATTTCCTGGGCAAGGTACAACGAGCTTGAATTTATCCGTTGTGCCTGCAGTGTTACAAAAAAAGATGCGGAAACCTGCGACGGTTCAAAGCGTCAGGAAGTAAAAGAGCTTATAAGAAAGCTGACCGAAGAAAACGATAAGGTTGATATGAACATTTTCAAAAGCATTCACAATGTCAACCTTGCAACAATAATCGGCTACCGTGAACGTGACGGCGGCGACGTTCATCTTTTCACGGAGCATTACGACGAGAGCTGAAAAAATGATTTATTTTTTTGATGATTATGAAAATTTTTCTGCGGAAAAGTTTCTTGATTTTCTGCCGCAGGAACGCAGAGAAAAATTTGAAAAATTAAAAATTAAAAGAGATAAAGAAAATTGTGTTATTTCTTACCTTCTTCTGAAAAAAGCTTTGAAAAATTTCGGCATAGAAAGCTTCGAAATTCTTATCGGAGAAAACGGCAAACCGTTTTTGAAAGACCGCGAAAACGTGTTTTTCAACATCAGCCATACAAGCTCAGGCGTTGCCGTTGTTGCCGACAAAAACCCCGTAGGTATTGACGTTCAGGACATTCTCGAAGTTAAAAGCGGAGTTGTTGAACGCTGCTTTTCCGAAAAAGAGAAAGAGCTGATTTTCAATTCCGCTTCACCCGAAAAAGAGTTCACAAGACTCTGGACACTTAAAGAAAGTGCAGTAAAATGCATCTCGGAAACGGTTGCAAATTTAAAGAATTATTGCTTTGAAAGCGAAGAAAAAGCTTTCAGAAAATACGAAAAAAATTTCACAACTTTTGAAAGAAAAAATCTTTTTATTTCCGTCTGCGGAACGAAAGAATTTTTTGAAATAATTGAAACGAAAACGGAGGAACTTTTATGAAAATTTTATTTCAGGGCGACAGCATAACAGATGCTGACCGTAACAGAGACAACATCCACGACCTTGGTAACGGTTATCCGAAATATGCAGCAAAATATCTTACAGATTATTTCCCCTCAATCGATTTTGAGTTTATCGACCTCGGTATCAGCGGAAATCAGACTATCGACCTTGTAAACAGACTTGAATCCGATTTTATCGACATTCAGCCCGACATCGTTTCAATTCTTATCGGTGTAAACGATACCTGGCACAGAGCAGAAAGCAGAGAATGGCTTTCTGACGAAGAGTTTGAGCAGAGATACCGCACTGTCCTTGATGCAATAAAGAAGGAAACAAATGCAAAAATAGTTATGCTCGAGCAGTTCCTTCTTCCTGCGGAGGATAAGCTTTATTTCCGTGAAGACCTCGACCCGAAGATTCAGATTGTCCGTAAGCTTGCAAGAGAATATGCAGACCTCTTCATCCCCCTCGACGGTATTCTCGCGGCAGCATGCATTAAGACAGACTGGAGGGCATTTTCCGAAGACGGAGTTCACCTTACATACGGAATCGGTGCAGATTTTGTAGGTCATATCTATGCAGATTACGTTGCAGAGGTTATTGAAGAAGTTTCTTCTCAGGCTGAATAAAACATCGAAAAAGGGAAGAAATCTTGAAGGGTTTCTTCCCTTTTCAAACAGCCGTAAAAAAGTTTGAATTTTTCTCATTTTTAGTATTGACAACGCTAAAAATATATGATATTATACTTGAGCATTCGGAGAGATACCGAAGTGGTTATAACGGAACGGTCTTGAAAACCGTCGTACGGCAACGTACCGTGGGTTCGAATCCCACTCTCTCCGCCACACTGAGTAAGACTTCCTTTCACAAGGAAGTCTTATTCGTAAAAGAACAGAATATTTTGGTTTTGTTCACCAATGGAGGATTACTCAAGTGGTGAAGAGGCTCCCCTGCTAAGGGAGTAGGTCGGGTAACCGGCGCGAGGGTTCAAATCCCTTGTCCTCCGCCAGAAAAGCAACGATGATGCGTAAGCATTGTTGTTGCTTTTCTGCTTTTATAGAGAAAGGGATTTGAACCCCAAGGGGGGTGAGGAACGTTAAGAAAACAATTCGGTGAATTGTTTTTAGTTCCGAAGTCTGAGCGGGTACTGTTGCGAAGCAACGGTCGCCGATGACGCAGCCCGTGAAACGGGCGTATTCCTTTTCCTCCGCCAGAAAAAACACTTGCGGGATTTGTGAAATAACACTTTGCGTTATGAAATAGCTATCGCTATGCAATACGCTGCGGCGTATGAGGGGATTATTTTATTTCACTTGATGCGACAGCATCAAATTTCATAATGACCAAAAGTCATTATTTCATATCCGAAGGATATTTCACTTTAATTCTCACAAAGAATATGATATAATTATCCATAGACAAAGGAGGCTATTGTATGTTTGAACAGCTTAGTAACCTATTTAATACGGATAAAGTTGAAAAACACCTGTTAACAATATTCGATTCTCTGCTAAATAATTATAGCTTTTCTTATTCTAAAGAAGAATTAGGTAATTCTGTTGATAAAAACGGGGATTTTGTTTTCTTCGGTCCATTAAATGCCTATCAATTCTACAATCA
The DNA here is from genome assembly GCA_017380575.1 of Clostridia bacterium. GTDB lineage: Bacteria > Bacillota > Clostridia > Oscillospirales > Acutalibacteraceae > CAG-488. The sequence goes on along the minus strand of JAFODS010000007.1, from coordinate 11,667 downwards.
AAATATATGTATTAACATTTTACACTTGATGCAAAGAGATGACTATGACGTATATATCACAGATAAGAGGAGTGCAGATCAAGTGTATATAAGAAACGGAGTTAAAGTTCCTTCGCATTTAAATTTGTTAGTAAACGAAATAGAATACGCTATCGTAAACGACCAAATGTGGTATGACCACAAAATATGACAAGTATACAACTTTACACTTTTCTTATTTAGGACACTCATATCACCCACCAATACATCGAAAGGTAACACAAAATGACCTATACTCTTCTCAACTCCTTAAAAGACCCAGATATTCCTCGTCTTCTTGAAATTCACAGCTTACCTGAAATTCAATGTTTTATAGACATAAACATAAAGAAATATTTTAAATACGTAGTCAAAAGCGAAAACGTTTTTTATTACAAAATTTATGACGAAGGTATTCTCGTAGGAAGTGTGCACTGTGAACTTGTAGGCAAAACAATGTACCTTTCGCTTCTTATTTTCCCTGAATATCAGAACAATGGCTACGGCACAAAAACACTCGAAGATATTATAAGCAAAAAATTTCCTCTTGACTTTGAAACCATTGAAGTTTCAATCAACAATGACAACTTCCCTTCTCTGCATCTATTTGAAAAAGTCGGTTTCATCAGAACCTCAGTTGACGGAGGACTTATTAACTATACTTTTAACTGTGAGGTGTAACTATGGTTTTCCCCGAAAAAAAACTTACGTGTTTCAAAAATTGATACATATCTCAACTGTGCAGAAATCTTTGCATACAGAAGCACCTGCCTTAAACGTAAATACGGTGCAGTCATCGTCAAGGATGATGTTGTTATTTCAACAGGCTATAACGGCTCGCCGAGGGGCTTTGAAAACTGCTGTGAAATAGGCTCGTGTCCGCGAATGGAAAAAGATATGCATCAGGGTGAAGGTTACGGAATCTGCCGTGCCGTTCACGCTGAAATGAATGCACTTCTCAACTGCTCTCGACAGCAGACTATGGGTGCTGACCTCTACCTTGCAGGAATCAATCCGTCGGACAATTCCGTCCACAAAGCAAAACCCTGCCCCGTTTGTGCCCGACAGATTATTCAGGCAGGCATCCGCAATGTTTACCTTCGTGTCGGTGACGGTGCAGAAAACTATATTGTTATCCCCGCAAACGAACTTAAATGGCTGCAGGATTAACAGCACTTCATCATAGCGATATCGACAATCAGATTAGCGTTAATTCACGAGCGCCGAAACGGCTCCCCTACGGATACGCCTTAATCTATTCTGTAGGGCACGACATGCCGATATCCTTCAAAAAATTACGGTGTGTCGCAAGCGTCACACCCTACAAGAAGGGTTTTAACATCCTGATAAGTTCAGGTTTGTCTGTTCGTTGCCACCTCATCCGCCTCGTTCCTCGGCACCTTCCCCTCAAGGGGAAGGCTGAGAAACTGCGCAAATCCAAGGCTTCTCCTTGAGGAGAAGCTGTCACGAAGTGACTGATGAGGTGTAGGTTGCAACGCAACCGTTATTATATACAGCGTCGCAGGGTCGACACATGGATCGATCGCTAAATCATAATAAATTTTAAAGGGACGTCGAGGACGTTGTCCCCTACAATAATAATTTAAAAATTGCTCAACAAACCCGAATTTGTCAAGTGAAAGGAATAAAGTTATGTCTGAAATTTTAGAAATAATTATGATCGTCAGCTTCGGTGCATCGTGGCCGATGAACGTTATCAAATCCTATAAAGCACGTTCGGCAAAAGGTAAAAGTCTTGCTTTTCTCCTGCTCATTTTCTTCGGCTATATCGCAGGAATCGCATCCAAATTTCTGAACGAGACATATATGGCATCATTCAATGAAAAATGGTATGTGCTGTTTTTCTATTTTCTCAATCTCACAATGGTCGGTATTGACCTGATTCTTTATTTCCGCAACAGACAGCTTGATAAAAAGGGGTGAATTGATGAAAATTCTTTCAATCGGAAACAGCTTTTCCGAAGATGCTCACCGTTGGCTCCATTCACTTGCGAAGCTTCACGGAGTTGACATTCAGACCGCGAATCTTTATATCGGCGGATGCAGTCTTGAAACGCATTGGAAAAACTTCTGCGAAAATAACGCTTTTTATGATTATCAGATAAACGGCAACGAAGCAAATGAAAAAGTCAGCATAAACGAAGCTCTTTGCCGTGATAATTGGGACATCGTAACGCTCCAGCAGGTCAGCGATTTAAGCGGCATCCCCGAAAGCTACGAGCCGTATATTTCATCGCTTTACGATAAGGTTAAATCAGCTCTTCCCGACGCTGAAATCCGCCTTCATCGCACGTGGGCATATGAAATTGATTCAGAGCATCCGGGTTTTACCAACTACAATAAATCGCAGAAAGAAATGTACCAAAAAATAAAATCTGCGACAAAAGAAATCGCAGATAAGCTGAATATAAAAATCATCCCGACAGGTGACGTTATTCAGGAACTTCGTGAAAATTATGTAGAATTTGATTATCCGAACGGCGGTGTTTCCCTTTGCCGTGACGGATATCATCTGACTTATGATATCGGCAGATTTGCCGCGGCGGCAACGTGGTTCGTTTCTCTGACAGAACAGAAAATAAATATTACCGATTTTGAAAACTTTGATAAAATCCTGATCAAAGAAACTTCCGAAGTCGCAAACGCTTTGATCTAAATACAACTATTATGAAAGACACCCTGACAGACATAAGTTTGTCAGGGTGTTTCGCTTACAAATTTTCTAAATGTCTTGCATCGTTTGCAAGTTCAAGTTTGATTCTCGGTTGACCGTTATCAATGATAAATCTGACAATCGTTACGCCTGTGTTTTCCTGGCAGAAGTTGAAATCCTCACCGCTTGTTATTCCGCAGGCAGCTTTGATGAAATGATTGTTAAAGGTACCGTGTGCGAATGCAATTACATTCTCTTTATCGCCATATTTTTCACGGATTTCCGCAACAACATTCTTTGCTCTTTTCTGAACTTCTTCAAGGCGTTCATCACCGAATGCGCCAACCTCGTGAAGAGTGTGAATTATTGTTATCGGTGTATTCTGAAGTTCACTCAACGGGGTTGCCGTCTGAATTGCACGTGTCAGAGGACTTGAAAGAATTGCATCAAATTTAATATTGCGAAGTCGCAATGCAAGAAGCTCCGCCTGTTTTTCTCCAAGCTCTGTAAGCTTCGGGTCATCAACATCAAGACCTATGTTTCCTTGGGACTCTCCGTGCCTGATGATGTATAAATCCATTTTTATCCCACCAATACCATTATCATAATTCCTGCAAAAGAAAGAGCAACTGAAAGCCATTCCTTAAGTTTCGGTTTGTTCGGTGTGAAATAGCTCAGAAGTGTTGAAACAATCATAACACCGCCCGTTATCATCGGATACTGAACGGATGCAGGAAGAAACGCGAGTGAAAGAAGCAAAAGATAGTTAGCAACCCTGTTAAGAACTCCGTTTCCTGCCATACTTAAAATTGCTTTTGCATTGAGCTTTATCGGTGACTTTCTGAAGGTGAAAAGAAGAATCACACCTGAAATCAACGCTGTCACAACAGCTGTCCACACAGAATAAGCCGCTTCACTTGTTTTTTCAAAATCACTTGCCTGAAAGAATTTTGAAATAACGCCCGATAGACCGTTGAAAACAAAAACACCTATGTAATAAATCGTACCGCCCTTGCCTTCGCCTTTTCTTTCAACGCCCAGAGCGAGAGCTATTATAACAAGCACAAGGCAGATTGCCTTGCCGAGAGTGAAGGTTTCGTCAAAGAAGAAAACTCCGAGACAGAAAGGAAGCACCATTCCGCCAAGCATTGAGAAAAGCGAATACAAAGAAAGATTTATTTTTCCCAGCGCTTTCATACTGCAGAAATTAAAAATCATTCCGTCAAGTGCCGCAAGTGAAGCCATAAAAAGTGTGAACGGAGTGAACTCCCATTTCATACCGTTGACAGCAAGCAGAACAACAAGTCCTGCCACAGCACCGCCGAAAATAAACATCATTGAAGATGTGAAACTGCTTTTACATTCGCGTTCGTACTGCTGGTTGCAGAAAAACTGCAGACCGAACATCACAACCGCCGCCATAACCATTGTGTAATACAAAATATATCCTCCTAATGCGAATTAACTATTATAAAAATACGGGCCGTCATATTCTTCGTGAGTTTTTGCATAAGTCCACGAAAAGTCCGCTGACGTTATAACCACATCTGTAAACTGTTCAACAAAATCTGCATCCAAAACATTGGAGTTTTCCAGTTTAAAAACAAGATTTTCATAACTGCTGAAAAGAAATACAGTTTCCCTCTGCTGTTTGTTATAAAGCTCCCTTGCTCTACTCTCTTCAGGCTTTACATATTCAAAGCTGAAAAGATGCCACAAAAACGGAGTGTATTTGTTAACCTTAATGCCTTGTTTGAATCTGCCTTTGATACATTTATCAACAATATCTTTTCTGTCTGCGTTCGCAGGAGAAAACCTGTCAACCCATTTTTTCTTAAACTCTGCTGTTTGCTTTTCTGTCAGAAGTTCTGCCTTAACAGAATTTTCTGCGAATATTTTCATAAACTCTTCGGTTTGTTCTTTCACAAGCCGTTCTTTTTCTTTCTTTTCCTCAGATTTTTCTTTTATTATTCTGTGGATTTCCCAAAAGCGTGGAGGTTCCCATTCTTTGGTTTCGCACTTCTCTTTCAGAAGCCACGGAAGTTCATCATATTCAAAGCAAAATTTTATAAATCCTTCGGGAGTTTTTATATAACTCTCGTCAGGATCTTCGGCTTCCCAATCTTCTTCCTTGTCCTTGAAGTCAAACATAAATCCACCTAAATATTCATTGGGTGAAGGCGTATCAAATTCAAAATCGTTTGCAACAAAATCCTCAAGTGTCATCTGTTCTGTTTGCGGATATTCGATATACCTTCCGCATATCACATATTCACCGTCACAACACACGGTCTTTTTTCTTGTAATTCCGAAATGAACAACGTTACACTGAGCAGGATTAAGACCGAAGGTTTCAAAAAAAGCTTTTTCCTCCGTACTCATTTTTTCACAATATTTCTGATAGTTTCTGTTTGCCTGTGTGTTCGCCACTTTAAAATTACTATAGAATTGTTTTGTTTTTTCAACATCAATTTCAATAATACAATTTGCACAATTAACGATTTTCATTTACGCCCACCCCCTGTGTTATCGTTTAATCAAATCTGAAATCTTTAGTTTCTGAGAAGATAAATCTTCGAGGCTTTCATCCATATAAGACCATCTGTATTTCTTTTTTGTGAAGCCGCTTTTTTCAAGATCTTTGAATTTATTATAAAAATCGTATTCCTTCTCTTTTATATAGGTTACATTTTTTAATTCATCATCTTTGAACTCAGCCGCAAAATATTTGTTTCGTCTGAATTTTCTGTATAAAATCCCTAAAACAAAATATGAATCAAAATTTTTATCATACTCTATCTGTGATATGTACATATCCCGACCGTAAAAAAGTCTCTTAACAAGTGTGAAATCTGCAGTTTCGTATACGGATAAACATCTTTCAAATCCGTCACCGTGACTTTCAAGATTAAATAAAAAACTTCCGTCAGCAGAAAAGCAGAAACCTGCATGCTGACCACCATCAACTTTTGAAAAACGGAACTTTTTTATCAGCTTCATTTCTTCGAGTGAATATACTGCAAGTCTTCCATCGGTTGTTTTGACTGCAAATATTTTCGAATCGGGCGATATCTCGGCATCGTATGCATAAGTTAAATCCTTAAATCTTGCTTTTTCATTTCCGTCTTTATCGTAAACATAAACCGTCTGTCCTGTGCATCCGACAGAATATTTTCCGTTAGTTATATAAGTCCAGAAGCTCGGCATTTTATCACCACCCATAAGAAAATTTTTAACAGTTCACCAAATTCGGGTTTGTCGGGGTGTTTTAACACAATTATGAAATCGAGCAAAGCCTCCCTTGCCTAAAGGGAGGTGGATTTTGCGAAGCAAAAGACGGAGGGATACTTTTAGAAAAAATATTTGAATTTCGTTGTTTTCTTTTAAAATATCCCCCCGTCACGACTTCGTCGTGCCAGCCCCCTTTATAGGCAAGGGGGCCTGAAAAATGCACCACTGAAAAGCCCGACAAACCCGAATTTGTGACGCATTTTATGCCTTTCCTTTAAATCTCCAAATCATAAAACTCGCGGCTTCTGTTAATCATCTTTTGTCTTTGTTCTTCGCTCATTTTAATGAACTCTTTAAGCTTTTCAGTTGCAACTTCATCTTTTACATAATGTTTCGGATAACTCATTTTCAGAGGGTATTCCCAAATCACATCCAGGCCGTACGAGCTTATTGCTACTTTTTTATATGATTTAAGAATTTCTTCTTTATTCAAAACCTTAGCATCTGTCAAATCAAACCTGCTTGTCCTACTAGATGCTTCGAAGAAATAGTAACGGAGAGCTAACAAATCCAGATCACTTGATACGGGCAAATTTGTACACGCATAGATCTGCGGATCAATTTCAATTACCTGTCCGTCTGAAATGCCCGACAATTCATATCTGCATTCAGCTAACAGAAAATATTTCTCCTCCGATGAAAGGACCTTGCCTAAAAACTTAGTTGCAAGTCTTTCTCCAAAGCTTTCGGTTGGTATTTCTTCCAACACAGACTTATAATCTGCATCCTGAGGAATAAGTATCAGCTCAAATTTGTCGCCGTAAATTTCTGCATCCAAATAATTTTCACCGTTGAGAGGTGAAAGCAGATATTCTTTTGTTCCGTAAATATCTTTGATTTTCAGTAAACAGTCGAAAGAACTTCTTTCATTTAAAATAAAGTGAATCATTTTCTCTCTCCAAACTATCTATTCCCCGACCTCTGCATTTTTCAGCATCCACCTCAAAGGATTTTCTTCTATATATCTTGCTTTTTCGTTATAGTCTTCCTGATCTCGTATAATATGCTCATAAAACGATGTCTGAAACAGTTTTTCAACAGGATATATCTTCTTACATTCTCTGGTTGTAAGAGATTTGTAAGCACAAACTACATCGTACAACGTAGGGCGGGGGCTTGCTCCCGCCGTTTTTTCTTCGAAAGCTAACATCATATGAATATGATCAGGCATAATAACATACGATTCTATTCTCAAAAAAGGATATCTTTCTTCTAATAACAACAACTGTCTTTCAGCCTCTTTACCGTAAGCTGTATATTCAACTTCGGCGGGAGCAAGCCCCCGCCCTACAACCTTTGAAAGAATCTTTCGTCTATTGTAAACAGATATCGTTACGAAGTAAACTCCCTCTGTGCTATAGTCATAATCTTTCAGATGAGTTCTTTTTCTTCGGGGCAAATTGTTTTCCATATTCTTACTCCAGAACAGGTGTGTCAACAAATTCGACTTCGGGTGCACCTTTGATTCCGTCGGATTCAAAAATTACGATTTCGTTCTCGCCCTCTTTAAGAAGTGAAGCAGGAATATAAAGCGTTTTCTGCGGTCCGATTTCCCAATATCTTCCTATGTTGAAGCCGTTTATCATCACGAAGCCTTTTGTGAAGTTGTCGGTTTTGAGGAATGTATCTTTTGCATCGTCGACTGTGAATTTACCTCTATAGAACACGCTTTTCTCTGCAGGTATTTCCTTTGAAAATTCAAGCTTCCGGAGGTTATCCATCGGCAAGGGATAGACATTCCAGTTGAAATGGATTCTGTCGTCAAGAAGGCATCTTCCTGCGATACCCTTTTTGCGCATCATCTTTGCACCGAAGTTTGCTCTGCCCATATTCTCGCAAAGAATTGTCATAACATCGCCTTTCTTTGCAGAAAATTTGAGCTTCAATTCGTCGTCATTGACATAAACAATACCGACCAATTCGTTATTGATATAAATCTGTGCTCTGTCACCGATTTCGGCAAACTCAAGCTCGGTATCGTTATAATTTCTGTTAAGCATGGTCTGATAAGCTATGTAACCGTAGCCTGTGCCGTACATTTCCATACACTTGGGCACATCGGAATGAATCGGTGCCGAAAGCTTCGGAAGGCTATCGAAAAAGCCTACACATTCTGAAAGTGTGACCTTGCCGTAAGCCTTTTTCTCTCTGTTTGCAGGTACCTCGGGCAGAGGCTCGTCAACATACTTTTTAATAACGTCACGTACAGCATAATACTTTGCAGTAACGTCACCGCATTCTGTAAGCATCGCATCGTAATCATAGCTTGTTACGTCGGGAAGGAACTTTTCGTAATGGTTTGCGCCCGATGTAAATCCGAAATTTGTACCACCGATGAACATATACATATTAAGACTTCCACGCTTAAGCATATCGTCAACAACCTGTGCATAGTCCTCCGCAGAAGTTGTGTGGTGCTTGTCGTCACCCCACGCGTCAAACCAGCCGTTCCACATTTCCATACACATTTTCGGCATATCCGGGAAGAGCTTATCGTGTGCAACAAAGTTTTCCTCTACCCTGCTTCCGAAATTGAGTGTTGCAAGGCATCCGTCAACAGTACCGTCGAGCAAATCATCCTCGCTTGTGCCGTCAGAAGTGAAGAGCGGAACATCAATTCCGCGACGAATAAAGCCGTCACGAAGATATGCAAGATATTCTTTATCGTCACCGTAGTAGCCGTATTCGTTTTCGCACTGCACCATAATAACATTACCGCCGTTTGTGCAAAGAAGCGGACGGATTTCGTCACACATACGGTCAAGATAACGGTCAAAATGCTTTATGTAAGCTTTGTTCATACAGCGGATTTCAAGGCTTTCATCCGTCTGAAGCCACCAGGGAAGACCGCCGAATTCCCATTCGGAGCAGATGTACGGACCGGGACGTACAATCGCCATCAGTCCTTCTTCATCTGCAATTTTAAGGAAGGTTGCGATATCGAGATTATCCTTGAAATCATAAATTTCAGGCTGTTTTTCATGCATATTCCATGCACAGTAGGTTTCAACACAGTTGCAACCCATAGCTCGCATTTTCTTAAAAATATCTCTCCAAGTGTCGGGCATATTGCGGAAGTAATGCACCGCACCCGAAATGAGTTTTATCTCTTTTCCGTCTTTTACGAAATTTCCGTTTTTGATTTCAAAAGTCATATTTATCCTCCTCAGCTGTGTTCAGCTATCCAATCAGCTATTATATTATTATCTTCAAGGTCAATCATTCCGTGCGGATGGTGTCCGCGACAACCGACGCGGATTGTTTTAAGCAAATCCGTACCCTCAAAAGCATCCTCCAGGAGCCTGCCGTTTTCTTCATAAATAACGGATTTATCATCCGTTCCGTAAACCATTATTACGGGAATTTTGTTTTCAATAAGCACATCTGTCATATTTATCGGATGTTCGTTAAATTTCAGCAGATGAGACCTTTTAATTCCCGGGTATGCTTTTATAAATTCGTTTTCCCATACCCTTTCGCAGTCCTCATCGCCGATTTTTCCCGGGAAGCTACAATAATTAAGAACAGGTGCATCAATGAAAACACAGGAAACAAGCTCGGGATAAAATCCCGCAAATCTCAACGCGTGTGCGCCCCCACAGCTCATTCCGACAGGTACACACTTTCCCGTTATTCCGTATTCCTTTGCGATATATTCAAGAAACCTCGCCTTGATATCGCAATCCTCTTTCGTAGCGAAGCGTGAAATATTATCCACACCAACAACGTGAAATCCACGTTCAAGGAGCTTTATTTCAACATCGGGAAATGCATTCCAATATTCAACTTTTATTGCGATTTTGCCGACAGGTTTAACCTTTGGAAAAACAACGGTTGCATCGTGACCTTCGAATAAAAACTCTTCGCTTTCGAATCCGTGCCAGTCTTCTTTCATTGTAAACACCTCACTATCCGCATTATATCACGGTATACTGAAAAAGAAAAGTTTTATCTATTGATAATACTGCTATTTTGTGATAGAATTTGCGGTGCTATAATTCATTGGAGGCTTACGATGTTTAACAAACTTATTGGTGACAAGCGTTTTTACAGACACGTTTTCACCCTTATGATTCCGATACTTATACAAAACGGCATAACCAACTTTGTCAATATGCTCGATAACCTTATGGTTGGACAAGTCGGGCAGACGGAAATGATTGGTGTTTCCGTTGCGAATCAGCTCATTTTTGTTTTCAACCTCTGCATTTTCGGTGCTGTATCGGGTGCAGGAATTTTCGGTGCGCAGTTTGTCGGCAGCGGTGATACAAAAGGTCTTCGCGACACCTTCCGCTTCAAGATTCTTTTTTGCTCCGCACTGACCGTCGGCGTTATGTTTCTCTTCTTTTTTGGCGGAGATTTTCTTATTAACCTTTATCTCAAAGGAGAAGGCACTGCGGAAGAAATTGCAGCATCATTCAAAGCAGGCCGTGACTACCTCAACGTTATGATTATCGGTCTTCTTCCTGCTTCGCTTGTGCAATGTTATGCAAGTACACTCCGAGAAACAGGCAAAACAATGCCACCGATGGTTTCGGGACTTGTCGCTGTTGCTGTTAATTTGGTTTTCAACTACATCCTCATTTTCGGTCACTTCGGTGCTCCTAAGCTCGGTGTTGTCGGTGCAGCAATTGCAACCGTTTTTTCGAGATTTGTTGAACTTGCAATCGTATCATTCTGGACACACCGTCACAAAGAAGAAAACAAATTTATCGTCGGAGCATACAGAAGCTTCCGTGTGCCGATGTCGCTCGTTAAAAAGATTTCGCAGAAGGGTCTTCCGCTTATGCTCAACGAAACAATGTGGGCAGCGGGTCTTGCTTTTGTAAATCAGTGTTACTCGGGCGAAGGTCTTGCTGTTGTTGCGGCAAACAATATTGTGCAGACTTTCTTTAATGTTTTTGCCGTCGCTTTTCAGGCTGTCGGAGTTTCAATCGGTATCGTGCTCGGTCAGCTTCTCGGTGCAGGAAAAATCAAAGAGGCAAAAGAATCCTCTGTCAAGCTTATTGCTTTTTCGGTTTTCATCAGTCTTATCGTTATGGCCGCATTCTTTATCAGTGCAGAATTTATCCCCGATTTTTACAAGCTCGAGCCTGAAGTTAAAACCCTTGCAACAAGAATGATGCAGATCTGTGCCCTTGCAATTCCGTTTGATGCAATTGCAAACGCTTCATACTTCACTCTTCGTTCAGGCGGTCAGGCAATTATTACAATCATTTTCGATTCGGGCTTCGTCTGGGCTACAACGGCACCGCTTGCGTTCGTTCTCTGTAACTTCACTCCGCTTGCAATCATTCCTATTTTCATCTGTTGTCAGTCAACGAATGCACTCAAAGCCGCACTCGGTCTGTACTTTGTCGGCAAAGGCAAATGGATTAAAAAAATAGTTGCATAAATAAAAAGCAGAAACAATCCGAAAGGAATTTGTTTCTGCTTTTTTGTGAGTTTCTGACGATATGTTTTAAGTGCTATACCTAACGAAAACGTTTAACAAATTCGGGTTTGTCGGGATGTTTTAGCACAATTATGAAATCAAGTAAAGCCTCCCTTGCCTAAAGGGAGGTGGATTTTGCGAAGCAAAAGACGGAGGGATACTTTTAGAAAAAATATTTGAATTTCGTTGTTTTCTTTAAAAATATCCCCCAGTCACGACTTCGTCGTGCCAGCCCCCTTTAGGCAAGGGG
>JAFODS010000060.1 GCA_017380575.1 Clostridia bacterium | reverse complement strand
GACATTTTCCTCAAGTCTGTGTCTTGGGAATCCGCACATTGCATACACATTTTCTTCAATGGTTCTGTGTGTCACCTGAATACCAATAGCAGATGCAACTTCTTCAGCATCAACACCGATTGCTTCATAGAAATCTCCAACCGGGAATAGTGCAACGGTTTTTCCGTCATCGTCTGCATGAACTCTTGCATAAAAGTCCGCAAAGCTTTCTTGTTCCGGCTCCTGATAGAACGGGGCAAGCTGCTCGTCTGTTAAATAAACCAAATCATCAAAGGTCATACCTTCAATTTCGTTTTCTATAAGGTCTGACAGACTATCATACTTGAGTTCTTCGACAACTTTATTATCAACATACTTAACAAGGGCAAAATCAACAAGATTCAACTCAACCTGAATTTCGTGTTTTCCATCTTCGGTTTCTGTAAATGCAACCTGAACTTTCCGAAGGTCTGAATAATCGGCACTTTCGTGTTGTAGTTCCTTTTGCATATACTCGTTGATAATTCCTTGTGCTTCATCAAGCTCTGTGTAAGTAACGGGAGCAGGTCTTTCTATCGAAGGGAATAAGTTAAATGTTCCATTTGAATACTGCTCAAGCATATCCAAAGCTTTTGTCCGGATGTTGAATTTCCATTCATCATCTTTAGGAGTTTCCATAAGAAGATTACGAAGCTCCGACATCATTTCTGCCAACTGCTCAGGGTTATCAAGCTTTTCAATGATGTACTTTCGTGCCGTAGTATCCAAGTAATACAAATCTTTTGGATATGGCTTATATCTTGATTCATCCATAACACTTGAAAACGAACTGTGAACTGCTGCGGCAATTTCATTTTTCTCATAATTAGGGATGTTTTCAATGTCTTTCTGACTAAGATAAATACCTCGTTTTATGAGCTTGTCAATCCGTTTTTCAACCTCGTTCCATTTAATCAAGGTTTTTGCGTATGGTTGCATCAAATCGCCGTGACTTAAAGAAATACCTTTGCCATCGTGATTCTCATTGAGAACTAAATCGCCACCGCCACCTATACCATATTCTTTCTTTAGGAATTGTTGTCTTTCATACTTATCTGAATTTTCCATAAAGAATATGTATATATGGTATCTTCCGTTTTCGCCACCCGTACCTCTGAGAAGATTTTTTGTTATTTCATCTTCGGTAATAAAGCGAACCGGAGGAACATAAGAAAGCTCTTGTGATGTATATTGCTTTCGCACAATATATAAATCTTCAAGCATTTTATTTGTTTTGTGAGGATTGATGTATCTGAAACGAACTACATCTTTACCTTCGTCACGCATATCACATACTTTCTGAACTGCCGTTTTAGTTATATCGAGTCCGGCAGATGTTTTCAGAAATTCTTTCATACGCTTTACTTCATCAGGGAATCCACCTTTTCTTTCAAAGGCTTCGTTTGTAAATAAGTCTTTGAGTTCAGGATAGTCCTCGTAGTTCAAATCCCTATACATAAACCAAAAGTTCTCTGCGGTTTTAGAATAAATAAAATCGTCAACCTGCAAAAGAACATCGGTAGAAGCATATCTTCCCATATCGAGAAGTTCATCAATTCTCCTTGCAACATCTTCCCAAGAAAGATGATGTTTATTTCCGGTTTCAACCGTATCACCATAGCTGATTGTGATTCCGTCACTATTCCACCAAGCAGATATTCGCTTATCATCAAGAATAAAGCCTTTACCATCTGTTCTGTAATAGTCTTTCAGGAAAGCAACTTTATCTGCAAGAGTTTTATCTTTACTGAATTCTGATACAATGGTAATAATACTATCAGGGTGGTGTGTTCCGTCACAAAGAACTGTATCAATAACTTGTTGGGGAATAGAAAAAGCAGGGCGAATATTGTTTAATCGCTCTGCTTCTCTTTGCATATCTTCTTGTATGTTGGAATCATCAATAAGGTCAAATAGACTTAACTGAGAACTAACTGTTTCAGCACTACCTCTTCGGCGGAATGTCTGAGGTTGTTCATAAGTCCTGTCCACCTCTGCGGATTCTCCGCTTTCAGCTTCTCGTTCACGCCCTCCGATAATGCCATTTTCTGCATCATCTGTTCCACTTGCTCTCTCGCTGTCTTGTCTATCTCGTGCAGGTGTTCCATCAATGTTCCTTTCAGCATCATCGCCGAGTAAATGCTGCGTCTGTTCTGCTTGAGGAATTTCTTTCTCATCATCCCGTATTTGCCTATCGGGAGTTCGTTCTTCGGTGCTTCCAAGTTCGGTATCAGTATCCCGTTCTCGTTTCTGTATGTTATCTCTGCCATCGTTATCCGTCCTTTCATTTTGGATTTGAGTTTGGGGTGATTTTTCGTCTTTGATTACATTGTACTGCTGATTTTCATTTTCTGCAAAAATTTTTGCCTGGTTTATTTCTTTTTTTCTTTCAGCAGTAATAGTAGAAGATATTTCTCGTAGTGCTTGTTCAGATATTTCGCTTACTGCATTACCTAAAACTGATATTGCTTCAACTGAACTAAAATCTACAATATGACGAAATTCTTCGGTATCAAAAACTTCTTCCGGGTGTAGTCCCAATCTCTGCATTACCATATATGCAACCGAAGCTTCAGCAGTTTGTTGAAACTCAACATCAATATTAAATTCATCCAAGTCTGCCAAGAAACTATCATCTTTTGCATATTTCAGGTCGGCAAGATAGTCTGCTTTATTATCTTCAACTGCATTATGAGCAGCACAGATAATTGCATCGGTCAGAGTAGTAGTTACTTTGAGTTCTCCGAAAGTATTTTCAAGTGTTTCAATAATCGCATCATCATACTTATCGGAATATTCCCAAAGCTTAACATCAACACCTCGCATACCTCTGTATGTATCTGAAACATCAAACACATGGTCAAGGTAAAAGTCAGCACCTCGTTCACGGAGAAGGGCAATACCTTTAGCACCTCTGTTGATTCTGCGTTTTAACTTTTCATTCCAAGTATCAAAATCTGCACACGCTCGTGCATCGGGCCGTTGTGCATAGATTAAAACCTGATCTTCAAAGGAATATTTATATTGCCAAGCAGCAGAACTTAAAAAATCCGTCCATTTATTAACCGAGGACAGTTCTTTGGAAGTTGTATTCGCAAGCTCTGTAATGAGCTGCAATTTGGTTGCCATTTGTATTTCACCTCCATATTATCGTTCTCTTTCATTTTTCTTTTTAACTTTGCCTGATAAAAGCATATTTTCTTTTTTGTCAAGCTTGCATATCTGTTTTACGATTTTCTGCCGTTCATTCCATAAGCGATTCATTGTCTTTTTATCTTGCGGTGAGGGTGGATTGTCCATTCTTTCTCTGAAATCTTCAATAGTCATATCCATACCCATTAGTTCACCCATAAGATTGTTTCTGTGTTGGCATAACTTATAATCTTTCAAAAACAATTCTTCGTTCATAGGAAGAAGGGAATCTCTGTTTTTCTCAACAAACAAGCAAATCTCTTTAGTTCCTTTAGGATATTCGACTTTCACACCATCAAATTCTGTTTTATCCGGTCTGCCGGAAATTAACTTGATATTTCCGTTTTCGATTGTGAAATAATCTCTTTCCCAAGGAGTTCTGAGCTTTCGTCTTTCGACACCGTAAGCAGGATGCTCCATATCTAACGGAGTTTCCTTATACACTTGCATTTCATCGGGCAATTTATCAATTATTTTGTAGTACATATTAGAGCACCTCTTATCTGCTTATGCTTTTCTCTGCACGAAGCTTTTCAGCATACTTAATACCTTTTGAAACGGTATTGATTTCGCCTGATTCCAACTTTGAAATGAAAGTTGCCCGGTTCTGCTCATTAAAACAGTAGATGTGCCTGCAAAGTCTTTGAACATTTCCGAGAGTATCACTTTTTGGATTGATAATACCGCAAACAAGCTCTCCAACTTCATCTGTCGGATTGAGTTGTATTTGCAAAGTTCTTGCATTATCAAGCTTAATAACACTCAAGGGAGTAAGGACACCGATTTCTTCCAAGCTCTTTTTGAGTTCATCAGCTTTACAAGTAAGCTCTGCAACAAGATTATTTGTTAAAAATCGCACTTTTGCAGTTACCATTTTCATCACTTCCTTTTATAGAATTGTGCGATTATCTTTCAGGCTCCGTTTTCTTTTTTACTACACCTGCGTGTTTCATTAAGCCTTTTACTGTTTTGTCGTTGACACCTTCAAAATCAGCTTTTTTATTTACAAATTCCAAAAATGTTGATTTAAATTCAGGTGTGCCCATATCAACGAGATACTGTTTACACCCGCCTCCAAGAAATTCAAAAAAATCATCTGCATCCTTATTGTATTTAGCAGATTCTCTTATAAGTTCTTTGGATATTTCATTGATAACAACTTGACCTCCGGCTCCGGCATCAATATTGAAATACATCTCCGTTGCACCATTTTCGTTCAAAAAGATTTTGTCATCCTCAAGTCGGTCAACATGGGTAAGCGTAAGCAGTTCATCTTTATAACGAAGGTGTTTTTTGGAATCATAACACATTACACGGAAGTTGTAATCTTGCGGTGTTGGATTACACCAAAAGTAATATGTGTGCTTTTCTGTTTCAAGCTTTAAGGCATAAATTGTAAGACCACAGTTTTCGTGTTTTGGAGCATTTAATGAAGTACATACATTTTGCATATCAGTTCGACTTCTTAATAATGGTATTTCCGAACTTAAACGAAAATGATTTATAACATCATCAAGCTCTTTTCTGAAATCCTCTGTATATAACTTGTTATCATCAGGAAACCATGTAGAATGAAATTCCTTTCCATTTTGACTAAAGTCCCCTCGAACATATCCTATGCAACCTCTCGGACAAGTGTAATTTTTTCTGTAT
>JAFODS010000059.1 GCA_017380575.1 Clostridia bacterium | reverse complement strand
TCAAACTCGTAGTTAGTGATTCTGTACTCTTCACCTGAACCGATGTTATAGAATCGTCTCCAGAATTCCTCAGGAATGTCGTCACCGCAAACATTAGCAAGAAGACGGCCTGAGTCCTCAACTGTTGCCCACTCAAGAACACCGTTGATGGGAACGTGATACATGATAGGCTCAAGATTCTTGAGGATAGCGGGGTAGAGGATACCTGACTGACGGAGTGATACCCAGTGCTTAAGACCTGACTCAGCAAAAACAGCCTCAGCCTTGATCTTACTGATAGCATAGTGGTCATATACGCTTACCTTAAGCGGGTCACCTGTTCTTGCCCAGTGAATCGGAGCGTTTCTGTCGCCTGTTTCAGCAACAGTACCGATGTAAACAACGTGAACTGCATCGGGATCGGGCTGAGCTTTGATAGCCTTAACGATGTTCTGTGCAGCAGCAACGTTTGTCTTCTGAGTCTTAACAGGATAGTAGTCAGCAGCGGGAGAAACCATACCGCCAACGTGAAGAACGTAGTCAGCACCGTTTACCATTTCAAGAACGTCTTCGTATTTTGTAAGGTCACCCCAAACAAACTTAACAGAAGGATCGTTCATATAAGGCTCAAACTTCTTGCGGTTTTTCTCGCTGTCACGGTTGAGCAATACGATGTTGTACTGGTCCTTTTTCTTATAGAGCTCTAAAAATCCCTGGAAACCCATAGTTCCCGAAGAACCTGTAAGAGCAACGGTTTTCTTTGCCATAGGAAACACCCTCCTTGGTATAATTTTTCGCTTAATTTTACCATATTTAAATAATTCCGTCAATGAAAATTGACATATTTGCGAAAATAAATTGTATACAGTATTGCAAAAAAGTCATATTTGGTGTATACTTACGGCAAGTTTGAAAGAATATGGTCCGATTGATATGTCGAAACCACAAATTTTTCAGTTTATTTCTAACTTGCTACTTTATAATCCGGGGGCGTAGCTCAGCTGGGAGCGAGAAGCACTCAGAAACGCACCCTACAAAACTTAATAAAAAATCAATTACTTAGTGTCCTCAAACATGGGGGTGTAGCTCACTTGGGAGCGAGATGCACTCAGAAACGCACCCTCGTAAAAATTGAATATTATACACAAGGGGCATTAGCTCAGTTGGGATGAGTGCTTGACTGGCAGTCAAGAGGTCAGGGGTTCGACCCCCCTATGCTCCACCATGGAATCCGTAATCGTCTTGATTGCGGATTTTTTCTATCTATTAATAAATTTCACCCGACATCACAGTAGAAATGATGTCGGGTTTATTGGTTATTATGTCAATATAATAAGTCTGTAAAAAGTTTTATAATATTTTTAGATTTTTTATGTCACAAATCGTGTTTTTGCTGACTACTAAATAGAAAGCAAAAAAGGGGGTGCATACGGTGGATGAAAAATTGAATATCGAACAGTTTATAAATGACTGTTATGAGAAGTATTATCAAAGCTTACATAAATACTGCCGTGTGCGTCTCGGTGAGTTCAGCGAACACGCGGAAGATTGTGTGCAGGATGCTTTCGTCATACTTCAACGAAAACTTGCTGAAGGCGAAACGATAGAACAGCCGAGGGCGTTTCTTTACAGAACGGCGGATAATTTCGTCAAACGGACGACGGAGCAATATATCAAGGAGCGTACGCGGACGGTCGACCTTGATACAGCAGAAAACACACCTGCACCGCCGATAATATCCGATGACTTCGACTACGATGCTTTTGCACAAATTCTGATATCCGCTCTGGCGGGGTCGGAGCAGGAGCTATACATACTGAAATATGTGCAACGAAAATCGCTGAAAGAAATTGCAGAAATGCTTGGAATTCAACCGACAGCTGTCGCCAAACGGGTATCAAGGCTGCGGCAACGGATAAAAGACTTGATTTACGAACAGAATTTTTTCGAATGAGGTGATACCGTGAACAAGATTATGATAAATAAAACAATCCTCAATGAAATTTTTGATGAAAACACATTGAAAGCTGAAATCGCAGAGCTTCTTAATGACGTGATTGATAAAGAACTTGAGAAGGACGAACCCGACTGCGACTTAATCGACGAATGTATAGATATACTCGATAATCTCGAAAATGACGATTACTCAAATGTTATCCCGTTTATAAATAAGACCTACAAGGGCAGATTCAGCAAGAAAGTATGGAGCATTCTTGTTGCCTGTGCGATTATCCTTGCTGCTTCAATCGGTACGGTTGCTGTCGGCTACACGGTAGAAAAAATCCGCGAAGCACGAGAAGCTGAGCAGACAACTACAACCACCACGACAACAACGACCACTACAACAACAACGACCACAACGACTCAGTCCACCACGGCTGTTTTCCCGACTAAGCTGATTCTTTCGTTTGCTTCAGATTTCAAGGATGAGTATGCCGTCGGCGAAAGGTTTGAGCCGAACGGAATCGTTGTGAAAGTAGAAATGTCTGACGGTAGTATTAAAACCCTCTCTGCCGATGAATATGAAATCGTAACGGACAAAAATTTCTGCAAGGCTGAAAAGTACGAAACCGTTACGGTCAGATACAATAACCTAACCGAAACATTCAACGTAAGAGTTCTCCGTGACGAAGACACAAAAGTTCTCAACTCAATTTATGCCGCATTACCTGATAACTTTGATTTTAAAACGGACGATATCAACAACATTGACCTTACAGGAATGGAGGTCTATGCCGTTTACAGCGATAAGTCGGAAGAAAAACTCAGCGAGAGCGATTACATCGTTGAAACCGAAATTCTTCCCGACGGTAAAACAGCAATGATTACGGTAAAACACAAGTCGGTTTATGCTCAGTTCGGTATAAAGGAAAGGCAATAAGGTGTAGATATGAACAAAACTTTTTCTAAAATACTTTCACTCATTCTGGCGGTAGTTCTTACCGTCGGAATTGTGAGCATTAATACAGTTGTAGCCGATGCGGAAAGCTTTACCGAAGGCGAATGGATATACAGCATTAGTGAACTCAATGGCCTTATTATCATCGAAGGCTACACGGGTGCTGATTCGGTTGTCGAAATTCCGTCAGCGATTAACGGCAAGGCTGTAACCGAAATCGGTGCAGAAGCCTTTAAAAACAACACAAACATAACCGAGGTTACAATTCCGTCGGGCGTTAAGTCAATCCGTAACGACGCGTTCAGCTATTGCAACTCGCTTGAAAAGATCAGCTTTTCCGAAGGTCTTACCGAAATTCATACAGCCTTTGTCGGCACTGCGGTCGAAAGCGTTACAATTCCGTCAAGCGTAAAATACCTTTCCGAGGATGCTTTTGCAGACGGTGCAATCAAGGAAATCATAATTGAAGCGGAGCACGCAAGTGTTCTTAGCTTGTGGTGTGTTGCAGGTAATCCGATTCCTGAGGGGACAGAAATTATTTTCAAAGGTATCCCTAAGGTCAGCACAGACTTGGATCTCAGAAATAACGGCTTTAGGTCTTACTGTAAGGACGGAAATTATTGTTACACTCCCGATTATTCGGCTGAAGCTCCGGAAACATTCACAAGCGGTAATTATAAATATACCCTCAATTCAGGCAACGCGACGGTTGTCCGCTGCTATGATTTTTCGTCAGAAGAAATTGTTGTGCCCGACACTCTCGACGGATATCCCGTTACCTCTATCGGTGACTTTGCCTTTTCAGCGGCTTCGTCTGTCGGCGCAAGCTGGGGCAATACAACTATCTCATATACCTACAATTACAAGAAAATCACCTTGCCCGAGGGCGTGAAAACAATCGGCAGATACGCCTTTGCGGAGAGCAAAAACCTGCAGGAGGTAATTCTTCCCGAATCGTTGACTGACTTCAACTACTGTGCTTTTATGAACTGCAAAAATCTGACGTCTGTCAATATCCCCGAAGGCATCGATACTCTTCCTGACTATCTTTTCAGCGGATGCACAAAGCTCAGAATTTCCGATTTGCCCGATGGTATCAGAATGATCTGTGACAATGCAATCAGCATCACTTCCGCAGAATTACTGCCGAACAGCATTGAATACCTCGGCAAGGAGCTTTTTACAAGCTGTCAGGCAGAAAGCGTTACGCTTCCCGAAAATCTTAAAACAATACGCGGTACATTCTATAAAATGCCGAATCTCAACGAGATAATCTTTAACGGGTCATTGAACGAAATTGGCGAAAAAACCTTCTATGCCTGCAATTCACTTGCAGAACTTTCTATTCCCGACAGCGTGACCTTGCTCGGAAACAGTGCATTTCAGAATTGTGCAAATTTGACGAAAGTATATATGTCCGTTAATGTGACGCACATTCCTTTCCGTGCGTTTATGAACTGCACTTCGCTTACGGATTTTGAATGGTATGCCGAAAAGCAGACGGTAGAAGACAGCGCATTCAGAGGCTGTCCGTTGGTGAGCTTTGACTTTTCAAAATCTCAGGGTATTGATTACGGTGCATTCAGCGAAACGGACATTGAAAAGGCTAAAATCGGTCAGCCTGAATATGATGACGGACTTAAAATCAGCATCGGTGCGCAGAGCTTTATGTCCTGCGAAGACTTGCAGACGGTCGCCCTCGGCGGTAATGTTGACGAGATAGGCTCAAGAGCATTTGCTGATTGTTCAAGCCTTGAAACGGTCGTTATTTCAGATTCCGTTGAAAGAATTGCTCCCGATGCCTTCGACGGCTCAGACAACGTAACAATCTATTGTTTTGCGAATTCTTATGCTGAAACTTTTGCAACAGAAAACAAAATCAAGGTTACAACTCTCGTAATTGCTCCTATTCCTAATCAGACATATACAACGAAGAAAATTGAGCCCGAGCTGACGATTACAATGTCCTCACAGACTCTCGGTAAAAACGAATATTCGGCAGAGTATTACAATAATATAAACGTCGGCACAGCCAATGTTATCGTATCGGGCAAGGGTGACCTTGATATGCTCGTTACGAAAGCGGATTTTGCGATTGTTGCAAAGAGTGTGTCAAACCTGCAGATTTCACACATTTCCTCTCAGTACTATGATAACGGTGCAGCAATCAAGCCCAGCGTAACCGTTAAATATAACGGCGTAAAGCTCAAAGAGGGTACGGATTATACACTTTCTTATGAAGATAACCGTAATGTTGGCACGGCAACGGTAAAAATCAAAGGCATCGGCAATTATAAAGGCACGGCAACTGCTAATTTTGAAATTGTTGAAGCAGAGACAGCGATTGAACGCTTCTTCCACGCAATCGCCGATTTCTTCCGTATGGCATGGAATTGGTTTATAGGTTTGTTTAAGAGATAAATTCGGGTTTGTGGAACAGATTTCAAATCAACAATTGTAGGGGCGACCATTGGTCGTCCGTAAAAAGTGCTTGATGTAACGGACGCGCAATGAGCGCCCCTACGAACCCTGTTTTAATCAATCACGTAGGGGACGACGTCCTCGACGTCCCGTTAACTCAGCAGAATCTGCGGACAGTCCGGGAGGCCTGTCCCTACGCACTCAACCGAAAACCGTACTTTGCCCTCCTTGCCTAAAGGAGGGTGGCGCGGCGAAGCCGTGACGGGAGGATATTCTGCATCGCAGACCTTTAACTCGAAGCAAAAATATTGCTTATAAAATCCCTCCACCACTTCGTGGTCTCCTCCCTTTAGGGCAAGGGAGGCATTGCTCGATTTAAACCAAAATTAAAAATATTTAAAAATTTTTCAAAAAATTTATGTCACAAATCGCGTTTCGGCTGACTACTTAATGAAGACACAAAATAATGAGGTGGTTCTTTATGGTTTGGTCATCCGAAAAACTGCAATAAATTTTAAAGGAGATTTTATTATGAAAAAGGTTTTATCGTTAGCTTTGGCACTTATAATGATGCTTTCAATCGGTACACTTGCAGCCTCGGCAGAAACTTATACATCCATTACGGTTGCACCAACTTTGCAGCACGTCCGTAAGGGCAATATGGCATACTATCCCATTAAGTTCGATATGGACGAATACACATCTCCCGACGATTATGTTTATTTCCCCGAAGGAACGGGAAACGATATTGATATCGTAGGCACGCACATCGAGCTTGGTTATTCATACGCAAAGGATACCCTGAAATTCATCGATGCGATTCCGTCCGAAGCTTTATATAACCTCGGTGGTACCGTAAAGGTAACGGAGCAGGGAGAGTCTGAAGAGGACTCAAGAGAAAACTATTTCATCATTGAAATCGATTTTCTTGGTACAGAGGGTCTTGCAGGCGAATATTTCTTCAATCTTCAGTTTGAGGTTCTCAAAGAAGAATTTTTCTATAAAGACGCATCAAATATTGCGAGAACATTAGTCCGTTCCTATCCCGTTTTTGCAGATTATGATAATTTCATCTTTGAAGATTGCGTTTGGGAAGTTGCAGACAGCAAGGGCAGAATTCAAGATTTAAGCAGCAAGATAAAAACAAGCTACTTTATAATTGATGACGGCTTTATGGATTCAGATTACAACGATCTTTTGGTTAAAAATTACGAGCCGTTTATTCCTCCGGTTACGGAATGCGATATAACTGAAGTAACATACATTCAGCAGGAGGATACACACAAAACCTTCACCGTAACAGCCAAGGGCAGAAAGCAGATGATTCAGTTCATCGAGCCTGACGGCGGTACAAGAACATACGACAGATACAATAAAAACGTAACAATTACGAGTTATAATGAAAACGGTGAGGTTGTCAATTCAATGAGCCGTGACCTTGCATACGAAGTCTGGGAAATTTATTCCAATATGAGCGTAGGCGTTCAGATAAAAGTACGCAGCAAGGAAAACTACAAATGGGAAAGCGGCACATACAGCTTCACGGTTAAGAAATACGATCCCTTTATCAGCCTTCGTTTCGTAGAAAATACGGGTTCAAAGGGTAAGGTACCCGTAGAGGTTATCGCAGACTCGAAGACAGAAAAGGTAATGTTTAAAATGAGAAACGGAACATCCGTAACCGTTTCATCTTTTACAACGGACGAAAACGGCAACAGAGTATTCGTCGGTAACGCGTGGGCGAACGATGAGATGTACAACGAAATAAAGGTTTATATCAGACGCAACAATGCGTGGATACATGTCGGTTCACCCCTCTATTTTGTTTATCCTGAAAAATAAGTTTATATAAACTCCCAAAAAAGGAGGAAATTCTATGAAAAAAGTTTTATCAGTATTTTTAGCTGTTGTTATGATACTTTCAATCTGTACGGTTGGTGTATCTGCATCCGATTATGTGTGGATATACACTTCACGCCAGGGCGCACAGATTGATAATTATTTGTATTTTCCCGTATATTATGACAATGGTGGTTATTACGCCTGTTATGGTGACGAGGATGCAAAAGTAAAAATAACTATTCCGTTTTTCTATGACCCCGAAGTTCTGAAACCTGTTGAGGTTACACCGTCAGAATTACTTTACGGTATGAATTTTGAAAGTGAAATTTCAAGAATAGATGTATACAAAGAAATCAACAAATCAGGTTATGAAGTTACGTATCCCTATTTCTATGCAGATATCACTTTTGACGGCGACACAAAAATCAACAAAGGTGAAGTTCTTTTCAATGTAAAAATGGAAATTATAGGTGATCTTGATGCCAATAACGGCATAGATCTGTTTGACCACTACTATATAGTCGAAGACCTTGAACAAGAAAAACTGACCTGCTGCAAGTGGGAAGTTTTTGACGGTGACGGAAATGTTGTTTACGATATTTCATCAAAGATATGGCAGAACGTCCCTATGGATGGAATTATGGATGAAGGCTATATTTTAGAAGGATACGAGCCCTTCATCCCTCCGGTTGAGGATGATAATGTTGAAAACGGAATCTATGACAGAATAACAATTTCGTCTGATGTTTATCACGCGAGAAAAGGTGATTATGCTTATTTCCCTGTATATTATGACTGTAAAACTGCTTACAGCGAAATCGCTGACAATGACTCGGGTTCAAGCACGAAAATAATTCTTGCGTTTTTGTATAATGATCATCTTATAGAACCTGTTGAAGCAATACCGTCAGAACAACTTTACAACATTGGCGGAACTACTGAGATTATAAGAGTTGACAAATATGTGGATGAGGATGCAGTAGCGATTCCGTATATTTATGTAGAGGTTAATTTTGACGGTTGTATTGATATCAACAACGATGTGCTTTTTAATGTTAAATTTGAAGTTATCAGCGACAACTTTTTTGATGAATACGGTCGCTTGGATATGGGTGGTCTTTTTGACGAGTTCTGGCTTGTAGACGACGATAATGTATTGACATTTCATTTCTCGGAATGGAAGATTAACAAGAGTAATGGTAATGTGAAAAATATATCTCCGTATGTAACTACTAATTCGGTTTCACAGTTTACCGGTGGTACATATGATGATCTTTTGCTCAAAAACTACGAGCCCTTCATCCCTCCGGTTGAGGAAGGCAAGCTCACCGCTGACACAAAGTTTGAAAATGAAGAAACATATTACATAAACAATTATGAAGATCTGAAAACTCTTTCATATCTCATTAACGAAAAAGGCGAAAGCACGCAGGGCGTAACTTTTGTTCAGACGAAAAATATCGTTGCAAACAGCGGCACTTTCAGCCTTGATGAAAACAATGCACCGCTTTATAACGGCAGCACATCTTTGCCTGAGGCTTTTGAGTCAATCAAAAACTTCAGCGGTATATTCGACGGTCAGAATTATACAATCAGCGGTCTCTATCTTAACGCAGGTCTTTTTGAAAACTGCGAAGGTGCAGAGATTAAGAATATCTATATTGAAAACTCTCTTGTTTTAAACGAAGACGAAGCTTCAAGCGGTCTCGGAACAATCAGCTCCGTTTTCAAAAATTCAACTATGGCGGGATGTTCTGTTGACGCTATCGTTATCGGTAAGGGTAACGACGTCGGTGGTGTTGTCGGCAAGATGGTAGAAAAATCGTCTGCAAGAGACAGCCGTAATCTCGGCAATGTTTTCGGAGGCAGGAATGTCGGCGGTGTAGCAGGCACAATGGATGCGAGCTATGCTTACGATTGCTACAATGCAGGTGATGTCTGCGGTAAAACCTATGTCGGCGGTTTCGCAGGATATATGGACAATTCAGGCGCAGGCTCCTCTTACAATATCGGTGATGTTAGTGGTGGCCCAGTCGGCGGTTTCGCAGGATGTCTGGCACAAAGTTCGCCTTCAAGCTGTTATACTGCCGGTAAGGTTAACGGAGCCTCTACCGGTGCCTTCTGCGGTGAATTTATCGGAGACTTTTTTGATATGTTCGATATATCCGGGTGCTATTTCCTCGGCTATTCACAATCGGGCTTCGATGCAAGCGGTACGGTTGGTTATTTATACAGTTTGTATAGGCAATTCGGTAACAGCATTATGTATCCTCCCGGAAGCTACTATCCTGCAGTTGTATACACTCTCAGTGTTTCTCCGATGACGGAAGCAGAGCTTAAATCAAAGGATATATCAATCAGCTCTGCGTTTGTTTATGATGCTGCAAATGAAAACGAAGGCTATCCTATGATGAAGTATTTCCATAAGGAGCATACTTTCTCAGATTATTTTGCAAATCAGGACGGTACAGTTCTTGTTGCACCCTGCAGCAGCAGAAAGTGCGAAGAAACTCATACGATAGCGCATACCCACACATGGGGTGAATACACAACCGATGCAAACGGAAATCAGGCTGCAAAATGCCTTGATGAAATGTGCAAGTTCACAAATGTAAAAGATAAGACGATCAGCAGAGTAACGGTAGACCCGATTGATTTTACAACAAATGAAGGAAAAATATATAACTTCACCTTTGAAAAAGACGGCGATTATAAGCTGACGATTTCTGCTCCCGAAAAGGCTGCTTTGTGCGCATCGGTTTACCTTAACGGAGAGCTCGTTGAGGAAAATACGATTTTGAAATGGACCGAAGGCTTGAATTTATCAAGCTATTATACTGAGGGAACGGTTCAGACGGCAGAAATTGAGCTTAAGGGAATTTCCGCGGGCGATAAGATTGTTGTTATCCTTCACGATAAAACAGGCGTTGACGATACGATATCAAGGGTTTCATATTATTTGAAATATTATTATGAAAAATTTGCACCGTCTTCAGTGAAATTAACAATAGGCAAATTGTTGCCTCCGCCTGAAGAAATAACCGTAAATGTAGGCACAACGGATGTAATAACATTCGAAGAGGATGAAACAAAGCTCTTTAAATTCTCAGCCGAAAAAGACGGCGATTATAAGTTTACAGTATCAGGTGCAGATAAGGCGCTTGTCAGAGTTAAGGCATACAAAAACGGAGAATTGCTCTCAGAAGAAATCGTTGCAACGAGCAGCGAGCTTTCATCGGCTTACGATAGCGTTATGATGCCTGCTTCGTCTCTTGAACTCAAGGGACTTGCAGCAGGGGATGAAATCGTCCTTGAAGTAACGGAAAGCGTAAACTGGGCAATCGATACGGAACCCGATTTCAAAGGCTTTGAAGAGTATTTTATGCCCTCAGGCGTAACGGTTTGCGTTGAGGATATAACACCTCCTCCGCCCGAAGAAATAACCGTAAATGTAGGCACAACGGATGTAATAACATTCGAAGAGGATGAAACAAAGCTCTTTAAATTCTCAGCCGAAAAAGACGGTGATTATAAGTTTACAGTATCAGGTGCAGATAAGGCACTTGTCAGAATTAAGGCGTACAAAAACGGCGAACTGATATCAGAGGATATCGTTATGACAACTGACGAGCTTTCATCAGCTCATGAGATTTATATGAAATCCTTTGCTGAATTTGAGCTTAAGGGTCTTGCAGCAGGGGACGAGATAGTTTTTGAAGTAACAGAAAGCGTAAACTATGCAGTCGAAACAAAACCGCACTTGAAAGGCTTGGAGCAGTATTTTATGCCCTCAGGTGTAACAGTTTGCGTTGAGGATATAACACCTCTTTTCAATTTCGGCGTAACCCCACAGCACATCAGAAAGAGCAACGATATGGTTTATTATCCTGCGACGTTTGATTTCTCGATGTATGAAGATTCCGATATCCGTTATTCCGATATCTGCAGAGACAATGCAAACGGCGCTAACGGCTGGCCGACAACGTTTACTGCAAAGTATATCTACGATGCATCAACTCTCGATTTTATTGAGATTTATGCAAACAGCAGCTTCGCTGAAGTGAAAGTTCTTGAACACGGCTCAACGGGTGAAACAGGCCCCGACGGTCAGGAGTATAATTACATTATCGTTCAGACAACCTTCTCTTCTATCGGATTTGGTGACGGAAAGGGTATGTATTATCTCAAGTTTGCTGTTATTGAAGAAAATTTCATCAATGCGGACGGCTCAATCCGAACGGTTGTTGATAATGTACCGTACAATGGTAATCCTTTTGCATGGGAGGTTACAGACCCGAACGGCGATATCCACGATTGGAGCAAGAGGGTTGAATTCAATTCATTTGACGGTGGTAAGGAGAGCTATATTTATAACGACCTTCTTCTTGAGGATGACCTTATAGAAACGAATGTTTATATAAATACAACTATCACTCCTGAGCACGGAAGAATTGATAACTATGCGTACTATCCCGTTGAATATAAGCCGTCAGGCGGCAGAACCTATGAAAGCTGGGTAAGAACACTTACAGGTTATTCAGACGGTTCAACAAAGGCAAAATATTGGGTTTATTACGATTCAAATACTCTGGAGCTCGTCGATGCGCTTCCGTCAAAGGAGCTTTATGACCTTGGCGGTACGGTAACGGTTCTTGAAAAAGGCGTTCTTGATCCTGTAAATTATCCGGGTATCAGATATGCTGTTGTTCAGGTTGAGTTTGAAGGCTTCTCCGACCTTGAGCCGGGATACCTGATGAGCTTTAAGTTCAATGTTCTTAAGGAAGACTTTATTGAGGCGAACAGCAGCGCAAAAAATCTTGTGCAGATAAGCCTTGAAGATTGGAGCGTCACGAACACGACAGGTAAGTCAATCGATGTAACTGATTATGTGTTTACAGATGTCTTCGAGCTTGCAGGTCTCAAAACATACAGTGACCTCATCATCGACGGTTATGTGCCGTTCGATCCTGAATTATTCGGAACGGATGAAGAGGTATTTGAGCTTGTCGGCGGTGCAACAGTTATGGCTCAGGGCGGTGTGAACTACATTGTAGGACTTCAGCCGAGCCTTACAAAGGCAAAGTTTAAGTCAACATATGTTAACTACGGGAATGTAGATGTTGAAATCAGCGCGACAACGTCCCGTTACCTCGGCACAGGTTCGACCGTAACGGTTAAGTCAAAATCAACAGGCGAGGTTGTCGCAGAGTATGTTGTGGTGATTTACGGCGATGTTGACGGCTCTGCTACAATCAACGGACGAGATGCGCTCGCAGTTTCAAATTCAGTTTCAGGCGCAGCAGATGTACTTACAGGTGCGGCAAAGCTTGCGGCGAACGTTGAAGGCACACGAACAACAATCAACGCAAAAGATGCAGCTGTAATAAGTTCTGTTGCAGGCGGTACAATGATAATCGACCAGACAACCGGCAAGGGCATCGCAGCATAAAAGAAAGACAGTTCATTGAAAATAAATTCTCTCCTGACAGAAACTCCCGCGGGCAACCGCGGGAGTTCTTTTTTTGTCGGTTTTTTCTGTAATTATGCTTTGAACATTTACTTTCAACAGGGAAATAGTATAATGTGATTATGAAACAGTTGATTTTTTGTATTTAATCTGAAGTCTGACAAATTCGGGTTTGTTGAACAGATTTCAAATCAGCAATTGTAGGGGCGACCATTGGTCGTCCGTAAAAAGTGCTTGATTCAGCGGACGCGCAATGCGCGCCCCTACGAACCCTGTTTCAATCAACTGCGTAGGGACGGGCGTCCTCGACCGTCCGTTAATTCAGCGTAATCTACGGACCGTCCGGGAGGCCGGTCCCTACGAGCACAGAGTCAGATTGTGCAAAATCAAAGAACTCCATAAACCCGAATTTATCTAACCGATTTCAAACCAATGCGGTATGGGTGACCGTCCGCAGTTAAGAACAAACCACAAAATTTTTTAAACTTTTTCCGTTACATTTTGCGTTTTGGCTGACTACTATATGAGAGCAAAAATTAACCCGAAAGGAGGCGGTGCATTTGTCAGCAAAAAAACAGACGACTGCTTTGCTGCAGCAACTATATGATGACTATCGGCTGAAGCTGTTTAATTTCTGCCTTGCCCGTCTCTCGAGTGAACGCGAATCGGCTGACGATTGCGTGCAGGAGGCGTTCCTCGTGCTCAGCTCAAAGCTGAATGACGGCGAGAAAATCGAAAATCCGCGGGCTTTTCTTTACCGCACGGCTGAAAACTTTGTCAGACGCAGACAAGAGGAAATGTCAAAGGACACAAAACGCCTTGTTCCTCTTGAAAATGCGACCGAAGCCGCGGCGAGCGATGAAATATATAACGAAACGCTCGACAGCATCGATTTCGATGCCCTTGCCGAAAGGCTGATTGAAGCCCTCAACGAAGACGAAAAATTGCTCTACAACCTGCGATACATAAAAAACACGCGTGTTGATGAAATCGCAAAAATTCTTAACATTTCGCGGCCCGCGGTCTCAATGAGACTCGTAAGGCTGAAAAACAAAATAACCGATATGGTAACACGATTAGATTTTGAGAAAGGAGGCTGACCGTTATGACCGTAACCGTTAATAAAGATATTTTTCTTCACCCCGATTTCAACGGAGATCTGACAGAATTTATTTGCAATTACCTTAACGCTCTGATCGACGAAGAGCTCGAAAAAGAAGATGCGGACTTTGATTTTATCGACGAATGTGCATCCGCAATCAACTCAATCCGTGACGGATTTATCGACGCGGTTATTCCTGTAATTTCCCGAAAAGATTTTATGGAAAAGCTCGGTATCAGAACGGTACGCTTTTCAAAAGCATTTGCAGCAGTTATCGCCGTAGCGTTTATGCTCGTTGCAGCGAACGGCATCATAGCAGGCGCAACAGATTATAACTTTATCGAAGAGGTTTCGAAAAAGATAGTTGAAATTTTCACTCAGGATGAAGAAACCCCCGAACCGCCGCCCGAAACAACCACATCACCGACCACAACGACTACGGAACCAACAACAGAGGAATCAACCACACTCCCGATTAAAGCCGAGCAGGGGATTGCCCTGAATTTCGGTAAGGATTTTAAAAAGGAATACAACGTCGGCGATGTCTTTGACCCGAACGGAATTACGGTTTTGTTGCTTTATGACGACGAAAGCGAAACCGTACTCGATAAAAAGAAATACGAAATCAAAGCTCCGTCAGACTTCGGTAATGTGGCAGGCTACGAAACCGTAACCGTGACCTATAAGGGTTTTGAAAACAGCTTTAAGGTAAGAATCCTCAACACAAAGGAAACACCGCTTCTGACATCCGTCTATGCAACCTTCCCGTCGGATTATGATTTTAAATCCGAAAACCTCGATAACATCGAACTGAGCGGTATGCAGGTCTTTGCGGTATACAGCGACAAAAACGAAAAAGAGTTGACGGCGGATGATTACACGGTTGAGATTACCGATATTTCAACCCTGTTCGAGAAAAAGGTCATCGTCACCGTGAAATATGAAACCGTTTCCTGCTCGTTTACGGTGTTTAAGGAATAGAAATATATCAGGGCGTTAAAAATCGACACAAGCCCTCCTTGCCTAAAGGAGGGTGGCACGGCATAGCCGTGACGGGAGGATATTACAAAAATAGTTTGATATTCTTAAAAGTATCCCTCCACCACTTCGTGGTCCCCCTCCCTTGAGGTAAGGGAGGCAACGCACTAAAGGGAACTCTATAGGCACCTCCTCATCAGTCACTTCGTGACATTTCCCCTATCAGGGGAATACCTCAAGGGGAAGCCATAATTAGCGGGATCTTTACAGCCTTCCCCTTGAGGGGAAGGGGGACCGCTTGCGGTGGATGAGGTGTTGATAACACCACCGATCCCATTAAAGTAAGTAGGGACGGGCGTCCTCGACCGTCCGATATACATAGACATTCACGGATGGTCCGGGAGGCCCATCCCTACACACAATCCGAACAAAGGGAGGATTTAAATATGAAACTTTTGAAAAAATTATCCGCGATACTCCTCGCAATCGTGCTTCTTTTCGGCAGCATGCCGCTGGCAGATCTTGGCCTTGAAAACCTCTTTACGGCAAAAGCAACAGCCGCTTCAGGTGAGCTATTGGAATATGATAAGATTTACAGCGAATACATTTACACACTTACCGATGACTTCTTGTTAGGAGAAGGAATCACAATCAGAAAATATATCGGAAATAAAAAGGATATTGTCGTTCCTGCTACGATTGAGGGCTTGCCTGTAACGGAAATCGATTCAGGTGCATTCAGCCCTAAATATGCCGACAGCTACAACCCGTATATTAACTCTCTTTGCTCTGATATCGAATCTGTAACTTTACCGGATTCTGTAAGAATTATCGGCAAAAATGCGTTTGATAACTGTAAAAAGCTTCAATATATCAATATGCCTGAAGAGCTTGAAGGAATTGAAGAAAAGGCTTTCTTGAACTGCAGTTCACTCAATGAACCGGATTTGTCAAACAACGGAGTCGAATATATCGGTTCGTTTGCGTTCGGCGGCACAAAGTTTAAAAAATTAAGCATAGGATCACTTTATGATTCAGTCAGATTCAGAGCAAGAGAATATTTCCTTACGGGTTCATCTGTTGAAGAGCTTACTATTGTATCTGAAAGTATCTGGCTTTATGAATATTCTCTTATGAATTATGTGTTAAAAACAGTTACCCTGAACGGTGAAGTTGATCTGTCGTGGGAGGTTTTTGGAGAAACTCAAGCAGAATATCTGCCGGAAACAATCAATGTGTATAATAATATTTTCCGAGGGACATATGATGCTCTTGAATCGTTTTACGGATATTGCGGTGAGGTTTCAGACGAGAGCAATGATTGGATAACCTTTACCATTCCGGCTGAACCCCGACAATTTTTGACTGAAGGTAACTATCAATACTATCTCAATAAAAACGGTGATGCAGTTATCAACAGATATAGCGGTAAAGAAAGAAATGTTACCATTCCCGAAAAACTCGGTGGTGCAACTGTTACAACTATCGGTTATGATGCTTTTATCGCTAATGATTATATAAATACTGTCAGTATTCCCGACACTGTAACTCATATTCAATCGAGTGCTTTTGCTAGTTGCGAAGGGCTTGTAACTGTAGACTTAAGCTCAAATCTTAAAAGTATCGGATATGAAGCGTTTGAAAGATGCTATGCACTCAGAAGTATAACTATACCTGAAGGTGTTACAACACTTGCATCAATGACTTTCTTCGATTGTGAAAACCTCAGAAGTGTTCAGGCAAAAGGTGTTACCAAAATTTTATACGATGCTTTTTCGCTGTGTAGCAGTGTTTGTGAAGCCGAGTTTTCTGATGAATTGAATTATGTAGGCTCTGGGGCATTCTCATCCTGCGAGTCGCTTGCCTATTTCCCATATGATAAAAATCTTACATATATCGGTGAGTCTGCTTTTTACGGCACAGCAATTAAACACTTTGAATTTAATGATGCAATAAAAGAAATAAATGACAAGGCATTTAATTGGTGTGAATTTTTGGAAACAGTAATCTTCCCTTCAAATCTTGAAAGAATCGGAGCTTATGCATTCCATTCTTGCGAAAAATTGAAAGAGATAAATCTCCTTGATACAGTAACAACTATCGGTGCAAGAGCTTTTGAATATTGCCGATCACTGGAAGGGACGCTCACGATTCCTGAGAGTTTAACAACACTGGGAAGGGAATCTTTCAAAGAAACAGGATTTGTTGCTCTTAATTACAATGCAATTTCTATGCACTACACTTCTGCTCTCAACTTTCTGCCGTTTACAACTGTTAACTTTGGTAGCAAGGTTACACGAATTCCTTCTTCACTGCTTAACGGTTGTTCAGAAATAGAGTATATAACACTTCCTGAGACAGTTAAATCTATCGGTGATGGTGCATTTAGCAATTGTAAAAAGCTGAAAAGTATAACTTTGCCTGATAGTTTGGTTACTATCGGAGTAGGTGCATTTTATTGTTGTGAAAGCCTTGAAAGTATTGAATTGCCTGATGGTTTATCCGTTGTTAAAGCAAATGCTTTTATGGATTGTAATAAAATTACAGAACTTACAATTCCCGGAAGCGTAATAAAATTCAGTGCAACTGCTTTTCCCGAAAGTCTGACGACACTTCATTTCAATGCAGAAAACTGTAGCTTTACAGATCTTTCTTATTCCGAGTCTTTGGGAACTTACACTTCACCTTTTATTAACACACAAATTACAAATGTAACTATAAGTAATTCAATAAAACGAATTCCGAGTTATATGTTCTGCGGTGTGAAAACTCTCGAAAGCATCACTCTTCCTGATTCAGTAACAGAAGTGGGAAAGGAATCATTCAGAGACAGTTCAATTAAAAATATTCGCTTGTCGGAAAATCTTATTGTTATTGAAGAACGAGCTTTTTACAATACAAGTGTTAAAATAGAAGGCAATAAACTTCCTGACGGTACGCGAATGATAGGCAAAGAAGCCTTTGCTTGCTGTAAGGGTCTTGAAGAAATTTATATTCCTGATTCGGTTGTCGATATAGCCGAAGGTGCATTCGAAGAGTGCGAGAATCTGACAAAGGTAAGGATGTCACCGAATGTCAGGCTGATTGCTGACAATGCATTCAAAAACTGCGTTGCGCTTTATGAGTTTATCTGGGATTCAGATATAAAGCTCATTGCGGATCAAGCGTTTTACAACTGCAGAGCTTTGACTGATTTTGATTTTACAGGAGTTGAGTTGCTTTACCCGAACAGCTTCACATACACGGGCGTAACTCTTGTAACTCTCGGTGAAGACAAGGCCGAAGGAGCAACAAACCTTATTGCTATCGAAATGCAGAGCTTTAAGGATTGTGAAAATCTTGAAGCTGTTGCAATCGGCGGTAATATTGCAACAATTAAGTCAGAAGCATTTGCTTCCTGCTCAAGCCTTTCAACAGTTGTAATTTCAGACTCTGTAATCAATATTGCACCGGATGCATTCAAGGATTGTGATGCAATTACAATTTATTGCACAGAAAATTCTTATGCATATAATTATGCGATCAAAAACAATATCCCTGTAACTACGTTTGCTGTATCACCGATTCCGAATCAGACTTATACAGGCTCAGCAATTGAACCTGAGGTTAATGTGTCTGTTTCCGGCGAAAAGATTATGGAAAACACAGATTTCACGGTTAAATATGCAGACAACATCAATGTCGGCACAGCTAAGGTTACCGTCAGCGGTAAGGGTATTTACAAGGTGCTTTCAAGCATCGCAAACTTCACGATTATAACAAAGAGCATTGCTCCCGTTACATTCGCTGAAATTTCCGAGCAGGACTACACAGGCGAAGCCGTAATCCCGACCCTCACCGTAACAGACGGCAACAGAGTCCTCGAAGAAGGCGTTGATTATACGGTGACGTATAAAAACAATGTCGAAGAGGGAACAGCAACAGTAACCATTCAGGGTATCGGCAACTACCACGGCACAGCAAGCACAAGCTTCCAGATCCGTGAGCTGTCAACAAGCCAGTCAGCCTCAAACAAAATCCTCGATTTCTTAACCTCCCTCTGGCTCAAAATCGTCTCTTTCTTCACTTCAATATTCAACTAAACTTAAAAGAGGCTGTTTTTTTACAGCCTCTTTTTTATTTAACTAAATACTTGACAAAGTGTAAATAATCCTCTACAATAAATTACAGAACATTTGTTCTGTAAGGGGGTTTTAATATAAAAGATATAATCACAAAAGCAAGGGATGATAGTTTCACACCTGAAACTACACCAAGCATATTATGAAGATGGAATACTTTATTTACCGAAAACACCTGTAACAATTGCAAAGAGCACCATAACAGAATATTTGCAATAAACGACATTTCATTTCAAAAGCCACCGCTACATCTTCGTTGTAGATGTCAACTTGTAAAAATGGAGGCTGTTGAAGCAGGTGGTGCTACTCACAATAAACTGGAAGGTGCTTATTATTGGTTAAAATATTATGGCAAACTGCCTGAATATTATATTTCACCTGAACAGTTAAAAGACCTTGGCTGGAACTTTGGCGATAGACCGTCACAATATGCTTCAGGAAGAATGTTGGGTGGTAGTGTTTATGGAAATGATGACAGAATTTTACCAACTAAACCGGGACGTGTTTGGTACGAAGCTGACATAAACTATACACTGGGAAGAAGAAACTTGCATCGTATTTTATGGTCAAATGATGGGCTGATTTTTGTTACATACGACCATTATCGTACATTTTATGAAATTATATAAGGAGAAACAACAATGAAAAAAGCTATAATTGATTTAACTGATTGTGATGACGTTTTTGATTTGCAAGAGCGCATCAAAGTTGGAATGGATTTTCCAAATTGGTATGGAAGAAATTGGTCAGCTTTTTGGGATATGATAAATAAAGAAACAGATGTGGATTTCGTTATTGTAAAAGGCAGCAAAACAGTATCAGACGATTTAAATAAATCAATTGAAATTATGGCAGAAATTTTAGAAAGAAATAAACGATATTGGGGAACCGGCTGTCCTTTTGATTATGAGTTTATTGATTGATTGGGGTGCGTTTTTGCGCGTATCGGGAGAGCGTTTGACTGGCAGTCAAGAGGTCAGGGGTTCGACCCCCCTATGCTCCACCATGAAATCCGTAATCATTATGATTGCGGATTTTTATGTTATTTTGCTAGGTTGTAATTTGTTGAAAAGGTAATATATATGTGCTATAATGCACTTAATTGGTTTTAGAGTTCTTCATCTCTTACTAAAGGAAGGGAAAAACATGAAAATAAATAAAGACAGGGGACGGTTCTGTGTCTTCCGCCTGAAATCTAAAACTAAATCCCATGGGGTAACCACTCCCCATGGGTAAACCAAAACCAAATATCATTCAAACCGAAAGCACCCACCGCGGGTGCTTTCTTTTCATTGAGGCTTTAATGACTCGGTTTAACAAGTGTGACCCGATTGTCCTTTATCCTCAATCATTTTTGAAACTTTCATTTTTTCATCTTCGCTCAAATTGCGATATAATTCAATAAATTTACGTTCTTCTTTTGTTAATTGAGCTGATTCTTTATTTTCTGACTTTTTCATGAGACTATCCTTTCATAGTGCTAAAAAATAAAAGATGTTTTGTTTCGGAATGTTATCGTAAATATACAGAGGTAATATTTCGGTGCTTATGTGCAAACGCCCATGGGATTGTTATTCCCATGGGCGTTTGCGTTTTGTCTATATTAACATTTATAATTCAAAAACGCCTTCTTGAACGCACTAATTTTTCTGGATGAAGTATAAACCGAGTATTCTTGATCACCGTATTTCACCTTAGCAAAATCCTTGGTAACCTCGTGAACATAATTCAAATTAACGATGAAGCTGTGGTGTGGCTGTGCAAACACCGTAAGGTCGAGTAGATCCAGCCAATGGTCAATGTTATAATTGGTTTCAACCCGTCTGTCTGTCGTGTAGAGAACAGATTTTCTCTTTTCAATCGCAATATAAAGAATATCCTGCGGATAAATCCTCAGAAC
Source organism: Clostridia bacterium (assembly GCA_017380575.1). Classification (GTDB taxonomy): domain Bacteria; phylum Bacillota; class Clostridia; order Oscillospirales; family Acutalibacteraceae; genus CAG-488. The sequence goes on along the minus strand of JAFODS010000059.1, from coordinate 7,595 downwards.
GTCTTTGTTACTCGTATGTATAATAATACCCGAATTACAGCAAGGCTTTTCTTCGCAGTCAAAGCTGATACAGAATCTTTCACAGCCACAGCATTCGATAAGGTTATATTCAATTCCGTTTTTCTTCATAAAATTAATCAGCTTTGTTTTGGCTTCCTCTTTAGCTGTGATGTTGCATACCGTTGAATCCATAAAAATACCTTCCTCAAATTAAATACAGAAATAAACTTCTATATATAAATGAAGAAAATGACAAAATGTCCCACGAAAATTTCACTTTTTTCAAACTTTCTCTGTTTTCGACAAATGCGGGTGATTATAATTGTGCATAATTATATTATGTAAAACAGGTTAATATCATAATTTTCTGCAGTATTTTTGTTAATAAGAAATTTAACCGCAAAAAGCATCTTCTGCAACACTTGTTAAAAAAGTTTTTTGACTTAACTTTTTTTGACATAATTTTACAAAACTGTTATAATTATTCGGGTTTATAAATTTTTTGAGGAAGAGGACTGATATAGTTTGATTAGCGCAGAAAGGGCAAAAGAAATTGCTGATTTATACTATGATGACATATATCATCTTTGCTATTCAAGACTTAAAAAGGAACAAGAGGCGGCTGACGTAACTCAGGAGGTTTTCCTTTTCTTTCAGGAGAACTGTGACGAACTTGAAGATAGTTATATCAAAGCATGGCTTTATAAGGTTGCCGACAATAAAATAAAGGAAGAGTTCAGAAGCATAGCCAAGCGGGAGAAAGAACTCATCTTCGGAACCGTATTCGGATCACAGACAAGTGCGGATATTCTCTACGAAATGGAAGAGTATAATAAGATAACCGACGAAGAGCTTGAAGAAAAGAAGCAAGGCATTCTTTCATCGTTAAGTGAAAAGGAGCTCGAACTCTTTGAAATGGTTTACACAAAGCGTATGGAATATGCTGAACTAGCAAAGGCACTTGATACCACAGAGCACGCAGTAAGGTCGAGAGTTTACAGATTAAGACTGAAAATCAAAGATAAAGCAGCCTTTGTATTTATGGTACTTTTGCTTCTTTTTATGAAATTATAAAAATTTTTCAAAAAATTTTAAATTTTTTGCGTGACAAATTGCGTTTTCCTTCATATATATTTGAAGGAGGTTTTACGTTTATTGAATCATGAATACGGGAGGTGTAAAAATCCATGGGAAATAACCACGACAAGACGGCTGAAAATCAGACCTTAAAGGACAAGCTTATGGCAATCATTTTGCTTGAAACTGCAAAGGACTATAAGAAAATGGACAGTGATCTTGTAACAGAGTGTGTTGATTTTCTTGTGGAGCTTGAAGGAAAAGAAAGACTTACTAAGGAAGAAATTGAACAAAGAGTAAATGAAATACCGTTCAAAGGCAAGGTAACGGCTCTGAACTCTTATGCTAAGAAAAAGCTGAGAGCTAAGCGTGTTGCTATCATAGCCGCTGTGCTCGCGGTACTCATAACACTCTTCGGTATGCTTGCTATCGGTTCGGGCGATACCGTCACTGAGTTTTTCAGGCAGATAGGTGACTCTATCAGTACATTTCTTAATGACGGTCCGAAAGAACATAGCGGTATAACGTTTTATAAAAATGACAAAACAATAACATATTCCTCGCTTGAAGAATTCAAAGAAAGCGAAGGAGTAGATATTTTATATCCGACATGGTTGCCGGAAGATGAAAAGATTATCGAAATCAGATATCTGATTACAGGGGAAACTGAACTGTACACATTGCGTTCAAATGAACCTGATCATAGTATTGAAGTTGAACTTGAAGCTGAACTGGCAGAAGATTTCTTATTAAATTGGACTAAAAAAGAAGTTGCGAGTCATTTGGTGTATTATATGAATGTACCTGAATATGTTCAGGCCAGTTTTGTATATGAGAACAATTTGTATTGTGTGAAATCGGATACAGAGGATAATCTTTTCAGAATAATTGAGAATCTGAAGGAGATTAGCTGATTATGAAAAGAATAATTGCACTTATTATGGCTTTGGTTTCGCTTTTCTGTGTAACGTCTGTTTCAGCAGGCGCTCAGGGAGTTGAAGACGGTACGGTTACTGTTACCGTAAACGAAACGGTATTTATTTTTGATGCGGACACAACTGAAGAATTCCGCGATAAGTTTATTGAAGATTATTTCAACAGTGAAGATGACGGCACAACATCTTACGGTCTTACCTGCACACTTTTCGGTCACAAGATTGAAACAACATCTGTTACTGCTGTAACACACAAAGTGCTTTCAACATCACCGCGTTGCCGTCGTGAAATATATGATGTTGACAACTGCACCAGATGTGACTACACTAAGTCAACTCTGATTACTAGCAGTTATATCGTCTGCTGTGCATAAATTTATCTTTGCCGATGTGCCTAACCGCATATCGGCAATAACCTTTGAATAGGGGAGAGAATATGAAAGAAAAACTAATCGTCAGCTTTTTCGGTCACAGAATTATTGATGATTCTCAGACAGTTGAACAAAAGCTCTATGAACTCCTCCGCATCATAATAAGCAGGGGAGACAGAGAGGTTGAATTCCTCGTCGGCAGAAACGGAGATTTTGACCTGATGACTGCATCCGTAGTGCGAAGACTTAAAAAGGAATTAAATGCTGAAAATGTTTTTCTTACTCTCGTTCTGCCCTATGAAACCGCCGAACTCAGAAACAACACCGAAGCTTTTGAAGATTTTTACGATTCAATAGAAATCAGTGAAGCATCTGCCGACCAAAATTTCAAATATGCCATTACGGCAAGAAACAGAGATATGATCGACAGGTCAGATATGGTTGTTGTTTATGTAAAAAATCAATCCGGCGGTGCGTATCAGTCTCTCAGATATGCAGAGAAAAATGATAAACGAATTATAAATTTATATAGCGAACAAAATGAAAACTAACCGAATTTGCTTATGCAGATTCGGTTAGTTTTTTTTCGTGACAAACCTCGAATCTTGTCATATATAGTTATATGAATTTTCCGGAGGTGATATTTTGAAAGAGTACAAACGATGTCTTGAACTGGTAAAAACATATTTAAAAGACGAAAATCTTAAACTTGATGAAAAGAAACTGGATTTGCTTATCAGCGAAGAGCTTGAAAAACCGGCAAATGAAATGGACACACATTTAATCGACCTCTGCCTTAATGCCCTCGTTGCATACAGAACATATATGTCAGAACGTGACAAGTAAACGTAAATCGTTACCTATATAAACAATAGGGTGTGTTTTTGCACGTATCGGGAGAGCGCTTGAATGGCATTCAAGAGGTCATGGGTTCGATCCCCACCGTCTCCACCAAAAAACGACAGGCTTTGAAGAGTCTGTCGTTATTTCTTTTATACAGCAAATATCCGGGTTGTCTCATATGTATAAAGAAAATTCTTAAAAATCTGCACTAAAGTACAATGTGCAAGGCGGGAAAAGCTTATATAATATAATCGATGTATAGCAAATATACATAAATTCTCAAAACAAAAGGAGAGTATGATTATGAAAAGATTATTGGCATTGATGCTTGCATTGGCAATGGTTATGGCTCTTGCAGCCTGCGGCAAGGACGGCGGCGAAACACCGGACAACACAGAACCCGACACAACTGCTTCAACAGAAGCAAAGCTTGAAGAAAAGGCTATTGTTGAAGACCTTGAGGGTGTCGGCCCCGTTAAGCTTTCCAACAGCTATGTGGAGCTTACAATTCCCGAGGGCTACGGATATGAAATTACTGATGCAAACGATAAAGAGGGCGAAAGCCAGTTCTGGGTTGATATTGAAATTAAAAATGCCGACGGCACCAAAATCGGTGAGTTTGAAGTCAGCAACACAGGCAGTTATGACAATGTTGATGAATATGTTCAGTCAGACATCGATTATTACAAGAACAGCAGTTCGGTTACATTGGGCGAGCCTGTTTCTGAAAAATACGGTATCTTCGACGGCAGATATCTTATCAAACACAACAGCAACTGGGATGATTACCGCTTCTATGGCTTCTACCTGATTCCCGATGAGGCTGCTGAATACCGCAATGTTCGTGCAGAGCTTGATATCAACGGTTATTCATACCAGGATAAGGAATTCCCCAAGGCTGATTTCGCAAATCTTCTCAGCTCAATTGTTATTAAATAATTCAATACTGCACAACTCAAACGGCGGAGCAATCCGCCGTTTTTTTGCGTAAAAATCACAAAATTTTCCTGAAATTTACAAAAAAGCTGAAAAGTTTGCACTAAAGTACAATGTGCATTTAACGTTAATTTAATATAATAATCTTAATCATAGGGTAGTTTTATAATTTGTCCCCAAAATTAAGGAGAATATTATGGAGAAGAATATAAAAAAACTCACACTTCTGCACTCAAACGATATGCACGGTGACTTCCTTGCAGAAAATGTTGACGATAGCCTTGTCGGCGGTGTTTCAATGCTTTCGGGGTATGTCGATAAGGTAAGAAATGAAGAGAAAAATACACTTTACTGCATCGCGGGCGATATGTTCAGAGGCTCTGTTATCGACTCTGAGTTCAAGGGCATCTCAACAATCGAGATTATGAATATGCTCGCACCCGATGTTGTTACTCTCGGTAACCACGAAACAGACTACGGCATCGCACATCTTCTCTTTATAGAAAAGTGTGCAAAGTTCCCGATTATCAATGCTAATTTACATATCAAAACAAACGGTGCAAGACTTTTCAAGCCTCACTACATTGCAGAGGTTGACGGGATGAAGATTCTTTTCATCGGCATCCTCACGGAAGAGGTTCTTTCGCAGACAAAGAATGACGGTATCATCGGTTCATTCGTTGATATCGACGAGGCGGCTCAGGAGGTCGGCAGAATCTGTAATACATACAATGCGATTGACATTGACCTCACCGTTCTTCTTACTCACATCGGCTTTGAAGAGGACAAAAAGCTCGCTGCACAGCTTGATCCCGCTTGGGGCGTTGATGTTATCGTCGGCGGTCATTCACATACATTCATCGAAGAGCCTGCTGTTGTTAACGATGTTGTTATCGTTCAGGCAGGTACGGGTACAGACCAGATCGGCAGATTTGACATTGATATTGATACAGACAACAACTGCATCGACAGCTATAAGTGGAAATGTGTTCCCATCAATAAGGATAACTGCCCGAAGGACGAAGACCTTGAAAAGATTCTCAAACACTATAAATCACAGACAGATGAAAAGTACGGCAGACTCGTCACACGCTTCAAGAAAAAGCTTACTCACCCCGAAAGAACGCAGGAAACTGCACTCGGCGGATTATTCTCCGATATTATGCGCGAAAGCCTCGGTCTTGATATTATGCTCCTCGGCTCAGGTAGTGTAAGAAGTACTCAGCTCGGACCGATTGTTCTTTTCTCTGACCTTTGCGAATGTTTCCCATATGATGATGCAGCGTATATGGTTAAGGTCACAGGCAAACAGTTCAAGCGTATGATCAAGCATATGGTGCGTGACGGCGTATGGCAGGGTGAGCACTGCGAATTCTATCAGCTTTCAACGGGACTCCGTGTTGATTATGACAGAACAACTCACGAATATCTCCGTTTTGACTTCAATGGCACTCCCATTGAAGACGATAAGATTTACAAGGTCGGTCTTCAACAGTTCCATTACAATAATCTCGAGGATTTCTTCAATATTTCATTTGACGAAATCAAGGCGAACGGTACTCCTGTTGTTATCTCAACATCCTGCCGCGGTATTTTTGATGAATATCTTTCAAATCATCAGAACCTTGACCGTGATATCACAGGCAGACTTATTATCAGATAATGAAAAAGCGATATAAGGGTAACGGCGGATTCCTTACAGCGTGGTGCATTAACTTGATATTCGACCTCGAATGGACAATCCCGGCGTGGATAGCACTTGCACTTCACTTCTTTCTGGATATATCAATCCTGTGGTTTGTGGTGGCAATTGCGCTGTGGATTATCGGTGTCGGAGTAAAAACTGCGGTGTTTTCGTGGCTTATACGAGAGGGTAACCGCCCCGATCCGCCGAAGAAAAATAAAAATCCGTATTCATCCTCAAACAGTAATTTTTTGGGAGGAGATAACAATGATAAATTTTAAAAGGTTTATTTCACTTGTATTGTGCCTTGTGATGCTGACGAGCTTTGCAGCTTGTTCGAAAGATAATGGCGGTGAATCAATAACCGAAACAACAGCTCCGCAGACAACAGAGTCTACAACGGCAGGTAAGGTGCTTGGAGAAGGAGATTTGCTCGGCACACTTTATATGGACTGTAATTCCAATGATTACCAAGAGCTCACAGGAAAAATCGAGCATATAAAGACAGGTATGGAACCCAGGTTTGATTCGGAATATTTCAGATTTGTTTCCCCCGAAGAGGGCGTTAAGATAAGACTTGAAGCAATTATGTATTCTCCGATTGTTGACAGCTTTGAGGTTACGGACACTGTTTTTGAAAGAACTGCAGAAAAGGGAAAGATTTATGAGTTCGAGTGTCTTGTGACCGAAACAATTTCCGACCACCGTCTTGTTGTGGAATGCGGTGATGCAAGAGCCGAATATTATATGGTGGCTGACGGCTTTGAGGTTGTAACCAAGCTTCAGATGATAGCCGAAGCACCTGAGCAGATTGAGCAGGATTCTGCATTTTACCGTCTTTGTGTTGCCCGTGCAGTATCCGACGTATATTACAATGACAGGCTGATAAAACATGAGCCTGAGGTTGTATGGAACACCCTTGCTTATGCCGTGACACTCAACGAGTTTAAAATGAACGGCACGGAAGATTATGTGAATATGATCGGTCTTTCTGATTGGGAAGCAGACGCTTATTTCAGCACACTTTATCCCTCACTGGATGAAAGCAAGACCAAGCTTATGGAAGACGGTCGTGTTGTGGCGGCTCACTTCAGCGTAGGTAAAAAATATCTCGTTGAGCCTCATCTTTTCGAAAAATTCTGCACGGATGAATTTTTCGGAGTGCAAAACAACGGTGACGGAACATATTCCGTTAAAATCCTTGTTCACGATCAAAGAGCTCCCGAGGTCGAATTTGACAGAGACAGAGGGCTTGCAGTAATTGTGAAAGCGGATGCAAACAGTCCTTTCGGATACATAATCAAGGATGTTGTTGATTGCGATTTGCCGAAAGGATAAATATAAAAACAAACAGATTTCTTGAAAGGAGAAATTTAAAATGGGACTTATAAGAGCAGGAATCGGAGCATTGGGCGGCGTAATGGCTGACCAGTGGAAGGAATTTTTCTACTGCGATTCACTTGAAAACGACGTTTTGATGGTCAAAGGTCAGAAGCGTGTCGGCGGACGTTCATCAAACACAAAGGGTCACGATAACGTAATTTCAAACGGTTCAGGTATTGCTGTTGCCGACGGTCAGTGTATGATTATCGTTGAGCAGGGCAAGGTTGTTGAATTCTGTGCCGAGCCGGGTGAATTTACTTATGACACATCAACAGAGCCGAGCATCTTCTCAGGTAAGCTCGGTGACACAATCAAGGAAACATTTAAGACCGTAGGTAAGAGATTTACATACGGCGGAGATACAGG
>JAFODS010000016.1 GCA_017380575.1 Clostridia bacterium | reverse complement strand
TCAAGAAGGCAGGCTTCCTCACTCGTGACCCGAGAATGAAGGAAAGAAAGAAGTACGGTCTCAAGGGCGCACGTCGTGCACCGCAGTTCTCAAAGAGATAACAGAATATTTCTTGCAAATTATGGCTCGCTGTTTACGGCGAGCCTTTTTGTTTGTCTGAACTGCGGAGGTCCTCGCGGCATAGCCGCTGCGGTCGCAACTAAAAACAGTCCACCGGACTGTTTTCTTAACGTCGCGACAGCTTCTCAAAGAGATAATCTGTCCCGAATGGGTTTTCTTGCAAGTTATGGCTCGCTGTTACAGCGAGCCTTTTTGTTTGTCAAATCATAAAAAGCCAACTTTAGTACAAAACACTAAAGTCGGCTTTGATCGTAAATATTTTATTTACCCACTCTATCTCGAATGTCGTTTAACCACTCACCATTATATTTAAAATAGCAGGGTCCGTGTAATGCGTACGATACGTTTGAAAGTTTAGCGGCTAAAGCAGAAAGAGAATACAATTCACCTTGATACTCAACTTTTTTATTGTCTGCAACCGTACACGTAATAGGTGTTTCTTGGCTTGCAGATTTCCAAAATTGAAGCGTTGCTCCTACCGGAATATTACACATAGAAAAAGAAAATGGAGTGGCTCTAGCTTTTCGTTCTTCAGTAATCTCTTTTGCAATCCCCTCAGCATCGATTTCTTCATTATTCGGTGGAACTAATTTCAATTTATCTGAACAGCCGTGAATTTCTGCGATTGCCTCTAAAATTGAATATGCATCCTCAGGTGTCATTGCATAAAACTCACGAACTCTTTTTTGACCATTAAAGTTATCTATAGACCTCAATGTAGGGTTTAATTTATCAATTATAGAGTGGATTTTTAAATCAGATAATCGAGAGTTCACTTCATAAGTAGCATATACTCTAAAAGCAAAAGGGATACATTCGCTTCGATTTAATTGATGAAGCCTTTTATCTATATCATCTGCATATCCAATTTTAACATAATCAGGAAAAGATGGATTGGTCAAAATATATATTACACCTTTTTCTTGATTCATTGCAATCACCTGCTACACATAAAATTTTAAGATATTATAGTATAATTTGCAGTAAAAGTCAAAGCTTTCAACTCGTTGGCTTCGATCAACGAGTTTTTTGTTTTCGGTATGCGACCTGTTGCAAAGAAACGCTTTTGTGATATAATTTATTTATAAATTTTCAACGATAGGACTGATATAAATGATTCTTTTTCGTTTTTTACTTGCATTGCTGACGGTTTTCGGAACGCTGTTTCCGGGTGTTGGTCTGAACTTTGAGTACAAACATCTGCCTATTGAGTTTGAGATTGAGTCGGTGAGCGATGTATACATTCCTGCGGATAACAATGCAAACGTTGTTGAATATCCGTCAATCATAAAGCTCCGCTATCAAAAAAATGATGCAGACAACGGCAAGCTTCTTGCAACCTTTGAAAAATGGGGAGACACATATCCCATATATGAGAGCAACGATGATGCCGAAACGTGGCAATACGTCTGTACGGTCAGAGATAACCTGAACGAAGGTTACTGGAACGAATGGATGCCGTTCCTTTATGAACTGCCTGCAGATATGGGTGATTTTGAAAAGGGTACAATCATTCTTGCCGCAACGTCGATATACGGTGAAGGCGTAACCGACAGCACGATAACTCTTTATTCAAGTAACGATGCAGGCAAATCGTTCAACGCTTTCTGCAACGTTGACAAAGCAGGCGGTATAGAGTGGGGTGTATGGGAGCCGTATTTAATCTTTGAGGAAGAAACGGGCAGACTTTTCTGTTTCTATTCAGATGATTCCGATCCCGAGCATTCGCAGAAGCTTGTTTATAAATACACAACCGACCTTGTTAATTGGAGCGAGAAGTTCGAATGTATTGCCTGCTCCGATTCTTCACTCAGACCGGGTATGGTTTCAATTACCCAAATGGGTAACGGCGAATATTTAATGGTTTATGAGATGGTCGGTATTTTTATGAATCCGATTTATTGCAAGAGAACGACTTCCCTCGATGATTGGGGCGACGTTTCGGATTACGGCAAGATAGTTTCTGCAGGCGGCAAAACCTTCGGCTCTTCTCCTTGTGTTGCGTGGTCACCCGTCGGTGGCGAATGCGGAACACTTATTGTTACAGGTCGACACGCCATCAGAGGCGAAAGCGACACGGGTGCGGATATGTTTATCAGCTTTGATTACGGCAAAACCTTCGCACCGATTGACAATCCCATTCCGTATCCGACTGATGAACCTTTCGTAAAATGCGGTTACAGTCCGTCACTCTTTTTCTCGGAGGACGGAACAACTCTTTATTACGTCAATAACCCTCCGTGCTATGAATCAACCTACAAGATAACGGTTGCAAAAATCAGAATTTCAGAGTAAATTCAGCTCGTTGACTTCGGTCAGCGAGCTTTTTGTTTACTTTTATTTTCCTTTATGTTAAAATGTAAAAAAGTTTATTGAGGTGCGTTATGACAGAAACTTTAACAGGTATTATAACTCCGTTGTTAGTCGGTGTTATGCTGATTGTTATCGGAATAATCAATATGAGAGGTAATATCTCGACAATTCATTCATATCACAGAGCACGTGTGTCTGAAGAAAATATAAAACCTTTCGGCAAAATGGTCGGCTTCGGCAATATTCTTGTCGGAGTAGGTGTTGTCATTTTCGGCATCACGATGCTCCTGACGGAAAAACTGCAGAACGAAAAACTCGTTTTTATCGGAATGGCAATTATGCTTGTTTTTATGATTGTCGGACTTGCAATCAGCTTTAAAGCTATGAAAAAATACAACGGCGGAATATTTTAATTTTCACAACCTGTTGACCTCGCTCAATGGGTTGTTTTTTGCAGATAAATCCGGGTTTGTCGAGTAGAATATTCAATCCGCATTGTAGGGGCGACCATCGGTCGTCCGCAAAAATCCTGCGTAATTTAACGGACGCGCAATGCGCGCCCCTACGAACCCTGTTTTAGTCAACTACGTAGGGACGGGCGTCCTCGACCGTCCGTTAACTCAGCAGAATCTGCGGATGGTCCGAGAGGCCCATCCCTACGAACACAGAATCAGATTGTGAGAAATCAAAGAACTCCACAAACCCGAATTTGTTAAACAAAAAATAATCATCGCAGGAAAACAAAATTTTTTCAATGGTTATTTACTATTTCCGTCACAAATGTTATTATTGACATATACTGATAATAGCGTAAAGGGGGGACTTAATATGCAGATGGTGCTTCTGACTGCACTGGGGGTCGGTGGAGCGACGATAATCGGTGCAATCATCGGATTTATATTTAAAAATATTTCGCATAAATTCAGTGATATCGTGCTTTCTTTCGCAGCAGGTGTTATGCTGGCGGCGGCTGTACTGGGCTTGATTGTTCCGTCGCTTGAATACGGCGGAAAATTTGCAATACTTATAACGGTGGCAGGAATTTTTGTCGGTGCGGTTTGTCTTAATCTTGTTGATAAGCTTGTTCCGCATCTTCATAAGCTTGCGGGCGGTGAGCCTGAAGATCACTCTACAAACGCCAAGCGTGACAAGGTGCTTCTGTTTGTAATGGCAATTGCGATTCATAATCTTCCTGAAGGAATTGCTGCAGGTGTCGGTTTCGGCTCTGGAAATACGGGCGAGGCACTCCTCATTGCAGGCGGTATTGCTTTGCAGAATATTCCCGAAGGTATGGTTATCATCGGACCGATGCTCTCGGCAGGTATTTCAGCAAAGAGGACTTTTATCTGTGCAATGGCAACGGGTCTTGTTGAAGTTGTCGGAACATTGCTCGGATATTTTGCAGTAAGTGTTGCTTCAGCAATTCTGCCGTTTGCCCTCGCGTTTGCAGGCGGTACAATGCTTTATGTTATCAGCGATGAAATGATTCCCGAAACACATGCTCACGGAAGCCAGCGTGGAGCAACATACGCCCTTCTCGTCGGTTTCTGCCTTATGCTCGTTTCTGATTTCTTACTTGGATAATTAAAGGAGAATAAATGAAAAGGATATTTCAAATCATAATGCTTTGTATAGTTTCACTTGGCTGTCTGTCGTCGTGTACAAATGACAAAGTGGAAAATATAACGGAAACAACAAAGGAGAATATGACGATGAATGATGCGGTTTACGAAAATATAACAGCCCAAGAGGCTAAAAGGATAATGGATACGCAGACGGGATATGTAATTCTTGATGTCCGCACACCGGAAGAATATGACGAAAAACATATTCCCGAAGCAATTCTTATTCCTGATTATGAAATACACGAAAAGGCAGAGGGAATCCTGCCGGATAAAAATCAACTTATTCTTGTATATTGCCGTTCGGGAAGAAGAAGCAAACTTGCATCGGAAGATTTACTCGAACTCGGATATAAAAACATCAAAGAATTTGGCGGAATTATCGACTGGCCATATGAAACTGAATGAAAAAATAAACAGCATTGGATTTTGCATCCAATGCTGTTTTTGTATCTTGTATATAAGATTAATTCTGGAACATAAGAAGCAGGAAACCTGCGGCAACTGCGGAGCCGATAACGCCTGCGACGTTGGGACCCATAGCGTGCATAAGAAGGAAGTTTGTGGGATTGTACTTACGTCCTTCGTTCTGTGCAACACGTGCAGCCATAGGAACAGCTGAAACACCTGCGGCACCGATAAGCGGATTAATCTTACCTTTTGTGACAATGTAGAGTACTTTACCGAGAAGTACACCGCCGACTGTTGAGAAGATGAAAGCTGTAAGACCGAGAGCAACAATGCCGAGTGTTTGTGCCTTAAGGAAGCTTTCACCGTTAGCTGTAGCACCGACAGTAACACCGAGAAGAATAACAATAATGTTATTAAGTGCGTTCTGTGCTGTGTCGGAAAGTCTTTCAACAACACCGCATTCACGGAAGAGATTACCGAGCATAAGCATACCGAGAAGCGGCACAACTGACGGAAGGATGAGTGCGATAAGTACAAGAACGACAACGGGGAAAACAATCTTCTCAGTTTTTGAAACCTTACGAAGCTGAGTCATCTTTACTTCGCGCTCTTTCTTTGTTGTAAGAAGCTTCATAATCGGTGGCTGGATAAGCGGGATAAGTGCCATATACGAGTATGCTGCAAGGGCAATCGGAGCAAGAAGGTGCGAAGCAAGCTTACCTGTAAGCCAGATAGCTGTCGGGCCGTCTGCACCGCCGATGATTGAAATAGCTGCTGCTTCCTGCGGAGTGAATCCGAGGAGGATTGCGATAATAAATGCAACATAAATACCAAGCTGAGCTGCAGCACCGAGAAGAAGACTGATCGGATTGGAAAGAAGCGGTCCGAAGTCAGTCATAGCACCAACACCAAGGAAGATAAGGCAGGGGAAGATACTTGACTTAACACCTGCGTATATGATTCTCAGAACACCTGAATCGTACCAATGGCTTCCTTCAACTGCAGTTGCGGGGTCACCGCCGAAAGCCTGATTGAGTGTCAGGTCATCCATAATTCCTGAGCCGGGAAGATTTGCAAGAAGGATACCGAAAGCAATCGGTACAAGCAACAACGGCTCGAATTTTTTAGCGATTGCAAGGTAAAGGAAAACAACAGACACACCGATCATGACACCGTTCTGCCATGTAAGCAGGGCGAAACCTGAAGCATCCCATAAACCTGCAAGGAGGTTTGTTATAAGTTCCATAATTTTACCTCCGATTAAATAATGACAAGAACCTGGTCTGTGTCAACAGTAGAGCCCTTTGATACAAGAACCTGCTTAACAATTCCGTCGCAAGGAGCAACGATATCGTTTTCCATCTTCATAGCTTCAAGGACGATAAGGACTTCGCCTGAGCGGACAGACTGACCGTTTGTAACGTTGATAGCAAGAATTGTGCCCGGCATCGGAGAAGCAACTGTTGTTCCTTCAGCGGACGGAGCATTTGCAACGGGAGCTGCTGCAGGAGCAGCGGGTGCAACCGGAGCTGCAGGTGCAACGGGAGCTGCAACTGTGCTTACGCCTGTGAGAGCAACTGAACACTCATCAACTTCAATTTCATATTTTTTATTATTCAAAAACACTTCGTATTTCATTTGTTTTCTTCCTCCACAAGTCTGATTGATCTGAAAGCAAGTCTGTTAAGCGGGATTTCTGTTTTGTAGCTGACAAGAGCCATAAGCATTGCAGCTGTTGCTTCGTCAACGCCGATAAGCTCAAGCTGTCCCTGAGATTCGTTGTCAGGAAGTGCAACACCGTTTGTTTGCGGAACTGACGGTGTGCTGTTTATCGGAGTGATAACAGGAGTTACTTTTGAGGCATTCTTTTTCTCGATTACAGAGAAAATAAAAGCAATAAATTTAATAAAGAGTGCAATTATTGCAAGAACTGCAATAACGGTTAAGAAACCGACAAGAGCAACCAAAAGTGCTTTGGGGATGTCCATGGCATCGTATGAACCGTAAATGTTAGTGAAAATGCCAAGGAAATGAGGACTGAATTTCATCAATATGCCTCCTTCGTTTTGTTAAGATTCTCTTATAAAAACAGCCTGTTTCTGTAACAACAAAAACAGGCTGTCAACTGAATTATTTGTCTTCTTTATTCTTTTTCTCAGGAATGTTGTTAAGAGCGTTAACAACAAGAACGATGAGAGCAGTTACGACGAAAATGCCGAGCATACCTTTGCCCATATAGGGAAGAGCGCTGAGAAACGCATTAAAATCAATAGTAAACATTATAACTACCTCCCTGATTATCTGAAGAATGTAAGGATAAGACCGCCTGCGATAACTGAAGCAATCTGTCCTGAAACGTTAACGCCGATTGAGTGCATAAGAAGGAAGTTCTGGTTGTCTTCCTCAAGACCCATTTTATGAACAACACGTGCTGACATCGGGAATGCTGAAATACCTGCAGCACCGATCATCGGGTTAATCTTCTTCTTTGAGAAGATGTTCATAATCTTTGCGAGCATAACACCTGCGAATGTGTCGAAGATGAAAGCGAAAAGACCGAGACCGATGATGAGCAATGTGTCAACCGTAAGGAATTCTTCAGCTCTCATACGTGCAGCGATTGTAATTCCGAGGAAAATTGTAACAAGGTTTGCAAGAACCTTCTGTGCTGTTTCTGAAAGTGAGTTAAGAACACCGCACTCACGGATAAGGTTACCGAACATAAGGAAACCGATAAGAGCAACAGCATCGGGAGCAACAAGACCTACGATGATTGTAACAACGATGGGGAAAAGAATCTTTGTAAGCTTTGAAGGAGCCTTACCTGCTGTGTTATCCATACGGATAAGACGCTCTTTCTTTGTTGTGCAAAGCTTGATGATAGGCGGCTGTACCAACGGAACAAGAGCCATGTAAGAATAAGCTGCAACCATGATAGCACCGATGTACTTTGAACCGAGTTCCATTGAAACTGCGATAGCTGTCGGACCGTCAGCAGCACCGATAATACCGATTGAAGCTGCGTCCTTGATGTCGAAGCCGAGGAGTGATGCGAGGCAGAGTGTGAAGAAGATACCGAACTGTGCCGCTGCACCGAAAAGCATAAGCTTCGGGTTAGTAAGAAGGGGAGTAAAGTCGATCATTGCACCGATACCGATGAAAAGGATGAGAGGCATCAATTCGCCGAACTCGTTGTCGATACCGACTCTGAACATAACGTCAATGATGTGCTTTGCGCCTGAATTTGGAAGGTTGATAAGGATTGCACCGAATCCCATCGGGAGAAGGAGAGAGGGTTCCATTTCCTTTTTAATAGCAAGGAAAATAAGGATACCGCCGATAATCCACATTGCTACCTGAGGGAAGGTGACAGTGGTAAAATTGTCAATTAAAACACCCATTAGTCACACCTCCGACTTAAATAACAAGAAGAACGTCATCAGTGTTAACTGTTGCACCCTTTGATGTGACAATCTGCTTAACAACACCGTCGCAAGGAGCAGTGATGTCATTTTCCATTTTCATAGCTTCAAGAACGATAAGAACGTCGCCTGCCTTAACTGCCTGACCTGCTGAAACGTTGATGTTAACGATTGAGCCGGGCATCGGAGCAACAATCTGTGTGCCTGATGCTGAAACTGCCTGCGGTGCTGCGGGAGCTGCAGGAGCAGCTGCGGGTGCAGGTGCTGCAACAGGAGCGGGAGCGTAAACTGCGTCAGAAACGTTTGTAACAACTGCTTCTGTTTCGTTTACTTCAACTTCGTAATTTTTTCCGTTTAAAGTTACTACGTATTTCATTTTATTTGTCCTCCATCAAGGTGATTGATTTAAACTGAAGTCTGTTAAGCGGAATACCGCTCTTGTCTGAAACGATAGCCATAATAACAGCGGCTGTTTTTTCGTCTGTACCAACAAGCTCAAGGTCGCCTGAAGATGCTGCAGGACCGGCAGACTGTGCTGCAACGGGACTTGCTGCGGGAGCAACGGGAGCTTTCTTTGGCTCTTCAACAGCTTTTTTGCCGTTAATTGCCTTTGTGATGTAAACATAGATAATAAGGAGTACAGCTACAACAGCAACAACGATTGCAGGGAACGGAGGAGTTGCGATTTTAGCGAGTATTTCTGAAAAACCCATATCTTTTCCTCCTTAGATTTCTCTGATTGTGTATTTGAATGTGTTTCTCTCAAGTTCGTCACGCTTCTCGAAGAAAGCTTCTGCCTGCATCGGGAATGCGATGTATGAAAGAACATCTTCGTCGCTCTTTGCCTTGCTGCCGAGTTCCTTCTTTGTTGCTTCAAATGCGGGAGCAAGTGTATCTGCAAATCTGCCTTCAAACGGCTTCTCGTCACCGAGAACCTGTGCGATAAGATCAGCACTGATTTCTGCAGGAGCCTTACCGTATTCACCCTTAAGATAGCTGCGTACGTCCTTTGAAACGTTCTTATACTTGCCGAAAAGAACGTTCTGTGTTGCCTGAACGCCAACCATCTGGCTCATCGGAGTAACAAGCGGCGGATAACCCATATCCTTACGTACTCTCGGAACTTCCTGAAGAACTTCTTCAAACTTGTCCATCTTGTTCTGAGCTGTAAGCTGAGCAACGAGGTTTGAAAGCATACCGCCCGGAACCTGATATCCGAGAGCGTCTGTATCAGTTGCAAGAACAACGGGGTTAAGAAGACCTGACTTAAGAGCTTCTGCACGAACGGGCTTGAAGAAATCGTTGATGTTCTTAAGAACGTCTGTGTCAAGACCTGTTTCGTAGCCTTCCTGAGTAAGAACATAGTTCATTGTTTCAGTTGCGAACTGTGATGTACCGCCTGACATGCATGAAATTGCTGTATCAATAACGTCAACACCTGCCTCAGCAGCCTTCTGAAGTGTCATTGCTGCAAGACCTGTTGTTGAGTGTGTGTGAAGGATAATCGGAAGTTTTGTGTTTTCCTTAAGAGCCTTAACAAGGTCATAAGCCTCTTTCGGACTCATGATACCTGCCATATCCTTGATACAGATTGAGTGAACACCCATAGCTTCCATATCTTTTGCAAGCTTGATGTAAGACTCAATGTTGTGAACAGGACTCAATGTGAAGCAGATTGTACCTGAAGCGTGAGCACCGCAACGGATTGTTTCTTTAACTGCAACCTCGATGTTACGTACGTCGTTAAGTGCATCGAAGATACGGATGATGTCGATACCATTCTCAACACTCTTCTCAACGAACTTTCTTACAACGTCATCGGGATAGTGCTTGTAGCCGAGGAGGTTCTGACCTCTGAGAAGCATCTGAAGCTTTGTGTTCGGACAAGCCTTGCGGATTTTGCGGAGTCTTTCCCACGGATCTTCGTTAAGGTAACGAAGGCATGAGTCGAATGTTGCACCGCCCCAGCACTCAAGTGAGTAGTAGCCTGCTTTGTCAAGCTCTGCAAGAACGGGTTCAAAATCGTCAAAAGACATTCTTGTTGCGATAAGTGACTGCTGAGCGTCACGCAACACGGTTTCAGTAAATTTAATCTGTTTCATAACATCTGCCTTTCCGTATATAAAATATTTATTATACTAATTAAAATGTGATTTTTTCCTGGATATATTCACAAAGCTTATCAATAGCGATACGCTCCTGTGCCATTGTGTCACGGTCACGGATTGTTACGCAACCGTCTTCAATTGAGTCAAAGTCATATGTGATGCAGAACGGTGTACCAATTTCGTCCTGACGGCGGTAACGCTTACCGATTGAACCTGCATCGTCAAACTCAACCATAAATCTCTTCGCGAGCATTGCATAAACTTCCTCAGCCTGCTCGTTGAGCTTCTTTGAAAGAGGAAGAACAGCAGCCTTGATAGGTGCAAGAGCAGGGTGGAAACGAAGAACAACTCTTGTGTCGCCCTTTTCTTCATCAACAACTTCTTCGTCGTAAGCGTCGCAAAGGAATGCGAGAGTTACGCGGTCAGCACCGAGTGACGGCTCGATAACGTACGGAAGGTACTTCTCGTTTGTTGTCTGGTCGAAATACTCAAGGTTCTTACCTGATGTGTTCTGATGCTGTGTAAGGTCGAAGTCTGTTCTTGAAGCAACACCCCAAAGCTCGCCCCAACCGAAGGGGAAGAGGAATTCGAAGTCTGTTGTTGCGTTAGAGTAATGTGAAAGCTCTTCCTGCTCGTGGTCACGAAGACGAAGGTTTTCGTCCTTGATGCCGAGTGAAAGAAGCCACTTGTGGCAATAATCTTTCCAATAAGCAAACCAGTCAAGCTCTGTGCCGGGCTTGCAGAAGAATTCAAGCTCCATCTGTTCAAATTCACGTGTACGGAAGATGAAGTTACCGGGAGTGATTTCGTTACGGAATGATTTACCGATCTGGCAAACACCGAAAGGAACCTTACGGCGTGTTGTACGCTGAACGTTCTGGAAGTTTACGAAAATACCCTGTGCTGTTTCGGGACGGAGATAAATCTCATTCTTTGCATCCTCAGTAACACCCTGGAATGTTTTGAACATAAGGTTGAACTTACGGATGTCTGTGAAGTTTGCTGAACCGCAATCGGGACATACAATGCCGTTTTCAGCAATGTACTTGCTCATTTCCTCAAAGCTCCAGCCTGCAGGATTAACACCTGTATCTTCAATAAGCTTGTCAGCTCTGTGACGTGTCTTACAGTCCTTACAGTCCATAAGAGGGTCAGAGAAACCGCCTACGTGACCTGAAGCAACCCAGATCTGCGGATTCATAAGGATAGCAGAGTCAAGACCTACGTTGTACGGGTTTTCCTGAACGAATTTCTGCCACCATGCTCTCTTTACGTTGTTTTTGAATTCAACGCCGAGAGGGCCGAAATCCCAAGAGTTTGAAAGTCCGCCGTAGATTTCACTGCCGGGGTAAACAAAGCCTCTGCCTTTGCAAAGGGCAACGATTTTTTCCATTGTTTTTTCTGTGTTGGAAAGCATAAAACCAATTCTCCCTCATTATATATTAATTCAATATTAAGCTATTATGAATTATAATAAAAATTACGAAAACTGTCAATAAACAAAGTATATGAATAACAGATTATTCCAATGATAAAATGTGGTGATTTTGTTATTAATTTGTCAAATAAAGGCTGGAAAAATACCGCCTTCCGAAGAAGACGGTATGAATTATTGAAGTAAGCATAAAAGCCCTACCAAGAAAAGATATCTGTGATTGCGGTAGTCATTTTTAATTGAATCAATAATGTTGTTGTTTTCAAGACAGACAAGTCCTAAAAATAAGGTCATTGAAATTATGAAAAGTGACGTGAAAGCCCAACCGTAGTTAAACCAATAAAGTGGGATTAACGCAATGTGCAGAACAATACCAGCAATAATAAAGCTTTTAGCCTTGATGTTACTTCTCATAATTTTAATTACGAAGTAAACAATAACAACTGAAAAACCGAGAGTGTTTTTGAAATAAGTGAAAATGTAGTCTAGCTGTTCAGATGTGATGGCCGTGTTTTTGATTGCCTGATAAACACTGTATGCCAAGCAACATAAGCTGACCATAATTGAGCCGACAAGAACAGAAAACGTGTCGGGGTTTGTGCTTTTATTTTTAGTTGGACTTTTTTTGGATTTATTTCCTTTAGGCAGAAGTTTGAGTTTTACAATCGAAAAACTTAACAGTAAAATGCAGAAAGCAGCCCCGATTCCGGTATCAAGGAAACTGATTGTCAAAGCAGCAATAATACAGTAGGGAAGCTTTTTTTGATCCGTTGCAGCCAATACGGCAGCTAAAAAAAGTGCTAAAGCCGCGGCAGTTATCAATTGTTTATTATTCTCGTGAACTCTGTTGAAAATCTGATAAAAGGTTTGATAGCATGCAGCAGAAACAAAAAAAACAAAAGCGGTACGTTCTTTGATTTTTTCGCTATTAACAAGTCTGTCAGCAAAGAAAAGAACTAATCCGATACATGCAAAGAAAATCAGAGTGAAAAGCAAATACGAGCGGTAAGACAGTACCAAAGCGGAAAAGGAGAATGCAATAATTGCAAAGATTCTGTGTCTGAGACTTAAATCTGTCAAAATCTCACCCCCGAAAGAACTATTTGGGCAAACGAGACGCCAATAACTGTAAGAATGATTTTATTTTCACCAAGTTTCAATGTGGCCTCGTCATAACTGTTGCTGAAGTCGGGGTCTTTTTCTTTGATAAAGAACAGCAGAAGCAGGAGAAAAGCTAAAACGAAATGCAAGGAAAATCTGTCAGTGTCCGTTGAAAGGAGCAGGTTTATAATCATAAGCGGAAACACTGAGAAACAGCAGATGAAAATAAATTTTTTAAGCGGATTTGCAGTTTTTTTAAATGCTTTACCAATAAGATAAAAAAATGGAAGTGCAGATATCGTATTACTTAATATAAAGTAGCAGTTTGTTTTAACAGCTGCGAAGTCGTTTTTAGTGTAAACGTCGAAATTGTATTTTATATATCCGGCAAAACCTTCGTACCCTTCAATATCAGGAACTTCCCAGAAAAAAACTGAACGCAGGTAAAAATCATCAAATGAACTTCCCGAAGCATCAAGTCTGTTGCGCGCAAACTCCACCATTTGATCTGACGTCATTTTAAGAGTGCTGTCACCAATAATAAGAAAATAAACAGAAGCAGCACCAACAACAACAGCACAAACAGCAATATAGATAAAGTTTGAAGTATTGGGCTTTTTAACAAACTGATAAAAAACAATTATGGCCATAATAGGAAGATAGGTTGTTGCAAAAAGCTCATAAATACAAAGAGATACTGCACAAAAAACAGGGACAAGCCAACGCCAACCTTTTTTATCGACAAGCCAAACGGAAGCCAACACAAGCGGAACAAAGAAAAGATCTAAAGTGCCGAGAAAACGCAAGAAAGCAAGCATCACGGGAGTGATTATCAGAAAAAATGAATAAATTCCGATGTTTTCATATTTTGTTTTCTTGAGGTAATTGTTTATGAAAAGACTGATGAGAAAACATGACAGGATATAAACCGTTATCAAAAAGGTTACGATGAAAGACGGTGTCATAAGTTTATCTCCGAAAAACAGAGATAAAACGGAACCTATCAAAAGTCTGGAACAATAACCACAGTCATAATTGATTACATAAAGCGGGAAATAGTAGTTGTCAATATAGTGAATCGCTTCTTTCTGCACAAGGTATGCAAAAGATGTATACATCAACATGCCAAAGGTGATGAAAAATATTTTGTTTTCTTTTATGTTTTTCAAAATTTTCATAATTCACCAACCGAAAAAATATTAAATTTATTATACTATAAGTTTTTAAAAATGTAAACAGAAAAGAGTACGGCCAAAACCGTACTCTTAAACTCAGAGAATATAAATTGTAACTGTTCTTCTGCCGAATGCATACATTGAAGACTGATTCGGGAAGTAAAGGTCGCAAAGTGTTGCACGGCTGCCGGTCCACTTTGTGAATCCGCCTGTGTCCTCAGCTGAAGCATAACCGTAAACATACTTGCCGTCGTTTGAAACGATCCACATCTTTGTGCCGTAAGGAATCTGCTTGGGGTTAACAGCGATGTAACCGGGTCTTACTCTTTTACCTGTTGCTGTGTGTGTACCGCAGTTATAAGCTGAAGCTGTGCCGACAATCTTCTTCTTGTAAGAAACAGGAACGTTTCCGTCAAGCTGGAGTGATGAGGGAGGTGTGAGAGTAGAGATTGTTTTTTTACCGTTCGGAAGAACGTATCCACCGCCGGGGATTGCACCGACACGCTTCTTTGTACCTACTGTCTTAACCTCGTCAACGGGAGCCTTTTCAACAACAGAGCTTGTTGCTACTGATTCTGTAAGAATACCGTCAACATATTTTTCCTGATATGTGATTGTCTGAACGCCTTTAACGCCCTTTGTTTCAATCTTAGCCTGGTCAGTGTACATTGTAGCTGACTTTTTTGTAACAGTTTTGTAGTTCATTTCAACTGTTTCTGTCTTTGTCTTATAGTCAACCCTTGTAATTTTGATAAGCAAATCTGCTTCAAGCTCTGTATCAAGGGGCTTGGAGATTTCATCGTTGTCATCAATTGTGATAACAGCCTTATCGAGTGCGTCGCTTACTGTACCGCCTGCGATATTGATTGCTTTTGTTTCACCGTCTGCAACAATTTTAACCTCGAAAGCACGTGTGATGATAACTTCGGGTGTGTCTGCAATGCGGTCTTCAACAGAGCAATTAAGAATATCACCGTCTTTGATTGCGATTCCGTTCTGCTCAAGTGCTTCGGCAACTGTACCTTTGCCTTCGTAGCTGACAGCGTCAGCACCGTTATCGATAACTGAAAAGCTGTGTGACTTGTGAAGACGGATGATTGATTTCTTTTCGAAATCAGCAAGGTCAAGCACGTCATTTTCGCTTACTTCAATGCCGACCTGAGCAAGGATTTCTTCGGCTGTTTCACGCATTGTGATAACGCGTGTTGTTTCACCGTCGATTTCAAGTGTAACTGTGTCTGAGTTGGCAGCGGCAGCGTAGATTGTTGCGGAGCAGAGGATTGCTATTACAACAAGCATAATAAGCTTAGCTTTTGATTTAAGCATTGCCTTGCCAAAACTTTTAATAGTATTCATCAGAATAAACTCCTTTTCATAAGCTGAAAATCAGCTTTGGCGCAGTAAAAACGTAAAATGAGAACAATAAATTGCGCCGACTTTGCACATTATAGGGAAGCTGTTACGCTTTGTCAAATCGAAAAAGATTAATTTTTTGTGCATAATGCTTACTTTTTAAAGAGATTATTTTGCCGAAAAGGCATATATCTTGTTTTTAAAGTCCTAAAACAGAAAAATAATCAACCTGATTTGTGCAAAACGTAAAAAGTTACAAAAGGTTACAAAGTGGTATGATTTTTGTAACTTTTGTAATATCATACGCATTTTACCTTTAAATTATGATAAACTGATTGAAGTATTGCTTTGATTATGATATAATAATTCGGTATAATTCTTTCACTGAGGTGATAATTTGGCAACCAAGAAGGAAAACATAAGAAATTTTTCAATAATAGCTCATATTGACCACGGCAAGTCAACTCTTGCTGACCGTCTGCTTGAAAAAACTGAGTCAGTCGCAGTAAGAGATATGACAGAACAGTTGCTTGATGATATGGATCTCGAAAAAGAGAGAGGCATAACAATCAAGGCACACGCCGTTAAGCTTAATTACAAAGCAAAAGACGGCGAGGAGTATGAGCTTAACCTTATTGACACCCCGGGTCACGTTGACTTTAACTATGAGGTGTCGCGTTCACTTGCTGCCTGTGAGGGTGCAGTGCTTATCGTCGATGCTTCTCAGGGTGTTGAGGCACAGACTCTTGCAAACACATATCTTGCACTTGACCACGACCTTGAAATTGTTCCTGTTATTAATAAGATAGACCTGCCTGCAGCTGACCCTGAACGTGTTGCTGCCGAGGTTGAGGATGTAATCGGCCTGGAGTGTATGAATGCTCCGCGAGTTTCGGCAAAAACAGGCGAGAATATTGAATCTGTTCTTGAAAAGATTGTTTCGGATATTCCTGCACCGATTGATTCTGACGATTCAAAGCCGCTTCGTGCCCTTGTTTTTGACTCTGTATACGATAATTATAAAGGTGTTATTGTTTACGTCAGAGTTGTTGACGGCAAAATCAAAGCAGGCGACACAATGCGAATGATGGCAACGGGTGCAGAATTCACCGTTGTTGATGTCGGTTATATGAGAGCGACATCTATGGAGTCGGCAAAAGAACTCACTTCAGGTGAGGTAGGTTATATCACCGCTTCAATCAAAACTGTTGGCGATGCACGTGTCGGTGATACCGTTACAACTGCAGAATATCCTGCAAGCGAGCCGTTACCCGGTTACCGAAAGGTTAACCCGATGGTTTTCTGCGGTGTTTATCCTGCAGACGGTGCGGATTACGAAAACCTCAGGGAAGCACTTGAAAAGCTTCAGCTCAACGATGCGGCACTTTCGTTTGAACCCGAAACGTCAGGTGCACTCGGCTTTGGTTTCAGATGCGGTTTCCTCGGTCTTCTTCACCTTGAAATTATTCAGGAACGCCTTGAAAGAGAATACGACCTAGACCTTGTAACAACAATTCCGAGTGTTGTTTATAAAATCCACCTTTCCGACGGCACAGTTCTTGAAATTGATAACCCGACAAACTACCCTGACCCTGCCTATATTGCTTACAGCGAAGAGCCGATTACAAAGGCTAACATCTATGCTCCGAATGAATATGTCGGTGCAATTATGGATTTGTGTCAGGAACGTCGCGGTGTTTTCAAAGATATGACTTACGTTACACCTGACAGAGTAGATATTGCATATGAGCTTCCGCTTAACGAAATTATTTACGATTTCTTCGATGTTCTTAAATCAAGAACTAAGGGTTATGCATCGTTTGACTACGAAATCAAGGGTTATGAGCGTTCGGATCTTGTTAAGCTTGATGTTCTTCTTAACGGTGACGGTGTCGATGCGCTTTCCTTTATAATACATTCGGATAAGGCATACGGCAGAGCAAGAAAAATTGCAGAAAAGCTCAAGGAGCATATTCCAAGACAGATGTTTGAAATTCCCGTACAGATTGCAATCGGTGGCAAGGTTATTGCCCGTGAAACAATTAAGGCAATGCGTAAAGACGTTCTTGCAAAGTGTTACGGTGGTGACATCACAAGAAAGAAGAAGCTTCTTGAAAAGCAGAAGGAAGGTAAAAAGCGTATGCGCCACTTCGGTACTGTTGAGGTTCCGCAGGAAGCGTTTATGGCTGTCCTTAAGCTTGATGAATAAAATCTCAGGACAGCAGGTAGTTACTTGCTGTCCTTTTTTGGTGATATTATGAAAAATATTGGGTTATATATTCATATCCCTTTTTGTAAATCAAAATGTCCTTACTGTGACTTTTATTCAATGAGGTCGGATTCTGTCGGTTATGACGACTATACCGCCTGTGTGATTGAAAGTATGGAATCCTGGTCGGATCAGCTCGGCAGAAAGGCGGAAACGCTTTACCTCGGAGGAGGTACGCCGTCACTTGTCGGCGGTAAAAACATAGCGTTCATTGTCCGCAGGGCGAAAGAACTTTTTGATGTTGACGGTGAAATAACCGTTGAGTGTAACCCGTCGGCAATCGAAGAAGATTTTTTTGAAATGGTTGCAAAAGCGGGAGTGAACAGGATTTCTTTGGGAATGCAGTCGGCTGTTGATTCGGAAAGAAGAAAGCTCGGCAGAACGGCTGACCGTGACAAGGTTCTGAAATGCATAAACGAAGCACGGAATGCAGGTATAGAAAACATTACACTTGATGTTATGCTCGGTGTGCCCGATCAGACTACGGAAAGCCTTAAGGAAACGATTGATTTCTGTATTGAAACAGGTGTACCGCATATCAGTGCATATATGCTTAAGCTCGAAGAGGGTACATACTATTATAATTATGCAGATAAACTGAATCTGCCTGACGAAGATGAAACAGCGGATATGTACAATGTTCTTGCGGATGAGCTTGAAAAGCACGGCTTTGTTCATTATGAAATTTCGAATTTTGCAAAGCCAGGGTTTGAAGGTAAGCACAATCTGAAATATTGGAATGCAGAGGAATATCTCGGTATCGGACCTTCGGCACATTCTTTCATTGACGGAAAAAGGTTTTATTATCCTCGTGATATAGAACATTTCAGTTTCGGAAAAGCTCCGATTGATGACGGCATCGGCGGTGACGAAGAAGAGTATATTATGCTTCGTCTTCGTCTTAACGAGGGAATCGTTTTTGAGGACTATTCAAAGCGGTACGGTAAGGAACTTCCGACGGAATTTCTCGAAAAAGCAATATTCTTTGAAAAACAAGGTTTAATGAGAGTTACAGATAAACAAATCTCGCTGACAAGGGAAGGGTTCCTGTTGTCAAACACTATAATTTCGGAGCTTATTTAAGTGTAATTTGCATAAAATTTGATTTGATATATTGTTTTTTATTATTCGATGTGTTAAAATGAACGAAACTACCATGGGAGGTATTATTATGAGTTTTCCTGTTGCATTGCAGCTTTACTCCGTCCGTGACGCTATGGGCGAAGATTTTGCAGGCACAATCAAAAAAGTAAAAGAAATGGGCTACGACGGCGTTGAATTTGCAGGTCTTTTCGAGCAGAAACCCGCCGATATCAAAGCACTGCTCGCTGAAGTTGGCCTTACTCCGATTTCTGCACACGTTGCTTACGACGAGCTTGCTGCTGACCCTGAAAAGGTGATTGCGGATTACGCTGAAATCGGCTGTAAGTATATTGCAATTCCTTATGCTGTTGAGGAAAGACGCCCGGGTGCAGAGCTTTTCGACGAAACAGTTGAGGGTATCAGAAAGTTTGCTGAAATCGGCAAAAAGTACGGTATCACATTCCTTTACCATAATCACGACTTTGAATTTAAAAAGGTTGGCGACGTTTACGGTCTTGACCTTCTTTACAGCACACTTTCAGCTGACGAGCTTCAGACAGAGCTTGACACTTGCTGGGTAAATGTTGGCGGTGAAGAGCCTGCTGCATATATTGAAAAGTATGCAGGAAGAGCACCTGTTGTTCACCTTAAGGATTTCTATATGAGCGGTAAGGGTAAGCCCGCAAAGCTTTACCAGCTTATCGGTATTGACGACGGTGCACAGGACGCTGAGGAAGAAGAAGCTTTCGGCTTCCGTCCCTGCGGTTACGGTGTTCAGAATTTCCCCGCAATTCTTGAAGCTTGTAAGAAAGCTGAAACAAGCTGGGTTGTTGTTGAACAGGATCAGCCGTCATTAGGAAAAACACCTGTTGAATGTGCTCAGATGAGCATTGATTATATCAAAGAAATTAATAAATAAGGAGTTTTTAATATGTCAGATGCAGTATTGAATCAATTCACACAGGCTGTTGAAGAAGAAGCAGTCGAAACAGGCAGACGCTTTAAGGTTGGTATCATCGGTACAGGTTGGATTGCAGAAGCTCACCTTGAGAGCTATCTTGAAATGGACGATGTTGATATCGTTGCAATGGCTGACCTTATCCCCGGCAAGGCTGAAAAGTTTGCAAAGAAGTACAATAAGGACGGAAGACTTGATAACGTTCGTTTCTATCCGAGCCACAAGGAACTCCTTGATGCTGAAACAGAGCTTGACGCAGTAAGCGTATGTACATACAATATGACTCATGCCGAATGTTCAATCTATGCTCTTAAGAAGGGCGTAAACGTTCTTCTTGAAAAGCCGATGTGTGTTACAACTGAAGAAGCAGTTGAAATTATGAAGGCTGAAAAGGAAAGCGGAAAGATTATTTCAATCGGCTTCCAGCCCCGTGGCGACGAGAATATGAAGATGGTAAGAAAGATTGTTCAGTCAGGCGAGCTTGGCGAAATCTATTACATTCAGACAGGCGGCGGCAGAAGACGCGGTGTGCCGAACAGCACATTCATCGAAAAGAAAACTGCAGGTATCGGTGCAATGGGTGATATCGGTTGTTACTCACTCGACGTTGTTCTTAACGCTATTGACTATCCGAAGCCGCTTACAGTAACAGGTTACACATCAGGATTCTTCGGCTCAAACCCGAAGTACAACACTCCTGAAGATGCAGCACGCTTCAACGTTGAAGACTTCGCAGCAGCATTTGTTCGTCTTGAAGGCGGTATCATCCTTGACTTCCGTATTGCATGGGCAATGCATCCCGACACACCGGGTGATACAATCATCTTTGGTAAAGAAGGCGCTCTCAGAATCCCGTCAACAGACTGCTGGAACGGCTCAATGTCAGGCCCGATGACAATCTACCACGATGTAGCAGGCGAGCAGGTTGAAACAATTGTTCCTCTCCTTGAGAATAAGGGTAAGGGTCTCTTCTACAAGAAGTGCCGTTCATTCCTTGAAGCAATCGCAAACGGCGATCCGGCTCCGATTCCGACAAGCCAGATTCTTTACAACCAGGCAATTATCGACCACATTGTTAAGTCAGCTGAACTTGGCAGAGAAGTTGAAGTTGTTATTCCTGAAATCTAAAAGAAAAACTAAAACCGTTGAGGCGTTAGCCTCAACGGTTTTCTTATACCAAAAGAAAAAGGAGTGGGTTTTCCACTCCTTTAATTATTTATGCTGATTTCTTATCTTTTGCCTCGTATTCATCTCTGAGCTTATCGAACTCAGGCTTGATTGCTTCAACAGCAGCAAGGTCATACTTCTTAAGACCAAACTTCTCAATGAATACTTCGTAAGGAACTGTATCAATGTAGCACTGCTTGTACTTAACGTTGATACCCTTTGCCTTGATGATTACGTTGATTACAATAACAAGAGCAAAAGCTGCGATAATACAGTAAGCACCGAAACCTACGCCGCCTTCAACAAGACCTGGAAGAACAGGTGTGATCTTTGAAATAAAGAGGTTATAGCAAACAATTGAAGCAACTGTTGCGATAATACCGATGCTTGCGAGGGAAATGTTTCTTGCAAAGCCCTTAGGTGAGCTTGAAAGGATGCTCAGGATAAGGCTGAGAAGAGCACACAAAACTGCGATAACGATTGTTACTGTAGAAACTGCAAGGCAGATGAAAGCGGTTCCGAGAAGAGGTGAACCGAACATTCCGAACAAACCGTCAAAATCCATTACTGAAACCTTGTTGTAGATTTCAAGAGCATTGAATGTTACGTTATCGTCAAAGAACGGTCCCTTTGTATGAAGTGTTGCCAAAGGAAGGAAGAATGTTCCGACAATAAGAAGAATAAGAACAAGACGGACGATTGAAAGCGGGGAACCGATTGTTGCATTCTTGACTCTGTCGATTCTTTTCTGAGTCTTTGCATGCTCGATTTCCGCGTTGATTGCGTCAACTTCAAGTCTTTCTTCAATTTTATAATACAAAAGGTTTACTCCGCAATTCGGACAATTTGGTTTGATGTTTGTAATAGCGAGATTCTTACCGCACTTTGGACACTTTGCCATAAAGGATTCCTCCTGTCTATTGATAAAGACATTTTAACATATATTTTTGTATAAATCAAGAACCTTTTAACTAAATTGCACATTAAATGCAAAATTTATATAAAACCGCCATCTACTCCGAGTACCTGTCCCGTAATAAAACCGCTGCCTTCTTCTGCGAAGAACAGCACAGCTTTTGCAATTTCTTCGGGAGAACCGATTCTGCCGACGGGTGTTTCGTCTTTAAGAGTGTTGATGGTTTCTTCGTCAAAGCCTTTGTTCATAGGGGTATCAATAACACCCGGAGCAATGCAGTTAACCGTAATTCCCGAAGGTGCAACCTCACGGGCAAGAGCCTTTGTCATACCGATAACCGCTGCCTTTGAAGCGGAATAGTGCACTTCGCAGGAAGCGCCGACGATTCCCCACATAGAAGAAATGTTTATAATGCGACCGTTTTTGTTATGTATCATATAGGGCAGGGCACACTGACAGCAGTTAAAAACACTTTTTACGTTACAGTTGAACATCCTGTCGTAATCCTGCACCGTGATATCTGTAAAAAGCTTCTGCTGTGCAATGCCTGCGTTGTTGACGAGCACATCAATTCCGCCGAAAGCTTTCTTCGCTTCTTCAAAAAGAAATTCTGATTCATCCCTATTTGAAACATCAGCCTTGACAGCGATTGCATTGTGTCCTTTGGCACGGAGTGTTTCACAAAGCAACGAAGCCTCAGCTTCGCTTGTGTTGTAGTTTATAACAACATTATACCCTGAGTCAGCAAAAAGCGCAGCAGTTGCTGCGCCTATACCTCTTGCTGAACCTGTAATCAATACAGTTTTCATATTACATTCCACCGCCCATAGCTGCCAGAGCTTTTTCATCAAGCTTTGTGTAGCCGTTAAGGTCAAAGATTGAGTTATCAACAGTACCCTTGAAATCCTTGATTTCGCAGATTGAAATTGTGTCGCCGTCAATTGTTTCCTGACGAACCCACTTTTTACCCTCGAAATAGAACTTTGTAACGACTCCGTCATCTGTCTTGTACTCTTCACAAGTGAGCTTCTTGTCGCCGTCTTTAACTGTTGTTGTCTTAACGTACTTCTGGTCTGCTCCTGCCTGCGGAGTCATAATGTCTTCCATACCCATAGCTTCAGACTCAGTTTCCATATACATCTTCATTCCAGAGTAGTTGAAAGCAACGTATGTTTTGCCGTCCTTGCTGATAACCTTTGAATCCATACCGTTAAGGTTAAGCTTTGCAGCGAATTTGTCACCGTCCATTGTAACTGTTGTCGGAATTTCTGTACCCTGACCGAGAACTGTCATTGTCATTGTGAACTTCTTGCCTTTGATTGTCTTTGCGATAATATCGTCGCGAAGAGTAGTTTTCTGCACCTTTGTGCCTTCGTCAAGAAGGTCTTCCTTTGATGCATTGGGGTTGAAGTTTTCAAGGTCGGGAGCAAGCGGAGTGCTGTTGTTGGAACCTGATGAAGGCTTTGTTGATGAGCTGTCACCCTTTGAACCGCCTGTTGTTGAAGCGTTTGTGCCGTCAGCCTCAGTTGTTGTTACGGGCTGAGTCTGCTTAACACCGTCTGCGTTTGTTACAACCTCACCGTTTGCGTCTGTTACATACTCAAAGTTCTCGTCTTCCTTGTCACCGCAAGCGGCAAAAGTGACGAGAAGAATCATCATTGAAAGAATAATACATAAAGCTTTTTTCATTTGGAATAACCTCCGTTGATTTGTACTGTTTCCTACACATATAGATTACATTATTTCCCGTATAAAATCAAGTGAAATATTTGTAAACATTTTATTATCTGTCTGTTATTGACATAATTTGGTTTAGGTTTATAATTTTTGTGAGGTGATATTTATGCAGGATATTTTTTGTCCGTTAAAGTTAACAGGTGTTGCTGCTTCGCTTTGTGATGCACTCGGCCTGGAAAAGCCTGAAAAAGCAGAAGAGCAGATTGATATATTAAAAAAGCTTACTGAAGGGAAAAACATAGACAGAGTCTTTATGTATAACCCCGATGCGGTTGCACTCTGGTTGTTCGAAAAATATACAGATATTTTTACTCCCGTGATGCTTAATTCTGATATAACTCTTCCGTTGCAGACGGTTATGCCGAGCGTTACTCCCGTTTGTTTTGCGACAATGTATACAGGAGCAGAACCCGAAATTCACGGTATTCAGTCATATACAAAACCGGTGATAAAAACCGACACTGTGTTTGATGTGCTTATCAGAAACGGAAAGAAACCTTGCATCGTTTCAACGGGTAACGACAGTATGTCGAAGATTTTCCTGGAAAGAGAAATGGATTACTTTATTGTTGAAACTCCCGACGAGGCAAATGAAAAAGCCCTTGAACTTATCAAAGAGGATAAGTATGACTTAATCTGTGTTTACAATGCAAATTATGACAGCAGAATGCACCGTGTCGGCCCAGAAGGTGACGAGGCTATAGATGCACTCAGACACAACGTGAAAGCGTATGAAACCTTTGCAAAAGCAATCAGAGAGAATTGGAAAAACCATAAAACCCTTCTTGGTTTTGCACCTGACCACGGATGTCACGAAATTGACGGTGGTGCAGGAAGCCACGGCTTGATGATGCCCGAGGATATGAATATTATTCATTTCTATAAGGTGATTTAATCTTAGATGTTTAAACACTGATAAACAGCAGAGAAATCCTCTGCTGTTTTTTTCTACAAATTCGAACTTGTAGAGTTCTTTGATTTTGCACAATCTGATTCTGTGTTCGTAGGGATGGGCCTCCCGGACCATCCGCAGATTCTGCTGAGTTAACGGACGGTCGAGGACGCCCGTCCCTACGCAGTTGACTGAAACAAGGTTCGTAGGGGCAGATATTATCTGCCCGACATTTTGCACATTTCTGACGGGACGTCGAGGACGTCGTCCCCTACATACACGCCTGATTCTGTTTTGTAGGGCACGACGTTT
>JAFODS010000058.1 GCA_017380575.1 Clostridia bacterium | reverse complement strand
TTAACGAGTGTTGTGCCGTTATAGTCAAAGCACGAAACATATTCTTCGGACTTAAAGTCAAAAACATAAAGCTTTGAATTAATTTCACCGTTGAGCGCATCAAGCGTTGCAACTGCGGCAAACTTTCCGTTATCCGAAAGCGAAATATCGACAATTCTTTCTGACTTGAAATTCCAGATAAAAATTGCTTCATTCTTTTTGTTGTAAACCGTCAGCACAGACTGAACATTGTCGCCGTATGTGCCGAGTGCATAGTTCCCCTTTTTGCCGATGCTTGCCGCCATAATTCTTCCCGAAGCTTCACCCTCGTGCTGAATTTCGGTGTTCTGCTGAATTCTGAAGCGGTTTGAATCAAGGTCGTAAACTATAAACCTTGAGTTTTTCGATTTCATCGCAGGGCTTGAATAAGTATGCTCCTGCGGCATAATCTCCTTCGCCGTCGGGTTCAGCGTTGTTGTTTTATCGTTAAGAAGCAGGTAAATATTTGAATTGTTAATTTTCATATCGCTTACGTTGACGCCATCCAAATTGTAAGGATATCCGTCACCTGCTCCGAGACTTAAGAAATAAGCCTTAACATCAGACATCATCGTGTTGATTGTCATATTACCGAGATCCTGTGCCGCAGTAAAAACAATTAGAAGAATTGCACTGAGCACAAAAAGAACCGACACAGTAAGCTTCGTTTTTTTACTGAGCTGAATTTTCTTTTTAGCATTGTTTTCTTCCATGTCAATCCTCCCCGTAATTTACTTTGTTGAGGTAAAGACCCTGAGGCGGAGCTGTCCTGCCTGCAAGATTTCTGTCCCCAGATTTAATTATATCTAAAAGTTTGTCTTTTTCTATTTTATTTTCTGAAATTTCTATTAACGAACCGACCATAATCCTTACCATATTATAAAGGAATCCGTCAGCTTCAACAAAAAACAGAACCTCGTCACCGTTTCGCTCAACGCTGAAGGATTTTACGGTACGTACAGTGTCCTCAACGCTGCTACCTGACGAGCAAAAAGCTTTAAAATCATAAGTTCCGACAAACTGCTGTGCCTGTTCATTAAGAAAAGCTTCATCGAGTTTATTTTTATAATGCCATGCTCTGTTTTCAAGAAAAGGATTTTTATAGTTCGTGTTCCAGACTTTATAAACATACTGCTTTGAAACACAATTATACCTTGCGTGAAAATCAAAGGGCACCTCTTCAGCACTTTTTACACTTATATCGTCGGGTAAAACCGCATTAAGTGCCGCAACAAGGCGGTAACAGTCAATCGGATTTTCCGTCCTTATGTTACAGCAGAAATCGTTTGCATGAACACCCGAATCCGTACGGCTGCATCCCGTAACATTTTCACGGACACCGAAGATTTTTTCGACAGCATCCTGCAAAGCTTCCTGAACAGTTATTCCGTTCGGCTGCACCTGCCAGCCGTGGTAAGCTGTACCGTTATACATCAGCCTTAAAAGCAGATTTCTCATTTAACAAGCACCGCCCCGAAATACATATTGAGAACAACGATACCTGCCACAAACAATACCATAACAAAAAGTGTAGCAAAATCACGCAAACAGAATTTCATCTGCTTCATACGTGTTCTTCCCGGTCCGCCTGTATAGCAACGGCAGTCCATAGCATCTGCAAGCTCAATTGCACGTCTTATTGAAGAAACAAAAAGAGGCACAATAATCGGCACAAGTGCCTTTATTCTTTGCATAAAGTTGCCGTCGTCAAGGTTTGCTCCCCTTGCCTTCTGTGCATTTGTTATGCGGTCGATTTCATCAACAAGCGTTGGGATGAATCTTAACGCAAGAGTCATCATCATCGCAAGTGTTGAAACTGGGACTTTGAAAACCTTCAACGGAGAAAGCAGTTTTTCAATCGCATCAGTAAGCATCGTCGGTGTTGTTGTGTAAGTGAGCATTGAGCTGACAACAACAAGACATATGATTCGCAATGCCATAAACAATGCTGTGAAAAGTCCGTTTGAAGTTATGTGAATAAACTTCCAATCAACAACAGGTGTTCCACCCTTGATATAAAAAATATTAAGAAGCGAAGTAAAAACTACGATTATTGCAATCGGTTTTATGCTTTTGAACACCATTTTAAGAGGCACACGCGAAATTGTTACGGTTACCAGCGTAAACAGAAGCATAAGACCGAGCGACCAGAAATTCTGACAAAGGAAAATTGACACGATAAAGATTACCGTGAGAATTATCTTCATTCTTGCATCAAGTCTGTGAAGCAGAGAATTGCCATTAAAATACTGGCCGATAGTTATATCTTTAATCATACGGACGCACCTCCTTTTGAGAGGATTATCTCTGCGGCTTTTTCAACCGTATATGCTGAACCGAGGTTCATACCGTTACTCTTTAAGATTTCAAAAACCTTTGAAACCTGAGGCACGTTAAGTCCGATATTGCGAAGCTCCACGCTGTGAGAATAAACTTCATCAACAGTGCCGTACATTTCAACCTGACCCTTATTCATAACAAGGACCTTTGTTGCAATTTTTGCAACATCCTCCATACTGTGGGAAACAAGCAAAACCGTACTGCCTGTTCTTTCACGGTAGGATTTTATCATTTCAAGAATGCGGTCTCTGCCCTTCGGGTCAAGCCCTGCAGTCGGCTCGTCAAGAATAAGCACCTTCGGCTGCATTGCAATAACGCCTGCAATTGCCGCACGTCTTTTTTCACCGCCTGAAAGATCAAACGGTGACTTTTCAAGAAGTTCTTTTTTAAGACCTACATACTCAGCGGCAAGCAAGACTCTTTTATGAATTTCTTCTTCCTTAAGTCCCATATTTTTAGGACCAAAGGAAATATCTTTATAAACAGTTTCTTCAAAAAGCTGATATTCGGGATACTGGAAGCAAAGACCGACCTTGAAGCGTGCTTCACGGGTTGATTTTTTGTCCTTCCATATGTCCTTACCGTCAACGATAATCTGACCGTTTTCAGGTTTAAGAAGTCCGTTGAAATGCTGAACGAGGGTACTTTTACCTGAACCTGTGTGACCGATTATGCCAACAAGCTCACCCTCTTCAATATCAACGTTTATGTCATAAATAGCCTTTGACTGGCTCGGCGTACCCTTATTGTAAAGATGAGTAACGCCATTTGCAGAAAGAATCGGCATCACTTCACCTCCAAAACTTTAAGGATTGCCGCAGCACACTCTTTTTCATCAAGAATATCATCGGCAATCGGGAAACCTGCCTGCTTTAACCTGTAAGCAAGCTCGGTTGCCTGCGGCACATCAAGACCCAGGTTTTTTAATTTTTCAACGTTTTTAAACACTTTACGAGGCTCATTGTCAAGGACAATTTCACCCTTATCCATAACAACAACACGGTCTGCCTTAACCGCCTCGTCCATATAATGAGTTATGAGGATAACCGTAATTCCGCGTTCCTTGTTGAGCATACGGATTGTGTCCATAACCTCCTGCCTGCCCTGAGGGTCAAGCATTGCCGTCGGTTCGTCCATAACAACACACTTTGTGTTCATCGCAATAACACCTGCGATTGCAACACGCTGTTTCTGTCCGCCCGAAAGACGGTGCGGCTCACGTCCGCGGAACTCGTACATTCCGACAGCCTTAAGTGCATCGTCAACACGCTTGCGGATTTCTTCAGGTGCAACACCGAGATTTTCGGGACCGAAAGCCACATCATCCTCAACGATTGTTGCAACAATCTGATTGTCCGGATTCTGGAAAACCATACCGACAGTTTTTCTTACATCAATCACCTTTTCGTCGTCTGATGTATCCATACCGTCAACAGTAACCGTTCCCGAATCAGGTACAAGAATACCGTTCATAAGCTTTGCGACAGTTGATTTTCCGCATCCGTTATGTCCTAAAATTGCCAGGAACTGACCTTCAGGCACATTAAGGCTAAAGCCATCCACAACTCCTGTGGCGACTGTTTCACCTTCATCTGCCTTGTACGCAAACGAAACGTTATCAAATTTTATGATAACTTTATCTTCCATAGTTTACCTCTGCCAGATTGCCGATGCTCCGCAAGGAAGTACCATTCCTGTCTGCGAAACGGGCAATCCGATTTCACTGCACGAAAGTTTACCACCGAATTTCGGTGAAATTACTGAACCTAAAATATATTCCATAACTGCGGGTGAAAGACCCGTTGTGTATGAATTTATAAGCACCATTATCGGGTCATCCGAAAGCACCTGTGAGCAAAGCTCAACAAATTTATAAATCTCATCCTCTAGCTTCCAGACTTCTCCGCCCGGTCCCCTTCCGTAGGAAGGAGGATCCATAATAAGGATGTCGTATTTGTTACCTCTGCGGATTTCACGCTGAACGAATTTGATACAGTCGTCAACAATCCACCTTACGGGTTTATCGCTCACACCTGAGGCTACGGCATTTTCCTTCGCCCAGGCTACCATTCCCTTTGAAGCATCAACGTGTACAACCTGTGCACCTGCATTAAGAGCAGCTACCGTTGCACCGCCCGTATAAGAGAAAAGGTTAAGCACCTTGACAGGTCTGCCTGCGTTTTTGATAAGCTGTGCTGTATAATCCCAGTTAACAGCCTGCTCAGGGAAAAGACCCGTATGCTTGAAGCCCATTGTTTTTACATTAAAACTCAGGTCACCGTAATTAATACGCCACGCATCGGGTGTTTTTTTGAGCACTTCCCAATGTCCACCGCCTGTTGAAGAACGGTGATAGTAAGCATTCGCTTTTTTCCACATCGGATGCTTTTTAGGAGTCTGCCAGATTACCTGCGGGTCAGGACGAATAAGTATAACATCGCCCCAACGTTCAAGCCTTTCACCGCAAGAACAGTCAAGCAATTCATAATCTTTCCAGCCGTCTGCAATTCTCATTTTGACATCCTCCATTAAATAAGCGACAGTTTAAATAAGTCTTTCTTTCACTACTTCGGCAATTTCTTCAGCAAGAATTTTAATTTTCGCTTCATCCTTGCCTTCAAGCATAACTCTTACAAGAGGCTCTGTGCCCGACACACGGACAAGCACTCTGCCATCCTCGCCAAGCTCACGCTCTGCGCTTTCAATTGCCTTTTTTATTTCAATATCGTTATTGTAACGTGCTTTACCCATCTGAGAAACACGCACATTTATAAGCACCTGCGGGAAAACATTCATCTCTTCGGCAAGCTCGGAAAGCTTTTTGCCCGTACGCTTCATAACAGCAAGAAGCTGAAGTGCAGTAAGCTGACCGTCACCCGTTGAAGCATAATCAAAGAAGATAACGTGACCTGACTGTTCACCGCCGATTTTATAGTTGTTTTCCTTCATATTTTCAAGAACGTATCTGTCACCGACCTTGGTTGTTTCAACCTTGATTCCGTTGTTTTTACAGAATTCAAAGAATCCCATATTGCTCATAACGGTAACAACAGCAGTATCGTTATCAAGTACGCCTCTTGATTTCATATCTTTTGCGCAGATTGCGATAATTTTATCGCCATCCACGATTTCGCCATTTTCGTCAACGGCAAGCATTCTGTCGGCATCACCGTCAAAGGCAAATCCGACATCGCATTTGTATTCTTTTACTAAATTCTGCAAGCCCTTAAGGCTCGTTGAACCGCACTCGCGGTTGATATTGATTCCGTTTGGAATTGATGATTTTATATGACTGTCTATTCCAAGCTCTGTGAAAAGGTCGGGTGCCGTAACACTTGCCGCACCGTTTGCACAGTCAAGTGCAACTCTGTAGCCTGAAAAATCAACATCTTCGACAGTCGATATAAGGTGACGTGTGTAATCAAACGCAGGCATTTCCGAAGTCCGGATTCTGCCGACATCCGCACCGATTTTTGTTGGCGGAACGGTTACACCGTCAAGTATGATTGATTCAATCTTCTCTTCAAGCTCATCGGGAAGCTTATATCCGTCAGCCTGAAAGATTTTTATTCCGTTATATTCACAAGGATTATGGGATGCGGTAATCATAACCGCTGCATCATATTCGTATTTTTTAACAAGAAAGGCGACCGCAGGAGTAGGAAGGACACCAAGATGCATTACATCCGCACCGACAGAACAAAGTCCCGCAGTAATTGCAGAGCAAAGCATATTTGAAGAAATACGCGTATCCATACCGATCATAACTCTCGGTCTTTTTTTGTTTTCGTCAATGAGTACCATTGCCGCCGCACGACCTATCTGCATAGCAAGCTCACAAGTGAGTTCCGAGTTTGCAACACCTCTTGCACCGTCTGTTCCGAATAATCTGCCCATAACAAATCTCCTTATAAATCAAGTTTTTGTTGTTCTGCCAGTGGGATTGGATTATTATTTGCACCTGTCTGTGCGGGCATCGGCAAACCTAAATGCTTATAAGCTGCAGGTGTTACCATTCTGCCTCGCGGTGTTCGTGAGAGAAAGCCTATCTGCATAAGATAGGGCTCACATACGTCCTCTATTGTTATTGCTTCCTCGCCGATTGCTGCAGCGATTGTTTCAAGGCCTACGGGGCCTCCGTTATAATTCCTTATCATTGAAGTAAGAAGAAGTCTGTCTATCGAGTCAAGTCCGAGAGGATCAACCTCAAGACGGTTGAGCGCAAGGTCTGCACTTTCGCCCGTAATAATTCCGTCTGCAAGAACCTGTGCAAAGTCACGTGCTCTTTTAAGAAGTCTGTTCGCAATTCGCGGAGTACCTCTTGAACGTGATGCAATCTGCAGTGCACCTTCTTCGTCAATATCTATTCTTAAAATTCCCGCACTTCGTTTCACTATGCTTGAAAGCTCCTCGGGAGAGTAAAGCTCAAGCCTTAACACAACACCAAAACGGTCGCGAAGCGGTGCACTGAGCTGACCTGCTCGTGTTGTTGCACCGACGAGTGTGAACTTCGGCAAATCGATTCTGATACTTCTTGCCGAAGGACCCTGACCGATGATTATATCGAGTGCATTGTCCTCCATTGCAGGATAAAGAACCTCTTCAACGCTTCTGTTCATACGGTGAATCTCATCAATGAAAAGAACATCGCCTTCATTAAGATTCGTAAGAAGTGCCGCCAGATCTTTCGGTTTTTCAATCGCAGGACCCGATGTCACGCGGAAGTTTACTCCCATTTCGTTTGCGATGATTCCTGCAAGCGTTGTTTTACCAAGACCCGGAGGGCCGTAGAGCAAAACGTGGTCAAGAGGCTCGCCTCTGTGCCTTGCGGCTTCTATATAAATTGAAAGGTTTTCCTTAGCTTTTGACTGACCGATATATTCGTCAATTGACCTCGGACGGAGCTGACGTTCAACATCGGAGTCCATATCAAGATATTCAGGGGCAACTATTCTGCTTTCGTAATCCATTTCGTCCACGTGAATACCTCCTTAAATCAACGACTTCAGAGCAAGACGGATCATTTCCTCTACCGAGAGGGATTTATCCAGCTTACTGACTGCTGCAGCCGCTTCTGAACGGCTGTAACCGAGCTGAATAAGAGCTTCGATTGCTTCGGAAAGATCTGCAGATGTGTCTGCCGACTGAATTGCCGCAACAATGTCTGTCTGCTCCTGAGTAAGGTCTGTTGAGAATTTATTTTTAAGTTCAAGCACAATTCGCTGTGCGATTTTTGTTCCGACACCCTGAGCCTTTGTAATAGCTTTTGCATCGCCCGAAGCGATATTCAAAGCAAGCTGATCGGGAGTCATAACAGAAAGTATCGCAAGTGCGGCTTTCGGACCGACACCTGAAACTGTTATAAGCTGTTTGAATGCATCAAGCTCGTTTGAAGTGTAAAATCCGTACAGTTCAATCGCATCTTCACGGACGTTCATATAAGTAAAAACCGTTGTTTTTGAACCTTTCATTCCGACTTTCTGTAAAGTATTCATAGTTGAAAAGCAGAAAAATGCAACTCCGCCGGTCTGAATTGCAAAACCGTTCTGATCAACGGCTATGATTTCACCTGTTAATGAATATATCATCGCTTTTCACCTCTTTAATAATATTTTTTAAGCTTGCCCACGAGCGAACCGCTTGTGTGTGCATGGCAGATAGCCATTGCAAGAGCATCGGCTGTATCGTCAGGCTTAGGCACTTTTTCAAGCTTGAGCATCATACGCATCATTTCCTGAACCTGCTTTTTTTCTGCTCTGCCGTAGCCGACAACACTCTGCTTAACCTGAAGCGGTGTGTATTCGGCAATTTCAAGGCCGTGCTTCTGTGCCGCAAGGACGATAACTCCCCTCGCCTGAGCAACGTCAATTACTGTTTTTGCATTTGTGTTGTAAAACAGCTTTTCAATTGCCATAACGTCGGGTTTGTACTTTGAAATAAGCACATCAAGCTCATCGTAGATAATCTGCAATCTGCGGTTAAACGGCATACCCGCAGGGGTCGTGACCGCACCGTAGTGAATGATTGTAAAGTGGTTATTGCTGTATTCAAGGATACCGTACCCCACTATCGCATACCCCGGGTCTATTCCAAGAATAATCATACTACACCACCTTAATTTTATTCATATTAGTGTAACATATTACGCAAAAAATATCAAGAAAAAAAGGAGCTAAAACAGCTCCTTTTTAATCTTATTCTGTAAAATAATCTTCATAATTATCCGCAACAAATACCGCTTTATCTTTATCAATAGATTTTAATGGCGGAATATACGGATTTTCAATTTCAACCCACGAACCGTTTGCGCTACGAAAAGACGTACACCCAACATCCGCGGACACTACCAACACCTCGGTTTCATCAACAAAACCGATATACTTCAAATCCCATGCACGCCAACTATGCGGACATTCGAAGACAACTTTCTGAGTTTCTTTGTTTTTTATTACAAAACTAAACACAGTGATATTATTCTCGTCCGTTTGCTTTGTGTTTTCGAGAATATAGTTGCCTTGTTCTACACTTTGTATCGGGTAATTATCATAGGCACTGATAAATTCACGATGTGTCATAACTGCAAAAATATCATCACCGAAAGTAACGCCTGCTGCTACTGCTGAAATCAAAACTACCGCAAGAATAATTGCTATAATTTTCTTTTTCATTATAGGTCACCTTATTTTTCGTACTTTGACTCTCTTTCGCGGATAAGCATTTTCGTCGGTGTACCTTCAAGTCCGAATACCTCACGGATTCTGTTATCAAGATAACGCTGATAGCTGTAATGGAAAAGGTCCTTTTTGTTAACGAAGCAGACAAATGTCGGCGGACGTGTTGAAGCCTGAGTCATATAGTAAATCTTAAGACGTCTGCCCTTGTCTGTCGGCGGCTGAACTCTTGTTGTCGCTTCAGCAAGGATGTCGTTAAGCTTACCTGTTGAGATTCTCATTGAATTCTGCTCATCAACATATTTGATAAGCTCAAAAAGTCTGTCAAGTCGCTGACCTGTTTTTGCAGAAATGAAGATAATCGGTGCGTAAGACATAAATGAGAAATCGTTCATGAGCTTTTTACGGTATGAATCCATTGTCTTACCGTCTTTTTCAACAGCGTCCCATTTATTAACTGCGATAATGCAAGCTTTACCGAGGTCGTGTGCGATACCTGCAACCTTTGAATCCTGCTCCGTAAAGCCTTCCTGCGCGTCAATCATAATTACACATACTGTTGCTCTTTCAACAGCCATTCTTGCACGGATAACGCTGTATTTTTCAATCGCTTCGTCAATCTTGCTCTTACGTCTGATACCCGCTGTATCGATAAAGACAAAACTGCCGTGCTGATTTTCGATTATTGTATCTGTTGCATCACGTGTTGTACCTGCGATATTTGAAACGATAACTCTTTCCTCACCTGCGATAGCATTGATAAGAGAAGACTTACCTACGTTCGGCTTACCAATAACAGCAACCTTGATTTTATCTTCATCGTCGTCCTTTTCTTCCTCTTCAGGGAAGTGTTTGATAACCTCGTCAAGAAGGTCACCTGTTCCGTGACCGTGCACTGCAGAAACCTGAATCGGTTCACCGATGCAGAGGTTGTAAAATTCATAAAATTCAAGCGGAGGCTCTCCGACTTTGTCGCACTTGTTGACACAAAGTACAACAGGCTTACCGCTACGCTGAAGCATAGCCGCAACCTCTTCATCCGTTGCAACAACACCTGTTGTCATATCTGTTACCATAACGATAACGTCTGCGCTGTCGATAGCAAGCTGAGCCTGACGGCGCATCTGAGAAAGAATGATGTCGTCCGAATAAGGCTCGATACCGCCCGTATCAACGAGCAAAAAGTTATGATTAAGCCATTCGCAGTCGCCGTAGATTCTGTCGCGTGTAACACCCGGAGTGTCGTCTACGATTGAAAGACGCTGACCGCAAAGCTTATTGAAAAGTGTTGATTTGCCGACATTCGGTCTGCCGACAACAGCTACGATAGGTCTTGCCATATTATACCTCCTCTTCTCCCAAAATCCTTTGGAGTAACACATACCCGTCGCTTTCAACGGGAGTAACTTTTTTGTTTAATCTTTCCGCAAGCTCTTCTACACTCATATCATCAAGGAAGAGATCCCCCTCTCTTCTTAACGAAACCGAAGGAATAAGCACTTCGTCAAGCAGCTCGGTTCCTGAAAGTGCATCGGCAATATCGTTACCGCACAGAAGTCCCGCAACGGTAATCCTTTCACCGAAAAGCTTGTTTTCTATTTTAACCACATTGATGTGGAGATTTTTCACTTTTGCTTGGACTTTATCAGAAATGTACTTTATAAGTCCGTATGCAGCAACACCTGTTGCCATCGTTATTTTACGCTCATTGGGCAATGAATAGTCTTCGGGCAGGTCGTTTATTGCTTCGTCAAATTCTTTTTTAAGCAAGGACCACATTCCTACACCGTTTTCATACTGCGGAAAATCGCCGTATCT
The DNA here is from genome assembly GCA_017380575.1 of Clostridia bacterium. Lineage (GTDB taxonomy): Bacteria > Bacillota > Clostridia > Oscillospirales > Acutalibacteraceae > CAG-488. Next base: position 17,436 of record JAFODS010000058.1, on the reverse strand, counting down.
TTCGCAGTCAGGAAGCTCGAGACCTGCATTAAGGTAGAATTCATCTGCCGCAAAAGCTATATTCGTATTATTATAACACAAAAATTCAGAATTGTAACTATCTATTCTTGAAATTACATCTGAAGATTGCTCTTTTGTGAACGGATTTAAATTTGCAAGTCCGTCACGGTGGCAAGTAAGACCGACAGGCACCGCTGCAATACTCTGTACTGCAGGATAAAGCTTACCCAATTCTTCAAGAGAATATGTAAGCTCGTCACCGTCATTGTATCCGGGACAAAGCACAAGCTGTGTATTAAGCTTGATTCCTGCATCTGCAAGACGTTTGATATAATCAAGCACCTTGCCTGCACGGTTATTGCCCATCATCTTCACACGTAAATCGGGGTTCATTGTGTGAACAGAAATATTCACGGGGCTGATGTGCATTTCAATAATTCTGTCAATATCCTTGTCACCAAGGTTTGTAAGGGTGATGTAATTGCCAAAAAGGAATGAAAGACGAGCATCGTCATCCTTGAAATAAAGGCTTTCACGCATACCCTTCGGCATCTGATCAATGAAACAAAAAATGCAGTTGTTTGCACAGCGACGCTGCTTGTCCATAAGATAGGTTTCAAACTCAAAGCCTGTTTCACCGTGGCAGTTTTTAAGCTTGATTTTCTTCGTCTTTCCGTTTGGCTTTTCGAGCACGATATCAAGAACATCTTCGTCGACATAAAACTGATAATCAAGCACATCACGGATTTCATGGCCGTTTATGGATATAAGCTTACTGCCCGCTTTGACAAAATGCCTTGAAGCAGGTGAACGTGGTTTTATTGAATGTATTTTTACAGACATAGCGTTGCTCCCAACTCAGTACAATCTGACTGTTATAAGCCTCCCTTGCCTAAAGGGAGGGGGGACCGCGTCAGCGGTGGAGGGATTCTTTTACACACACATCAATGTATTCACAAACCCCATAAAAATTTTCATTGATTTCGTTGTTAGGTATGCGGATAACAGTAAGATTTCTTTTTTCTATTCTTTCTGTTCGGATTTTATCTTTTGTTATACCGACTTCATCGTAATGTTGCGAACCGTCAAGTTCGATTATAATTCTTGCCTGATGGCAGTAAAAATCTACAATATAATTGTCAATTACCTTTTGACGAAGAAATCGGACAGGATAAGTTCTCAAAAAATCATACCAGAGACGTCTTTCTTCTTTGGTCATATTTTTTCTTAAGGTTTTCGCCTTTTGTGTTAATGCAGGGTTGTGTTTTCTGTCCACTTTATCCCTCCGTCTTTTGCTTCGCAAAATCCACCTCCCTTTAGGCAAGGGAGGCTTTGGATTGTGCAATTACCTGATAATTTTGTTGTCGTTATTTAATATTATTAAGTTCTTCGATTTTTTTAAAACAATCACTGCATTTTAAACATAAATCCAAAGGATAATCCTCAGTTAAGTGTTCTTCTTTTGCAATCGCAGATGTTGCAGATTTCCATTTTTCAGTAAAGATACTTGGAAACACCATATCTAACTTTTTTAAATCAGAATTATTCCCAACAAACTTTAATCTTTCCATATTTGGAAAAGTCTCAGCTGTAAAATATCCAAGCGGTAGTATATGCTCATTTACCAAGTCGTCAATCGTGGGGAGTTGCTCATACTGTTTTACCCAGGCATAGCAATACGCTGCATAAGTATTAAAAAATTTACCTCGACTAACAAAACATATCAATCGATATTTTTCGTCAACTTTATACGCAAAAATATCACCACAACTGAAGCTCGGCAGCTTCTGTTTTTCAACTTTCACATATTTTTCCGTCGGAATTTTCCTTTTTTTCACCTTACCTCTTGAGACAGATAATGAGCTTAGAAATCTTTCGAGATTTTTTTGACGCAGTTTCAAATCATGTTCTGTCGCCTCAAGATCTTTGTAAAAAGCAATATTTTTGCCGGAATTTATAATATCCGATATTGTTTCAAAAATTTTGTCAGAGATTCCACCACACATCCACTCGGCTTTGCCTATAGCAAAATACACATCGTGAAGCACACCGTCATCTTCATCAAATAAATCAAAATACTCTTCAAAAATATCAGCTTTGATATCCTCTATGGGTTTTCCTTGGTCGTACTCTTCCATAAATCTTTCGTATATTTCACAGTACTCATCATTTTGAGCTATTCCCATACCCCAGCATCCCATATCAGCATCTCCTTCGGAATAACAACCTTTTGTGATTGTCCCTAAAAAGTCAAAAAGGCAGAGAAAGGACTTTGCGGTCCATCTCTACCTTTCGCTGTTTCATTGAAAAGAACAGACTTATGCGTCCTTCTTTACTACGAGCTTACCGTTGTAATAACCGCAAGCACCGCATACTCTGTGAGCTCTCTTGAACTCGCCGCACTGTGAGCACTTTACAAGTGCAGGTGCTTCCATCTTCCATACGTTTGAACGTCTCTTGTCTCTTCTAGCTTTAGAAACTCTTCTCTTGGGTACTGCCATTTTTCAGCGCCTCCTTATTGCTAATAATAGTTCTTTACCGGTCATCCTCCAGCAACTGCTGCAAAGCATCCCATCGGGGATCATAATCCCTGCCGCAGTCACAGGGGCCGTCATTCAAGTCTTTTCCGCATCGGTGACAGATACCGACACAGTCCTCCCTGCAAAGTATCTTCATGGGCAAGGACAGAAGTATGTCCTCATTCACAAGCGGTTCGATATCATAATGGAACGAATCGATAACAATGAAGTCGTCGTTTTCGTCGTCATTAAGCTCTGTAACCAGCACGTGCTCAATCGGAATTACGAATGTGCGTTCAAATTCAGAAGCACATCTGTCGCAGGTAAGGTTCAAGGTAAATTCCGCCTTAGCAACAAGGCTGACAATGTCAGTTGAGTTCTTAACCTCTCCGCTGATGACAACACTCTCTTTGAATGGAAAGCCACCGTTGAAATAACAGTCGCTCATATCGAGTGTAAAATTCACCTCGCGCGAAAAGCCTTCATTATTAAAGACAGGTTCAAGCTCAATAAAAAACATAGATTACCCTTCACCTCAAATGTCATGCACCGATTATTATATAATCAGAAGTGACATTTGTCAACAGTTAATCTCTAATTTTTTTACTTTTAAATCAAAGTTTTTTGCAGAATTCAAAGATTTCTGCAGGAAGTTCAGCTTCATCAGCTGAAACTGTGAGTACAAAGTTCTTTTCCTCAACGTGATTCTTGCTGAGTTCATCAACTTTCTTAAGGAAAACTGCAAGCTCGTTGTAATCGCGTGAACCGATTCTGAGTGTTGCGTCAATAAGTATGTCTGTGATGTCATGGTCACCTGCGCAGATACCGCAAAGGAAACCGTAAAATGCATCGTAACCGCTTACGCAGTAGTGGTCTGTATCAATAAGACGAGCACGGTAGTTTACGTCGTATGTGAGCTTCGGCTGCTTCTCAACGCATACTACATTGCCGTTTGACTTTTCAATAGCCTCATTAACTTTTTCGATCAAACGCTTTGTCTTTCCTGAACCTTTTTTGCCTAAAATAAGAGATACCATAAGTATATCCTCCTTCTTATATTTTAAAATCCGTGGGTTTCACGAAATTTTAACCTAATTAATTAAGTCTTGCTTCGAGGTCAGCTTTTCTGTCCTCATAACCCGGTTTGCCAAGAAGAGCAAACATATTCTTTTTATAGCTTTCAACGCCCGGCTGGTCAAAGGGATTAACATCAAGAATGTATCCGCTGATTGCACAAGCCTTTTCAAAGAAATAAATAAGGTAACCGAGGTTATATTCATCCATCTTTTCAACTTCAAGAACGATATTGGGAACTCCGCCGTCTGTATGAGCAAGAATTGTTCCTTCAAAAGCCTTTCTGTTTACAAAAGAGAGATTCTTATTTGCAAGGAAGTTAAGGCCGTCAAAATCGCCCTCCTCTTCTTTGATTTCAACTTCTGTCTTTGACTTATCAAAAACAACAACTGTTTCAAAGAGAGTTCTTTCACCTTCCTGAATGTACTGACCCATTGAATGAAGGTCAGTTGAGAAAACAACGGATGCCGGGAAAATACCCTTGCCGTCCTTGCCTTCGCTTTCGCCGTAAAGCTGTTTGAACCACTCGTTCATCATTGTGAATGAAGGCTCGTAGCTTACCATAAGCTCAATCTTCTTACCGCTTCTGTAAAGAAGATTTCTGATTGCAGCATACTTATAGCAATCGTTGTTTTCGATATCAGCTTCAGCATATGCATTCATAGCATCTGCCGCACCCTGCATAATTGCATCAATATCGATTCCTGCAACTGCAATCGGAAGAAGACCTACTGCAGTAAGAACTGAGTAACGTCCGCCGACATCATCGGGAACAACGAAAGTCTTGTAACCGAGTGTATCTGAAAGGGACTTGAGAGTACCCTTGCAAGCGTCAGTTGTTGCGTAAATTCTCTTTGCAGCTTCTTCTTTTCCGTACTTCTTTTCAAGCATATCGCGGAAAATTCTGAAAGCTACCGCAGGCTCTGTTGTTGTACCTGACTTTGAGATGATGTTAACTGAAAAATCTCTGTCGCCGATAATCTCTACAAGCTCGTTAAGAGAATCCGAGCTGATTGTGTTACCTGCGAAATAAATTTCAGGTGCACCCTTGCGAAGAAGATTGTAATTCTGTGACTTGATGAATTCAATCGCTGCACGTGCGCCGAGATATGAACCGCCGATACCGATTACGACAAGAACTTCAGAATCGTTTCTGATTTTATCTGCTGCCTTTTTGATTTCGGCAAATTCCTCTTTGTTATAGTTTTCGGGAAGAGTGAGCCAACCTAAAAAGTCGCTGCCCTTTCCTGTTGCATTGTTAAGTGCTTCATGTGCGGCAAGAACTTCAGATCTGATGCCCTCAAACGGATTTTCAGGCAAGAAAGATGCCGCATATTTTGAATTAAGTTTTACTGCCATTTTAATTATTTGCCTCCGATGTATGCTATGCCAAAAGTATAGATACCGATTATTTGTATATATTTTAACCTATTACAACCCTTTTTTCAAGTATTATTTAGTAATTTTTAATGTAATTTTCATCAAAATCAGCTCATTTATTACATATAACAGCCAACAATCTACAAAAAACAGTTTTAAACGATAGTCTATCAACATAGTGCGGTGAAGTAAGATTATACTTTCCGAGCACCTCTCCGTCAAGGCTGACAGTGACTGTTCCGAGCGTCTGATTTGACTCAACGGGAGCCTCTACCTCAGCTACAAGTTCAACATTCTGTACAATATCGTTTTCTCTGCCTTTCGGAATCAGAACAGACATTACGGGCGGTATCGGCGGTGTAATTTTTCTTTCCTCGCCCATAACGATATTCACATCAGTAATAAGCTTTTTGTCTATCTGAGGCGTTATTGAAGAATAGTTTGCAAAGCCCCAGTTAAGCATAGCCTTTGCTCCTTCAAATCGGTCAGAACTGTTTTCAGACCCCATTACGACAGCAACAAGGCTTGTTCCGTCCCTTGTTGCCGTTGCGGATACACAACACCCGGCCTTATTCGTAGTGCCCGTTTTAAGTCCTGTAGCACCATTATAAAAGCGTATCAATTTATTTGTGTTCACAAGCTCTGTTTTTCCGTCACGCAAGGAATCCATCCAAATCGTTGTATATTCCTTTATAAGCTCGTGTTTCATCAGTTCACGCGACATAAGTGCGATATCGTATGCTGTTGTAAGGTGATTTTCAGTTTCATCGTCAAGTCCCGTACAGTTTTCAAAATGTGTATTCTTCATTCCGAGCTGTGCGGCACGTTCATTCATCATAACAACAAAAGCTTCATCACTTCCCGCAACATACTCTCCAAGAGCTGTACAGGCATCGTTTGCACTGTACACTGCAGTTGCACGAAGAAGCTCGTCAACGCTCATTGTTTCGCCTTCCTTGAGCCATATCTGCGATCCGCCTTTTGAGGCAGCCACAGGACTTGTTGTAACGATATCAGTCAGGCGGATTTTATTACTGTCAATTGCTTCCATAACGAGCAACATCGACATTATTTTCGTCACCGATGCAGGGTAAAGCTTTTCGTGCTCATTCATTTTCATAAGCACCTTTCCCGTAGTCTGATCCATAAGCACGGCAGACCTCGCCTTTACTTCAACGGGCATTTCCCCTTCCGCACTTGACGTGACAAATAGCGGCACAATCATCACAATGCATAACAAAAAACTTACTAACCTTTTCATAAAATATACCTCCGTTTCTATTAATATATATGCCGACAAAAGTTATTCTTGCATAGACGGTAAAAATGAATTATAATTTACAGGTAATTGGAGGATTAACTTATGAAAATTGCTTTTTTTACACTCGGATGTAAAGTTAATCAGTATGAATCGCAGGCAATGGCGGAAAGAATGGTGAAATGCGGATTTGAGCTTGTTTCACCAAACGAAAAGGCTGACGTCTATGTTATCAATTCCTGCACGGTTACTGCAGAAAGTGACAGAAAAACACGTCAGACCGTACGCAGGTTCAAAAGAAAAAATCCCGACAGCATCGTTGTGCTGACAGGTTGTATGCCTCAGGCTTTTCCCGAAGATGCCGATGCACTTAAAGAAGCCGACATAGTTTTAGGAAACAAGAACAATATCAGACTTCCTGAGCTTATCGAAAGATATTTCTCCTGCGGACAGCGTGTTATTGAAATTGAAAACCACGAAACGGGAGATAGATTCATCGGCGACAGTATTTCAGGATTTGAAGGCAGAACAAGAGCTATTGTAAAAATCGAGGATGGCTGTAACCGTTTCTGCTCGTATTGTATCATCCCCTATTCAAGAGGCAGAGTTCGTTCAAAGCCGATTGACGAGCTTGAAGCTGAGCTCCGCACACTGAGCGATGCAGGGTTTATTGAAATCGTACTTGTCGGAATCAACCTTTCTTCTTACGGAAGCGACATCGGGCTTAGCATCTGCGATGCGGTTAAGCTTGCGGCAGGTATGAATTTTGAAAGAATCCGTTTGGGTTCGCTTGAGCCTGATCACATCACGGACAATGTTATCGAAAGACTTGCCAAGGTTGACAAATTCTGTCCGCAGTTCCATATTTCCCTTCAGAGCGGTTGTGACAACACTCTCAAGGCAATGAACAGGCACTATACAAGTGCAGAATATAAAGAGCTTTGCACAAAGCTTCGCAATTCTTTTGACGAAACTACAATCACAACAGACATTATGGTAGGTTTCCCGACAGAGAGTGAAGAGGACTTTGCAGATAATGTAAACTTTGCAAAAGAAATCGGATTTGAAAAGGTTCACGTCTTCCCCTATTCTCCCCGTGAAGGCACGCGTGCTGCAAAAATGGAGCAGATTGAGAAGAGTATCAAGGAAAAACGCAGTCATATTATGATCGAAGAAACAGAAAAAATCAGGCAGAATTTCCTTGAATCGCAAATCGGCAAAACAGTTGAAATTCTGCTTGAAACAAGACACGATGATAAATTCACAGACGGTTACACAAAGAACTATACACCCGTCAAGGTTAAGGGCTCGCACCCCTGCGGTAAGCTTGTCACGGCAAAAATAATAACAGTTGACGGTGACTTCTGCATCGCAGAGGTTGAATAAATTTCAACGGCAGAATTGATTTCTGCCGTTTTTGTTATAATTTTTTTCAACAGGACAATCACGAAAAGTAAAGCGGCACATAGAATGTTAGTGTAGGGCACAGAGCAACGCTCACGCCCCAATCCGAAAGGAGGTCACGACATGGGTTGCTGCAATAACTGGTTTATGATTCTCATCATCATCCTTTTATTCTCTGAGTGTGGTTGCGGTTGTAACAACAATTGCGGTTGCAATAACAACTGCGGTTGTAACAACGGTTTCCTCAACAACAACGGCTGTGGTTGCTAACCATTGACCATCCTGACACCTGCAGACAATAAGCCTGCGGGTGTTTTTTATACACAAAAAGACCGACGGATTTCTCCATCGGTCTTAATCTTATAATTCAGTTTTGCAACGGATTAGTTTCTCTTGCCTCTGTTGCCGTTACCTCTGCGGCGGTCGCCTGAGGGGCGGCGCGGTGCGTCAGAGATTTCGTTTTCAGGAACAAGACCCTCAACCTCGATGAGAGCCTCACGGCGTGAAAGGTTGATTCTGCCCTGATCGTCGATTTCGCGAACCTTAACGATAACTTCGTCACCGATATTTACAACGTCTGTAACGTTTTCTGTTCTCTTAACGTCGAGGTGGCTTACGTGTACAAGACCTTCTTTACCCGGAGCGATTTCAACGAATGCACCGAAGTCCATAACTCTTGTAACTACACCCTTGTAGATTGCGCCAACTTCAGGATCGTTTGCAATTGTTTCAATCATAAAGATTGCACGCTTTGCATTTTCGATATCCTGAGCGCAAACAAATACGCTACCGTCTTCTTCAACGTCAACCTTACAATCGCACTCTGCGCAGATCTTCTGGATAACCTTGCCCTGCTTACCGATAACTTCTGCAATCTTATCAACAGGAACCTTTGTTGAAAGCATCTTCGGAGCATACTTTGAAAGCTCAGCTCTCGGCTCTGAAATTGCAGGAAGCATAACTTCATCAAGGATGTAAAGACGAGCCTTGTATGTCTTATCAAGAGCTTCACGGATGATTTCCGGTGTAAGACCGTGAACCTTGAGGTCCATCTGGATAGCTGTGATACCCTTGTGTGTACCTGCTACCTTGAAGTCCATATCGCCGAAGAAATCTTCGAGACCCTGGATATCAACCATTGTCATAAAGCGGTCGCCCTCTGTAACAAGACCGCAGGAAATACCTGCAACGGGAGCCTTGATTGGAACGCCTGCTGCCATAAGTGAAAGTGTTGAACCACAGATTGAACCCTGTGATGTTGAACCGTTTGAAGAAAGAACCTCTGATACTGTACGGATGCAGTACGGGAACTCTTCAACTGAAGGAATAACAGGAAGAAGTGCTCTTTCTGCAAGTGCACCGTGACCGATTTCACGACGTCCCGGTCCTCTGCTCGGACGAGTTTCGCCAACTGAGTATGACGGGAAGTTGTAGTGGTGCATATATCTCTTTGTTTCCTCGTTATCAATGCCGTCAAGAATCTGAGCGTTGCTCATTGAACCGAGTGTTGTGATTGTAAGACACTGTGTCTGACCGCGAGTGAACATACCTGAACCGTGAACACGGCTGAGAAGGTCAACTTCAGCGTTAAGCGGACGGATCTCGTCAATACCACGGCCGTCAACACGCTTGCCGTCATCAAGAAGCCAACGACGAACGATGAACTTCTGAAGCTTGTAAAGGCAGTCGTCGATCTTTGCGATCTCTTCGGGATAAATCTCGTCGAACTTAGCGTGAACTGCATCGTAGATCGGACGAAGAGCTTCGTCACGAACACGCTTGTCGTCTGTATCAAGAGCAACCTTAACGTCCTCGATAGCGAACTCTTTGATTGCTTCGAACATCTCAGGAGCAGGATCGTTTGATTCGAATGCGATCTTTTCCTTACCTACTTCTGCTGTGATATCTTCGATAAACTTAACGATTTCCTGGTTAACCTTGTGAGCGTACATGATACCGTCAAACATATCGTCGTTTGAAACTTCGTTTGCACCTGCTTCGATCATTGCAACAAGATCCTTTGTTGAAGCAACCGTGACAGCCATTTCAGAAACTTCTCTCTGAGCTTCTGTCGGGTTGATAACATATTCACCATTAACAAGACCAACTGAAACGCCTGAAATCGGGCCATCCCATGGAATAGCTGAGATTGAAATAGCTACAGATACACCGATCATAGCTGTGATTTCGGGTGAGCAGTCAGGGTCAACTGACATAACTGTTGCAACAACGCCCACGTCGTTACGCATATCCTTCGGGAAAAGCGGACGGATAGGACGGTCGATTACACGTGATGCAAGTGTTGCTTTTTCGCTTGCCTTGCCTTCACGGCGCTGGAATGAGCCCGGGATACGGCCTACTGCATAAAGCTTCTCTTCAAAGTCAACTGAAAGCGGGAAGAAATCTACGCCTTCTCTGGGCTTGTCAGCCATTGTTGCTGTACAAAGAACTTCTGTTTCGCCGTAACGGATAAGACATGAACCGCCTGCGAGCTGAGCCATCTTACCAACTTCAACTACGAGCGGACGGCCTGCGAGTGTTGTTTCGAATGTTCTGAAATCCTTAAAAAACATCTTTTTTACCTCTCTGAAAATTTTATTTCCATGTCAGGCAAGGATTTAGCAATAAACTCATAGCTTGAACTTCAAGCCATCAATTCACTGCTAAAATCCAAATTTTTGCCTGACAACAGATTCGTTTTTAGGGTGGCGGTAGTAATCCGAATCTTGTTTTTGGTCGGACAATTCCGTCACTTTTCGTTAAAATGCTTTCGCCAACCTATAGGATTAGCTTTACTCACAAAAATCTTTCCGACAAAAAATCTTCAACCTGAAAGCTGAGGATTTTCAGATGATTTTTGGATGTTTCGGGTGCCGGCAGGCTGACGCCTTTCAAAGCCGAAACGCCGAAAAGCGCTGAAAAGACTCGCTTTCAGGCAGGTTCGGATTGCTAACGTTACCCTTTTTACACAACAAGGCAGACAGTAAAATAGAATTTGCTGTCTGCCCCAAATGCCGTAATTATTTACGAATGCCAAGTCTTGCGATGATTGAACGGTATCTTTCGATGTCAACCTTCTGCAAGTAAGAAAGAAGGTTACGTCTGTGACCAACCATCTTAAGAAGACCACGTCTTGAGTGATGGTCCTTCTTGTGCTCCTTGAGATGCTCAGTAAGATCGTTGATTCTCTTTGTGAGAACAGCAATCTGAACCTCAGGTGAACCTGTGTCACCCTCGTGAAGAGCATATTCAGCCATGATAGCCTGCTTCTCTGCCTGTGTCATTGTTTTTCACCTCATTAAAATTATTTTATATGCTCCTGAATCCCAGGTTAAGGCAGGTGAATACCGCATAGCGGTTAAACCCAAAATCCGAGAAACGGAAACATAGCGAAGGTATTTTATCATACATTTTCAGTTTTGTAAAGGGGTATTTGAAAATTTTTGTTTCCGACAAAATTTTATAGGCATATACTGTAACAGGACGTAAAAAATAAAATCAGCAGATATGGGTAAACGGTGGCATTTTTGCCCACGGGGAGCCGTTGCTTACAGAAAGTGTCTGCTTCAGATATTCGTCGGCGGTGCAAAAGTACCGTCGGCGATTTTGGTTTTATTGTTGACCAAAACGCCTTTTTCTATTATTATGTTAACGAAAAATTAAAAGGAGAAAAAATATGACAAACAGAGAAAAGCTTCATTCGGGTCAGATTTACTATCCGAGCGATGAAGAGATTATGAAAGAACAGCTTTTGTGCCTTGAAAAGCTTTACGATTTTAATATGACACGTCCGCTTGAGCAGGAAAAGAGAGAAAATATGCTTAAGGAAATGTTTGCTGAAATCGGTGAGGGGTGCTACATTGAGCCTCCGCTTCATGCAAACTGGGGCGGAAAGCACGTTCATTTCGGCAAAATGGTTTATGCGAACTTCAATCTTACTATGGTTGATGACACGCACATTTATGTTGGTGATTACACACTCATCGGACCGAATGTAACAATTGCAACAGCAGGACATCCTATAGACCCTGAGCTTCGCGAAAAAGCATATCAGTTCAATAAATCTGTTCGCATCGGAAAAAACTGCTGGATCGGTGCAGGTGCGGTAATTCTTCCGGGTATCACAATCGGGGATAATACAGTTATCGGTGCAGGAAGTGTTGTAACGAAAGATATTCCGTCAGGCGTTGTTGCTGTCGGAAACCCGTGTCGCGTTTTACGCGAAGTCGGTGAACACGACAAAGTATATTATTTCAAGGATTGCAAAATTGATTATAATAGTATATAATGTATAATTGTAAAAAAATGAGAGGAGTATCAGCAAATGAAACACCCCGAAATAGTTAGCAAAATGAGTCTTGAACAGAAGGCAGCTTTTGTTTCAGGCTATGACTACTGGCATCTTGAGGAAGCTCCTGAGCTCGGTCTTCCGAAGATTATGATTACAGACGGCCCTCACGGTCTTCGTAAGCAGAACAAAGACAAAAAGGCTTCTCAGGGAATCGGCCTCGGTAATTCAGTTCCGTCAACCTGCTTCCCTCCTGCATCAACATCTTCCTGTTCATGGGATGAGGATCTTCTTCGCGAAGAAGGCGTTGCACTTGCAGAAGAATGTCTTAAAGAAGAAGTTTCGGTTGTTCTCGGCCCCGGCACAAACATCAAACGTGCACCGACTTGCGGCAGAAACTTCGAATATTTCAGTGAAGATCCGTACCTTGCAGGTAAATGCTCTGCAAGCTTTGTAAACGGTGTTCAGTCAATGGGCGTCGGTACATCACTCAAGCACTTCGCTTGTAACTCACAGGAAGCTTTCCGTATGGTTATCAACGAGGTTGTTGACGAGCGTGCAATGCGTGAGCTTTATCTCACAGCTTTTGAAATCTGTGTAAAAGAAGCTCAGCCTTGGACAATTATGAACTCATACAACCGCATCAACGGTGTTTACTCTTCTCAGAACGAATGGCTTCAGGAAAAAGTTCTTCGCGGTGAGTGGGGATTCGAAGGTCTTCTTGTAACTGACTGGGGTTCATCAGTTGATCGTATTCCGGGTCTTTACAACGGTACTGATCTTGAAATGCCGTCTTCAGCAAGAATCAACACAAATAAAATTATCGCTGCAGTAAACAGCGGTGAGCTTGATATTGCTGTTCTTGACAAGAGAGTTGATACAGTTGTTGACCTTATTGTTAAGTCAAAGCCGGCTCTTGCAAAGAAGCATACATACGACGTTGAAGCTCATCACGCAATCGCACGTAAGGTTGCAGAAGGTTCAATGGTTCTTCTTAAGAATAACGACAGCATTCTTCCGCTTAAGAAAGGTCAGAAGGTTGCAGTTATCGGTGAACTTGCTGCATCTCCGCGTTTCCAGGGTGCAGGTTCTTCCGTTATCAATCCGAACAAGCTTGACAATGCTCTTGATGAGCTTAAGAAGCTTGGTGTAAACGTTGTTTACGCTCCGGGTTACGTTAAGAATAAAGATGAGGTTAAGGATGAACTCTTCGCAGAAGCAGTCAATGCAGCAAAGGGTGCAGATGTTGCTCTTGTTTTTGTTGGTCTTACAGATGAATTTGAAGGTGAAGGCTACGACAGAGAGAACATCGAAATGCCTTCAAGCCATAACAAGCTTGTTTCTGAAATCGCTAAAGCAAATGCAAACACAGCTGTTGTTCTTGCAGGCGGTTCAGTTATCCACCTTCCGTGGGTTAACGAAGTAAAAGCACTCCTCAGCACAGGTCTCGGCGGTCAGGCAGTCGGAAGTGCTACAGCAAACCTCCTCACAGGTGCAGTTAATCCGTCAGGTAAAACTTCAGAAACATATCCTCTTGCATACAGTGACAACCCGACATACGGCAACTATCCCGCAGGTCCTGTTACAAGTGAACACAGAGAGTCGGTTTATATCGGCTACCGTTACTACGACAAGGCAGGTAAGAACGTTCTCTTCCCCTTCGGTTACGGTCTTTCATACACAACATTTGAATACAGCGACCTTCAGGTTTCTGCTGACAGCATCAAGGATACAGACACAGTAACAGTTTCCTTCAAGGTTAAGAATACAGGCAAAGTTTACGGCGGTGAAGTTGCACAGCTTTATGTTGCTGATAAGGAATCAACAATCTACCGTCCCGTTAAAGAACTTCGCGGATTCAAGAAAGTATTCCTTAATCCGGGCGAAGAGGCAACAGTTACTCTTGAACTTTCAAAGAGAGCATTCGCTTTCTACAATGTTAAGCTCGGTGACTGGATGGTTGAAACAGGTGAATTCGATATCCTTGTCGGTGCATCAAGCCGTGATATCAAGCTCACAAAGACAATTACTGTTGAGTCAACAGTAAACGCTGAAATTCCTGATTACAGAGCAGTTGCTCCCGCTTACTATACAGCAGACGTTAACGGAATGAACGGTGCACAGTTTGAAGCTGTTCTTGGAAGCAAGCTTCCCGAAAATAAGCGTGACGAATCAAAGCCGATTGACCTCTACTGCTGTCTTAATGATGCAAGACACACTAAGTGGGGCGGCAGAATGTGCAATGCTATTGAAGGCATTATGGCTAAGTTCGGCTCAGCTGAAAACGGCGACGGAAAGATGATTGCTGCAATGGCAACACAGATTCCTATCCGTAACTTTATGGCTATGAGTATGGGTGTCTGCTCACCCGAAATTGTTGACGGTCTTCTTATGATTCTCAACGACGGTCAGTCAAGCTTCAAGGGCCTTTGCAAGATTCTTGTAAGAATCCCCGGTGCACTCACAAGACTTCCTGCTCTTCTTAAATCAATCTAAATAAACAGTTAAGGACTTCGGTTTCCCCGAAGTCCTTTTTGCTGATAAAAAATCCGACAGACATTAAGCCTGTCGGATATATTTTTATACTTAGATAATGCCCTGTGCCATCATAGCGTCTGCAACCTTGATAAAGCCTGCAATATTTGCACCTGCAACGAGGTTGTAGCCAAGACCGTACTCTTCTGCTGCTGCAGCTGATGAGTCATGGATTGACTTCATAATTGACTTAAGCTTGTTGTCAACATCTTCTGCTGACCAGCTGTAACGCATTGAGTTCTGTGACATTTCAAGAGCTGAAACAGCAACACCGCCTGCGTTAACTGCCTTTGACGGAGCAACTGCCTTGCAGTTTGCCATAAGGTAGCTGAGTGCTTCGTTTGTTGTGGGCATATTTGAAACTTCGATGTAATACTTAACACCGTTTTCAACGAGCTGCTGTGCTTCCTTCATACCAACTTCGTTCTGAGTTGCACAAGGCATAGCAACATCAACAGGAATTCCCCAGGGCTTCTGACCTGCAAAGAATTCAGCACCGAACTTATCAGCGTAATCCTGAACCTTGTCTCTGCCTGAAGAACGCATTTCAAGCATAAAGTTGATTTTTTCTTCAGTGTTGATTCCGTCTGCATCATAAACAAAGCCGTCAGGACCTGAAATTGTAACAACCTTACCGCCGAGCTCTGTAACCTTCTTAACTGTACCCCAAGCAACGTTACCGAATCCTGAAACTGCAAAAGTCTTACCTTCAACTGTTTCACCGAAATGTGCAAGAACTTCCTGTGCATAATATGTTGCACCAAATCCTGTTGCTTCGGGTCTGATGAGTGAACCACCGTAAGAAATACCCTTACCTGTAAGAACACCGTTTTCAAATGTTGCCTTAAGGCGTCTGTACTGACCGAAAAGATAACCGATCTCTCTGCCGCCGACACCGATGTCACCTGCAGGAACATCCACATCAGGTCCAATGTATCTGTAAAGCTCTGTCATGAATGCCTGACAGAAACGAAGAATTTCAGCGTCTGACTTACCTCTGGGGTCGAAGTCTGAACCGCCCTTAGCACCGCCGATAGGAAGGCTTGTAAGGCTGTTTTTAAATGTCTGCTCAAAAGCAAGGAACTTCATAATACCGCTGTAAACTGACGGATGGAAACGAAGACCGCCCTTGTAAGGTCCGATAGCACCGTTGAACTGAACACGGTAGCCTGTGTTAACCTGTACATTGCCTGCATCGTCAATCCATGAAACACGGAAAGAAATCTGTCTTTCAGGCTCTACCATTCTTTCAAGCAAACCTGCTTTTTCATACTCAGGATGTTTCTCAACAACCGGAGCGAGGCTTGACAAAACCTCTGTTACTGTCTGCACGAACTCAGGCTCATTTGCATGATCTTTTGCTACACGTGCAATAACTCTTTCTACATAATTCATTATAAGGTCATCTCCTTAAAATATGTGAAAACATAAAAGAGGGCTGAAATCTCTATCAACCACAAAATGAACACATTACATAAATGTATTCAACGGAATAAGAACAAATTACAAAAACTCTTCTACACTCCCACTATAAAATACCGTCCTATTATACTACCATATTTTCTGAATTTCAACAGTAAATTTTGAAAAAATCACAAAAAAACAGGGTGACTTTTAGTCACCCTGCCCAAATTGTTTAATTAATACATAAACATGAATGCAACTGAAACGCCAAGAGCGATTACGAAGAAGCCAACTGCAACAAACTTTGTGATTTTTGCAAGCTTCTGCTCGATTGTCTTGCCCTTAGTTTTGCCGAAAAATGTATCAGCACCGCCTGAAATTGCACCTGAAAGACCAGCTGAACGGCTCTCCTGAAGAAGAACTGAAACAATAAGGACAATAGCAAGTATGATAAGCACTATACCTAAAACGTACTGAATAGCAGACATAATTAAACCTCCGTTAGTATTTTTACCAAGACATTCTAACACACATTATTTAAAAATGCAATAGAAAATTTTAATCAAAAAGAAAAATAGTAAGAATTTTCCGATAATTATTAAAGAAAATTCGGTTAATATAATCTTAGCGAAAGAAAACGATTGTTTGCGTTTGTTCGTTTTTTCGCTGCCACCGTCGTGAGGAAGCTCACCCGGTGGCATTTTATATTATATCAATGACATCTGTTCTCCAGTGTCCTCTGCACTGAGAAGTGCACCTGCAGCAGGAAGATTTTTCGTCTTATAGCGGTAAGGCTTTGCGAATTCACCCTTCTTATAATCTCTTACCTTTTTAAGGATATGACCCTTCTTCATCGTCATAACTGAAACACCCTGGGTGTCCTTTGTTGTTTTGGGCGAAATTGCACCGGTGTTGATAAGAAGAAGTCTGCCTGAAGTAGATTCAAGAACAAGGTCGCAGTCCTCAACAACATGACGGATTGCACCGATCGGGAATTTATCGCTGTAAGCCTTGATAAGCTTTTTACGGTTAGTCTTCGTTGCATATGCTGAAAGGTCAACCTTTGCGACTTTACCGTTTTCAAAGAAGAACATTACATATCCCTTGTAATCAAGCGTTGCTATCATATAGATTACGTTTTCGCCCGGATCCATTTCAAGCTTTGACGCTACGAAATCGCCGAGTACGCTTGCTTTACCAAGGTCAAATTCAGAAGCCTTTGATTTATATACCTGACATTTGTCCGTAAAGAAAAGAAGCTCTGTGTTGTTTGTTGCCTCAAGCTCAAGAAGCATTTCGTCGCCTTCCTTGAGCTTCTGCTCGCCACTTGTGCGAAGAGCCTGAGGTGTAATCTTTTTGAAATAGCCTTCCTTTGTAAAGAAGAGATTTACAGGGAAATCGGGTTCTTCCTCTTCCTTTTCTTCAAAAGCAATGTCAATAGCAAAGATGATTTCAGTCTTTCTGGGCTGACCGAATTTCTTTGCAATATCGTTAAGCTCGTTGACGATAATCTTCTTTACCTTTGACTTGTGAGCAAGGATATCTTCCATTCTTTCAATATCTTCACGAAGCTT
>JAFODS010000057.1 GCA_017380575.1 Clostridia bacterium | reverse complement strand
CGTGATAACTCAAATGGTGTTCTCGCATATCCATTATAACACCTATTTTAAATTCTGCACTATATACTTTATTTTTCCTTCCTGTTTTACCCATAAAAAATATGCACCTCCAAAAGTGTCTAACTTTTGGGGTGCATATCAGAGCTACGGCTTTGATCTTATCTGAAATTATTAGAACGTTCCAAAACCTCCACTTGTCAGGGGAGGTGTCAAAACGAAGTTTTGACGGAGGGGTAGTAAAAAATCAGGATCTTTTCTTAACTGTAACAAAATTCACCACAATCAGCACCAATGCAGCAACACCGAGGTATCCGCAGACGGGATAAACAATACCTATCAGCTTGTCAAACCCGAAGATGCTTCCGATAAACGATAAAACCGAAAGACACAGAATCAACGCAACCGAACCTTTTTTGCTGATTTTAAACCTCGCTTTTGCAAACTCATCAATCGCAAAAACGCTCGAAACCGATGTGCCGAACATTCCGCCGAAAAGCAGAAAAGCAAAGATAAAAGTAAAAGTTTTGCTTATATTCTGTGCAGCCGCAAGCATAGGTAACTGTGCGGTGATTGATTCGGGAGTCATTGCCATTGTGAGCATAATTCCGAGGGCAATCAAAAGAAGCAAAACCCCTCCGCCGATAATTCCCGTGTAAAGAGTGGATTTTTTGGGGACAGCTTTTCCTATAGGTGTCAGTATGCCGATTGAAGCGAAAAGATTATAAGAAACGAATACGATTGCGGAAATTATCCAGTTCTGAAGCAGGGGATTCGAGTTTGTACTTATTTCGAAATTAATATTCGAAAAACCGTTTTTAAACCCTGAAACCGCAAATATTACTGCAGACATAATAACGAGGGCTGGCACGGTAACTGAAAAAGCCGTAACCATTCCGTTCATTCCGAACACAGCAGTTAATGCTACGAGAAGAGCAAAGATTCCTGATCCTATTAACGGATGAAGACCGAAAACCTGATTGAGCATCGCACCGACACCGGCGGTCATAATTACAAACACTCCGAAAAGGAAAAATACTTCTAAAGCAACGAAGATACCTCGCAAAATTTTATTGTCTTTTTTTATGACAACCTTGTCCATATCGCTTATGCCTGTAAGCTGTACGTATCGGGTTAGGATTATGCCGAAAGCGGAAAGAAGGACAGCCGCAACAGCCATTCCAACAAGTCCAATCTTGCCGAAAGAACCGAAAAACTGCCAAAGCTCCTGACCGGAAACATATCCCGCACCAAGAAAACAACCTGCAAATGTAAACATAAGGTTAATTGAATTGATTTTTTTCATTTTACACTTCCAAACAATTAAAATATCCGATAAATTCGGATTTGTATAGCAAATTTCAAATTATCATTGTAGGGGACGGACGTCCTCGACCGTCCGTTATTTCAGTAGAATCTGCGGATGGTCCGGGAGGCTCATCCCTACGAACACAGAGTCAGATTATGAAAAATCAAAGAACTCCACAAACCCAAAATTGCAGATCTTATACTCAGAAATTATATTATAAATTAAACCAATATTCAAGTTTTACTATTTAATTAAATTCATTATTATGATAAAATGTAAAAAATCACTTATGAGGTGAGTCATATGTTTATTTTAGCGGATGTATTTCAGGACAATATGGTTTTCCAACGCCATAAGCCGATTAATGTTTTCGGTGTTGCACAAGCTGATCAGACCTTATATTTTTATCTTGACAACGAGCTGGTTTTTGAAGCCGATGTCAAAAAAGGTGATTTTCAGGTTTCGCTTCCTGCACAGGAGGCAATGGAAAATGTCGATTTCAGAATTGAAAGCTCAGCAGGGGAAACAATACCCTTTAAAAACATAGATATCGGTGAAGTCTGGCTCGCAGGCGGACAGAGTAATATGGAATTCCTTATGAAATATGAGGAAATTTATGAATATGAAAAGATATACTGCGAGGACGAGCATCTCCGTTTTTATAATGTCCCACAGTATTCGTTTTTCGGTGAAGAACACGAGGGATTCAAAGAGAAAAACGGATATAATAAGTGGCACAGAGCAAGCAGAGAAAATCTGTGGTGTTTCTCAGCGGCAGGTTATTATCATGCAAAGCACCTTCGTGCTGAATTAGGTGTGCCTGTTGCGATTCTTGGCTGTAACTGGGGCGGTACGTCTGCAAGTGCTTGGATGGATATGGAAACACTTAAATCTGACCCTGAGCTTCGTGTATATTGTGATGATTACGAAAAAATTGAAAATCTTTCTCCTGATTATGCGGATAAAGAATACCGCAATCGCCGTGTTTCAAACGTGAAGTTTACTCGTTGGGTTAATGATATGCTTCTTTACGGCTACGGTGAAAATAAACTGGTTCAGCTTTCCTGTACGGTTGTTAACGCTTTTCGTCCGAAGGATATCGGATTCGGCTGGCAGTCGTTCCAACGTCCTGCAGGTCTTTATTCAACAATGCTTAAAAAGATTATCGGATATAATGTCAAGGGCGTCATCTGGTATCAGGGCGAGAGTGATGACTACAGAGCAAATATTTATTCCAATCTTTTCTCAAAGATGATTGAACGCTGGAGAAGCTATTGGAACGATGAATTCCCGTTCCTTTTTGTACAGATTGCTCCGTTTGAACCCGGTAAGACTTATCCCGAACTCCGTCATCAGCAGGAGATTGTTGAAAAAATGGTCAAGGATGCTTATATGGTATCTATTCCTGATATCGGAATGAAGCAGGATATCCACCCGAAAAACAAACACGATGTCGGTTACAGACTTGCTCTTAAGGCTCTTGGTAAAGTATACGGTAAGGATGTTGTCTGTGATGCTCCGTATGCAGATAAGGCAGAGCTACAGGGTAATAACATAATCCTTCACTTTGCAGACTGTGAAGAATTGATTATCAGCGGTGGTGCACTGAATGCAATGAGAATAATCAGTGAAGACGGGGCAATAAAAATGAAGTCCTGTTCGGTTGACGGTAATACACTTACCCTTAAAACTGACTGTGCAGGGGAGAAAAAACATCTCAGAGTAGAGTTTGCATGGACACCGTATCACGAAGTCAATCTTTATAATGAGGGCGGACTTCCCGCAAAACCCTTCAGAATAGAAATCGGATAAAAAATAAAAGTGGCTTGCATTGTGCAAACCACTTTTTCTTTTGCAATTAATTTAAGCTGTTCCTTTTTCGAGAGCTCTCTCCAACCAGATTGTTCCGATATCCATTGCATTGTAAAGGCCTTTTTTCTCGCTCTTTTTAACAATGCGGTCTCTCGGACGGCAATCGGGATCGGTGTTGAGAAGCTGAATAAGCACTCTGTCGGCAACTTCCATATCGTTGAATGTCTTTGTGCTTGTGATCTGAAGCATAATAACATACGGATCGTTCATATTGCCGTAGTAAATTGTGTTACCGCAACGAACGAGGGGCTTGCCACGGTATTCAAGGAACTTGTTGCTTTTCTTAGCCATAGGAATCTTCTTCCTTTCTTAGTCTTTAAGATAGTTTTTAACCAGCGACTGAAGAAGCTCATCACGGTCGATTCTGCGGATAAGGCTTCTTGCATTGTTGTGCGTGGTGATATAAGTCGGATCCTCTGAAAGAATGTAGCCGACGATCTGACTTACGGGGTTATATCCTTTTTCATTCAGGGCGTTATATACGACGCTCAATGTCTGTTTCATTTCGCGTTCGTGATCTTCTCTGATTGAGAACTGTATGGTTTTATCTGTCATGGGAAAACACCTCCGAGTGATGATACAATAATTATATACTATCTTTTGTGATATAACAAGTGTTAAATATTAAGTAAATGTAAAATTTTTAGCTTCTGAGCGTGATTCCAAGCTCTTCAAGAGCCTTGATTGCACGCTTAACAGCTGAGTCAGCTTCTTCATCGTTAAGAGTATGATCCTTAGAACGAAGCTTAAGGTTGAAAGCAACACTCTTCATACCCTCAGGAATCTGTGAACCTTCATAAATATCAAACAATGTGATATCTTCAAGGATTGCACCGACAGCCTTGGTGATAGCCTTTTCAAGAGTGAGAACCGTAAGACTCTTTTCACAAACAAAAGCAAGGTCGCGTGTTGAAGCAGGGAACTTCGGAAGCGGTGTGTATGTCTTTGTTGCATTTCTGAATTCAGCAATAACTTCAAGGCTTACGCTTGCAACGTAAACTCTTGTGTTGAAACCGTAGTTTTCGTTAACAATCGGATGAATTTCACCAAGAACTGCAAGTTCCTTGTCGCCTGCAATAAGCTTTGCACAACGGCCGGGGTGGAATGTCGGATTGTCATTAACGGGAACAACGTCGTAATCTGTAAGACCAACCTTTGAAAGAAGCTCTTCAACAGTACCCTTGAGTGTGTAGAAGTCAGCGTTCTTGCCGTACATACCGATAACAGCAGACTGCTTCTCGTACGGAAGCTCTTCTGTACCACGGCTGATGTACTCTGTTGAAATCTCATAGAGTGCAGCTTCAAGGTTACGGTTGTTGTAGTTTCTTGCAAGAACTTCAAGCATTGAGGGGATAGATGTTGTTCTCATAACGCTTGTTTCTTCACCAAGCGGGTTAGAGATAACAACAAGCTTGCGAAGCTCGCTGTCCTCGGGAACACGGATCTTATCAAGTGTCTTCGGGCTTACGAATGAGTATGTGCAGATTTCTGTAAGACCGCAGGAAAGAAGTGTTGAATCAACAAGCTTTGTAAGCACCTGTGCGGGTGTAAGCTTTGCTTTTGCTTCACCGCGGAGAGGGCTGTTCGGGATGTTTGCGTAACCGTAGAATCTTGCGATTTCTTCAGCAACGTCAGCCTTGTGCTCGATGTCGTTTCTGAAATACGGAACGTAAATCTTGCCATCCTTAACTTCAAAATCGATAGCTTCGAGCATCTTGATCTGATCTTCGGCTGAAACGTTGATACCGATAAAGCTGTTTACCCATTCAGGCTCAAAATCAAGAACAGTCTGCTCTTTTGTAACCTTATTGCAGTCAACAACGCCGTTTACAACGTCACCTGCATCAAGAAGCTGAATAAGCTCAAGAGCTCTGTTAAGACAAGTAAGGCATGAGTAAGGATTGAGTTCCTTCTCGTATCTTGAAGAAGCCTCAGTTCTCATGCCGAGAGCCTTTGCTGTTCTTCTTACTGAAGGACCGTTGAAGCAAGCTGATTCGAAAACGATTGTTGTTGTATCGTCCATAATACCGCTGTATTCACCGCCCATAACACCTGCAACAGCAACGGGCTTTTTAGCGTCAGCGATAACAAGCATATCTTCTGAAAGAGCTCTTTCTTCACCGTCAAGAGTTGTGATTGTTTCGCCATTCTTCGCGTTTCTTACGATAACCTGATTGCCTTCAAGGTAACGAAGGTCGAAAGCGTGCATCGGCTGACCGTACTCAAGCATAACGTAGTTTGTAATATCAACGATGTTGTTGATTGCACGAACACCGCTTGCACGGAGTCTTTCTCTCATCCAAAGGGGAGAGGGCTTAACACGTACGTTTTCAACAACAGCACCAACGTAACGGTAGCACTTTGAAGGCTCGTCGATCTGAACCTTGAGCATATCGTTAACGTCACCGTGACCCGGCTTAACAACAGGCTCGTTTACCTTGAGCTCTGTCTTGAATGTAGCAGCAGCCTCTCTTGCAAGACCGATAACTGAAAGACAGTCGGGACGGTTAGATGTGATTTCAAATTCTGTAACTGTATCTGTAAGACCGATTGCTTCACGGATATCCATGCCGACAACCTTCTGACAGTCGTCGCCGAGAACGAAGATACCGTCTTCAATTGCATACGGGAAATCGTGAACTGTAAGGCCGAGCTCAGCAACGGAACACATCATACCGTAGCTTGCAACACCGCGGAGCTTGCCTTTTTCAATCTTGTGACCGCCTGCAACAACAGACTTGTGAAGAGCAGCGGGAACGTAATCGCCGACCTTGAGGTTCTGTGCACTTGTAACGATCTGTACGTTTTCATCCTTGCCGACATCAAGCTGACAAACCCAGAGCGTGTCAGCGTCGGGATGATGCTCAATAGCTTCAATGTGACCGACAACGATATTCTTAAGTTCTGCACCTTCAACCTCAAAAGCCTCAACCTTGGAGCCTGAAAGAGTCATTTCATCGGCAAATTCTTTGTCTGTAGCGTTAAAGTCAACGTAATCCTTGACCCATTTCTTTGATAAAATCATCTTTAAAGCACCTCCTTAAAACTGGCTGAGAAATCTTACGTCGTTTTCATACAAAAGACGCATATCATCAATGTTGAATCTGAACATAACAAGTCTTTCAAGACCCATACCGAAAGCGAAACCGCTGTAAACTTCGGGGTCAATACCGCCGGTCTTGAGAACCTTCGGGTGAACCATACCGCCACCGAGGATTTCGATCCAACCTTCGCCCTTACACATCGGACAACCCTTACCACCGCAACGGAAGCAGGAAACGTCGATTTCGCATGAAGGCTCTGTGAACGGGAAGTGGTGAGGACGGAGTCTGATCTTAGTATTCTCACCGTAAAGCTGTTTAGCAAAAGTTTCAAGACAACCCTTGAGGTCGCCCATTGTAATACCCTTGTCTACAACAAGACCCTCGATCTGATGGAAGAGGGGAGAGTGTGTTGCATCAACTGCGTCTGAACGGAAAACACGGCCGGGTGCGATGATACGGATAGGCGGCTGCTCCTTTTCCATAACACGGATCTGCATCGGAGAAGTCTGTGTACGCAGAAGCATATTCTCTGTGATGTAGAATGTGTCCTGAGTGTCACGTGCAGGATGATCCTTCGGGATGTTGAGTGCCTCAAAGTTGTAGTAATCCCACTCAACCTCGGGACCTGTTGCGATGTTGAATCCCATGCCGAAGAAGATGTCCTTAACCTCGTCAAGAACGATTGAAAGCGGATGCTTGTGTCCGATTGTGTTCGGCTTGCCGGGGATTGTAACGTCAAGAGTCTCTTTTTCGAGAGCCTTTTCCATTTCGATTTTCTTAACTTTTTCTGTTGCTTCTGTAATAAGATTTTCAATGTAGCTTCTTACTTCATTAGCAAGCTGACCCATAACAGGTCTTTCTTCGGGAGTAAGCTTACCCATCTGCTTGAGGATAGCAGTAAGCTCACCTTTTTTTCCGAGGAACTTAACACGTGCAGCGTCAAGTTCAGCACGGTCCTGAGCGTTGGCAACCATTTCAATTGCCTGAGCCTTGATGTTTTCAAGCTGCTGTTTCATGTTTTTCACCTTTCTTATATCTTAGTTTAGAGTTGAGACGAAAAAAAAAGACTCCGTCCCGAAAAAGGGACGAAGTCGTAAATTATAAACTCCGCGGTACCACCCTTAATTTTTGCCTGAAGCAAACACTCCTGCACCCTTTAACGGAGGTGAACCGTCACGGCCTACAACACAAGCTTCAGCCGAGCTGCTCCAAAGTGAACTTCTGCAACCTTACGCATAAGCTGCCTTTCAGCAAATGGCAACTCTCTCTGAATGAATCGGGATGCATACTCTCTTTTTCATCGCATTAACTCTTGATATTCTATCATATACAATTAAATAATGCAAGAGTTTTTTGCCGAATTATTACGGCTTTTTAATCGAAAAGTTAAGTCCCAATGCACAAACGGCAAGGATTAAAAGCATAACAAACGGAGCTGTATATCCACCGCTTGAAATGAGCAGACTGTTTGAGAAGTTTGCAATAAATGCCGCAACAATAAGGTTGAAGTTTGTCAGACTGTAATTGACTGAAAAATATTTCTGCCCGTAGAAGGACGCGGTAAAAGCCGAGGTCATTGTAGGACAAGACCCGTAGGAAAGTCCTGTAAGGCAAAGGCCGATGATACATACGGGAAGTGAGTGAATCATAACTGCCGTAAGCGTGATTCCTGCGGCAACGATTGTGAGTATGTTTGAAGCAAGCATAGTTGTGCGTCGGCCGAGAGCATCGTAAACTGCACCTGTAATAATTCTGCCGAATCCGTTGCAAACCGAAAGCACACCGACAAGGGTAGTGGCAAGTGCGGGTGTTGCATCAACGGAAATAACAAGGTCGCGAGCAAAGCTGATTACTGAGTTTCCGACAGCTGTGATGAACGCCATAAATGCAAATGCTCGCCAGAAAGTGAAGCTTTTAAGCATTTCTGCCGTTGAAAAATCACGGACTTCAAAGGATTCCTTGCTTGTGCTTTTTCTTGCCTTTGCGGCAGGGAAAATAACATCTTTTGACGGAAGCTGAAGAATGATGCCTGCTACAATAAGAACAGCACCGATAATCGCACCGATAAGCGTGTACGTTTTGTTCCAACCAAAAGCGGGATTTTCAAAAAGAATGCTGATAACGTTACCGAGCAAAAGCGTGCTGACTCCGAAGCCCATCATAAGACAGCCTGAACAGAAGCCTTTTTTGTCCGGAAACCACGAGCAAACTGTTGAAACAACAACGTTATAGGAAATTCCGATACCCGTACCGGCAAGAATTGCATATGTAAGATAGATAAGATACGGTAAGTTTTCCTTAAGAAGTCCTGTCGAAATAAAGCCGACCGCAACAAGTGCACCTGCAATAAAAAGAGTGATTTTCGGACCTATCTTTTTACAGATAAGGCTGCCGAAAAAGGCTCCAAGGCAGAAGAAGCACATTGTCAATGTGAAGTTGAAAGCGAGAACGGAATCACTCCAACCGAAAGACTCTTTAAACGGAATCTTAAGGATTGACCATGCGTAGAGCACACCCGAAAAGAGCATCGTGAATACACCCGTAGCAAGGTAAAACCACCGCTTGTTAATATTATTTTTTGTTGTCATTTAATCACCACCTGAGAATATCACGTAGTATAACACAAAACGAACCGTATGTAAACATATGGCCAGGAACAAATTTTGTTTTCTTTTTTGTTGTATTAAAATTGAAAAAGAGATGCCTGAATCAAGCACCTCTTGTTTCGTATTAAGCATTTTTATGCAAGCAAGCCTTCGATTGCTTCAAGAATACCTGCGAAGATATTGTTGAAACCATCAACAAAGCCTGACATATCGGCACCTGTAAGCTCTGAAATAAACTGTGCGACGTAAAGGGGAATGTCGCTGAGAATTGCAATAATTGCCATATCTGACACCTCGTTTTTTATTTAATTATAGCATAGGTTAAATGATTTGTCAAAAATAAGACCGAAATAAACACTTTCGCGGTTATGAAAGAGAAAATACAATTTGCATAAAAATTTTTTTATAAAAAGGCATTATTTTTACACTCTCATTTTCAATTTTTATTGACAAGAAAAATCAAAAGTGATATTCTTTTCTGTGTAAGAAATGTGGAAAGTTCGGCTTTTCTTAAACTCTATTTGATAAGGAGAATGAAACCATGGAAATGATGTACAAAGGTAAGACAAAGGACGTTTATAAGCTTGAAAACGGCAACGTAATGCTCAAGTTCAAGGACGATTGCACAGGTAAAGACGGTGTTTTCGATCCGGGCGAGAATTCAGTCGGCTTGACAATTGATGGTATCGGAAAAGCAAATCTTGAAACATCAGTTTACTATTTTGAAATGCTCAAGGATGCAGGTATCAAGACTCACTATGTAAGCGCTGATATCGACAACGCAACAATGGAAGTTCTTCCTGCAACAGTATTCGGTCACGGTCTTGAAGTTATCTGCCGTCTTGTTGCAACAGGCAGCTTCATCCGCCGTTACGGTGAGTATATCGCTGACGGTACAGTTCTTGAAGGCGGTTATGTTGAGTGCACATTCAAAAACGACGAGAAGGGCGATCCCCTCGTAACAGGCGAAGGCCTTGCAGCTCTCGGTGTTATGACTCCCGACCTCTTTGAAAGCATGAAGGAGCAGACACTCAAAATCACAAAGATCGTTGCTGACGACCTTAAGACAATCGGTCTTGACCTCTGGGATATCAAGTT
>JAFODS010000056.1 GCA_017380575.1 Clostridia bacterium | reverse complement strand
GGTGCTCCTAATATTACTTTTTGTGGTGGAACCGACGAGGAGCAACAAAGCATTTTGCATTCGTTAACCTATAGAAAAGTAATGATTTCCTTCACCACGAAGGAAGATATAGACAATAAGGCAAATGGAGACTATCATCTGTATTTTCAGTAAATGTACACCCTAAACTCGATTTGCACCCCCTTGACAAGAAAATGCACCCCCTAAAATGACTTTGCACCCCCTAACCTCAAAAGGGGGTGCATTTGTATTAAAATTAGGGTTAGTCTTCATAAAACCGCTTCTTCGGAAGCGGTTTTTTCAAAATTATTTATTTTCAATATAAGAATTAAATAGAATTGCAGTATAGAAAATCGATGTGTTATGTTTTACAAATTCGGGTTTGTGAAGTTCTTTGATTTTGCACAATCTATCTCTGTGCTCGTAGGGACCGGCCTCCCGGACGGTCCGCAGATTACGCTGAATTAACGGACGGTCGAGGACGCCCGTCCCTACGCAGTTAACTAAAACGGGGTTCGTAGGGGCGCGCATTGCGCGTCCACTGAATCAAGCACTTTTTACGGACGACCAATGGTCGACCCTACAATTGCTGATTTGAAATCTGTTCAACAAACCCGAATTTGTTGGGTTTGTCAAGGGTGCGGAAGGGTGGTTTTGCCAAATTTCTGTACCCCAAAAAATATTTGTTAATAAAAATTTTTTTATTTTCTTTTTTGTTATTGAACTTTATTTTTCGTTGTGCTACAATTCAAATTTGAAAGGCGGTGGCTATTATGGCACAGTTAAAAATGTATTGGTTGGCAGGTACACCTATCGCAGACCTTGCTTTACCGGAAGAATATAAGATTTCAAGATACAACGGCACAGCTGAAGACAGAGAGGCTTGGGTTGCTTGCTGTAAAAACGGCCTTGTGGGTGATGAGCCGTTTGAAGAAATTTTTGAAGATAGAATCACAAACCACGATTTTACAAATCCCGACACCGACACTTATTTCATCGATTTCGAAGGTGAGCACATCGGTACAATAACAGCGGTTCATCATACAGATGTAAACTGCGGTGAAGTACATATGGTTGGTATCAAAACTGAGTTCCGCGGAAAAGGTCTTGGTAAATACCTTAATAATGTTGCACTCAAGGATCTTGCAGAGCGCGGTGTTGATTACATCTATCTTACAACAGACGAATGGCGCAAAGGTGCAGTCAAGAGCTATCTTTCATCAGGCTTCAAGCCCGTTGAATATGATGAAGGTATGCAGAAGCGTTGGGAAGCTGTTATTACAGAGTACGATATCGACAGCATCGATATGGTTAACGAGGACTGCTCATTCTACAAAACAATTTATAAAGCACCGAAAATCAAAATCGGTGTTGTTGGTGCAGGCCGCGGTAAGACAATGATCAACTATTGTGTCAATTCAAAAAATGCCGAGCTTGTTGCTGTTTGTGATAATCATAAGCCGACTCTTGATAAGGCAAAGGCAAACTACGGTAACGATACAATCGTTTTCTATGATGATCTTGAGGAGTTCCTTAAGCACGATATGGACGCAGTTGTTCTTGCAAACTTTGCAACAGAACACACTCCGCTTGCAATTCGCTGTATGGAAAGCGGTCTTGATGTTATCAGCGAGGTTCTTCCTGTTCAGACAATGAAGGAAGCTGTTGAGCTTATTGAAACAGTTGAAAGAACAGGCAGAGTTTATGCTTATGCTGAAAACTACTGCTATATGGGTGCACCGAAGAAGATGCGTGAGCTTTACAGATCAGGCGTTCTCGGTGAGTTTGAATACGGTGAAGGCGAGTATATGCACAACTGTGAGTCAATCTGGCACGACATCACAAGAGGTCTTCCTGAGCATTGGCGTAACAATATGCACGCTTGCTATTACTGCACACACTCAATCGGTCCGCTTATCCACATCACAGGACTTCGTCCGGTTAAGGTTACAGGCTTTGAGGTTGCACTCAATGCACGTATGACACGTATGGGTGCAAAGGCAGGCCCGATCGGTATGGAGATTATCACTCTTGAGAACGGTGCAGTTCTTAAGTCAATCCACGGTGTAGGCTGTTCTAAGGATTCAATCTGGTATTCAATCTACGGCTCAAAGGGACGTATGGAAAGCTACCGTGAAGACCATGACCGTCAGGGTATGAATAAGCTTTATGTAAACTGCGATGTAAACGACGGAGATAACGATTCTCACGCAGTTGATACAAGCACAGAAGACCGTCTTTCAAAGCTTGCTGAAGAAGCAGGACACGGCGGTTCAGACTTCTATACAATGTATAACTTCGTTGAAAAGCTCCGTGGCAGGGAGGATATGGATGTTATCGACGTTTATGAAGCTATGGATATGTTCCTTCCCGGTATGTTTGCTTACTACTCAGTGCTTGAGGGTGGAAAGTCAATGGATATTCCGAATCTCAGAGATCCTGAAGAGCGTGCAAAGTGGAAGGATGATACACGTTGTACAGACCCGAATGTAGCAGGCGATATGCTTATCCCAAGCTATTCAAAGGGCAACCCCGACTTCCCTGATTCAACATATGAAAGAATCAGAAAAATGTACGAAGACAAGCTCGAAGCAGAGAAAAACAAGGATAAATAAAACAATGCTTTGATTGCTTAAAATCAAAAATACATATTAAAATGAGCTGTAAAAAACTTATGTTTTTTACAGCTCATTAGCTTTTATTTAATCAATATTTTAATAAACAACCCAAGCGATAACGCCTGATAACTTTGCAAAGAAGAGTGCGAATTTGTCCATAAATACCCAGAAACCTGCTGTAAATTTGCTGATGTCCATAGTTTCTCTGAATTCTTGGTTTTATTTTGCAAGCTCATTGACTGTTATAACCTCAGACTCAAATGTATCGGTAGAATTTTCGTTGATTGTGATAAGTCTGCTGCCTCGAACAACCTCTTTGCCGTATGCATTGTAAGAAACACCGGGGGTGTTGATAAGCTTGATGCCTTTGTATTCGGTTTCATAAGTATTAACGTGGTCGTGTCCGACAAGGACTGAAAGCACATCACCGTTTTCAACCATAGCATCAACCTGACCGTAATTTATGACACCGGGAGAGGGTGCTTCATAAATATGACCCGTGAAAGCACTTGTGTCCGGGAATATAATTGGATAGTGAGTTCCGTTGTTGTAAGTTTCGGTAATCGGAGAAAGCGGATATTTTACAGACGGGAACATAGCTTCATAAACATCGGGCGGAATCATATGCTGGAAAGCGAGTGCGTAAATATCTTCTCCTGCTTCTGTTTTGATAGCTTTGTATGTTTCGTTGTACCATTCAATCTGGTCTTCACGTACGCTGTCGTAGCCGAGACGTTTGCCGTTCTCATTCTCAAGGTAAGTGTTTGAATCAAACAACCATAAGTTGAATTTTATTTTTTTACCGTCAGATGAGTAAACGGGAAGATTGTGAGTAGCTGTTCCTGAAAGTTCGGGCACAGCATCGTAAGCAAGGCAGTATTTACCACCGTGCTTCTGATACATCTTAAGAAGAGCTTCTTTGTCAACGCCCTGTTCGTGGTCGTGGTTACCGAAAACAAGTGTGAAATAAGTTTCGTGCTCAACAAAAGGTGATACTAATTCTTTGATAGCATCGTCTTTTGTTTCCTTGGGGCCGACTGTGTTGTCACCACCAAGAACGACAAGATCAGGCTCGTAGATTTCGAGCATATAGTTGATGTAAGTGAGCATTTTCTGCTGAGCGGGGAAGGTATCCTGACAGTCGCAGATATGAAGAATTTTAAATTCTCCGTCCTTGTCAAACTGAAGCCTTGCGCTGCCGCCTGCGGCAAAAGCGGGAATTACTGTGCCGAGAAGCATTACGCAAACGAGGAAAACTGAAATAATAATTTTTTTCATAATAAAACCTCCTTTTCTTAATTATAACTTGTTTTATCGTACCGTGTCAATCGTTTGAATGCAATTTTGGTGAATCGTTTCCTGTTCTTCAGGTTGACAAAAATTTACCTTTATGCAATACTTTAATCAGCATATTGCAAAGGGATGATAATATGAATAACACTCATAATTATTTCGATGTTTATTATAAAGAAGGCGAAAATCCGACATTCTGTTACCGTAGCGGAAATATGGTCTATGAAGAGATGCTTCTTAACGGCGTTCTTGTATCAAATGGCTGGAATGGTGCAGGATATCCTCTTGATCTTCTTGCCTGTATGCCGACAAGACTTGACCATAAACGGTACACAGAACCGTCTTCGTTCAATATCGAGCTTGACGGACAGAGTGTAGATTTTAACCTTCGATTTGTAGATTTCACAACTCAGAAGGATGAGGATTCAATTAAAGCAATCCTTACTCTTGAAAGCTCAATAAAACCTGTTGTAATCAGGGTTATAACCGTTCTTGACGGCACACAGATGTTTACAAGATACTGCGAAATTGAAAATAAATCCGAATTCTATATGAATCTCAGCCGTCTGAGCCTTATCAGCGGCGGAGTTGAAGAAATTGAAACGGAAAAATTAACTGTTTCACGCGATGTGGAGAAGTTTTATTCTGTCGGCTATTTTGCGGATGACCGTTGGGCAAATGAGGGTAAATTTACCTGGAAAGACCTGAAAACAGAGGTTACTTCAATCGATACCCGTTTCAACCGCGACAGATTCCGTCATCCTTTGGTTATGATTCGTAACAACCTTATGGGAAAAATCTGGTTCGCACAAACAGCGTGGAGCGGAGGCTGCCGTTTTACCGTTGACTATAATGCGAAGCCTGAAATAACGGACACATACCTTTCGTTCAAAGCTGAAATTCTTTCCCATAATCCGATGTACATAATCGCTCCGAATGAAATCTTTGTAACGCCTGAGGTGCATATTGGCATGGTATGCGGTGACTTTGACGATGCTGTTTATGAAATGCATTCTCATATAAGAAAGTCGGTGCTCAACCGTCCGGAGGCTGATCCGTCAGCTTTGCTTGTCGGTGCAGGAATGGGTGCAGAACACGATATGAGCGTTGAAACAAGCAAGGTTTATATTGAGCGTATGTCTGAAATGGGCGGTGAGGTGTTCATCGTCGATGCAGGTTGGGAGTGTCCGCCTGACAGACAGCTTGAATGGGGCGATTTTACCGGCACAAACCTTCCGAACCCCGAAAGATATCCGAACGGGATAAAGGAACTCGTTGATTATTGCCACGAAAAAGGTATGAAATTCGGTCTGTGGTCCGATATCGAAAGCCTCGGCAGACTTTGTGATGCGTATATTAAGCATCCTGAATGGCGAGCAGATAACATCTACGGCGAAAAATCACCGAGATTTACTGATCTTACTGTTCATGAAGCCGCAAAGAGGGTAGAGGACGAGCTTGCAAGATTTATCGAAGAGTATAAAATAGACCTTCTCAGAATTGACTACAACACCGATTACAAGGAATATTTCAATATCCGCGACACGGGAACAGGCAGAAAAGAATGTCTTAATATCCGTCATTTCAAGGAAGTCTACCGCATATATTCAAATCTTAAAAAACGTTTTCCAAATGTAATATTTGAAAACTGTGCAGGTGGCGGCGGACGTACCGACCTTGAAATGATGAAAGCCTTCAATCACACTTGGGTGTCGGATAATCAGTGTGCACCGCTTTCTGTGATGATAACAAACGGAATGACCGTTGCACTTCCGCCTGAAAGAGTGGACAGGCTTTTTGCAGGAATGAATTGTCATAACTTCGGCTCGTTCGACCTGCATATGCGAAACACGATGCTCACTCATATGTCGTTGAATGTAATCTCACCAGTAACGGCACAGATGAACGAGGTTCAGCTTGAATTTGTGAAGCACAGCGTGGCTCTTTATAAGGATTTCATAAGGCCGTTTTTGCCGACAGCAAAGACTTATCATCATACGCCTGATGTTGCAGATACCTTTAATGAAGGTTTTTCGGCACTTGAAATTGCATCGCCCGACTCATGCAGGGGTGCACTTGTTGCATTTAATCTTTGCAACACAAACGAAACGGTGCGAAAAATCCGCCTGAAGGGTGCAGACGCTTCGAAAATGTATGAAGTGACACTCGATAACAACAGAGAGAAGTTCGCTGTTTCGGGCAGAGAATTAAAATATGAGGGTATAAATATTTACATTCCATCATCTCTTTCGTCCGAGCTTGTGCTTTATAAGGAATTATAATCATCAATGTTTATTTGGTAACTGAATAAAAATAACTGCCATGGAATTAAAAATCCGTGGCAGTCATTTTTTAATGGTGATGATGTCCGTGACCGCAATGACCTGATTTAATCTCGGTGTGACAATGTTTATCGCAACACTCTTCGTCTTCACTTTCAATTTCGAGTGTAGCGTGGCAGATTCCGTGTTCAAGAAGCTCTTCACGTACAAGCTTCTTGATTACGCCTGCATCGGCATCGGTTACAATGTGCATCGTTGCACTGTTGTTAAATCCGTCAAGGCTTCGTATGTGTATGTGATGAACGTCGGAAATGCCGTCAATGCTCATAATATGCTCTTTAATTTCGTCAACATCAATTCCGCAGGGCGTTTTTTCAAGAAAAAGATCAAGAATAGTTTTAATGTTTTTAACTGCACTTATCAGGATGAAAACAGCAACTCCGATGGACATAATCGGGTCAATGAACGAAAGGTCCGTAAAACGCATCACAATTGAACCGATAAAAACAACAACCCATCCGAGTACATCTTCAAGCATATGCAGGTTTACCGCTTTCTGATTGAGCGAATTTCCTTCGTGTGTGAAAAAAGCAGCGAGTGAATTAACCGCAATCCCGAAAACTGAAAAAACAATCATTCCGTTGTAGTTGATTTCAACAGGGTTTAAAATTCGGTGAACGGCATTATATATAACGGCACACGAGCTGAAAATGAGAATAAGCGTAGTGATAAGACTGCCGATTACCGAAAAGCGTGTATATCCGTAAGTATATTTTTCGTCGGGACCTTTTTTACTCTTCTTTTCTAAGTAGTATGAAATCCCTATGCTTGCTGCATCGCCCATATCGTGAACCGAGTCCGAGATAATCGCAATACTGCCTGTAAAAAGTCCTCCTGCAAATTCAAAAACAGAAAATGCAAGGTTTAAAAGAAAAGCGACAAGTATATTTTTCTCTGTTTTCATAAGTAGCCTCCGTTGACAAAAGATGTTTTATTATATATTATATTCAATAGTGAACAACTTGTTCTGTTTATATTATATAAAATAAACTTTTAAAAATCGACATCCAGATTGTTTTTACTGTTCGATAGTGAACATTTTTGAAAATTTGTACGGAGGATTTTATGGACAGACGTCAAAGAAAAACGCGCGAAGCTATTTTCAGAGCGTTTATAGAAATTTTGTCAAAAAAGGATTTCAACAATATAACGGTAGGGGAGATAATAGAAAAGGCGGATATCGGCAGAGCGACCTTCTATGCACATTTTGAAACAAAGGAGTTCCTTCTCAAAGAACTCTGCGAGGAGCTTTTCTGCCATGTTTTTGACTCTGTAGGTGATGTTCATAACGACCACAGACATATCTTCGAGTGCGAAGCTCCCGATTCTGTATTTCTTCACCTTTTTCAGCATCTTAAGAAAAACGACAATAATATTCTCGATCTTCTTTCGGGACACAACAATGAACTGTTTATGCGATATTTCAAAACAAATCTGCAGAAGCTTGTTGCAAGTCAGTTGAATATGTTTGATTCCTCAAAAAGCAAGAGCTTGCCCGAGAGCTTCAGGATAAATCACATCTCTGCTGTTTTTGTAGAAACCGTCTGTTGGTGGGTTAACAACGGAATGAAGGAAACACCCGAAACAATAACTGAATATTTCTTCTTGTCAGTATAAATGAAAGACCTCCGTTTTTCGGAGGTCTTTACGTTTATCTTGAATTTGCTGTTTCAATCATTGTGTAGTAGAAATCTTCGAACGATGTCGGATAGTCTTTTGTTCCGCAGAAGTCAAAGTGATCTGTACCGACGAGTGTGTTCATATAGTACCATCTTCCGCTTTCAATATCTTTACCCTCGGCAATGCTTTCTTCGTAGCTGAGTGCCGTTGCCTCATCACAAAGCGGATATCTTGCAGAAATAAGCGGAACAATACCGTCGTTTACAGCCCAGTCGCCCTCAATTGTAACACCGTCGTATGTTTTGCCTTCAGAAAGGCGGAGCATACCCGAAGAAATGTAGAAAATCGGAGTAACACTCGGATAAATCAGCTGTTTGCCTGTGCAGTCGGTTCTTGTTGCAGCGGTGGTGTATGAATAGTAGTATGTGCTGTCACAAAGCTTTATTGTTTCGTTAAGCTCAGCTGCACCGCGTAATGTCATATCGTAGTAACAGTTGTCGCCGGACTGATAGTAATTCCAAATGTTGTCAAAGCTGAATTTTGCTCTCTTTTCGTCCTGCTTCGGTGTAAGTCCGAAGTGTCCCATCTGTAACGAGAAAACAAGGAAATCGTTACCAAGAGTTGCACCGATAAGGTTATAAAGCATAACAATAACGTAGTACGGTCCCGTGAGGTCGTAAAGCATATTTGAAACCTGGGTGCCGTTGTGCGGAGCCGAAAGAGTTATACACGAATGAACGCTTTCGTGTCCGCCCTTGAAAAGCTCACTTGTGTCATCACCCGTAGCGGCAATTTCTTCTTCGCAACCGAATGCAAGAAGTGAAGTGAAAAGTCGCACTGTTGCACCGCCGAAAGAGTGGCCGACGAGGTTTATCTTATCTTCAAGGTTCCATGCTTCACCCATAACAGGCTCATAAGTGAACCCGAATCTGTCGTGGCCGTGTGCCTTTGAATGAGCTTCGCCGTAGTCGACTGTTGTACCTGTAAGCTGAGCATAAAGCTCACAAGCTCTGTCCCATGCACTGCTAAGAGGACCGACTGCAGGAGCATAAGCTTCGATGCCCTGTTCGTTAAGCATTTTAATAAGGTCTGTGTCGGAAAGCCAGAGACCGCCACCCCAATAAGGTGACATAGAATAAAATTCGTTTGACGGCGACCAACCGCCCATGCCGTGAACAAAAATATAAGGATAATCAGTTTCAAATTTGTTCTTGTCAATAACGCGTTCGGTGTTGCTTTCTGCAGAAGCGGGAATAATACACGCGCAAACACACAAGGTTATTGCCAGAATAAGAGAAATAAGTTTAGTTACTTTCTTCATAATGATCTCCTCTCAAAGTTTGTTAATTTGACTTAATTTTAAAACAAAACAATGTTTTTGTCAAATTAAGTATACTTTAATTTCCAACAAGCCATAAGGTTTTGAAAGGTGTCTTTCCGCCTCGGCTTCGTTAAAAATCTTTGAAATATCCACGTATTACTGCAGATTTTTGCCTTGCCGAGACAAAAATCTACTCTTTCAAAACTGCTTTGCATCTGAAATGCAATAGATTGCGCGCAGTCGGGCAGCTTTTCGATGCAGGCATACGCGCGTATGGCAAAGAGAAAACTGCCCGACTGTGCGTGATATTATTGTATTTCAGACTTATGTGTTGTTGGAAATTAAAGTATAAAATAAAAGGCAGACTCGAAGTCTGCCTTTTATTTTATACAAGTTTAAGAACAAGATCAACTACAGTCTGAAGTGCCTTCATTGAGTAAATAACGGCAAGCTCAGAATAACCGTCTGTGCCGAATTTCTCGTAGAACCACGGGCTGATCTTTGTGAAGATGTCAAGTGAAACTCCGCCTTCTTCAGGAGCTTCCATAACACCTGCTTTTACAAGACAAGCTGTGACTCTTGCTTCGGATGCTTCAACTTCACCCTTGATGCCGATAGTGTTGTCGATAACCTTCTCTGCCTCAGCAATAGCTGCTGCAAGCTCTGCTGCATCTTCAGGTGAAAGGGTAGAGGGGTCAATTGTTTTAGCTTCTTTAACAAGAAGAACAAGCTTTTCAGAACTTCTTGCGGTGTTGAACTGCGGGAATCTCGGGTCTGAGTAAACGTCCTTTGTGTCGTCACATTCAATAAGGTTAAGTGCGAGCTTAAGGATAACGTCATTTCTTGCTGTAAGGTCGTGACGCTGACCCTCGAAGTAGAATGTTGTGTCGGGGAGAAGACCTGCTGATGCATCAACAACTCTGTCAGGAGAAATGTGGTTGTGTGTCGGGTCAGAGCAGTGAGTGTTCTGCTGAACATAATCATCAGGAAGAGTTTCGCCTACATTCGCAAAATGAGCACCCATTGATGTTGAGTCTGTCTGAATGATGTAGTCAGCGTTCTGTGAGTTCCATGTTTCGCCGACGTTAATCATCGGGATATTGTATTCAACGAAGCAGAAAACCTGAACTCCGTTATCAACAAGGTTCTGGATGTTATCGTGTGCATGAAGCTGAGCCTGATAGTATTTGTCTGTCTGTGCTTTGATGCTTGCTTTGTCAGGGGATGAAAGATGCTTTTCTGCAGCTGTGGGATAATCGCCTGACGGACAGAGTGCCCACATACCTGTGCTTGTTACCATAACGTCTTCAACAAGTGCTGTTACGGCAGCTTCAAGAACGGATGTAATAATCTCATCGGGAAGAATTCTGAGAAGCATTTCAATAAGAGCAGCAGTGCCCTTATCAAGAAGACCGAGCTCGCCGAGGAATCCGTTGTAAAGATATTCCTTGTTGAGGAAAGAAATTCTGCCGTTGAAAACGTCACCGATGATTGTTGAACCGTCGATAGCGGGAACAACAAAGATAACCTTGTGAATGTCATCCTGAACTTCAGGCTTGTAGTCAAGTAATGCACTTGTTACTGAAGCACCCTGACTAAGAGGAATAAGTGTTACTTTATCGTGGCCTGTCTGCTCTTTGACCATCTGAATATAATCGTAAAGCTCGTTTACAACGTCGATGTGATTGCCGAATGAATTGTATGCAAAGTAATACATATGGTCAAAAGGCTGTTCTGTTTCGTAAAGATTGAAAGGAACGTGTCCGAAAACCTCTTCAGCTTCGAAATCCTGATATTCAGAAGCAGGGTAGGGGTATCTTTCTGTAACAACATTGGGGCTGGTCTTTGCATTTTCGTCGCAGGTATTGATGCCGAAGCAGAGTCTGATAGCGTCTGCTGCAGCTTCTGTAAGACCGATGTCCTTCTGCGTTACAAGAGAAAGCAAAGCCGGAGCAAGAATTCTGCCGATAACCTTGTCAAGCTGAATGTAAGCCGGGAAGCTTGTCATCTTGTTGCCTTCGTCATCAAGTATGTAGTCACCGTTGTCGTCAACTACCCATGTGTTTGACTGACCGAGACCCGGAACGATGATTGCCGGATAGTGTTCGCACTCACCGTTACAGTCGGTATACTTCTTTGTTGCCGAAGCGTTGAAAAGAGTAACCGATGCAATCATTGCAAGGCAAAGGCAAAGTGCAATTAACTTTTTAAGAGTTTTTTTCATGTTACACACTCCTTGAGCTGTTTATAATGTAATTTACATTTTAACATATTGTATCGGTCATTTTCAACGTTTTGTAAAATTTTGTTGCGAAAAAGTTGCACAAAAAAGCAACCGCTTTTTCGACATTCTGATAAACAAAAAAGAACAGCATCTGTCAGTGACAAATGCTGCTTTTATCAAGAATAACTAAACAGAACAGGAGCAAGATTAAGTATCTACTTCAAAAAAGTACAAGATGTCAGTATCTAAATCATATACCGCAATCGAAAAGTTGAAAGAGTGTCTGTCAAGTAAGTCTGTGTCATCTGTATTATCTTTTGTTTCGGAGTGTCGGTCGACAAATTTATAAACACCATTATTGATGATGGGCCAATGTGCTTCCTCTGCAAAACTATATCCGTAATCTATACCGTCTTTTTTACCGCCATACATTACGAGTTGTAAATTCTCGGTGAGAGGTAATGGTTTCCAATTACCGATAATCTCCTGTGCCGTGCTCGTTTTTTCAGAACAATCCAAAATCAAATAATATGAACCGTCGCCAAGAAAACTGCCGTGAGTATCATGTTCCTCGACAAGAGTGTAATCTGCTATATTAAATCCAAAACATTCTGTTCTTGTATTGCTTTGTAAGCCGCAGGAGGATAACATACTGCAAAGTAAAACAAGTGAAAGTAAAAGTTTTATATATTTCATTTTGTATTCTCCTTTGCTGTTCTGCAGGAAGCAATCAACATAACACGCAACGAAGCACATTTAGCGGAAAGAGATTTATATAATTGTTCGTCTATGTAATTGGTTTTGTGTAGCAATTCGAGCCAGTAACCTGTTTCACTCGCTTCCTTCAAGGCGATTTCAAGCTTGGAAATAAAATCTTTCTTGCCTTGTGCGTATTGTGCTTCATAGATATTGGCACCGATAGAGGTACCGCTTCTGCCGATTTGGTTAGAAATGATGGATTCGTGGTTAGATTTTAAAAATTTTACAAGGTTTATGATATCCACAGAAAATTCCAAGGAAAGTTCTGCAAGTTTATTTTCTTTCACAAAATCGCCTCCTTTTGCCTAATTGTATCATAAGGCGATGCATATTTCAATGATGCATCGCTGCCGGCGATATGATGTTATGCTTCGCGTAATGATGTTGCTTCCGATGGTCGCAATGATGCGATGTTTGCCATAAACATTAGGCGAAGCCGACATCATTAGCATCAGCACATCATTAATGAAATGACACCATTTGCCGAAGGCAAACATCATTCAAAAAAGCCTGACTTGTTTGTAAACAAGTCAGGCTTTTTTGTTGGAGCGGATGACGAGGCTCGAACTCGCTACCTCCACCTTGGCAAGGTGGCGCTCTACCAGATGAGCTACATCCGCAAAATATAAAGCCGAGCGTTTGCTCGGCTTGGTGACCCGGACGAGAATCGAACTCGTGTTACCGCCGTGAAAGGGCGGTGTCTTAACCTCTTGACCACCGGGCCGTAAAAAATGGTAGCGGCAGTGGGATTCGAACCTACGACCAATCGGGTATGAACCGAGTACTCTAGCCAACTGAGCTATGCCGCCATAATCTCGCCGCCACTCTCGTCAAGCGACTTGCTTATTATATACGATGATTTTTGAATTGTCAATACTTTTTTTGAAAAATTTTCTTATTTTTTTGAAATTTTTAAAAATTTATTTTTGTGATATATTAATAATAAAAAAACAGATCTTTTTTGCACAAAATATTGAGTTTTAATGTTGATTATTGTTACATTTAGTTATATAATTGCTGTCGGAGATGATATAAATGAATCAATTGATTTCTAAAAGAGCACTAAGTATAGTGCTTTGCATGTGCTTCCTTATACTTTCGGGTTGCGGACAAACAAAACCTGTTGATACTTTGACACAAGAGGACGGTTCAACGTCATCAACAACTCAGTCAACGACAGAATCGACCACCGAAACGACAGTAACAACTACAAGCACAACCACTACCACAACAAAAACAGAACCGACAACTGAACCTGAAACTCAGGAATCAGAGAGTGAAGCTTCAACAAAAAAGACTGAAACTTCCAACGGACCAAAGCTCATTGCCCTGACGTTTGATGACGGTCCTCATTCTGCGGTTACATCAAGAATTCTTGATACTCTTGAAAAGCACGGAGCGAAGGCAACATTTTTTATTGTAGGAAACAGGGTGGACAGCTGTAAAAATGTTGTAAAAAGAGTTCACAATATTGGTTGTGAGATTGGTTCACACACCTGGTCACATAAAAATCTTTCTAAACTTACAGTTTCTCAGATGCAGGAAGAAATGAAAAAATCTGCCGATGCAATTTCAGCAGTTACGGGTGTACCGGTGAAGATTATGCGTCCTCCTGAGGGCGGTTATAACGATACTGTAAAGAAAAATATTCAGTATCCGATGATTATGTGGTCGGTTGACTCGAACGACTGGAAATACAGAGATGCTAAAAAAGATTATGATGCAGTAATGAATACCGTTTTTGACGGTGCGATTATTCTTATGCACGATCTTTATCCCGCAACGGCGGAAGCTGTTGAAAAGCTTATTCCCGATCTTATGGCAAAGGGTTATAAATTTGTAACCGTTTCTGAGCTTATGGAAGCAAGAGGGTACACCTTGCAGAATGGAAAAACCTATTCACAGGCAAGACCTAAATAATTAAACTGTAGACTCCGCAGAATTTGTTTCTGCGGAGTTTTCCTGTTTTACAATGTTGACACTATAAAGATATTATGATATACTTTCAGCACGATATTTTAAAAGAAGGGATAAATATGAAAATCTTTAAAAAACTCACATCAATGTTGCTTGTTGTGGCTGTTCTTTTTGGCGTTTTCGCAATGTCAGTATCAGCTGCAGATGATGTAACAGACGAAGCTGATGTTATCGTTGCACGTATGTATGTAGGCCATAATGAACGCTACAGAAGCCTTTCAGGTCATACTTGGATCTACATTGAAAACCTCACTGATCACAGCCTTACAGTCGGTGCTTACACATTGCCGAAGGGAGAAGGCGTTTCCTGCGGTACTTTCGGTACATCGCTTGCTGACGGTGTCGGTCTTTATTATAATGTTGAAGCATGGCGTTACCGCAACATCAACGCATATGAATACACTTACCTCAGCAAGGATCTCACTCAGGCAGACCTTGAGATTGTAAGTAATAAGATTATCAATGGTGGTACTTGGTCACACATTCTCAACTGTGCTTACTTCGCATTCGGCGTATGGAATTCAGTTCCCGGTAAGCCGTTGATCTTCCTTTTCTTCCCGACTCTCCACGAGCTTCAGATTCTTCTTTATATGAGTCACGGTGAAGGATTCCCGATGACAACACCTAAGGCAGACAGAATTTACAAGCAGATCGGTAAGGGCGACGATGCATTCCTCGTAGTTACTGATCCGAGCTATGTAGAAGACGACGCATAAGTAAACTTTAAGAGCTGTATCGTATGATACGGCTCTTTCTATGTCTTGAGATAAATCAATGCCCACAGAAAGCGGATTCTGTGGGCATTATGCGTTTTAGAACGGATTGAAGAGTCTGTCTAATGTAATCGGATTATAGCCAAGTCCGAAATATTTGAATATCCAGATAATCGGATTTAATCTGAAGAAGAGTGCATCAATAACTGTTACAAGGCCTCTGAGGAACCACGGAAGGTCGTATGTCTTGGGAACTTCAACCTTTTCGAATTCTTCGCCTTCAACGTGAAGCACCATCGGCTGTGAGTAGCAGATTCCGTTTTCGCCTGTGAGGTAAAATCTTACGTAAAGCTCAGGCTCGTTTCCGTTAAGGAAGCTGTCAGCGTGAAGGTCAAGTGTTGCCTTGCCTGATGTGATGTTTTCGTCACGCTCGATAACGTTGCAGTTAGAAACCCATACAACTCTGTCAAAGTTTACGCCTTCAACAGTGATTGTGTCATTTTCCTGGTCAACGGTAACTCTTGTTACCTGGGGAGTATTGTCCAACCAGTACTTTTCAGTATCATAAACTTCCTGCTCAACAAAGCCGG
Organism: Clostridia bacterium; assembly: GCA_017380575.1. Taxonomy (GTDB): domain Bacteria; phylum Bacillota; class Clostridia; order Oscillospirales; family Acutalibacteraceae; genus CAG-488. The sequence goes on along the minus strand of JAFODS010000056.1, from coordinate 15,400 downwards.
GAATTTCGGGAATACCGTCAAGCTCAACACCGTTTGAATAGTGAGAAATTGAGAAATACTGACCTTTTTCAAGGCAGGTGCGGAATGCCTCCGAAGTCTGTTCAGGCATCCAGCTCATTGTATAAGCATCATTTACAGCGTTTTGGTTGTGTGAATCTGCAAATGTGTTACACCACGGAACAACGCCGTTAGGAATTGTTTTCTGAAGAATCTGGTCGTAAAGGATACGGTCACAGCGTGTGTGTGCGTCTGTTGCACTGTTGATACCCATACCGAGTGAAGAACCGGGGTTGTCAAGAAAGATTCTTGCAAATTTATTAACGTAATATTCGTCAATCTTCTGACCTACATACTTTTCAGAATCTTTGTCAATGTAAACATATTCTCCGACGTGAGAAAGCATCGAAATACCGCCTGCTTCTTTTACACCCTTGGAAGGAGTTTCATAGTCGCCGAAAACGCCTGCAAGACCCTGACCGTATTCTGCATAATAACCCGTAAGATGGCAGTCAGCAAAGGGAGTAGCCATATTAAGCTCGTTACCGAGAGGAATATCAATCATTCCTGTGGTTTTTGTTCTGTTAAGCTCATATCCGTCTTCTGTTACGAAAGTTCTGTTTTCGTTTGTACCGTTAATGTATGCCTCGTACTCTTCATCTGAAATCGGAACAATCGGAGCGTTCTTTGTACGCTCTTTTTTTATAGCTCTCATAATCGGAACAACTTCGGGAGCAACATTCCAACCGCGGTTGAGTGTACCGTGGTCGGTAAGAGCAACGATGTCGTAATCAGCGGCATAGTGCATCTTACAGAATTCGTCGATTGTGAGGAATCCGTCACTTGCTGTTGTGTGGCAGTGAAGCTGGGTTTTGTACGCTTCCCATTCGTCCCAGTTGATTTCTTCATAAGGATTTTCGATTATAAAGTTCTTTTCAGCGTTGGCAGCGATTGCCGCAGGTGCAAGCATTCCGACAAACAGAGTTGCCATAAACACCGCAAGAAACTTTTTAGCCAAAGTAAGATAACGTTTTTTCATAATGAAAACCTCCTTTGATGTATAGATTATATAGTTGTTTTCCTGAAAAGTCAAATGTTTTAGGGAATATAAACAAAAATCACCCATGCGACAAACTTGCCGAATGGGTGATGAATATATTAACTGTCAGCTTTACGGCATATACGGGTCAATATCCATATCATTGTACTTCTCGTCAATGAGGAACTGACTCATATACTTGATTGTGAAGTCGATGCCCCACTGTCCTTTGCCGCCGAACCAGTTTCTTGAATGCGGTTCAATTGAAAGAACTCCGTCGTAACCTACATCGTAAAGGATTGCCATAACTGCACCCCAGTTTGTCTGGTCAAGTCCTGCCGGGGGATCGTCGTAATGGTCGCCGCCGACGTGGAGAGTACCCTTAACGTGGAAGTGGTGGAATCTGTGACCCCAGTCAGCCATTTCCTTAAGATAATCACCGAAACGGTTAATACAGTGTGACGGGTCATATTTGATGCCGAGCTCAGGAATAGCCGTAAGAACAGCACCCCAGGACTTTGCATCCCAGATGAAGTTTTCCCAGTCGCAGTTGTAAAGACCGATTTTAACACCCTTGGGCTTTGCATAATCAACAAGTGTCTGCAGGTAATTGATTGCAAACTTGCAGTTTTCTTCAAATGTTTTACCTTCAACTTCGTTACAGCCTACGTTGAAAACAGGACAGCCGAGGATTGAAGCCAAGTCAACAAGGTTTTTGTCGTGCTGTAAAGCTTCGGGGATAATATCACCGTTTTCGTCAACTCTTGTCATACCCCAACGTCCGATTGATGCAACATCAACACCGTACTTCTCGGAGTAACCCTTGATTTCTTCTGCTCTTGCAAGAACCTCTGCAGAGTCATAGTTGTAGTTGATACAGAATTCAACCGCTGTAAGTCCTTTTTCGCTGACTGTTTTGAAGTGACCTTCATCCCAGCCGTTGATAATACCTAATCTCATCATAATAAAAACACCGCCTTTATTTTGCTGTTTTAACTATAGCAAATTGTGGGCGGTGTTGTCAATTATTTATTTTTCGTAAGTGTTAAGAAAGGCTTTTGTTCTTGGATTCTTCGGATTAACAAGTACCTCTTCGGGTGTGCCTTGCTCGGCGATAACGCCGTCATCCATAAATATTACCTCGTCCGAAACGTCCTTTGCAAAGTTCATTTCGTGAGTAACGATAACCATTGTCATATTGTCCTCAGCAAGCTGACGGATTGTTTTAAGAATTTCACCTGTAAGCTCGGGGTCAAGAGCTGATGTCGGCTCGTCAAAGAAGAGAATCTGCGGATTCATTGCAAGTGCACGTGCAATTGAAACTCGCTGCTGCTGACCGCCTGAAAGCTCACAAGGGTAGTTGCCGAGCTTGTCAGAAAGACCGACCTTGTCAAGATATTTCTTCGCGGTTGCATCAATTTCTTCAAGAATAGACTTTTTGTTTTTCTTGTAATCAGGACGTTTTTTTGCCGCAAGCTTCATTGCAAGTGTAACGTTGCCGAGAGCTGTGTACTGCGGGAAAAGATTGAACTGCTGAAAAACAAGGCCGATGTTCTGCTGATTGTGTCTGAGTGCTTTAAGCTCTTTTTTGTCTGTGACCGTGCTGTCAAAAACAACCTTGTCGTTAACGCTGATTTTGCCTGTAGTCGCAGTTTCAAGACCGTTTATGCAACGAAGCAGGGTAGTCTTACCGCTGCCTGATGAACCGATGATTGAAAGCACTTTACCTTCTTCAAGCGAGAAAGATATGCCCTTTAAAACCTTTGTTGAGCCGAAATCCTTGGTAAGCTCATTAACTTCAAGTATAGCCATATCCGTTCACCTCACACAGAGAAGAAGCTGAGCTTCTTTTCGATTTTGTTAAAGAGAATTGTAAGAAGACCGCAAGCGAGAAGGAAGAATGCACCTGTGTAGAACAAGGGCCAGAGAAGACCATCGCTCTTGATGAATGCTTCACCACTCCAGATGATTTCGTAAACCGAAATGATACGGGCGAGGGAAGTGTCCTTTACAAGCGTGATGATTTCGTTACTCATCGGCGGAATAATGCGCTTGATAACCTGGAGAAGAACAACGTGGAAAAATGCCTGCGGTTTGCTCATACCGAGCACGTGGCAAGCCTCGTACTGACCCTTTGAAATGGATTCAATACCGCCGCGGTAAATCTCTGAAAAATAGCAAGCGTAGTTAATTACAAAAGAAACAAGAGCTGCTGAGAAACGCTCCATAACCTTCCAGGTCGCAAGCCATTCAATAAAGACGTTGGTTGTTTCCTGGTCTCTTGCCCACATACCGACCATACCGGGCACGTAGAAAATAATGATAAGCTGGAGCATAAGGGGAGTACCTCTTATAATCCAGACGAAAGTGCGTACAAACCATTTGATAGGTTTGATTTTGCTCATTGAGCCGAAGCTGATGATAAGGCCCAACGGCAAAGCGAAAATCAAGGTCATAATGAAAAGCTCAAGCGTTGTCGCAAAGCCTTCCAATAAAGCCTGGGTTACCGTTAAAAACATACAAATAAACCTTTCTGATTTAAAACTATTATACATCCGAAAGGCAGGGAGCCGATGACTTCCTGCCTTTTGATTTTAAGTTTTGATTGAATTATTTCTCGATGTTAATTTCGTACTTAGCTGCAAGCTTTTCAAAATCACCGCTTGCCTGATAGTCCTTAAGGAATGAGTTGAATTCAGCTGTAAGGTTTGAATCCTGTCTGAAAGCAACACCGAACTCCTCTGTGCTGAGTGTGATTGAAATAGCAAGCTTTTCATAGCTTGTGCCTTCGCCAACTGTAGCTTCGGCCATTGTCTTGTCGATGATACAACCGTCGCAAGCACCGCTCTTAACCTCTAAGAGTGCCTTACCCATATCCTGAACAGGAGTAAACTTAATGTCTTTTTCTTTAGCGATTGCCTGACCTGCAGAACCGTTTTCAACTGCGAATGTGAAAGCTTTAAGGTCTTCAACTGTCTTGACTGCAGCAGCCTTGTCAGCAGGAAGAACAACAACCTGTGAGTTCTTAAGGTAAACGTCAGAAATGGAAGCGTTCTTACGACCTTCATCTGTGATAGTCATACCGTTCCATACACAGTCAATTGTACCTGATTTGAGCTCAATAAACTTCTTTTCCCAGTCAGTAAGAACAATGAACTCAACGTCAACGCCGAGCTTCTCAGCGAAAGCGTATGTAAGCTCTGTATCAAAGCCTGTCCATTCGCCCTTTTCGTCTTTGAAGTTCATTGGAGGATACTCTGTGATACCAACGATGAGCTTGCCTTTTTCTTTGATTTCTGCCAATTCACCTGTTGCAACAACATCGTCGTTGTTGGGCTTTTCTTCTTTCTTTCCGCAGCCTGCAAATGCAAGAACTGAAAGAACTGTTACGATTGCGAGAATAATTGCTAAATACTTTTTCATAATAATCCCTCCGATTAATAATGTGGTATTATGCTAACACATTAACACGCTAAAGTCAATAGAAATTCATCTCAATATATGTATATTTTAATTAAGTTTTTTGTAAATTTTTTCAATCATTTTTTTGAATAAAGCCTTTATTTCCAAAAACAATATAAACAGGGTGATTTTATGGATTTTTTATGGGCCTTTTTAGTCGGAGGTACAATATGCGTTGCGGGTCAGCTTTTGATCGATTTAACAAAACTCACTCCTGCACGTATTCTTGTCTGCTTTGTTGTGCTCGGAGTTTTATTCGAAGCGCTCGGTCTGTATCAGCATCTTGTAAATTTTGCAGGCTGCGGAGCAACCGTACCGCTTACGGGCTTCGGATACACACTTGCCAAGGGGACAAGGGAAATGATCAACCAGCTGGGTTGGCTCGGAATTATAACGGGGCCGCTGAGCTCAGGCTCGGCAGGAATAACTGCGGCGATAATCAGCGGACTTCTTGTTTCGTTTGTGACCCGTTCAGGGACAAAATAAAAAGGAGCAAGTTAAAACTCGCTCCTTAAATATTTCGTATAATTTATGCTTCAACAGGTACAGGATCGTCGATGTCGCAGCATGAGCATGAAACGTAATCGCTCTGGTCGTCTTCTTCAACCTTGTTCTTGCAGGGAAGAACCTTAGTGATGAGCAAATAAACGCCTGCAGCAACAGCAGCAATAGCAGCGATAATACCTACAACTTTAAGAATCTTTTTAAGTGTATCACACATGGGATAGTACCTCCTGAATTTTGATTACACTAATTATATTACAGTAAGGAAATAAAGTCAAGGAATTTTTGACACAAAAAACAAAAGGACGGATATACAATCCGTCCGTATTGTTAATCTCAATTAGTCTGCAAGAAGCTTAGCGAGAGCTGACTTCTTTCTGGCAGCGTTGTTCTTGTGGAGAAGATTCTTAGCACAAGCCTGATCTACCTTCTTGATAGCAAACTTAACAGCAGCTTCCTTATCAGGTGAGTTAGCTGCAGCAGCAGCGTTAGCCTTCTTGATAGCTGTCTTGAGAGCTGAATTTCTTGACTTGTTACGAGCAGCCTTTGTCTTGTTTACAAGTACTCTTTTCTTTGCTGATTTGATGTTAGGCATCATTCCACCTCCTTTAGTGCATTACACAGTTAGTAATCATATCATTAAAACTATAAAATTGCAAGTATTTTTTTGAAAATTTTTAAATTTTTTTGCAGGTGATTGTATGAATTTCCGAACCGACCTTGCGCTCGAAAGGCACGAACTTTTAAAAGACAGAATTCCGAAGGGTGTAGAGAGTGAAACCTATGAAAAAAATTCAGTTGTTTTCACTAAAATAAGAATTACTGACGAGTCGGGTGCAAAGAGCCTCGGTAAGCCTGTGGGAAGTTATATAACTGCGGAAATACCGTCACTGATAAACAATGCAGTCCTTGATGAAGAAACCGTTACGGCAATAAGTGCCGAGCTTAAATTGCTGATTCCGCAAAAGGGCACGGTGCTTGTTGTAGGACTTGGTAATACAGAAATAACACCTGATGCGATCGGACCTAAAAGCGTGAATATGGTTCTTGCAACACGTCACATAACGGATGAGCTGTCCGAAAGTATCGGGCTTGGCGAGCTTCGTCATGTAGCGGGCTTTATTCCGGGTGTTCTCGGCAAAACGGGAATTGAAACCGCAGAATCAATAAAAGGTATAGTAAAATCTATAAATCCGTGTGCAGTGATTGTTGTTGATGCACTTGCCGCAAGAAGGCTTGCAAGGCTCGGAAATACCATACAGATGTCCGATACGGGAATAATTCCGGGTTCGGGAGTCGGAAACGCACGGAAAGCTATCAATAAGGATTTTCTCGGTGTGCCTGTGATTTCTATGGGTATTCCGACGGTTGTCGATGCACAGACACTAGTCAATGACCTTACGGATAATGAAACGGAAATCTCACGAAAAGAAAACAAGGAAATGATAATCACACCGCGAGAAATCGACCTTGTCGTTGAACGTGCATCAAAAATAATTGCAGTTTCAATCAACAAAGCTCTTCAACCGCACCTCACCGTTGAAGAAATTCTTATGCTTGTGGGAAGTTAGATTGTTTCCTCTTTGTAAACCGCACCGTCAAGGTTCTTCCATATGAGCTTATTATCCTCAAGAATGATATATCCGTGTTCGCTGTTTTCCTTCGGGATTGATACCGAACCCGGATTTACATATGTGAAATTGTCCGTAACCTCAAATGCAGGAACGTGTGTGTGTCCGTTAAAAAGAATGTCACCCTTACGGATTTTCGGCGGATTTGCAGGGTTGAAGTTGTGTCCGTGAGTTGCAAAAATCATTCTGTCACCAACGTAAAGAATTGCATATTCTGCAAGTACGGGGAAATCAAGCACCATCTGGTCAACCTCAGTGTCGCAGTTACCGCGAACGCAGAGAAGCTTATCCGCAAGGGGATTGAGCATAGCGATAACTTCTTTGGGTGCATATTCCTTCGGAAGGTCATTTCGCGGACCGTGATAAAGAATATCCCCGAGTAAAAGAAGCTTTTCGGCATTTTCTCTTCGGAATGCTTCAATCATTTTTCTGCAGTAAAAAGCGGAACCGTGAATATCGGATGCAATCATTATTTTCATATTTTTACCTCACAGCGTATTCGGCAATTCTTTCTATACACTTGCCGTCGCACGCACTCATATATTTTTTTCTGAAGTCCGCAATCTTTTCCTGCTGACAGCTGTCACTGAGGATTGATGCGGCAATTTCTTCGTTTGTCATAACAATACGTCCGGGAACAAAGCTTTCGTATTCGAAATAGAAGCTTCTGTCACGCTTATACTTTTCAAGATCGTATGCAAAGAAAATCATCGGCTTGTCGAGCAAAGCGTATTCGAAAACAAGTGAAGAATAGTCAGCGACAAGATAATCGGCAGCACAGAGTGCAGTTTCTACCGAGAGTGAATTTGAAGCATCAAAAACAAAATCGCCGAACTGCTTTTCCTGTTCTTCGGTAAGCTTGTATTTCTTTGCCGTAAACGGATGAAGCTTGAGAACGAGAGCATAATCCTTACCGAGAGTTTCCTTAAGAAAAGCGTAATCAAGTGGCTGGTCATTATATGACTCCTCGGGTGAGTTGCCTCTGAATGTCGGAGCGTAAAGAATAATCTTTCGGTTACCGATTGCAGGGAAAGCTTTCAGTAATTCCTCACGGCGTGATTTAACGAACTCTTTATCAAAATAAACGTCCGTTCTCGGTGTGCCCAAAGCCTTGATGATTTTTTCGTTACAGCCGAAAGCCTCGGCATAGCAGGGGATAACACTTTCAGCAGAAACAAAAACATCCGTGTATGTGTTATGCATCGGGAAACGGAGCATATCCTCACGGCTACCGCCCCAGGCAAGGTCAAGGGTTGAATAACCCCATTTTTTGAAAGCACCGCAAGCGTGCCAGAGCTGGATTACCTTTGTACCCTTGTTGGGTTTGTGAGCGTAAAGCGGATCAAAGTTATCCGTAATAAAAACACACTTGCAACGTGCATAATATTTCTGGAAAGTAATATCGAAAAGTATGCGTTTGACGGCATTCTGCGGAGCCTGCATAATTTTGCAGTTGTAACCCTTATCTTTAAGGTATTCGTAAAGCCCCGTAAGATTGTCGGGCATACTTGTATAATTCTTGCTGAATGCAAAAAGTATGAGCTTTTCGTCGATCGGCTTAAAAGAAAAAAGCCTGAAGGCGAGAGGCCATACTATATAAAAGAAAATCTTTCTTCTTAATATATTTATAAATGACTTAAGTTTTGCCATAAAAACCTCCGTGAAAGACAAAGAGGCTGTCAAAAGACAGCCTCTGTATCATCATGTGCATTAAACGGCACGTGTTACCTTACCTGAACGTAAACAACGTGTGCAAGCATAAACCTTGCGCGGAGAACCGTTAACAACTGCCTTAACACGCTTAATGTTCGGCTTCCATGTTCTGTTTGAACGTCTGTGTGAGTGAGAAACCTGAATACCGAAAGAAACACCTTTGCCGCAGAATTCGCATTTTGCCATAGTCGGCACCTCCTTTTTACTTACGAATGCTAAACAACGTCCTACATAATAACAGATATTTTCGAAAAAATCAACCTTTTTTCAAAACAATTTTTATTTTATTTTAAAAATATTTAGAAAAACACTATTGATTTTTTCTTTTGCTTAATGTATAATACATTCATCGAACATTTGTACGGTTAAGACGGTTACGGAGGTAATATTATGGCAGATAAACAAAAAGCATTGGAAACCGCAATTGCACAGCTTGAAAAGCAGTACGGTAAAGGAACTGTTATGCGTCTTGGGCAGAATGCGGGAATGACAGTTGAAGCTATTTCAACGGGCTCGCTCTCACTTGACGTTGCAACAGGTATCGGCGGTCTTCCGAAAGGACGAATTATTGAAATATACGGACCTGAGTCATCAGGTAAAACAACTCTTGCTCTCCATGCCGTTGCTGAGGCACAGAAGGCAGGCGGCGAAGCTGCTTTCATCGATGCTGAGCATGCTCTTGACCCCGTTTATGCGGCTAACCTTGGTGTAGATGTTGATTCTCTTCTTGTTGCTCAGCCGGATAACGGTGAGCAGGCTCTTGAAATTACAGAAGCTCTTGTGCGTTCAGGTGCTATTGATATTGTCATTGTTGACTCTGTTGCAGCTCTTGTTCCGAGATCTGAAATTGAAGGCGAAATGGGCGATTCACACGTTGGTCAGCACGCACGTCTTATGTCACAGGCTTTAAGAAAGCTTGCAGGTGCAATCAATAAATCCAATACTATTATAATATTTATTAACCAGCTTCGTGAGAAGATTGGTGTTATGTACGGTAACCCTGAAACAACAACGGGCGGTCGTGCACTCAAATTCTATGCTTCAATGCGAATGGATGTCCGTAAGACAGAAGCTCTTAAGGCTCCGGGTAATGAATTTATCGGTGCAAGAACAAGAGTAAAAATTGTTAAAAACAAGGTTGCTCCTCCGTTCAAAGAGGCTGAATTCGATATTATGTTCGGTGAAGGTATCTCAAAGGTTGGCGAAATCCTTGATATAGCCGTTTCTCTTGATATAATCAACAAGAGCGGTGCATGGTTCTCGTACGGTGAAACAAGACTTGGTCAGGGCAGAGATAACGTCAAAGAGCTTATCAAAAACGATCCCGATCTTATGGCTGAACTTGAACAGAAGATCAGAGAAAATATGGACAAGCTTGCACAGATGGGAAAAGCATCTGCAAAGAAGGGTGTTAAGCCCGTAATGCCTGCAGCACCTGTTGCTCCCGCGGCACCTGCAGCTCCCGTAACAAAAGCATCTGCAAAAGCTAAGCTTGATATAGCGGTTGATGATTAATGAAAATTACAGCTAAACAGGGCAAAGGCACAAAAATACATATTCATATTGACGGTGAATACCTGCTGACGGTTGATGAAGATTTCTGGTTTTCATCAGGTTATATTTCAGGTGACGAAATTAACGACGGGGACCTTGCTGCCTTCAAAGAGGCGGCAGGCTCCCGCCTTGCTTTTAACAGCGCAATGTTCAGCCTCGACCTGCGTGACCATTCCGAAAGGGAGCTTCGTAACAAGCTTTCAAGGAAGTATGACGAAAATTCGGTCGATACTGCTATGGAAAAGTTGCTTGATCTGGGTCTTGTAAACGACCGACGTTATGCAGAAAATCTAACACGTGAGCTGTTTGAACGGAAAAAATACGGCAAAAACCGCGTAAAGAGTGAGCTTTTTAAGCGTGGAATAGATTCAGTAACCGTAAATGAAGTGCTTGAAGAGTACGAAAATGAAAATGACACAGATAATATTAAAACAATAGTTGATATTATTCAGAAAAAATATTATAATAAATTGATTGACGACAAATCACGGCAAAAAGTTGTTGCTGCACTTGTACGTCTGGGTTATTCTTTCGGGGATATCCGACAGGCTATGAGGGAGTTTTCGTCAGATGAATATTTTGAAGAATATTAAGGTGATATTATGGGTTATCAGATAGGTTTGATTTCTCTCGGTTGTCCGAAAAATCAGGTTGATGCCGAGCGTATGCTGGCTCTTATTGACGAAGCAGGCCACACTATTGTTGACTATGTCGACGGATGTGATGTTGTTATTATCAACACCTGCGGCTTCATTGACGATGCAAAAAAGGAAGCGATTGAAAATATCCTTGACACAGTTGAACTCAAAAATGAGGGTATCGTAAGAAAAATTATTGTTACGGGTTGCCTTGCTCAGCGTCATAAGGAAGAAATTGCAAAGGAGATTCCTGAAGTCGATGCAGTAATCGGTATCGGTGCTAACGGAAAAATCCTTGATGTGATTGACGAAGTTATGTCTACAGCCGACCTTGTGGAAAGCTTTCCGCCTCAGTCGGATTTACCCCTTGACGGACAGCGTATTCTTACAACACCTGAGCATTGGGCATATCTTAAGATAGCTGACGGTTGTTCAAACAGATGTACTTACTGCACAATTCCGTCAATCAGAGGCGATATGCGAAGCCGTAAGATCGAAAACATCATTGACGAGGCAAAGCAGCTTGCAGAAGTCGGTGTCAAGGAGCTTATCGTTATCGCACAGGATACAACAAGCTACGGACTTGATCTTTACGGAGAGCTCAAGCTTCCCGAGCTTCTTAACGAGCTTTGTGAAATTGACGGCATCGAGTGGATAAGACTTCTTTACTGTTATCCTGACAGAATCACCGATGAGCTTATCTCAACAATCAAAAATCAGGAAAAGATTGTTAATTATATCGATCTTCCTCTTCAGCACGCTAATGACAGAATCCTCAAAGCTATGAACCGCAGAGGAACAAGCGAGGATATCAGAAATACAATCGGAAAACTCAGAAAAGAAATTCCTGATGTTGTTATCAGAACAACATTTATCGTCGGATTCCCGGGCGAAGACGACGAAGCGTTCGAAGACCTTGCAACGTTTGTGAACGAAATTGAGTTTGACCGTCTCGGTTGCTTCTCTTTCTCACCTCAGGAAGGTACTCCCGCTTACGATATGGATGACCAGCTTGAGGATGATGTAAAACTCAACCGCGGCGATATCATAATGCAGGATCAGCTTGCAATTATGGAAGAAAAGAACAATGCAAAGATCGGAAATACATATAAGACAATCGTTGAGGAGTATGACTCTTACACAGACAGCTACATAGGCAGAACTTATATGGATGCTCCTGAAATTGATTCTGTTGTTAAGTTCACAAGTGCCAAGAATCTTGAAATCGGTGATTTCGCTGACGTAAGAATTTTTGACTTTGATGAATACGATTTGCTTGGAGAGGTCAGATAATGAATACGCCGAATAAAATTACGTTGTTCAGAATGTTTATTGCACCTTTATTTCTCATAATATATTTTCTGAATATAAAATATAAGATGCTTATTTCTGCCATAATTTTTGCCGTCGGTGCAATTACGGATGCTATTGACGGAAATCTGGCAAGAAAGAATAACATTGTTACAAATTTCGGCAAATTTCTTGACCCTATAGCGGATAAAATGCTTGTAACGGCAGGTTTCCTTGCTCTTATGCAGGACGGACTGTGTAATATCTGGATAGTTATGCTTATGCTTACCCGTGAATTTGCTGTAACATCCGTAAGGCTTATTGCAGCTGCACAGGGCGTTGTAATACCTGCGAATATCGGTGGTAAAATAAAAACAGTGTTCCAGATGGTTTCGCTCGTCTCAATTATGCTGATAGGCGAAGCAGATATAATATTCACACTCGGCTTGCCGTTGCCACTTATTTCAAACATTCTTCTCGGAATAACAGCACTTATTTCGATAGTTTCGGGAATAATTTATATTTTTGACAGCCGAAAGGTTATTGACTACAAAGGATAGTGAAGTGTTATGGTAATTTCTTCAGCAAGACTTATGAAAAAAGCCTCAAAGGAAGGTTATGCAATCCCTGCATTCAATATTGACAATCTTGAATCAGCAATGGCTGTTTCGGAAATTATGCACGAAATGCGTCTTCCTGTCATTGTACAGATGATTCCGCGTACCCTTAATTACGGCGGTGTTGCGATTTATCCTGCAATGATGCGTGAGCTTATGGCTGATTGCCCCGTTGACTATGCTCTTCATCTTGACCACGGCAACAGCCTTGCTTTGGCACAAAGATGTATCGCAAGCGGATTTTCTTCCGTTATGTACGATGGCAGTGCGATGAACTTTGAGGATAACGTAAAGTATACGAAGGAAGTTACGGATTATGCACTTCCGATGGACGTTTCTGTTGAGGGTGAACTCGGCACAATCGGCGGAAAGGAAGAGGGCGACACAGATCTTGAAGCTTCCTACACAAGTGTCAGCGAAGCTGAAGAATTTGTCCGCCGCACAAATGTAAGCACACTTGCAATCGGTGTCGGTACCGCACACGGTATTTATAAGGGTGAACCGAAAATCAATGTGCAGAGAATCAAGGAAATCCACGAGGCAATTGATACTCCGCTTGTTCTTCACGGAGCTTCGGGTCTTTCTGATGATGTGCTTCGCGACTGTATTGCCGCAGGTATCAGTAAGATAAACTTTGCAACTGAGCTTCGTCAGGCATACACAAACGGAATTAAAGCAGAGTTTGCAAAAGATCCTGAAGTTTTTGATCCGAAGCTTTATATGCGCGGTGCAGTTGACTGCATCAAAGATGTGCTTCGTGCAAAAATCAATATCTGCTATGGTTTAAAATCCGAATAAAACTTAAAGCCCTCAATTGAATTGAGGGCTTTATCTTATCTTGGCTTATATTTGTTAATCATTTCGTTCTTCATATCCCAGAGAGACTGAGACATATCAACGTAATAATTGTGCGGATTTTCAAAACGCTTTACCTCGTCCCAGAGCGTATCCACCTGCTCGGCACAGTATGTTCTGATTGTCTCAATATCGGGATAATCGTAAACACATTTGCCACCGATGAAAAGAGGCTGAAGAAGGGGACGCGCCGTATAATTTTCAACGGTCTTTCTCTTCCAGGTAACGTCGGGGTCGAAAAGCTCATAAGGCTTTGTATCATCAATAACCTCATCCGCAAGAGTGATAAGGTCCGCGAGTGCTTTGCCTGTTTCGTTGTCGTAAAGACGCCAGAGGTTTTTTGCACCGGGTGTTGTAACCTTTGCAACGTTTTCGCTGAGCTTGATTTTCGGCTTCATAACACCGTCATTCTCAACAGCAACAAGCTTGTAAACACCGCCGAAAACAGGAGTGGAAGATGCGGTGATAAGTCTTTCACCAACACCGAATGAATCAACCTGAGCACCCTGACGGAGCATATCTCTTATAATATATTCGTCAAGTGAGTTTGATGCGATGATTTTAACATCCTCAAAACCTGCTTCATCAAGCATTTTTCTTGCTTTTCTTGAAAGATAAGTTATGTCACCGCTGTCGATTCTGATTCCTTTTGGTCTGAATCCGCGGGGGAGTACCTCTTTTCTGAAAGCTTCAATCGCATTAGGTACACCTGATTTAAGTACATCATATGTGTCAACAAGAAGTGTACAGCTGTCAGGATAAGCCCTGGCATATGCACAGAAGGCGTCAAGCTCCGTGTCAAAAAGCTGAACCCAGCTGTGAGCCATTGTACCGAGTGCAGGAACACCGAACTCTCTGTCAGAAATTGTACAGGCTGTACCTGCACATCCTCCGATGTAAGAAGCTCTTGCACCGTAAACGGCACCGTCAAAGCCCTGAGCTCGTCTTGAACCGAATTCCATTATTGCTCTGCCCTGAGAAGCACGGACAAGTCTGTTGGCCTTTGTGGCAATAAGGCTCTGGTGATTGATTGCAAGAAGAAGCATGGTTTCAATAAACTGTGCCTGAATTGCAGGACCTTTAACCGTAACAATGGGTTCACGGGGGAAGATAGGTGTTCCCTCGGGTACGCAGTAAATATCACACTTGAAATCAAAATTACGAAGGTAATTGAGGAATTCTTCTCCGAAACCTCTTTTACGAAGATATTCAATATCCTTTTCGGTGAATTCAAGGTTTTCAAGGTATTGCGAAAGCTGTTCAACACCTGCCATAATCGCAAAACCTCCGTTGTCGGGAACGGTTCTGAAAAACATATCAAACTGTGTTATTTCGTCGCCCTTTCCGTTAAGGAAGTAACCGTTAGCCATAGTGAGCTCGTAAAAGTCTGTGAGCATTGTAAGGTTACGATTCTTTAAATCATTCATTCAAAGCACCGCTTTCAACTTGAGTTTTCAAATATTATAACACAGTAAATTTTGATTTACAATATACGACAAAACATTAAATTTGTCTAAATATAGTGTTTTTATGATACAAAAGCATAAAAATGTCTAAATTTGTCTGCGCAAACGAGCACCGTTATGGTCAAATCTCTAAATTTTATTAAAAAAATAAGTTTCTATTGAGAAATTTAAACTAAAGTGATAAAATGTACAAGTAAATTATGTTCGCGACAGAAGGTGAATTTGAATGAGAACAAGAAAACAGGAACTTGGCGATATGAATATTATTGGTGCAAAGGTCGAGAAGCAGAGAAAAGCAATCGGCATGAAGCAGAAGGATCTTCTTGCTCAGCTTCAGGTCAGCGGAATCGATCTTAACGCATCGGGACTTTCGAAGCTTGAAGGTCAGCTCAGAGGTGTAACTGATTATGAGCTCAAGGCAATTGCACTTGCTCTTGATGTAAGCGTGAATTGGTTGCTTGGCATTGACGAATAAAAATTAAGCTGCTTGGAATGATATGCACCCCAAAAGTTAGACACTTTTGGAGGTGCATATTTTTTATGGGTAAAACAGGAAGGAAAAATAAAGTATATAGTGCAGAATTTAAAATAGGTGTTATAATGGATATGCGAGAACACCATTTGAGTTATCACG
>JAFODS010000055.1 GCA_017380575.1 Clostridia bacterium | reverse complement strand
TATGCGTCTGGATATAATCACAACAAATAAAAATCTGTCGGAAGAACACTTTAACCGAATATAACAAGCCCATAGGCAGAAAAACCTATGGGCTTAAATAAATCTGTATTATGAAATGTATCTACGGCTTTTACATCAATCCCATACACCAAATTACGCCAAGCGCCGTTAATGTTACTAATGTATCAATTGTAATTCCGTAGAACATGGGTTTAAGTCCGGCCTTTTTAAAATCGGTTATACTTGTTCCCAAACCGATTGCAGCTAAAGCAGTGACCATCAAAAACTTGCTGGTGCCTTTAAAAATTCCGGATGCGGCTGCGGGAATGAAACCAACGCTGTTTAAAACTGCCAACAGTAAAAATCCTCCGATAAACCAAGGGATGATTTTCACAAGATTCACTTTTTGACCGTTGTTTTTTGCTTTGAATTCCTTCTGCTTCATTCGAGTGCCGATATAGGCAAAAACCAAAACAGTAGGGATAATTGCAATCGTTCTGGTGAGCTTGACCATGGTGGCAAAGTCACCTGCGATTTCGGAGAAAGCATATCCGGAAGCAACAACACTTGCTGTATCATTTACCGATGTTCCTGCCCAGATTCCGTAAGCAATATCGGACATACCCAATGCTTTTCCCATAAGCGGATACAGAGCAATCATAACCATATCAAAGAGGAATGTGGAGGACATAGCAAAAGCAACGTCTTTGTCATCTGCATCGATTACGGGTGCAATTGCAGCTACGGCAGAACCACCGCAGATACCCGTTCCCGCTGAAATAAGATTACTCAATTTCCAGTTCAGACCGAAAAGCTTACGGATAAAATATCCTCCGCCAAAACACACCGCAAAGGTGAATATCATTACAAAAAACGTCTTTTTTCCTACGGACATAATTGTATTGACCGATAATGAAGCACCTAAAAGTATAATTGCAATTTTTAAAATCTTTTTTGAGGCGAATTTAAGCGCAGGTTTTATCCAGGTTGGGTGAAAGAATGTGTTAATAATTGTTCCCAAAAACAGAGCTATAATTGATGCACCCAACAGCTCTCCCGGAATCAGACTTTCCACCAAAACCGATAAACCGGCAACAGCAAAGCATATTGCGATACCTGTTATAAACAAACCGTACTCTTTAGCTTTAGACTTCATAACAAATCTCCGAATAATCATTAAAATTTTTCTTTATTTTATCACAAAACTATGATAAGATAAAGTTATTATATGGAATCGAACCATTCCGAATATTTATCAGACGGTGTTTATATGGACTTAAAATTATTTACATTTCTCACACTCTGTCAGACAATGAATTACCGACTGGCCGCCGAACGGCTTCACCTTTCGCAGCCTGCCGTTACAAAACAAATTCAGTCTTTGGAACAATCGCTGCAGACAAAGTTGTTTTTCTATGACGGACACACCTTGCATAAAACAGAAAAATGCTTGCTTCTGGAAAGGTACGCAATTTCTATGCAGTATCAGTTTGAAGAATTGCAAATGGCTATTGCGGATAAAAAACGACTGAAATTGCGGATAGGTGCAACAAAGACCATCGGTGACTATGTGCTGATAGATGCAATCAGAGATTATCTCAGTTATCCCGAACACGAACTTTCACTTATTGTTGATAACACCAAGAATCTTTTGCAATTGTTGGACGAAAACCAACTGGACTTTGCCATTATTGAAGGTACCTTCAAAAAAAGCAAATATGATTCTTACTTGCTGCGAATGGAACCGTTTGTAGGAATATGCGCAAAAAGCAGCCCTTTAAACGGGAAGAATTTAACAATTGAAGAATTATTGAACGAAACAATAATTGTCAGGGAAGACGGTTCCGGTACACGTCGGATTTTCGAAGAACGTCTGATGTCCTACGGATATGAGCTGAACGATTTTTTCAGGCAAGTATCCATAAGCAGCTTTGTTTCTATTAAAGCGTTGGTATCAAGCGGAATCGGTATCAGCTTTTTATATAAATCCGTTATTTCAGACGATGATATCGGCGTATTTACAGTTGACGGATTAACAGAACCGCACGCATTCCACGTTGTATATACCCGAAACACCAATGCGAAGAATTATTCGGAAGAATTTCTCGGTAAAAAAACAGGAAATAAGAATTTGGCGAGGTAAAAAGTTTTGAAAATAGTAATTCGAAAATACGAAGAAAAAGATTTGTGCGCAATGACAGAGATCTGGAATGAAATAGTTGAGAAAGGAAATGCCTTTCCCCAAGAAGAGCTCCTGACGCCTGAAAGCGGCGCTGTCTTTTTTGCTGAGCAAACCTATACGGGTGTTGCGGTTGATACTGAAACGGAGAAAATATATGGACTTTATATTTTGCATCCGAACAATATCGGAAGATGCGGTCATATCTGCAATGCAAGCTATGCGGTCAGCTCGCACAGCAGAGGATTGCATATAGGAGAAAAGCTTGTGTTGGATTGTGTTGAGCAAGGACGTGAACACGGATTTTCCGTTTTGCAGTTTAATGCGGTTGTTGCGACAAATATACATGCCAGACATTTATATGAGCGCCTTGGCTTTACCCAATTAGGCACAATACCAAAAGGCTTTCGTATGAAAGACGGGTATTATGAGGATATTTGTCCTTATTATCGGGTTTTATAAGTTCTTATTTGTTGGACTAATTATTGAAACAAAAAATTTTATCAAACCGTTTCACATTCAGTGAAACGGTTTTCTCATACCATAAAACAGAAAAGAGTTTTTTAAAAAATGTTGTTCTTAAAAATTATCATTGTTTTTATATTAAGATTAACACCACTTTGTAAAAGTGCGCAATTATACACCGTTGCGGTGAAATTGCGATTTTTTTCAAAAATACTCGGAACAAAGTTCCGCTGATTTCATCAGACAAGGGTTTCACCCCTGCGACTTCGTCTACCCCAATTTAAAAAAAACAAGGAGAGTGATAAAAAATAGCTTGCACCCATTTTCAAATATCAATACAAAAGCGGAGTGAAAATAAATCTGCCGTTGCAGGAGCCGCTTACCAAAGCGGCTCCAAGCTTTTCTCAGAATATGATAACCGAACGAAAAATTATTTGCGAAAGCAAAACGAAGTTATTCAT
>JAFODS010000054.1 GCA_017380575.1 Clostridia bacterium | reverse complement strand
TGCAGTTATGAACTCAATTTCAGGTGCAGCAGATTCTCTTACAGGTGCAGCAAAGCTTGCAGCTAACGTTGAAGGTACAAGAACAACAATCAACGCAAAGGACGTAGAGGTTCTCGACGCTGTTGCAGGTGGTACAATGACAATTGACCAGACAACAGGTAAGGGCGTAGCAATCTAAATTGTTACAATAATTTAAGCGGTATGGCTAAAAACCATACCGCTTTTTCTTTCTTAATGAGAGGTCAAAGTGCAAGAAATTAATTGACATAGCCGATAATTTGAATTACAATATATCTGCAAGTAGTTTGGGTAATTGCATGCTTTGCATGAGGAAAGTCCGAGCCCCATAGAGCAGGATAACGGCTAACGGCCGCCGAGGGAAACCTTAGGGAAAGTGCAACAGAGATATACCGCCGTTTTAACGGTAAGGGTGGAAAGGCGAGGCAAGAGCTCACCAACCGGCAGGAAACTGTTTGTGTTATGTAAACCCTATCCGGGGCAACACCGACTAAAATTTGAGGCTTGCTCGGCTTATATTTTGACAGGTGGCTTGAGCTGAAGGGTAACCTTCAGTCTGGATAGATAATTACCTTCAATGACAGAACTCGGCTTACAGAACTGCTTGCCTTTTTAACAAGTATCACCTTGCTGAATATAATGTCAGTGAGGTGATATTATGATTGAAGCGGTATGGTACGGAGTTATTGCGGCATTTTCCTTTTTAGGACTTTTGTCAGCGATTTTATATATTTTTTTACATATATGTGATGTTAACGGAACCGGTAAATTGGTTTTTTATGTTGAAGAGAATATACCTCATCATAAGATGGTTGATTTACTTTATGGTAGTTATTTAAGAAAATTCCTGTTCGGAAAACTAATTTCTGATGAAATAATTGTTATATCAGATAGCCTGGGTGATGATTATATAAATGATTTCATTAATGTTGCGAATGAGTTGGATTGTTTGAAATGTGTTGTTTATAAAGGGTCTTTATCAGTAACAACGAGAGAGGAAAATGATGAAAAGGGAATTGTTTGAACTTCAGGGGACTGTTGAGGAAGTCGTTTTTCATAATGATGAAACCGGCTTTACGGTTTTTGACCTTGTTACTGAAAGTGAATATGTAACTGTAGTGGGAACTTTTTCAGATCTTGCTCCAGGTGAAGAGCTTTCACTTAAAGGCTCGTGGAATACACATCCGACTTTCGGAAGACAGTTCCGCGCGGAATGGTATGAACGTAAAATGCCGTCAACGGCAGCAGAACTTTATAAATATCTCGCATCGGGTGCTGTCAACGGTATAAGAGCAAAAACTGCACAAAAAATAATTGAACGCTTTGGTGAAGACAGCTTTGATGTTCTTGAAAACTATCCTGAAAAATTAACACAAATCAAAGGTATTTCACCACAAAAAGCTGAAAAAATATCTAAATCATTTAAAGAACAATTTGCTGTAAGGCAGATTATGATTTCTCTTGAAAGATTTGGTTTGACCCCTTTGGAATGTCTGCAGGTGTACAAAGCTTTTGGGGCTGATGCTTATGAAAACATCAGATCAAATCCGTATATGCTATGTGAAGATCCTATTGATATGAGTTTTGAACGGGCTGAGCTTATTGCAGATGATTTACCCGAAAAACCGGATATTATTTTGAGGCAAAGTGCCGGGATTATATACATATTGAAACACAATCTCAACAACGGACATACGTGTCTGCCAAGACGTAAAATTATTTTACCTGCGACACAATTGCTTGATTCATCGTGTGATGATATTGAAGCTGTAGTTGATAATCTTATAAAAAACAAACGTTTGATTTCGGCTCATATATATAATGAAGAATTTTTATTTTTACCTGAAAGTTATTATGCGGAAAATGGTGCAGCTCAGAAGGTTGAAATTGTGCTTAATTTTCCGCCTGCCGGTGTTCCTACGCTTCTGAAAGATATCGAAAGAATCGAACAACGTGAAAACATTATTTATGACGATACGCAGAAATCAGCAATTTTTCAGGCTGTTGAAAAAGGGTTACTGATTCTTACAGGCGGTCCAGGTACAGGAAAAACAACTACACTCAATGCAATAATAAAAATGTTCGAGACTCAAGGTCTTAAGGTTGTTTTGACAGCTCCGACAGGACGAGCAGCCAAACGAATGAGTGAAGTTTCCGGTAAAGACGCTACAACAATACACAGACTGCTTATTGTTGATTGGGATAAGTACGGCAAGCCTTATTTTGTACATAACATGACCAATCCGATTGATGCTGACGTGCTGATAGTTGATGAACTTTCAATGGTTGATGTATCGTTGTTTTATAGTCTTATCAAAGCACTTCCTCTTGGTTGCAGACTGATAATGGTCGGTGACTCTGAACAGCTTCCTGCTGTTGGTGCCGGTGCGGTTTTACATGATTTGATTGATTCGGGTAGGTTACCTGTTGTTGAACTGAAAAAAGTTTTCCGTCAGGCTCTTAAAAGTAAGATTGTTACTAATGCTCATGATATTGTTAACGGAAGATTGCCTGATTTAACATGCAAAGATAATGACTTCTTCTTTATGAAGAGAAACAGCAATCAGACTGTTGTTAAAACCGTGGTGGATCTTTTTTCTTCACGATTGCCTAATGCATACGGTTATTCTCCGTTAACTGATATACAGGTTCTTTGCCCGTCGAGAAAAGGTGACTGTGGCTCAGTTTCGCTTAACAAGGCTCTTCAGGCAGCAATAAATCCACCATCTCCCAAGAAAGCTGAAATTGCCTTTAACGGAAAGATTTTTCGAGTAGGCGATAAGGTTATGCAAACCAAGAATAACTATCAGCTTTTGTGGAAAAAAGACGGCGAAGAGGGTAGTGGTATCTTTAACGGTGACATAGGTATTATTACAAGTGTTGACGACCTTGATTCAACAGTAACAATAGAATTTGATGACGAGCGAGTTGCTGTTTATCCTTTCAGTAATCTTATTGAAGTTGAGCACGCTTATGCTATTACTGTTCATAAAAGTCAGGGTAATGAATTTGATGCGGTTATTATGCCTGTTTTTTCTGTGCCTTCAAAGCTTTGCTATCGTAATTTGCTTTATACTGCAGTAACAAGAGCAAAAAAGATGATGATACTTGTCGGCGATGAAGAAGTTGTACGACTGATGACTGAAAATAACAGTAAAACAAAGCGTTATTCCGCGTTAAAAGAATTTTTATGTTCGGAGAATAGTTCATACGATGAGCAAGAAGAAAATATTTAAAGATATTTATGAATATGTTTTGTCTTTGTTTTTTCCGAACAGGTGTATTTTTTGTGGTCAGATCATAGATCCTTTTGGTGATATCTGTTCTGAATGTGAAGAAAAGTTACCTTGGATAAAAGAAGATATATGTCATTTCTGCGGTGCTGAGAATAAATATTGCTCATGCAAAAAGCGTCACGGACACTTTTATGAAAAAATTATATCACCGCTTTATTATGTAGATAATGTCAGGGATTGTGTTCACAATCTTAAATTTAATGATGAACGCAGAAACGCTGAAGTCTTTGCAAAGCTTATGGACAGAATAAGGCTGACTGAATATGCCGATGTTGAATTTGATTTTATTGCATATATTCCTATGCTTAAAAAACAGCGAAGAAAACGTGGATATAATCAAGGCGAATTGATTGCAAAAAAATTATCTGAAATTTCAGGAATTGCTTTTGGTAAGGATTTGTTAGTTAAGCTATATGAAACAAAAACCCAGCACAGATGTGTTCACGGCTTTGAAAGATTCGGTAACGTGCTCGGAGCGTATGATGTGAACCAGGATTATGATGTAAGAGGTAAAACGATTTTACTTGTTGATGATGTTAAAACAACGGGTGCGACGCTTAATGAATGTGCAAAAATGCTTTTACTTAATGATGCTGCGGCTGTTTACTGTCTGACGGCAACATTAACTAGCAGAGAATATATTAAGAAAAAAGAAAAGGAGGAAACGGCTTGATAGGAACAAAAATAGGTTTTGATCTCGGAACTTCAACTGTTCTCGCGTACGTTGAAGGCAAGGGTATAAAAATTAAAGAACCTTCTGTAATTGCATACGATACGTTCACACAGAAGACAAAGGCTATCGGTGCTGAAGCTTATAAAATGATAGGCCGTTCTCCGGATTCACTTACAGTTGTTCAGCCGATAAGAAACGGAACTGTTTATGATTATGATGCTGTGCAGATTATGCTTGCTTATTATATTCAGAAGATTTGCGGTTCTCAGATTTTTAAACCGAATGTAATCGTCAGTGTACCGTCACAGGTTTCTGAACTTGATAAAAGAACGATTCTTGACCTTGCTACCACTTCGGGTGCAGCAAGAGCCTGTGTTATTGAAGAACCTCTTGTTGCTGCCCGTGGAGCAAATATAGGCAAGGAGTTCCGTGGTACAATGATTGTTGATATCGGTGGCGGTACAACAGATATTGCTGTTATAACGGGCGGTCTTGTTGCTTTGTCTGCCTCAATAAAAGTTGCAGGAAACAGCTTTGACGAATCGATATGCAGGTTTGCTCGTTATGAGAAAAACATTGAAATCGGCCTTGTGACAGCTGAAAAAGTCAAAAAAGATGTTGGTGCCGTTAAGTCTTTGGATGCCGAACTCGCTGTTCGTGCAGTCGGTAAGGATATAACAACGAAAATGCCTAAAACGGTAGAAATTACATCTAATGATGTTTTCGAGGCTGTTAAAGCTGATGTTGATTCGATTGTTGAAAATATTCGACTGGTACTCCAGGAAACCCCGCCTGAGCTTAATGCGGATATTTCTGTTAACGGAATAGTTCTTACGGGTGGCGGTGCATTACTCAGGGGAATTGACGAGTATGTTGAAAACAAACTCGGAATACGTACGTGTTGTGCTGAAAATCCTGTTGATTGTGTAATTAACGGAATCGGATATTATCTTAAAAATATGGATGAACTTGAGCAGAACGGATATGTTTTCAAAACATATCAGGATATCAATGATTTCGAGGAGTGATAAAATGAAAATCGAAAGAATAATTTTAAATGAAGAACGAAATGTAACATTAACAGCCTACGTACCGGATATTTCTGATGAAATGCCGAATATGAAAATCAGACCGGCTGTGCTTGTTTTTCCGGGCGGTGCATATAAATTCTGTTCTGACAGGGAGGCTGAACCCGTAGCGTTCGAATTTATGGCTAAGGGCTACAACGTCTTCATTCTCAGATATTCATTGAACGAACATTCTGTTTTTCCGACCCCTTTAAATGATGCGGTTCAAGCTTTGAATCTTATCCGTAAAAAGTCCGTTGTGTGGTGTACTGATCCTGCCAAGATTGCTGTGTGCGGTTTTTCTGCGGGTGGGCATCTTGCTGCAGCTGTCAGCACAATGAGTGAGGTTAAGCCTGATGCCTGCATTCTCGGCTATCCGTGCATCCTTCAGGAAATAGGAGATGTTCTTGCAAATCCTGTGCCGAGCCTTAATGAATTTGTTACGGATAAAACACCTCCGACTTTTATTGTTTCGGCGGCTGATGACGGACTTGTTCCTGTTAAACATTCGCTTGAATATGCAAAGGCACTCGGTGAAAATGATGTTTCTTACGAGATGCATATTTTCTCACGCGGTGGCCACGGCTTTTCAACTTCCACGAGCGTTGTTTCGTCCGGCGAGCATCTCGAGTTTGTAAAGAATACCAGAATTTGGATTGAAATGTGCCTTGTGTGGCTTGAAGATGTTTTTAAAGACTGATTTGTATGAATAATAAAACCTCTCTATGGTAAAAATTTTACCGTAGGGAGGTCTTTTAATGCAGTATAATAAGGTTGTGATTTGCGGTGTTGACACGTCAAAGCTGAGGGTGTTGAAAGAGGATAAAAAGATTGAATTATTAAAGCTTGCACGAAAAGGTGACATGAATGCTCGCAATGAACTTATCAACGGCAATTTAAAGCTTGTACTGAGTGTTATACAGCGTTTTACTAACAGAGGTGAACCTCTTGACGATCTTTTTCAAGTGGGCTGTGTCGGGCTTATAAAGGCCATTGACAACTTCGATGTTGAACTCGGTGTCAGGTTCTCGACTTACGCTGTTCCGATGATTATCGGCGAAGTGCGCAGATATCTCAGGGATAATAATTCAGTCAGAGTAAGCCGATCTATGAGAGATACAGCATATAAGGCGATTCAGGTGAGAGAAAAGCTTTCAAATGAGCTTGATCGTGAACCGACAATTGAGGAAATTTCAAAAGAGCTTGATATGAAGAAAGAGGATGTGGTTATTTCTCTTGAAGCAATTGTTGATCCTGTTTCGTTGTATGAACCGGTGTATAATGACGGCGGAGAGGCAATATTCGTTATGGATCAGATAGGCGACAAAAACACAGCGGACAGCTGGATGGATGAAATCTTGCTTTGTGATGCAATACGTGCTCTTTCAGACAGAGAGAAAAGAATCCTGAATTTGCGTTTTATGCTTGGTAAAACACAGACTGAGGTAGCTGAAGAAGTGGGGATTTCACAGGCACAGGTCAGCAGACTTGAAAAAGGTGCCCTTAAGAAGATAAAGAGCAGTTAATTTCTTGACTTTTGTTGTTCTTATGATATAATAAACGGGCAAAAGCGGATATGGTGGAATTGGCAGACACGCCAGATTTAGGATCTGGTGCGAAAGCGTGCAGGTTCAAGTCCTGTTATCCGCACCAAAATTAGAAATCCGAACCTATATCTATGATTTATGGTTCGGATTTTTATCTTTTTATATTAATTTACACTGATTGCACTTTATGATTTGAAATTTATATAACCGAAAAACAGCATTATTATCGCCAACAGATAGAAGAACGGTTGAACTGTAACGGTGCCACCGAACGAAACGACGAATTCTTTAAAATTACTTGTATTCTTAATTTTTTCTCTGATTTTGTCCGGATAAAACAGTACTGCTGCATCAAAAATATGGTAGCCTATGCAGTAGAAAATCCAGGTTTCCCAGAGTGTGAAACCCCGTACTGCCTGAACAGCTACAACAGCAATACCTATCAGTAGCAGAAATGTTCGTATTAACCTGATATGTTTGTATTTATTGAAGCGTTCGGTAGCGTCGTGCTGTGCGATTACAAAATACATTGTGAAACAGCATATGATTTCAGCCATAGTTGCTGAGCCGAGCATAATGAGGCATAGTGGTAAAACCATATAGAAAGGACGCTCTATTGCTTCAAGAAAGTTAGTGTCAATGTGTTTTTCTTTATTGTATGGGATGATAAAGAGGAGCGGTGAAAGAATGATTAGTGAACTGAATAACAACGAAAGGGTGGTGTCGAGCGGTTGCGGTAAACAATGCCATAGTTGACCTGCTGTTTCAGCATGCTCAAGGTTTTTAGCTGCAATCGGCCAGCCGAGGATAAACGCTCCGCCTATAATCAAACCATTGAAACAACCCTGAGTGAATTCCATTATCTTCCAGCCGTCAATGATTCGGTATTCGCTGAACTTGCCGAACATACGCTTTCCGTTTTTCAAGGGATGAAGCTGTTTATCGTAAAACGCTATACCGACAACCCAACCGAAAGAACCTGCAAGAGCTCCGCCTGCCATCATGATGATACCGAAATAGTCCTTGCGAATAACGGTTAATATCAGCAGTGCAGCAATAACTGCAATATTACGTCCCCATTCTTCTCGTCTTTTCTCTGAAAAGCAAATTTTAGGCATTTTATCGTTTTCGGGATCAAAGGGTGTGTTGAAAAACTGATAACCAAAATGCTGGAGCATAGGGACAAGTGCAAATAAAATGACGAAATCGTACCATTTATAAATAATTCCACTCATTGCAGAGAAACTGACACCTAAAAATCCTGCTCCGAGTGTACCCCAGATTGAACCCTTGAAAGCGAGAGCGAGGTAACCGAGCGAGGGATTATAGCGTGGACTGTCGTGTTGCAGCACGAGTCCCATTGTTGAACCATATGTTTCCATTCCGCCGTAAAAATAACCGAGAGCACAGGCGGCCGCAAAAATATATACGTTTTCCATAAGCAGTTGTGAGCCTGTATACCACACACATACAATACCTAAAAGTGCACCGGGGAGCATTGCGCCCTTTTCGCCACCGATTGAGGAACCGCGTACACCCCAGCCAAAGCACATACAAAGCATACTTGCAGCAAGAAATACTAAGGTATTCTGAGTTTCCGTATTTAAAACCCCCTTCATAGTTTAATTCCAAAAACATATTACTTCCGAAAAGTTGTTTTGTCAATGAATTAAAAAACGTAAATAAGTATTTTGTTGTAAAGTGTTGTTGAAAAGCTGATAATTGTTATTTCGCTATTTTAAAATATCAATTCGGCAGTTTTGGCTTTACGTTTAAGGGTGTCTTTTTCTTTGTTGACATAATATTTTCAGGTATGTTATAATTTTTACAATAATTTTTTAGGAGGCTATTATGTCAGTTGAAAATAAAAGAAGATTTAATATAATCAGCCCATATAACGATATTTCGGATTTAATTGAAAATCCTGACAATCACTACAAGACCAATCTTCACACTCATTCAACATACAGCGATGCTAATAACACAATGAGTGAAATGATTGACGGTTTTTATGATAACGATTTTGATATTCTCGCTTTTGCAGAACACGGTATTTTCGGTAAAGAGTGGGATCAGGAACCGTCTATTATTCCGTTATATACTTTTCAACTTCTCTGGCACGGAAAGAGAGTACATCCTACAACTGAGCAGTACCACAATATAATTAACGGTACACATAAAACTTTCAATAACCTTCGCACAAAGAAAAGAGGATTACAGTGTGTTCCTAACGCAATCGAAGCTAATATGTTTACACTTGTAAAGAATCACGTTAACGGTTATTTTACTGATGATTCCTGCGAAGGCATATGCGGTAAGGAAAACGATTTTGAAAATCCTATCAGAAAGATTGAGAACAGTGGCGGTGTTTCTCATATAAATCATCCTACAGACTGGCTTAAGGCATATAAGGATCCTGACTGTGCTTATGTACCTGAAAATGTAAATTTCTTTGCAGATTTGTTGAGGAGATATCATTCGTGTCTTGGCACAGAGGTGCTTAACATGTATGACGGACCGAACAGAAGCGACCGTATTCTGTGGGATGAACTCCTCAAAATCCTTATTCCTGAGGGCGAAAGATGTGTCTGGGGATTCAGCAACAGCGATGCACACAGAGTTACTGAAATTGACACAGCGTTTATGGATTTTATTCTTCCTGAATACTCGCTCAAGAATCTTCGTACAGCAATGGAAAATGGTACATTCTTCTCAATTGCACGTTATGCTAAAAATGAACTTGGCGAAGATTTCGTCGGACATGGACCTTGTCCGAGAGTTATGTCGATTAATGTTAACGAAGATGAACAGACCATCACAGTTAAGGGTATCAATGCATCTGTTATTGAATGGATTGCTGACGGTAAGGTTATAAAATCTGATGTAATTGAAGCTGACGGTGATATTGTTTCCGTAATTAATCTTACAGAGCTTGAAGGAAATATTAACAGCTACGTCAGAGCTCAGCTCAAGGGTAAGGGTGGCATCTGCCTTACTCAGCCGTTTATCTGTGACGACGGTGATTTACAGCGTTTCAGAAAGCCTATCCCGGAAAAGAAAAAGCTCACAAAGAAAGAACAGCGTAAAAAGGATTTCTTTGATACAAGACTCGGAGTTATTATTGATCGATTGATTATAAACAAATAATTTTAGCCGGCATCAACAGATGTCGGCTTTTTATCATTTAAAAGATTTTTTCTTTTTACACTTGAAACTTTATGTTCAGTGTACTAAAATATAACAGAGGTGAGGAAATGCTTCTTAACGGTAAAAAAAGAACAGACAGTATGAAATCATTACGTGATTTATATAAAATCGGCAGAGGGCCTTCAAGCTCACATACAATGGGCCCTGAGGCTGCTTGTAAAATTTTTATGCAGCAGAATCCCGATGCTGATAGTTTCAAAGTTATTCTCTACGGTTCGCTTTCCAAAACAGGTGTCGGACACGGAACAGACAGAGTTATAGTTGAAACTTTTGAACCTAAAAAGTGTGAAGTTGAGTTTGATTATATTATTACTGATTTAGCACATCCTAATACAATGGATTTATTTGCATACCGTAACGGAGAACAAATTGACAAAAGAAGAGTTCTCAGCGTTGGTGGCGGCGATATTGAAATGGAAGGTTATGTTGCTGAAAAGCTTGAATATATTTATCCTGACTCTTCATATGAAGCTATTTCGGAATATTGCAGAAACAATCATTTAAGACTCTGGCAATACGTTGAAAAGGTTGAGGGTCCTTCAATCTGGATATATCTTGAAGAAGTATGGTCTCAGATGAAAAAGAGTATTCGTGAGGGGTTGTACGCTGACGGAATTCTTCCGGGCGGACTTAATGTTCATAAAAGAGCAAAACATCTTTATCAGCATCAGCACATTGACGAAAGTGCTGAAACAAGAGAAAACCGTGAAGTATGTGCTTACGCTTTTGCTGTAAGTGAGCAGAATGCTGACGGTCAGACGATTGTAACTGCACCTACCTGCGGTTCTGCGGGAGTAATGCCTGCTGTGTTATATTATCAACAGCTTAAAAGAGGATATTCGGATACTGAAATCCTCCGCGCTCTTGCTACCGGCGGAATTATCGGTAATCTTATCAAGACCAATGCGTCGATTTCCGGAAGCGAATGTGGCTGTCAGGCTGAAATCGGAAGTGCCTGTGCAATGGCAGCGGCTGCATTGGGTGAGCTTTTCAGACTTGATCTTGATAAAATTGAATATGCTGCCGAAATTGCAATCGAGCACCATCTCGGACTTACATGTGACCCGATTTGCGGTCTTGTACAGATTCCTTGTATCGAAAGAAATGCAGTTGCTTCAATGCGTGCAATCAACTCGGTCAGCCTTGCAAGTTTCCTCAGCGATACAAGAAAAATATCACTTGATGAGGCGATCGCTGTTATGAAGCAGACCGGACTTGATATATCAAAAAGATACAAAGAAACTTCTGATGGTGGTTTGGCTACTCTTGAAGTAAACTGATATTAACGAAAGGAGAATTTTTATGTCTAATATATGGCATGATATTTCACCCAAAAGAATCAGTCCCGAAGATTTTGTTATGGTAGTTGAAATTCCGAAGGGCAGCAAGAAAAAATATGAGTTGGATAAAGAAACAGGCTTTATTATGCTTGACAGAATCCTGCACACATCTACTCACTATCCTGCCAATTACGGCTTTATCCCGAGAACTTACGGTGATGACGAAGACCCGTTGGATGTTCTTCTTATCTGTTCTCAGGCTCTTGAACCGCTCACTCTTGTAAGAGCATATCCTATTGGTGTTATTTCTATGATGGATAATGGCAGAAATGATGAAAAAATCATAGCTGTTGCATTAAATGACCCCAATTATAATAACTATACCAATATCGATCAGTTACCGGCCCATATTTTTGATGAGATGCGCCATTTCTTTACGGTTTACAAAAACCTTGAAAACAAGGAAACAGCTGTTGATGAAGTAAGCGACAGAGAAGCTGCGATAAAGGTTATTGATGAAGCAATCAACCGATATATTGATAATTTCTGTAAATAAAAGGAGGCGTTTGCCTCCTTTTATTTGTTATCATATATGTGTTTGAGACCGTCTAAAATAAGATTTTGGTCATAGATAATATCTCGGGTGCAGTTACGTACAACTTCCTTAGAAAGGCCTCCTGTTGCAACTGTCGAAACAACCTTTTTGCCGAAATCTTTTTCCATTCTTTCTGTGAGTCCGTCGAGCATAGCGGCTGTTCCGTAAACGATACCTGATTTCATACAGTCGATCGTGTTAGTTCCGATTGACGATTCAGGAGTTTCAAGATTGATAGTGGGAAGCATTGATGCTCTTGAAGCAAGAGCGTGTAACGAAATACCGACTCCGGGTGAAATTGTACAGCCGACAAACATACCTGTTTCATCTACGAGAATAATTTTGGTTGCTGTGCCAAGGTCAAGAACGAAGCAGGGGAGAGGGTACTTTTTGATTGCAGCAACCGCTACCGCAGCAATATCTGCACCTATCTGTCCGTTGAGATTATTTATAACTTTAAGTCCTGAGCCGATATCCGAAGAAAGAATCTGCGGTTCTTTTCCTGTAACACACACAACAGCTGCTTTAAGTGCATCAGTAACCTCAGGAACAACACTGCTTATAATAGCTCCGCTGAATTCTGATATCTGAGCTTCGTAAAGTTTGAATACATTCAGGAGTTCAACTGCATATTGATCACCGGTTCTTTTTCTGTCTGTAGCAAGACGGGATGTGAATTGCAATTTATCTCCTTTGAATACACCTAAAGTGATATTTGTGTTGCCGATATCTATTGTTAAAAGCATAAAAACACCTCGCAAAGGTTTATAAAAAAATTATACCACTTTTTCGTATAATGTCAATTTAAATACCTTTTTATCTTGACAATGCCGTTGGATTATGATATCATAACTGTCGTTGTGATAAGCTACTATGGCTCAGGTGGTAGAGCACATCCTTGGTAAGGATGAGGTCAGCGGTTCGAGTCCGCTTAGTAGCTCCAAAATCCCGAATGCATATGTGTTCGGGATTTTTTTGTTTTTTTGTTTGAAATTTTTATAATGTGTGTTATAATTATCAGGATAAATTAAAGAGGGGAGTTTCTTATGGAAAATAAACTTTCTAAGCGCCTTTGGTTTAACATACTTTTGTTTAACCTTATGGGTGCAATAGCATGGAATGTTGAAAATATGTATTTTAACACATTCCTTTATAACTCTGTTTATGCAGGTGCTTCAGCAGATGCAATTGCAGGCACAATGGCACCTACAACAGCAATCAGCCGAATGGTTGCAATTTCGGCAATAACTGCTGTTCTTACCACGTTCATCATGGGTACACTCAGCGATAAGATGAAAAAACGTAAGGTTTTCATTTCTGTCGGTTACATAGCTTGGGGTATTATAACAGGCTTGTTTGGCTTTATTACTCGTGATAATATCGCCTCTGTTTTCGGTTTGTCAGAAGCAGCTACTGTACTTACGGTAACTGTATGGGCTGTTATTATAATGGATGCTGTAATGACATTCATGGGTTCAACAAGTAACGACTCTGTGTTCAATGCCTGGGTTACTGAAGTTACTTCTCCGGCAACAAGACCTAAGGTTGAAACTGCATTTACTTTTATCGGTTTCATTGCAATGGGTATTGTTATGGGCGTCGGCACATTCGCACAGTCAGGTGCAATCAGCTATCAGGTATTTTTCCTTGCTCTTGGCGCTATTGTTACTGTCTGCGGTATTGCAGGACTCTTCCTTTTGAAGGATCCTGAACCGAAGGCTGAGCCCGAAACATTAGCAAAATCAAGCTACTGGAGCGATCTTTTCTACGGTTTCAGACCTTCTGTTATTAAGAATAACTCAAGATTGTATCTTACTCTTGCTTCGGTTGGTCTTTTCAATATTGCTTTCCAGGTGTTTTTCCCGTACCTTTTTGTTTATCTTCAGTACGTTGTACTTCCTGCAAACGAAGGACTCAACTTCCTTTCAGCAGGTGTAATTATTCCTGCTGTACTTGTTATTGCATTTCTTATTGCAGGTATTGTAATTCTTATGAAGGTTTCCGATAAAAATAAGGCGTACGGCTTTGTTCCTGCGGTTATTTTAATGGTAATTGGTCTTTTCATTCTTTCACGTACAACTAACCTTGTAGGCGTTCTTGTGGGCGTAGGACCGACACTTATTGGCTATCTTGTGCTTACAATTCAGCTTAATGCCGCAATCAGAGACTTTATTCCTGTCGGCAAAGAAGGTCTTTTCCAGGGTATTCGAATGATTTTTGTTGTTCTTATTCCTATGGTTGTCGGACCTGTAATGGGTGACATCGCTTGCCGTAATTCAGCTGTAACTTATATGAATGAGTACGGTGTTGAAACAATCGTTCCTTCTTCAAGTATGTTCCTTTACAGCTGTATTTTTGCAGTCCTTGTTTTCGTTCCTCTTGGTGTTCTTATCAAGAAAGGCTTTGAGATTAAAGAAATAAGAAAAAGCAGAAGATAATATTAAATCCCTTTGCTGAGTAGCAGAGGGATTTTTCTTGTCAGTTGATATTTATACAAATTAACTATCTTGACTAAATTTTATAATTATGATAAAATTTTATCAAAGATTAATTCAGGGGGAATAATATGAAAAAGACTTTAAGAATTATTTTATCAACTGTTCTTGTTTTTGCTCTTTGTGCAGGATTTATGCCTTGCTTCGCAGCTGATCTTAACAGCGAAGCGGTAAATTTACATAAGGGACAGTACAAAAACTATCTTCTTCTTGGCGACAGTGTAGCAAGCGGTTACCGTGATCAGATTACCGGTAATGACCGTGAGTTCAACAGAGCTAATCAGGAAACTGTTTATTACAGGGTACCGGGTTCATATGCGGATGTTCTTGCAAATGCAATTGTTGAAGACGGTTCAATGACAGCTTTCGCAGCACCCGGATTCAGAACGATTGAAATCCGTTATATGCTCGAGGATGATTTTACAGAAGTTGACGAGTATCTTTTCCATCCCAGCCAGCTTGATGCTGTCGGTTATGCAGGCAGTGAAGAGTTCAGGACTGCATATAAAAATGCAATAGCCGAAGCTGATCTTATTACACTCGGTGTCGGCGGTAATGACTGGGGTGCATATCTGACCTGGGTTGTTGCTGATATTCTTGAAAAGAAAAACGTTGCTGATGAATATATTGAAATGCTTCAGGACGTTGTTGATACTGGATCAATGGATATGAGTACAATTGAATCAATTGTTGAGATTGCTCATCTTGCAGGTGCACTTCCTGAGCTTCTCGAAAAAATCCCTTCAGCTCTTGAATATGGTCTCGGTAACTTCTATAAAAACTGGGATATTATGATTCAGGATATATATGATCTTAATCCTGATGTTACTCTTATGGTTGTCGGTATGAGTGATAACGGTGTCAAGGGTAAATATTTTGACTATGAAGGCGTAGTTGGTGAACCTGTTGGAGGTGCAAGTGCCGGAGATGATTCTGCAGTGGTTTCAGGTGCTATTGTAGGTCTTATCATGGAAGTTGCAAACAAACCTATGATCGACGGCGCGAAAAAGTTCGGATACACATACGTTGATACTGCAGGCACAACATATGTTGACAGCCATCCGGATGCTGATGGTCACGTGTATATTGCAAACAAGATTATTGAAGCTCTTCCGCATCCTGAGTTTTCGAACAGATTTGATGATGTTAAGCCAGGTTATAAGTACTATAACGATATCGAGTATGTTCTTATGAACGGAATGATGAACGCTACATCTGAAACAACATTCAGTCCTGATGAACCGCTCACAATAGGTCAGTTGAACCAGGCATTCAATATAATTAACGGTACTGAAGAGTCTACTGATGATAATTCAGAAGTAAGTGTAATTAAGCTTGTGTTTACATTCTTAGCTAACGGTTCTCAGAACGGATTTAAGGGAATTATCAACTCAATTTCACTTATGTTTAAAGTCCTTTCAGAGCATAGCTTCAATCCTATGTCTACAGTCACAAGAGCAGAAGCTGCAAGCTATTTCAGAACTTTTGCTAATTCATAATTATACACTTAGAAATAAGATTACCCCTGTATGGTTAACCATACAGGGGTAATCTTATGCTTTTGGTGGAGATGGCGGAAACCGAAGCTTCGCTTCGTTCATTGCTTCGCAATCTTCGCATTTTATGTCCCTTTTGCTGACGCAAAAGATGGACTATTGCGGTTTCAATTACCGCAAAAAAATCACCCCGAAACATCAAAATAATGCTTCAGAGTGATCGTGGTGGAGATGGCGGTAATCGAAACCGCGTCCGAAAACCCATTCCCGCAACTTTCTACGAGTGTAGTTTATCTTTTAAGATTCCCCTCAGAGAGCGCCGACAAACAGGCTATCTCTTACGGTATCCTTTAGTCCGTGATACGTTACAAGGCTACTCACGTATTCACGTTCACCACTGTTCGACACCCTTATTCAGTCCGTGGTACTACTGAACAGGATGGGCCGCATTAAGCAGCCATTAATTTTGTATTGTTGTCGTTTATTTTTAATAAACTACGGATTTTATAGTGGTCCCGCACCACTACTCGCTTATCACAGTTCAGAATCCCCGTCGAAATCCTTTCATCCCCGTGTTTATTGAAAACGTTCCTTCATCGCTCTTTCGATGTTTCTTGCGGCATCTTTTTTAGCGGCGACGTCACGTTTATCGTAAAGCTTTTTACCTTTGCAAAGACCGACCTTTACCTTAGCTCTTCCTTTCTTGAAATAAACCGAAAGGGGAATAAGAGAAAGACCATCCTGCTTGACTGTACCGAAAAGTCGGTTGATTTCCTTTTTGTGCATCAGAAGCTTTCTAACTCTCAACGGGTCACGGTTAAAAATATTGCCGTGGTCGTAAGGGCTGATATGCATACCGTTTACAAATATTTCACCCTCGATGATGTTGCACCATGAATCCTTAAGATTAAGTTTACCTTGTCTTATAGACTTGATTTCTGTGCCGAAAAGCTCGATGCCTGCCTCGTATTCTTCAAGAACAAAATAGTCGTGATAGGCTTTTTTGTTCTGAGCTACTGTTTTGTTGCTGTCTTGCTTATCCATCCTATCACAACTCCTTTCGTTCAGCAATGTAAATTATTTGTAAAATCTGCCGTTATTTGGCTTTGAATAACGTGATTTTTTCTGATCCTTTTCGCTCTTTTTGGCAATAGCATTATACTTCTTTTTGAAGTCTTTTGCACCTTTGCCTGTACCTGACTTTTTAGGCTTAGCTTTTTCATTTTTTTCAGCCTGAAGTTCAGGGTTCTCTTTGTAGAATATCATACTTCCGCCGATAACCTGAACAACCTGAGAGCCTGTAGCTGCTGCAAGCTTTTCAGCAATCTCTCTCGGTGTTTCGGGGGCTGATTCAAGAAGCACCTTGAGCTTTATAAGCTCGTGCACTCTGAGAGCGTCATTTGTCTGTGCAATCAATGCATCAGATATTCCACCCTTACCAACCTGAAAAAGCGGTTCAAGGCGGTTTGCCTGACCTCTGAGTTCAGCACGTCTTTTGCTTGTCATTTTTTCTTCCATAATTTTCTCCGTTATATATAATTCTTCAATTCCTCGGCAAGGTGTCTGAGCGCCTTACCGCGATGGCTTACCTTGTCTTTCTCTTCTGCAGAAATCTCACCGAAAGGCTGACCGTTGCAGTTGAAAAGGACATCGTAACCAAAGCCGCCGTTGCCATGTCTTTCGTGGAAAATTGTACCTTCACAGGAATCTGTGACAGTAAGCTTTCTACCGTCAGGAAAAACACAACAAACTGCACATACAAACCTTGCTGTTCGTTCTTCATCCGGTACGTTTTCAAGCTCTTTGAGGAGTTTATCGTTGTTTGCTTCGTCATTGCCGTGAACACCGCAATAACGTGCCGAGAATATTCCCGGAGCACCGCCAAGAGCGTCAACAAAAAGACCTGAGTCATCAGCAATACATGGAAGTCCGCTGTCCTCACAGCCCGCCTGTGCCTTTATGAATGCATTCTCTTCAAAAGTTGTTCCGTTTTCTTCAACATCTCTGAGTGTACATCCGATATCATTATCAGTTACAATTTCGATACCGAGAGGGGAGAGGATTCTTTCAAGCTCAGCCCTCTTCTTCATATTATGGGTTGCAATAATTATTTTCATTCAGCAACTTCCTCTGTAGTTTCTTTCGGGATAAACATATTATCGTCATCGTGCTTTACTTCGTTTTCAAAAAGACCTTCAGCGAAAGCAGTAGGATTAAACGGCTGTAAGTCATCAATCTGTTCACCGACACCAACAAATTTAACAGGAACCTTGAGGTCGTTCTTGATTGCAAGAACAACACCGCCCTTAGCAGTACCGTCAAGCTTTGTAAGAACTATACCTGTAATTTCACATACGTTTTTAAAGTCACGAGCCTGATTAACTGCGTTCTGACCTGTTGTAGCATCAAGAACAAGAAGGCTTTCACGGTCGTTGTAGGGGAGCTCTTTATCAATGATTCTGTAAATCTTTGCAAGCTCATCCATAAGGTTCTTTTTATTGTGAAGACGTCCTGCGGTATCACAGATAATAATATCAGCATCTCGAGCCTTACCTGCCTGAATTGTGTCATAAACAACAGCGGCAGGATCCGCACCTTCCTGATGTTTAACGATTTCAACGCCTGCACGGTTTGCCCATACTTCAAGCTGGTCAATTGCAGCAGCACGGAATGTATCAGCTGCACCGAGGATAACTTTTTTACCTTCAGCCTTATACATAGCAGCCATTTTACCGATTGTGGTCGTTTTACCTACACCGTTAACACCGATAACAAGAATTACAGACGGCATAGTAACAAGACCCATATCTTCGCCGCCTTCAAGCAATTCAGCAACAATCTCCTTGATTGCACCTTTAACCTGAGAAGACTTCTTAAGATGCTTCTTTGAAACATATTCGCGAAGTTTTTCACAGATTTCAGCTGCGGTATTCATACCGACATCGCCCATAATGAGAATTTCTTCAAGGTCATCGTAGAGCTGATCGGTAATATCTTCGTTTTCACTGATAACGGCATCGATTGCACCTGACATACTGTCACGTGTTTTCTTTAAGCCGAAATTAAATTTTTTAAATATATTGAATGCCATTTAGATTTACCTCCGGTAAAATCAGATTCCGTCACGTACATTTTTGCTGATATTGTCAACCATCTGTCTTACTTTGCTGTCGTCATTGTACCTCTTCTGGAACTTCTCAAGGCTGTAAACAACAGTTGAATGGTCGCGGTTGAACTCGCGTCCGATTGCCTTGGTTGAAAGTCCTGTAAGCTCTCTGACGATGAACATAGCCATCTGACGCATTTCTGTGATAAGAGCATTCTGCTTCTTTGAATAAATCTCTTCAGGTTCTGCTCCGTATGTACGTGCAACCTCAGAAACAATCTTTTCAACAGTAACTTTAACAGGTACTTTATCTACAAAAATATCTGCGATCGCTTTCTGTGCGGTTGCAAGATTAACAGGCAAGCCCTGCATTGTAACAAAAGCCTGCATCTTCTTAACAGCACC
>JAFODS010000053.1 GCA_017380575.1 Clostridia bacterium | reverse complement strand
TTTAAAGGCGCATACATAGGTATTGTCATAGATTCTCTTATGGAGCTTGTTAAAGAATCCAATTTGTATTGCCGTGAAAATGCATTGCAGGCGCTTTATTCCATCGGAGATGCCCAGAGCGTAATAAATGCACTTAAACTACTAGATAGAACAGGTGGTTTTCATCACTCAAAAATGATTGCCGACGGTCTTTTATCTTTTGGTGGCGAAAGAGAGTCGCTTGATAAAAAGCTTTGGCAGAGTTTTAATGAGTTTTCTTTAAGCCTCAAACTGCCGATTCTTGATTACTTTCGCTTTAGTTCGGATGCGCATAAAGAAAAGGTATTACACATTATGTGCGACAAGGACGAAAATCAGGAGTTGCGTTTCAGCGCCATTCGATATTTTGCAAAATACCATTACGAACCTGCACTTGATTGTTTATATGGCTTTGCCACCGATAATTCACCTATATGGGAATATAAAGCAATTGCGGCAACTGCACTTGGGAATTATCCATCTGTAAAGACAGAAGAAATTCTCAAAGATTTGCTTTGCGACAGGAATTGGTATGTGCGCTATAACGCTGCGGATAGTCTCGAACGACTGGGCGTTAAATACGAGGAAATGATTGATGTTTTCGAAGGTGGCGACCGCTATGCCTCCGAAATGCTCCGTTATCGTTTTGACCGCAAAAAACTAAAAGAAAAGGAGGCGGTAACCGTATGATAAGTGACAACGCTTTTATGATTGTAAAAACCATACTGGATTATATAAATATATTTTTTGTTATTTATCTTATTGGTTATTCCTCGTTTCTTTTTCTGGCGGTGGTTGTTGGCTCCTCGGAACTTTACAAAAAAAGACATCAGGAAAAACTGAAAAACACACTGCTTCAAAATTATTATGTGCCCATTAGCATTATTGTTCCTGCATATAACGAAGAAGTAACCGTAGTGGAAACGGTTAAATCCTTGCTTGCTCTGGAATATAAACTCTATGAAATCGTTGTCGTGGATGACGGCTCAAAAGACAACACTTCGCAGAAACTTATTGAAGCTTTTGATATGAAACCTATCCGTCGCCCAATTCATAGAAAAATAAACTGTCAAACAGAAGAATTTGTTTATGAATCGGTTAGCGAAAAGGTGCCGCTCACACTCATCAGAAAGAAAAACGGCGGAAAAGCCGATTCGCTTAACATGGGAATCAACGCTTGCAAATTCCCATACTTTATTTGTATGGATGCCGATTCGGTTTTGCAGTATGATTCGCTAAGTAAAATTTCCCGTCCTATTTTAGAGCAAGAAAACATCGTGGCTGTTGGCGGTGTAGTCAGACCTGCCAATAGCGTTACGTTAGATCATGGCAGAGTTTTGAATTATAAGTTGCCGAGCAATATCCTTGCCTGCATGCAGGTGCTTGAGTATGACCGCTCGTTTCTTGCGTCACGTATTTTGTTTGATAAATTTAATGGTTCTCTTATTATTTCAGGCGCATTTGGTCTCTTTAAGAAGGACGTTGTGATTGCTGCAGGCGGATATGATCATTCTACAATGGGCGAGGATATGGAGCTTGTTGTAAAGCTACACGAGTACTGCACCTTGAACGAAATTCCATATTGTGTCAAATATGCTACTGATGCGATTTGCTGGTCCCAGGCGCCCGAAAGACTTAAAGACCTTTGCAAACAAAGAAAACGTTGGCATTTGGGATTGTTCCAAAGCATGTGGAAGCACAAAGTTATGCTGTTTAATGCTAAATTTGGAGCCGTTAGTTTTGTTTCGTTTTTTTATTTTCTTCTCTATGAGTTGTTATCCCCATTTATTGAGATCTTCGGCATACTGACAATGGTGCTTGCATTTATATTTGATTTGATCAATGTGCCGTTTATGATTTTGTTTTTCGCAATTTATGCTGTATTTGGTTGCATTTTAACTCTAACCGCATTTTTTGCAAGAACACAGACAATAGACCTTAAAATATCGGCAATGGATGCCCTGAAAGCGGTTTTGTTATGCTTTTTTGAGATTACTTTTTTGCGATTTATTATGGCATTTGTCCGAGCAACCGCTTTTTTCGGTTATAAAAAGAAAAAACTGAATTGGGGCAGAATTGAACGCAAAAAAATCAATGTAAAATAAGGAGTAAACAGTTATGCAAAAGAAGTTACTTAGAACCTCGCTTTTCGGCTTTTCTAAAACAGAAGTATGTGATTATATCGCGAGAGTAAATGATGAATTTAATAGTAAAATCGACCTGATCACCGCAGAGCATACCAAGGAAAGAAATGAATTGACAGCACAAATTGCTGCGCTTAATGAAGAGATCAACAAATATAAACAAGCAAATGCCGATATTGCTCAAGCGCTTTTTGATGCACAGCAATATGCAACCGAGTTGAAAGCAAAAGCGGATGGCGAATATAAAGAGGCTCAGGATGAACTTCTCGTTCTCAAGGAAGCCGAGACGGACAAATTGAATACATATCGTGAAAAAATTGAAAACGTCAGAAAAGAAATTGTTTCCGTACTTTCCGATATAGATGATAAATTGGCTGCCGAGACAGTCAAAACCGAAGACTTGATAGCAGAATACAACTCCGAAGAAGGAATCGCAGTATGAAAAGGCTGATTGTTTCGGTAATTTTCTTGTTAAGTGTTCTTTTTGCCTGTATTCCCGTTTCTGCTGAGGTAATGTCTACAAGGGAACCGACGGCGGCTGATACAATTTATATAGCCGGTAATCCTAATATGTATCCTTTGGAATTTTATAACGAAAAAACCGAGTGTTATGAAGGTATCTTGCCAAAGATATATGAGCAAATAAGCGAGCAGACAGGGATAGACTTTTCTTATGTTTCTGCCGACAGCAAAGACAGACAAAAAGAACTTTGTGAAAATTTTCAGGTGGAAATTGCCTCTGCACACCATAAAGGAGATATTTCTCTTTCTAAAGAAATAGAACTGTTTTCTTATGATAAAGACGGTAAAAAACAAACGGTTTGTATCGGCTTTACCAAAATAATGAATCCTGATATTGCGGCAGCCGTAGAGACGGCGGTTCAAAGTGCCGATAAAACCGTGTGGATGTCTGCTGCTATGCAGCTTGAAGATAAAACACAGTCTGCCAAAATCATTCCGTGGCTTATAATTGCCATCAGTGTTTTAGTTCTTGCTTTGATTACTATGTTCGTTTATATTATTGTGAAACGCCACCGTAATCACGCGCAGAATCAAACCAAAATGACCGACGCACTTACCGGTATCGGCAATTTGAGTTATTTTGAGGAATGTTATTCTCATCATATTTCGAGTGCGGTGCGCTCATTATATTATGTGGCATATATTGCAATTGATATTGAGAAAATAGAAACCTATTTCGGCTTGCCCGAATCTGAAGAATTGCAACGCTATGCGGCGGCCACTATGACAGGGATACTTAAAGATAACGATTTTGCTTCTCGAATTGACAACGGCGTATTTGCTTGTTGCTTTATGTGCCCTGATACGCAACGTGCAATCGAAAGTATGACAGAACTCATAAGAAATCTTAATAGCTATAACGGAAGTTTTTCAAAGGATAACGGCGTTTTGTTCAGGGGCGGTGTTTACCCTCTTGATAAACAAAACCTCCCTACAGAAACCGTTATTTACAATGCCCGTCAAGGATATCTTCTTGCCGCGCATGAGAACAAGGATGTTTGCTTGTGCGATAAAAACACTCTGAACCGCGTATCTATCAAAAGCAGACTTCAAAAGAAGATATCTAAAGCTTTGGAAAATGAAGAATTCCAAATTTATCTTCAATTTGTATTTGACACAAAGAAAAAGAAACTGTGCGGAGCAGAAGTGCTGTCCCGTTGGCATAGCTTAGAAGAGGGGGTGTTGTCACCGGCGAATTATATTGAAGATATGAAACTTGCGGGTATGATCGATAAACTTGATTTTTATATTTTTGAAAATACCTGCAAGATGCTCGCCGATTGGAAAAACACCGATTTTAAAAAGCTATATCTTTCTTGCAACTTTACACGAACAACCCTTTCACAGCCAACTTTTTTAGAAGAGTTCGAAGAAGCTCTGTCAAAATATGATTTTGACAGAAAAAATCTTCTTATTGAATTGACAGAAGATGCTTTGGTTAGTGATAGCTCTGTTGCCTATAAAAATATATTGGGCATTAAAAAAATCGGTTGCGGAATTGCTCTTGATGATTTTGGAACTGGATACACCTCATTTAGCGATTTGTGTGATTATCCGATTGATGTCATCAAGATAGATCGACATATCGTTGCAAAATCGGTTTCTCATCGAGGAAATGCAGTTCTTATTGGTATCATTCGTATGGCTCACGATTTAGGGATTTCTGTTTTGTGTGAAGGAATTGAAAACGAAGGCGAAAACCAAAAGGTGACCGATGCCGAATGCGATTATATCCAAGGCTTCTTGTATTCCCGCGTTTT
>JAFODS010000052.1 GCA_017380575.1 Clostridia bacterium | reverse complement strand
ATATTACAGGTTTCCTCGATATTCTTACAATCGAATAAGAACGAAGACAATCTTATAAGGAGATGAAAATATGGCACTGAATTTAATAATGTCTGCATCATATAATGCACTTCTTGCCATTCTTCTCTACATACTTGACAAAAAAACAGCGTTTTCAAAAACGCCTTATAAGCTCAAGCAGTTTATTATAGGTGTTCTTTTCGGTCTTATGGCGATTTTTGCAACAACTACCATTGGCGGTTTTGATGTTGGCGATGGAACTATAATGAACGTGAGAGATGCCGCGCCCCTTTGTGCAGGTCTTATCTTTGGTGCTCCGGCAGGTATCATTGCAGGTCTCATAGGCGGTATATACCGCTTTGTGGCAGTGTATTTTGAACTTGCCGGAACATATACGCAGATTGCCTGCAGTGTATCAACAATCCTTGCCGGATTTATTGCTGCAATCTTAAGAAATTATATGTTTGACAATAAAAAACCAACTTGGTTGTATGGCTTGGGTATAGGTATGGTAACGGAAGTTCTCCATATGCTGATGATATTCTTTACCAATATGGATGATGCGGTAAATGCGTTTGAGTTTGTAAAGATATGCACATTGCCTATGGTAATCGGCAACGGACTTGCTGTTGGAATTGCGGTTTTTGCAGTATCTGTGATTGGCAGAGAAAAATTCGGATTAAAAAAAGAACAAAAGCAGATTTCACAGACATTCCAGAGCTGGCTTTTAATCTGTATTGTAATTGCGTTTGTTGCTACAAGTTCATTTTCTTCTGTATTGCAGACGGGTATGAGCGAGGTTCAGACCAATAAAACCATTGAAATGAGCCTTACGGATGTTTTTCAGGATATTCTGGATG
This sequence comes from Clostridia bacterium, assembly GCA_017380575.1. GTDB lineage: Bacteria > Bacillota > Clostridia > Oscillospirales > Acutalibacteraceae > CAG-488. The sequence goes on along the minus strand of JAFODS010000052.1, from coordinate 1,669 downwards.
AGTCAAACGACAATTTGCTGAAAAAGACTGAAAGTATTAAGGAAGAATATCTGAACGGGGCAACGCTTTCTTCACTTGCGAAAGAATACAATGTCATCGAAGTCAATATCATAGATGAATCAGGCTTGATTGCAGATTCAAATAATGCCGAGTATATCGGGTATGAAATGGCAAGCGGTTCGCAGTCAAATGAATTTGTAAAAGCTCTTTTAGAAGAAAATAAGCCTCAGTATATTCAGGATTACAGACCTACATCTTATGATGATGTTACTTACAGAAAATATGGAGCAATTGCACTTTCAGAAGGCGGATTTATTCAGGTAGGTTACGATAGTACACAGTTTCGTGCCGACATTGACAAGTATGTGAAAACAGTATCAAAAAATCGACATGTGGGCAACTCAGGATTTGTTGCAATCTGTGATGAAAACTTCAATCTTGTAACATACAGAAGCGATTTTGAAGGAGCAGGGCTGCAGAAAATCGGTATAACATTTGATCCTGAAACTGTCTCGGAAGGTGAAATTTTTGAGTCAGTAGTCTACGACAAAGAATACCTTTGCTCATATCGATTTGTAGAAGGATACTACATTGTTGGCGCTATGCCGAAGTTCGAAGCAATGTTTATGAAAGAGGTTTCGGTGTATGTAAATACATTCATGGAAATCCTCATATTTGCTGCTTTGTTTGTTCTTATTTATTTCCTGATAAAGAAAATTATCATCGACAACTTAAGGAAAATAAACAAAGGACTTGGCGAGATAACCAACGGCAATCTGAATGTGACAGTGGATGTTCGTTCCAATGAAGAATTTGCATCGCTTTCCGATGACATCAATCAGACGGTTGGCACGCTAAAAAGGTATATCAAGGAAGCTGCAGCAAGAATAGACAAGGAACTTGAATTTGCAAAGCAGATTCAGTATTCTTCACTTCCGACAGTTTTCCCGAAAAGTAATTCTTTCAGACTTTATGCCGAAATGATAACTGCAAAGGAAGTCGGTGGAGATTTTTACGACTTTTATATGCTGAATGATGGGGCTATCGCTTTTCTTGTTGCGGATGTGTCGGGTAAAGGTATTCCTGCGGCTATGTTTATGATGAGAGCAAAAACAGTTATAAGAGATTTGGCAGAACGTGGACTTGAACCTGACGAAATATTTACAATTGCAAACGAAAAGCTTTGTGAAAATAACGATGCAGGAATGTTCGTAACTGCTTGGCTTGGTATTTTAGATACCAAAACAGGACTTTTAAAGTTTGCTAATGCAGGGCATAATCCGCCACTCTTTAAAAGAAATGGCGAGAACTTTGAGTATATGAAAGCGCGAAGCGGAATGCTCCTTGCTGGTATGGAGGGCATTAAATATCGCAAAAATGAACTTCAGCTTACTCCGGGCGATACGCTGTATCTGTACACAGATGGTGTTACGGAAGCAACGGACAACAACACCGAGCTTTACGGCGAACAAAGATTGCTTGATTTTGTAAATTCGCTTGAAAAATCAGAACCTGAAAGCCTTTGCAAGCTCATAAAGGAAGATGTTGATAAATTTGTGGGTACGGCTCCGCAGTTTGACGATATCACAATGCTTGCACTTGATTTTGATGCAATATTAGGTGATGAAAGTATTTCGGTTGTGCCGGATGAAAACTCTCGTGCATCTGT
>JAFODS010000015.1 GCA_017380575.1 Clostridia bacterium | reverse complement strand
TCAAGTTCTGCAAACTGATTTCTTGAATAAGCTCTCATAGTTTTATTCCTCCTTGTTTTGTAATTGTTTGAACATTATGCAACTTTGCCCGTTATGCAAGTGAAGATAAGGACAGTTAGGCTCTTTGCTATCCAATAGCAAACTGTCTGCACCCGTTTTACAATTAGGGCAAAGATTTGAGTTAAACTTTTGATTTTTCATATTATCCTTCTCCCGGTTTTGTACTCATTAGCTTGTAGAGTTCCGTGTCTGTTGGGAAGTCATTTACAAAAGGCACGATAGAGCCACCGACTTTGATAAGTCCACGTCCGGCTCCTGCGTTTGTAATATAACTCATCTGTGTATCAGAAATATTTAAGAGTTCCGATAAATCCTTTCTATCTGAAGGCGATTGATTGAGCATCAGCAGAAATTCGCTATTGGAAAGCATACCTCTTGCAGTTTCATTGAGCAGACAATCGGATATGTTCTGTGTGATACCCGTAAGCAGACCGCCGTATTTTCTGAAACGCTTCCAAGCCTTCAGCAAGAAGTCAGCACTATACTGATTCTTAAAGAAAAGGTGAGCTTCGTCAATGTAAACTCTTGTATATTTGCCTTTCTTTCTGTTTTCGATTACACGGTTCATAATGTTATCGAGCATAATCAAAAGACCGATTGATTTCATCTGTTCACCAAGCTCCAATATGTCATAGCTTATAATTCGCTTATTAACATCAACATTACTTTGATGAGCAAAGGCATTTAAGCTACCCGTTGTAAACATTTCAAGACAGAGAGCAAGGTCATGAGCTTCAGCTTCAGGCTGATTTAAGAGTTCATCACGGAGCTGCATAAGTGTAGGTTCTTTGTCAGTTCTGCCGTTCATATAGTCCGCAAATACTCTGATAGTACAACGGTCAATGATTGACTTATCTTTAGCACCGACACCGCCACCCATACGGGATGAGCCACTCTTTAACAGTTCGTCAAAGATAGAAATAAGAAGCTCTGATTTCATTGATACCGGGTTTTCATCATCCACATCTTTATTGATTGCCATTGCGTTAATATGGTTAGATGATGATACAGAAAGCTTGATATTTTCACCGCCCAAGTTCTTTATAAGCGGAGCATACTCACGCTCAGGATCAATTACGATAATATCGTCTTTGGAGAATATTGCAGCTAAAGCAATCTCAAGCTTTGATGCAAACGATTTACCCGAACCTGATACACCAAGTACAAAGCCGTTACCATTAAGGAGCAACTTTCGGTTACACATAAGCAGGTTATGTGATATTGCATTGATACCATAGTACAATCCGCCCGGATCAATTATTTCTTGTGTTTTATACGGCATCAATACTGCCGTGCTTTCGGTTGTAAGAGTTCTAACCGCCTTAATCTTCATAAGTCCATACGGAAGAACTGTATTAAAACCATCCTCTTGCTGATACCTGAGTATTGCAAAGTTGCAAAGGTGCTTTCTGCCGATAGAGAGAAGTGTTTCCGTATCGTTGTTAAGCTCATCAAGAGAATCTGCCACATGAACGAGAGTGACGGTTACAAACATCATTCTTTGGTCACGGGTAGTTAAGTCATCTAAGAACTCTTTGATTTCTTTTCGCATCTGTTCCATTTCATACGGAATGTTTGCAGAAAAGTTGTTATTCATATTCTGTTTTTGTTGCCATTTGGTGATGTCAGTTTCAATAGCAAGAAGCTTTTTCTGAACCTGCTTAACTGCATCATCTGTTGCGATTGGCTGAATGTCAACAGACAACATCATACTGCGTGAAAAATCCGTCAGTTCTGAAAGCATACTGTCTTTCAAAAATGACGGATACTCTTTTAAGAATATAACTCTTGCAAACTTTTCTCCCATACGAATATGGTCGCTTTTGAACTCGATACTGTCCGGGCAAATCTTGTCTTTGAAATGCTTGCCTTTGGCAATAGCTTTCTTCATATCAAACTCAAATTCGCCTGAATCTCCATTACGAAAGAAATCATAAAAAATACGAAGTCTTTCTTTGTATCCAAGCTCCGTAGTTTTAGAAGATAATTTTGCATAGTCCGCAGTTAAGTCATTACCAACACGGGTAAAAAATGTTCTTGATTCTTCGACATTCTTTTTCTCGGAAGATATAGTAATAAACTTATCGTGAACTATGTTATTACTGTCTGCCATTTTATCGCTGAAAATCTCTGCAAGTTCCTCTGCATACACCTTGTAATTTTCTTCTCCGTTTGGTGTCGCAAGACTTGAAAGAACTTCTTTGCTTAACTGTCTGTTAAACACACTTATCTTTGCCATTGCATCAGTAGGCAGACCGTTTATGAGTGCAGAGTGAGCAAGAAACATAGAGAGTTGGTCATCGTCTGAAGCTACTGCATAATTCACATCAGAAAACCTCCATGTTTTAGAATAAGTGTGTCCGCATTTGAAGATTCCGTCCTTATACAATCTGTCAATCGGTATTGATTGCTGAACTGTTTTCGGGATTCTTCTTTTTTCCTTTTTTGGTTTTTTCTTTCCGAACAGAAACATCTTTTAATACCTCCTTGTAAGCTTCATAAATATAGTTTTCGCTCTTGTATGTGCGAACTCCTGAACAGAGAAATTCGCTATAAATATATGCCACTACAAACTGTTCAAAGTTCATTCCGTTGTAGTTGAAGAACCCTGCTGCAGCAAGAGGTGCCGCACATACAATACAAAGCCAAGACACGGTTTCCTTATCTAAAACACCTTTGAGTCCAAAATAGATACCAACTGCTGCTCCTACTGCTCCGAGAGAACACATGAACTGTCGCATTGAAAGTCCCATAAACAGACTTTCGTGGTAATCTTTAATTTCTTTGTTTATACGAATTTCCAAAGTTCATTACCTCCTTATCTTTCCGGCTCGTTTTTTTGCGGAGCTTTCGGCTGAATATCCGTAGGCTTTCTACCGTCCTTTGGCTTAATAAAATCAATCTTGTCGCATACCGACATTGTTTGATGTGTAAGAGGTCTTTGCCAAGATTTATGAGTCGGTGCCCACTTGAATCCGTTCTTCTTGAGAATTTCAATCTGTTCGTCCGAGGGCTTTTCAGGGAAGTTGAGCTGAAGTCTGTTATTTGCAAGGTTGACTACCGCTTCGCCACCGTTAAACTCCCAACTCTTAAAAACAGTTTCAGGTTTTGTCTGTATTCTTTCAATAACTGCTTTAAGTCTGTCGATCTCCTTGCGGTTTTCCGTAAAGAACTGACCGGGATATGGTGTAGCCTGACCGTCTTTAACTCTTTTATCAAGCACCATAGCCGTTTCATTCGGCACTTCGGGATGACCGAGAGTTGTATTGTTTTCTTTGAAATAATCATTTACCGACTGCATATAGGTAAGTCTGCTTTCGAGCATTTCAATATTCTCCTGAAGCTTTATTACCGCATCAAATTCATTACTTTTAATTACATTGTTAAACATAGATTTTATCCTCCTTTATGTTCCAAGCATTTCTTTAATAATTCTGTCTGAACCCTTAATAAGTCCGACCAATACAAGCATATTGAAAATTACTTCTCCGATATATTTCCATATCATCGTTACAGTAGTTATGCTCGTATCAAGTGTTGGCGTACTTGAACTTGAAAAGGCAGAGAAGATTATACACGCAAGTACAATTACTGCACCTTCCAAACATACACCTACATAAGATTTTACAAAATGTTTTCCCATTTCTGCCGTTGTTTCTCCGGCGAATGTTGCAAGTGGTACGGGAGCAAGCGCCGTGTACATATATAGTCTGAAAAATCTTCCGTAAACCGACATTATCATAATGAATGACATTATGGTTATAAAAAGACTTCCCAAGATTGTAACAAGCCACAGAGGGATGCTTGCCCAAAAGCCTGCATCTTCTACCGCAGTTTCAATAGCTGCCGGTAGTGACACAGATGCACCGCCAACACCACCTAAAGAACCTGCTAT
>JAFODS010000006.1 GCA_017380575.1 Clostridia bacterium | reverse complement strand
TAACGTTGAAATCAAGAACAGAATCGTTATGTGTCCGATGGGCGGTACATCTTTGTTCGGTTGGTTCGAGCTCGGCGGTTGTCACTTTGACAAGGAAGCTGCAAAGCTTTTCCTTGAAAGAGCTAACAACAACGTTGGTCTTATCATCCCCGGTATTGCACCGCTTCGCGATACATTCTGGGGCAAGTGGCTCTGGCAGAACCCGAAGATGTTTGAAGAACTCAAAGAGTTTATGGACGAAATCCATAAGACAGGTGCAAAGCTTTTCGTTCAGCTTACTGCAGGTATGGGCAGAAGCTGGGCTATCACAGAGCTTGTTGCTCCTCTTCACAAGAACAAGTTCACTCGAGCTCTCGTTAAGCCTATTCTTGATACATCACACGAATTGGCATCTCCCAGCCCGCAGCCTTCACGTTGGGCTCACGACATCATCTGTCCGGAGATGACAAAGCATCAGATTCACGAAATCATTGAAGCTTTCGCAAAAACAGCTAAGCTTTGCCGCGATGCAGGCGTTGACGGTGTTGAAGTTCACGCTGTTCACGAAGGTTACCTTCTTGACCAGTTCGCAATCGAATTCTTCAACAAGCGTACTGACGAATACGGTGGAAGCTTTGAAAACAGATACCGTTTTGCAGTTGAGGTTGTTAAGGCTATCAAGGCTTCCTGCGGTGACGATTATCCTGTTTCTCTGCGTTACTCTGTTGAGTCAAAGATGAAGGGCTTCTGCGAAGGCGCAATGCCCGGCGAAGACTACACAGAAGTCGGCCGTGCAATGCCTGAATCAGAAAAGGCTGCAAAGTACCTTCAGGATGCAGGTTACGATATGCTTAACGCTGACAACGGTACATACGACTCATGGTACTGGGCACATCCGCCGATGTATATGCCTCAGAACTGTAACCTTGACGACGTTGCACACATCAAAAAGTTCGTTGACATCCCTGTTGTTTGTGCAGGTAGAATGGAACCCGACGTTGGTGCACAGGCTGTTGCAGAAGGCAAGATCGACGGTGTTGGTGTTGCTCGTCAGTTCCTTGCTGACCCCGAATGGATCACAAAACTCATCGAAGACAGAGTAGAAGATATCAAGCCGTGTATCTGCTGTCACGCAGGTTGCTTCAACTTCTCTTCTTCAAAGGGTCACGCTAATACTCAGGATCTCCTTGATACAATGGGTCTTTCACGTTGTGCTATCAACCCGAAGACAATGCAGTCAAAGAAATACAAGATTGTTCCCGCTAAGAAGCAGAAGAAGATTGCTATCATCGGTGGCGGTATCGGCGGTATGGAAGCTGCTATTGTTTGTGCACAGCGCGGACACAAGGTTGACCTTTACGAAAAGAGCGACAAGCTCGGCGGTGTATTCATCGCAGCAGCTGCTCCTTCATATAAAGAAAAAGACCGTGACCTTATTGCATGGTACAACCGTGAGGTTAAGCGTTACGATGCAATCAAGATTCATATGAACACAGAAGTTAAGGACATCGCTTCTCTCGGTGCTGACGAAGTTATCGTTGCTACAGGTTCAGTTGCAAACAAGATTCCTGTTCCCGGTGCTGACAAGGCTATTGAAGCTGTCGACTTCCTTCTTGGTACAAAGACAGTTGGCGACAACGTTGTTGTTGTCGGTGGCGGTCTTACAGGTTGTGAAATCGCATATGAGCTTTACCTTCAGGGTAAGAAGCCTGTTATCGTTGAGATGCAGGACGACCTTATCACAACTCCGGGTGTTGCTCTTGCAAACACAAGCTTCCTTCGTGACTTCTTCAAGACAAACAAGGTTCCTGTATATCTTGAAACAAAGACAACTGAAATCCGTGATAACGGCGTAACAATCGCAACAAAGGACGGCAAGAAGATTGACGTTCCTGCAGACAACGTTATCCTTTCAGTCGGTTACAGACCTGCTCCCCTTGCTCCGAAAGCAAAGCACGTTCACGTTATCGGTGACGCAGCTAAGGTCGGCAACCTCAGAACAGTTATCTGGGGCGCATGGGACATTGCAATGAAGCTGTAATCTTTTAAACTAAACTTTAAGCGACCTGAAATTTCAGGTCGCTTTTTCATTATTGTCTTATATGAAATATGTGATATAATATGATTAAGAAAAAAATAACAGGAGGTTAAACTATGATATATTTAGCTATCTGCGCATTTTTTACTCTCCCCGTTCTTTCGGTTATTTATTTCATCATAAGCACAGTCAGCTACAGCTCTGCATTGAAGAAACACAAGATTATTCCGGATTCCGTAAGCACAGAGGAGCTGAAATCAAGAAAAAGAAGATTTACTCTTTCTTTTATCCTTGCCGCCTTTATGGTTGCAGGAACAGTTTCCGTTATTGCTATGTTCTACGTAGGCATCGCCTATATGTGAGGTAACGGATATGACTGAACGCAATTTTTTCAGAATTCTGATTGCAGTTATCGCGGTTTGTGCCGTGCTGACGGTTGCTCACCTCATATACGATTTTTATGCATATCAGCACTGCTCAATAATCTATTTCATCGCAAAGGAGCTGTGGTGATATGAAGAAATTCAAGCAAATTATGACTGTATTTTTAGTCATTATTATGTTTGCTTCCTTTAATCTCGGCATTTACTCGTTGCTGACGGTTCGGCTATCGAACAATTTCAGCGGTACATCGCAGTCAAAAATGATTGACGTCAGCCGTTATCTTCCTCACGAAGAAGATTCAGATTTAGCAAGGATTGACTCTTCACTCAAGCTGACGGAAAATCTGCCCATTCTTGACGGTGCGGCGGCACTTGTTCCCGTATACGCTTCAATTATCAATGCGGCTTATCCCGTCGGCTCGGTCACCTACGAGGGCGGCAAATTTTCCGACGATAATTTTTACGGTGAAAACTTCACCGAGGACAGCAAAATGCAATATAAAAACACCGTCCGCGGTTATCAGGCAATCGTTGACGGAACAACTGATATCCTTTTCTGTGCCGCACCCTCGGCAGAGCAGAAGAAATATGCCGAGGATAAAGGGGTTGAGCTTGTCTACGTCCCTGTCGGACTTGAGGCTTTCGTTTTTTTCGTCAACAAAAACAATCCCGTTGACAACCTGACTGTAGAACAGGTCAGGGATATTTACGGTGGTAAATATAAAAACTGGGCAGATGTCGGCGGTGCTGACAGAGTAATAAATCCCGTTACCAGAATGCAGGGAAGCGGAAGTCAGTCCGCGATGGATGCCTTTATGGGCGGACGTGAAATCGCACCGAAATCCCCCCTCGCCTTCACGGGCGGTTCAATCGGTTTTTCTTTCCGATATTATATGGACGGCATCGTCGGTAACGAGGAAGTCAAGATGCTTTCGCTGGGCGGTGTTTATCCGAGTGCAGAAAATATCCGTAATGCAAGCTATCCCGTTGTTGCACAGTTTTATGCAATTTACCGTGCAGATAATGAAAATAAAAACATTCCCGTGCTTATCGACTGGATTCTTTCCGACGAAGGTCAGAGCCTTATCGAAAAAAGCGGTTATGTAAGAATAAATTGAATCAGCAGACACAGCGACCCTGAAAATTCAGGTCGCTTTTGTTGTTGTAAAAATCTTTAATATCTGTTAGAATAAAAACATCATTATTAAAGGGTGGTTTTATGGCAAAAGCAAAACCTGCTTTTATCGTGAAAGCGAAAAATCTTTTTGATACAGCTAAAACATACTGGAACACTCCGCCAAAAGGGAATTATGTTACGTATAAAGAAATAGCGTGCCTCAGCGGTGCAGGATTCGGTGTGCATTGGGCAACGCTTCTTGCTTCTGTAATCGGTCTTAACGCTTCAAATTTCCTTGTCGGTGCGTGTATCGGACTTAAGCCGATCGACCTGCAGATTATGCTCAATGTTGCAAACATAATAGGTATACCGCTCGGCATTTTCAGAAGCTGGTATTACGACAACCACCACCTCAAAGGCGGAAAATTCCTTCCGTTTATACGGATGACGGCGTTACCCATCGTTCTTATATCGCTGATTTTCGTCTGGCTTCCGTATGAGCATATGAGTTACATAACAAAGGCTGTTGTTGTTGAAATAATGTACCTTCTACTTAATGTGTTCCTTTGTTTCTATAATGAAAGCTATACTTATTTTCAGCAAATTTTCAGTCCCGATGCACAGGAAAGAGCAACCGTTATGAGCATCTCTCAGGTTGTCTATTCTATGGCTCCGACTCTTTCAAACCTTTTAATTCCGCTTATTGCAGGTTTTACGTGGGGCCTTGACAACATCTGGACTTACAGAATCATATACCCGATTTTCACCGTTATAGGTCTTGCTTTCAGCATAGTCTTCTTCCGCAAGGTTAAAGAAAGACTTATTCTTCCGAAGAAAAAGCCTGAACCCGTCCGTATGTTTGATGCAATCCGCGAAGTTGCAAAGAATAAATATTATTGGATTATCCAATCTGCAAACTGGGTTGTATTCCTTGAAGGAGGATACGGCGTTATTCTTGGTTGGTCGTTTGTTTACGCTTACGGCGGTAAGTACGAAGCGACACTCGGACTTGTTAACACGCTTATCGGAAACGCAGCCTTATGGTCGATGCTTCTTGCACCTTTTGCAATCAAGGCTTTGGGCAAAAGAAATCTTCTTATCCTGATGAATTCAATTAATGTTTTCGTTATTCTCGGACTTTATATGATTTATCAGAACCTTGTTCTTGTCTGTGTTCTTTTGTATTTCAATGCATTTATCAACACCTTTTGGAACATTATTCAGCACAATCTTCAGGCGGATATGCGTGACTATCACCAATGGAAAACAGGTGTACGCGTAGACGGACTTTTCGGCCCTCTCGGTATGATAGGTACGGTTATCGGTCTTTTCACAGGTATGGTCTACCCTGCTGTTTACGAAAAAATGGGTCTTCTTGGCGATTACAGCGTTCTTTACAACGACAGTATCAGAAACAGTCTTTTTGAAGTTTTGCTTCTTCTTTCTGCTCTCGGTGCTTTTCTTAACCTTGTCCCCTTCTTCTTCTACGACCTTACAGAAAACAAGCACAAGGCATATATCAACGTTCTTAAAATCCGTACAATGTTTGAAAACCACGCTCTCGGTCTTCTTGGTGACGAAGAGCTTAAGGAAACAATGGAAATAATTCTTCAGGCAAAAGAACTCAGCGGCAAAGAAAAAGTTGCTGTTGATAAATCTATGCTTAAAGAAGCAAGACGGATGCCGAAAAAAACACCCGAAGATAAAGCTTTACGTGCCGAAGCTATCAAGGCATCTAAGAACGTAATCAAAGAAACCAAAGAAAGAAACCTTGCTATTGAAAGAGCTCCGATTATCATCGAAGACCTTAACAAATTTTCAACCGCTACGGGAAAACACAGAATCTTTCAGGCAGAAAAAGACCTTGCAAACGGTCTGATGTGTCCCTACAGCAATGCAAAAGACGAAATGAGAGCAGCAAAAAAGCTTCCGCATAAAACAGCGGAGGAAAAAGAAATCCGTTCCAATGCAATCAAAAATGCACGTGTGAAGAAAGAAGCTGCTGCACTCATCAGCAAGTACGGCAAGGAAAACATCACAGCACCCGATGCCGGTATCAAGGAAGAAATGCTCAACCGTGAACACCAAAACTTCCTCGACAGCATGAAAACAAAAAGAGAAATCAGCAGGTATATGAAGAAAGAATCTGTTTACCGCAGAGCTATCAAACCGTACACCGACGCTGAACTTTTACTTGCTCAGGCAAAGGATTATGAGCATTATGATGAATTGCTCACACAATACGAGGCTATAAAATAAAAGTAACCGGAAACTGTAAAAAGTTTCCGGTTTTTTCCGTCTTCGCCAAATCCACTTGCATTATAAAACCACATTGTTTTCGTCAGCGACATTGCCGACACACTTTTCATAAAAATCGTACGGTGCATCAAAAACATTGTTTTTGACTTCAATATTTTTTATATATTCAAGCCAGAAAAGATGCTTGCTTTCTCGTGCACCCTTGAAGCAGTTGTTTTCAACAACAAGCTTTGAGTGAACAAACTCCGTTGAATCTTCCTTCATAACCTTGGGCGTACAACGAATTACAGGTGCACCCTGCCACATCTCTGCATACTCGCAGTTTTCAACAAGATTGTTTCTGAAAGTAACGCTCTTTGTGTATCCTGATTCAAACCAGAAATTGCAGTCATCCTCAAGCAGAAGTGCAGGCCCCCAGAGGTTACGGAAGCGGTTATTTTCGATTACAACCTCTCCTCTTGTTGTGCAGAGCACGCCCCTGCCGCAAGTAGGGCCGAAATCGCAATTGCGGACATAGAGATTCGGTGTCCACGTTACATTTTCGACAACATCTTTTTCAATTTCAATCTGCGGTAATTCTCTGTCCAGAGCGAGAAGAATATCTGTATCGTTCAGTTTTTTGTAAGAAACAACTTTTGTTTCTGCATAAGGAATAAGCGTATCCCACTTGATAAACTCAAGCTCGTCACCCTCTTCAAAAGCCTGGAATCCCCAGGATTCAGGATGCATAAAGCGGACAACGATTGTTTTCTTTTCTTTGTCAGCTTGAACTATTCTCAGGTGCGTACCGTGAACATTGACATAATCATCCTGTGCACCGTAAGCCTTGCAGGAATCGACGGTAAGATTTCCCCGACAGCCTGAAAACTGAAAGAAATCTGCCGTGCTTGCAATAGTTCTGCCTTCTGCAGGAGTAAAATCACAGTTAATATAACTGACATTTTCGCAAAACTGAGAAACCATACCAAGACCGTGCATAAATTTTATTCTGAGATTTTCGAAATGAAGATTTCTGCAACGGTTAAAAAGTCCGCCCGTCTGATCACGGACGATGTTTCGTGTCTGAAAAATGTGACCAGGTACAAAATCCGCATCTTTATTTTTAAGAGTAACTCTGACGGTTGTTTCGTCAAGTCTTTCAACATTTTCAAAATCAAGGTCATCGCGGTTAAAGTCCCTGCACATTCTTTTCTCGGGGTCATAAACCTTAACGTATCTACCCTGCACGTGAGGTCTGTTTTCCCAATACGGTTCACCGTTAAAATCATCCTCGCCTCGCCAGAAAAGCTCACCGTCCGTTACGCGAAAACGGCATTCGGGATTGATTTTCAGTTCACATATTCCGTCCTTGTTCGACAAAACCTTAAACTCTGTCATTGTCGGGCAGAAATAATCAAGTGAAAGATTTTTCATCGTGATATTTTCGCATTTATCAAACAAAAACGGTGTCATTTTTCCGTGAATAATTATTTCAGCACCGTTACCGTCAATCGTAACATCCTTCTTACCGTCAAGAAAAATTGCAGAATATTTCAGTCCTTCGGGATTTTCGTGTCTTTTGGCCGTATTGGAGCAAAAATATCCTCTCTTTTCAAAAGAATCTTCAGGAAACACGTGATAAACCTTTCCTTTTTCAAGGGTTACACACTCTGTATCCTTAACATTAAGAAACAAACTGCTTAATTCATTCATAACGACACCTGCTTTCGTTTTTCATTATACTTATTTCTGCCATATTTTGCAACAGCGAAAACAATCGTATTGAAATCTCTTTTTGTGTGTTGTATAATAAATCCATTAAAGTTACGGAGGAAAATTTTATGGCAAAAATAATCGGACAGGCAATCCCAAATATTCCTTGGCAGGACAAGCCCGAAGGATATAAATACCCCGTCTGGCGTTACGACGGCAACCCCGTTATTACAAGAGATAATCTTTACGGTGCAAATAGCATTTTCAACTCTGCAGTTGTTCCCTACGGCGACGGCTTCGCAGGCGTTTTCAGAGTAGACGATATCTGCCGTGACCACACACTCGTTGTCGGTTACAGTAAAGATGCTATTAACTGGGAGCTTGAGGAAAAGGTTATTTTCCGCGGCTACGACCCTCGTCTTTGCGAAATCGAAGGCAAATACTACCTTTCATGGGTTAACCTTACACCGCACGGCACAACAATCGGCATTGCTTATACAACTGACTTCAAAGAGTGGACTCAGCTTGAGGATGCTTGTTATCCCGTTGCAAGAAACGGTGTTCTCTTCCCGAGAAAGGTTAACGACGAATTCCTTCTTCTTATCCGTCCATGCGACAGAGGTCACACGCCTTACGGTGATATATTCCTCAGCCACAGTAAAGACCTTACATATTGGGGCAAACACAGATTTGTTATGTCACCCGTTAAGAATTGGGAAATGACAAAGGTCGGTGCAGGCCCGACACCCATTGAGCTTGAAGACGGTTGGCTTGCTTTTTACCACGGTGTTCTTACAAGCTGCAACGGCTTTACTTACGCTATGGGTGCTGCAATCCTTGACAAAGACGAGCCTTGGAAGGTGCTTCACAGAGCCGACTGCTTCCTTCTTGCTCCCCACGAATTGTACGAATGTGTCGGTGACGTTCCGAACGTTGTTTTCCCCTGTGCAGCACTTGCAGACAGCGAATCAGGAAAAATTGCAATCTACTACGGTGCGGCAGACACAAGCGTTGCACTTGCTTTCACAACAGTTGACGAGGTTGTTGATTTTATCAAAGAACACGATTTGATGAAATGAGGTGACCCCTCACGGAAACTACGTATTTTTTACTGATTGTTGCAATCGTACTTTGCTGGAGTTCTGTGCTTTACAGCAGAATGTTTGCACTGAAAAGGTTTAAAAGAAAGCATAAAGGAGAGAAAAGAAAAATGCCGACAGAAATGCTCAAGGAATTTCTCGACAAGGACTGTACAATAACGCTTTTCAACGAAATCGTTGGTGTTCAGGGCAGAATCGTTGCCATTGAAGAAAACTGGTTGAAGGTTGAAGAAAAAAAGAGAACACGAATCATCAACGGAGATATGATAAGAGATATCTCCATTTCAAAGAAATAAAGAAATGACGGTAGTTTTTGATGCTACCGTCATTTTCTTTGTTATAAAGACTTATTAACTGTTCCCGCAACCTTTGTGATATCATCTATTGTCCAGTCAGGGTCAATTGCAATATACGCTGTTCTTGCAAGATAGTCAAGAGTTTTCGGACACATATCCATTGTGTAATCCATCTGCAAGCTTTCGTTTTCTTTCATCTTGAACGGATCCATCGCAGGGTGAAGTGCACCGCGTTTTTCCATAATCTGCGTCCAGTTTGTGTAGATGTGCTTTCCTGTGTTGATAGGAATTACGATTGAAAGTCCGTTTTCACCGCACTTTTCGGCAAACTCATTTGTCTTTTCTGCCGACTCAAAGCGGAGAGCGAGTGTTGTCGGACAGCCCTTTTCGTCGTGTGACGGAATCACGTTTACACCGTCTGCAAGTGCATTCATCAAAGCCTTTCTGTTTTTGTCAAGGTCTTCAATTATTGACGGAAGCTTTTTGAGCTGTTCGCGCATTATTGCTCCCGTGATGTCTGAAACACGGAACTCCGTTCCGCCGAAAACGGGTTCAGAATTTCCGTCAAGCTGATTACCGAAAAAGGCAACAGCTGAAGCATCGTGATAAATAAGTCCACGTTCAAAAATCTTCTTACTGTTCGTAACAAGGGCACCGCCCTCGCCTGCCGTGATAACCTTATAATAATTAAAGCTGAAAGCACCTGCATCACCGAATGTTCCGAGCGGTTTCCCCTTGTATGTACCGCCGTCTGCCTGACAGGCATCCTCTACAATTGCAATGCCGTATTTTTCTGCAATTTTGCAAAGGGCATCCATATCGCAGGCAAAGCCCTGAATATGAACAGGCACAACAGCCTTCGTTGCCTTTGTGATTTTCTTTTCAACTTCCTTAACGTCGATTGTAAGAGCCTCGTCAGCCTCAACGATTACGGGAATCGCACCGACAGCTGTTACTGCAAGTGCTGTTGCAATGTATGTATAAGCAGGAACGATAACCTCATCCCCGGGGCCTATGCCAAGACCTATAAGAGCCGATGTCAATGCACCGAAGCCTGACGACATAAGCACACAATGCTCAACACCCATATATTCTTTGAGTTCGTTTTCAAAATTATAAACTTCCTGTCCGCTACCATTGCATTTAAAAAAGTCTTTTGAATTTAACGCACGTGCAACTGCATCGATTTCTTCCTGACCGATTCTGAACATAACCTATTCTCCTTTATTCTCTCTTATGATTCTGAGGTTTTCTCTTATGATATTGTTATCCGTATTGTCTGCAAGCGGGAAAAGATTACCGTACATAAAGCAACCAACCTCATATCCGCCACGGCAGAGCTGATCTTCACTCGGCAGGTAAACATTGTAGCCGTTTGTACAGGAAAGAGTAAGCGTATACGGATACGGTGAATACTCCCTTAAGCGAAGCGAAATTTCCGAAAAATGTTCGTACGGGAACGGAACAAAAACAACATCACCAAGAGAAATAATTGTCTGCTCAAATGTGTATTCCGTTTTAACTTCACCGTCACCATTTTCAAGAAAGGCTTTTGTTTCTTTGTAATGCTCATATTCAAGACGGTCGATGTTTATAAGGCTTTCGGGATTTCCGAATCTTTCAAGCTTTTTGTTAACCTCTTCAAGGGTCGGCATTTTCTTGCACGGAAGATGCACAACATCTTTTAAAATTTCAAGCTCGCCCGAATGGTAACCGCCCCTGTTTTTGTATGCATTGAGAGCATCCGTTGCAGCAACACCGCCAAGCTCCTCTGTATGGGAAAGGTCGCCCGTTGTCTGACCGTTTGTAAGACGCGGGCCAACATCACCGATTGCACCGTTCCAGAACGCTGTAAGAGTTTGTGTTTCGTGCTCAAGACGGTCAATCATAATTCCTGACCAGTCACGTGAAACAGCTTCTGCGAGTCCTGCGGATGTGCCGTGACAGCCGTAATGAATAAGATTGAGAATACCCTTTTTGTCTTCCTTTGAACGGATTGACACAACCGTCATGTAAGGGTCGTAACAAGCGTGGGGGTTCTGTCCAAGACCGATTACACCGTCCTCGTAATGCTGACGGCGGTTGATGCCGACCTTACTTTCTGTCACACCGATTGCAATTTCTGCAGGAACAAGGTTGCTGACAGCATCCTTTGCAGCTTTAAGCACTGACGGAAGAAAAATCTTTTCATAATAATTAACATCGATGTCGCCCCAACCGACAACGCCCGAAAGATTCGGTGCCGTATGAGTGTGGGTTGACGAAATTAAAATGTTTCTTTCAGGCACACCGCTGACAGTTGAAATTTCAGCAATCATTTTTTTGCAAAGCTCTGTCTGAATATCACCGATTTCTGCTGTGAGAAGAAGTGCCGTCTGACTGTACTGACTGACAGCTAATGCGGTTATGTGCAACGGGTCGTGAACTGATTTACAAGCTATATCGGGTCTGTAGCCGTAAAGAAATGTGCCAAGCACAGGCGTTGTGTCTTCACGTGCCGCACCCGCAAGAAAAATATTTTCAGACATATAAATCCTCCTTTGAGGTAAATAAAGCAGAGAGCGGACTCTCTGCTTTTAATTATATATCAATTAATTTTTTTGTAAAGTGTAAAAAGTCATTTCCGTTTTCACACTTCAGCCAGAGCTTTGTATGTATCTTTAAGGTCAGAGTTTTAATATATAAATTCGGGTTTGTAGGGGTCTTTGATTTCGCGCAATCTATCTCTATACGCGTAGGGACCGGCCTCCCGGACGGTCCGCAGATTACGCTGAATTAACGGACGGTCGAGGACGCCCGTCCCTACGCAGTTGACTGAAGCAGGGTTCGTAGGGGCGCGCATTGCGCGTCCGTTGAATCAAGCACTTTTTACGGACGACCAATGGTCGCCCCTACAATTGTTGATTTGAAATCTGTTCAACAAACCCGAATTTGTATTGCACAAGAAAATCGGAGCGAAGAAATTCAAGTAAAAAACCGTCAGGATTTAACCCTGACGGTTTTTGTATTATTCACCACTGATTTTTCTGTTAATAAACTTGACGGAACTCTTTCACTTGCAAGCCATTCTCTTTTGTGTATTTAAAAGTGGCAGTTATGTATTCATAAGTCTTAAAGCCATCATCCGGAACCGACTTGCTATATCTGTAGTTATGGCTAAACGGTACATCTTCAAAACAAATAACTGTGAACACCGTTTTGCCTTCAACTTCGGTTTTTCTTAACAAGTAATCATCTTCTTGTGTACCCGATGCAGTGCGAGCCCAAAACGCATTCTCTACCTTGTTTTCAGGTATGGGTACATAATCATAAACTACATATTCGTCGGGTGCGTATAATTTAACCTTACCGTATAAAGGAAAAGCAGGACCAACATCACGGGCACGATAAGCGAGTCTTTCTCCGTTTTCCGCAGTAAATACAACTTCATTACAATGGGATTCTGCAGCTTCTGCTTCAAAAACAAAAACCTGTGTATTACCTTCGACTCTTGTATCTGTCAGCTCAAACCAGCCGTAATCGGTTTTTTCGCATTCCCAGACCAAGCCTGTTTCCTCATTATACGGCAAAGCAACCTCTGTTGTGCTCATGCCGAATGTTACTCCGAATAAATTTCCGAAAAATGTAATCAAATACATGAAAGGCAAAAGAATCGGTAAAAATATTACTGTAACTGAACCCATAAATCAACAACCCTTTCTTGTTTAATTTATTCAATTATACTACCCCCCAAAATCAAGTGGTTTTTGGGGTAATTCAAAAATCAAACCTCAGCCAACACCTTATATGTATCCTTAAGGTCGGAGTAAAGTTTTGTGTATATTTTATGATAATTCATATACTGTGCTGTTTTTTCGCTGTTGGGAGTTGAAACACCGTCGTTATAGCGAACCATTGTGTCGCAAGCTTCTTCGACACTTTCGTAAATTCCTGCACCGACGGCCGCAAGGACTGCCACACCCAATGCAGGGCCTTCGCTTGACTCCGCTGTTTTTACGGGAACAGCAAAGATATCGCAAAGCATCTGTCGCCAGAATTCGCTCTTTCCGCCACCTCCGCAGACAAGCATTTCTGCGGGAGTAATATTCATTTCCTTGAGCACACAGACACAATCATAAAGCGAATAGCTGACACCCTCAAGCACAGCTCTTATGAAGTGTGCTCTTGTGTGCATCGCGGACATTCCGAAGAAAACTCCGCGGCAATCGGGATCAAGATGCGGTGTTCTTTCGCCCATAAGATACGGGAGATAAAGAAGTCTGTCACAGCCGACAGGGATTTTATCCGCCTCTGCTGTCATTACATCGTAAGCTGAACGTTTTTCTGCTTCAGCCTTGTTTGCCTCTTCAAGGCAGAATTGCTTTTTGAACCACTGAAGAGAAAGTCCAGCACCCTGAGTAACGCCCATAACGTGCCACTTGCCGGGAACAGCACAGCAGAATGTGTGAACTCTGCCACTTTTGTCGATTATCGGAGCGTCAGTATGAGCAAAAACAACGCCCGAAGTGCCGATAGTCGTAAAAGCCTTGCCCTCACGTACAACACCCATTCCGACAGCTGCTGCAGCATTGTCACCCGCACCGCCAACAACGAGAGTATTCTCTGAAAGTCCTGTTTTTTCTGCGGTTTCTTTATTGATTTTGCCCGTAACCTCGGGGGATTCGTAAACCTTCGGAAGGTATTCTTCCTTAATGCCGAGTGCATCAATCATAACCTGTGACCAGCATCTGTTCGGTACGTCAAGAATCTGCATTCCCGAAGCGTCGGAAACCTCCGTTGCGAAGTCGCCTGTAAGTCTGAAGCGGAGATAGTCCTTCGGCAAAAGGATGTGTCTGCACTTTCCAATGATTTCAGGCTCGTTATTCTTAACCCAGAGAATTTTTGAGGCGGTAAAGCCTGTCAGTGCAGGGTTTGCCGTAATTTCAATAAGCTTTTCGCGTGTAAGCTTTTCTGTCAGCTCGTCACATTCCTTGCCTGTTCTCTGATCGCACCAGATGATTGACGGACGAAGCACTTCGCAGTTTTCATCAAGCATAACAAGGCCGTGCATCTGTCCCGAAATTCCGAGAGAAACAATATTGTCCTTGTCAATTCCGCTTGTTGAAACAACCTCTGCGATTGTCTCGATGCCTGCATTGTACCAGTCTGTCGGCTCCTGCTCTGCCCAACCGTTTTTGGGCTGATAGAGAGGATATTCACGGCTTGCGGATGCAACAACATTACCCTTTTCGTCAAAGAGTACAGTCTTTGTTGCGGATGTGCCGAGGTCAATTCCCAATACATATTTCATAATTATTCACCAAAGAAAATCTGATTAACAACTGATTCAAGATATTCCTGTCTTCCTGAGCCCGGATCCTCACAAGCACCGAGCTTTTCTGCGTTTTCTGCAAGTGATTCAAGAGTTGCTGTTCCGTCAAGGATTGTCTTGCCGATGCCCTCATTGAAGCTTGAATATTTCTTTTCGATGAACTTGTCAATTCTGCCGTCCTCGATAAGCTTTGCAGCCTTGATAAGACCGAGTGCAAAAGAGTCCATACCGAGAATGAAAGCGTGAACCATATCTTCCTTTGTGTTGCTCGGACGACGGTTTTTAGCGTCGAAGTTAAAGCCACCGTTCTTCATACCGCCTGCCTTGAGAACTTCGTACATACACATTGTTGTTTCGTAAACGTCGAACGGGAATTCGTCCGTATCCCAGCCGAGGAGGAGGTCACCCTGGTTAGCGTCGATTGAACCGAGCATACCGTTGATTGCGCTGATTCGAAGCTCGTGCTGGAAGGTATGACCTGCAAGTGTTGCATGGTTTGCTTCAATGTTCATCTTGAAGTCCTTGTCAAGTCCGTACTGACGGAGGAAACCGATTGCTGTTGAAGCATCGAAATCGTACTGGTGCTTCATCGGTTCCTTTGGCTTCGGCTCGATGAAGAAATCGCCTGTGAAACCGATTTTTCTGCCGTACTCAACAGCCATTTTCATAAGACGAGCAATGTTTTCCTGCTCGAACTTAACGTCTGTGTTAAGGAGTGATTCATAACCTTCACGTCCGCCCCAAAAAACGTAGCCCTTACCGCCAAGCTTAACAGTAAGCTCGAGAGCCTTTTTAATCTGTGCAGCTGCGAAGCAATAAACTTCTGCACTGTTTGTACTGCCTGCACCGTTCATAAAGCGAGGATTTGAGAACATATTTGCAGTACCCCAAAGGCACTTGATGCCTGTTTCCTGCATTTTTACAAGGATGTAATCTGTGATCTCGTCAAGTCTGCGGTTTGTTTCCTTAATGTCGTCTGCTTCGGGAACAAGGTCAACATCGTGGAAGCAGAAATACTCGACACCGAGCTTCTGCATAAACTCAAAGCCTGCATCAACCTTAGCTTTTGCGTGTTCCATCGTTGCTTCAACGGAACCGAAAGATTTGTCTGCAGTGCCACGGCCGAACATATCAACACCGTTTGCACCAAGGTTATGCCACCAAGCCATTGCAAACGGAAGGTGTTCCTTCATCGGCTTGCCGAGAATTACACGGTCAGCATCATAAAATTTGAAGGCAAACTGATTTTCTGTCTTCGGCCCTTCATATTTAATCTTATCAATAAAATCAAAATACATTTAAAACACTCCTTAATTGTTTGTGATATTAACAGTTTCTTTAAGTCTTATATCTTCTGAGGATGCACCGACCATAATTTCAAAGTCGCCGTCCTCAACAACCCATTCGTAATCTATGTTAAGAAGTCTGAACGATTCAAAATCCAGTCTGAACTCAACCGTCTTTGTTTCGCCTGCTTTAAGTGAAATTCTTTCGAATCCCTGAAGCAGTTTAAGCGGTGTCATAACTGACGAAACAACGTCGTTTACATAAAGCTGAACAACCTCGTCACCGTCAACATCACCGATATTTTTAACGTTCACCTTAACGTTAAAGTCCGTCTTACCCGTCTTTTCAATCACAAGGTCGGAATACTCAAACTTTGTGTACGAAAGACCCATACCAAAGGGATAGCGTGCCGCACGGTCACCCTCAAACATATTGTCAAAGAAATTCGGAAGTCTTGTGTAATAGCAAGGAATTCTGTTTGAATCTGCGGGGAAGGAAACAGGAAGTCTGCCTGCGGGATTGTTCTTGCCAAGGAGGGTGTCAACAATCGCTTTAGCTCCGAATTCACCGCCAAACCATGCAAGAAGAATTGCATCCGCAACTTCGCACTCTTCGGAAAGGTCGATACTTCTGCCGTTTTCAAGAATGATGATAAGCGGTTTGCCTGTTTTTGCAAGCTCAAGGATAAGCTCACGCTGTCTTCCCGGAAGACGTAAATCCGAACGGTCGTGACCTTCACCGCTTGTGTATGTGTTGTCACCACCGACAAAGATGATAACATCACTCTTTTCTGCAGCAGCAACCGCGTCTTCAATTGTTCCGCTTTCGTCCTCTTCGTCACAGACTTCAACAAGGTGGTGCTGTCCGTCCTCCGCCTTGATTGCCTGAATACCCTTCGGGATTCCGCAGCCTGAGTTCTGATAAATCTCAACCTCGTCACCGAGAGCTTCTTTAAGCTCGTCGTAAACCGACTTAATCTCGTAACCGAGAGGAATTGAAGAATAACCGCCAATTCTCTGCCTTGCCGATGACGGGCCGACGAGTGCGATTTTCTTAACATCCTTCAAAGGAAGAATACCGTTATTTTCAATAAGAGTCATCGCCTGCTTTGCAGATTCATAAGCCAATGCCTTATGCTCGTCGCAACGGATAACTGACTTGTATTTTTCCTCATCAGCATACGGGTTTTCGAAAAGACCGAGCATAAATTTAAGAAGAAGAACGCTGTAAACAGACTTGTCTACCTTTTCGGGTGTAATTCTGCCGTTTTTAACGTGGTCAATAATTGTGCCTTGCCAGAATTCGTTTGAATAGTCGCTGCAGCCCTGCATATCCATACCTGCATTGAAAACATCACGGATTGCATCCTCATGAGTTGCGGCGGTTCTGTGTGCCTTGACAAGTCGCTCGATTGCACCCCAGTCCGCACGGACATAACCTTTCATTCCGTATCTGCCGCGAAGAACGTCAGTCAGGTAATGCTTTGAGCTGATAACAACTTCACCGTCGATTGCATTGTAACAAGCCATTACGTTGTTCGCTCCTGCTTTTACAATTGCTTTTTCAAAAACAGGAAGATAGCATTGCTCAATCTCACGCTTGCCTGCTCTTGCATTTGCACAGTTGATACCGTTTTCCGCAATACCGTGTACACAGTAATGCTTCGGCTCGGTAAGCACGGCATCGTCACGTTTGAAGTCACCATTCTTCTGCTCACCCGTGATAATCTGATAACCCATTTCAGCACAGAGATATGTATCCTCACCAAATGTTTCTTCAACACGACCCCAACGAGGCTCACGTGCAACATCAAGGTTCGGAGCAAGAATTTCGTGAATACCGATTGAACGGGTTTCCGCACCGATTGCCTTACCCGTACGGTTAACGATATCTCTGTTAAAAGATGCTGCAAGACAAAGAGGTACAGGAAAAACCATAGCACCCGGCCAGCTTATTCCGTGAAGAGCTTCGCCCGTGAAAATACACGGGATGCCGAAACGGCTTTTTGACATTATAAGCTTCTGATAGCGGTTGAAAACCTTCGGTGTTGTGTAAGCATCGTGCATAAAGCCGATACCTGTATTGCCGAGAAGTTTTTCGAGCTTTTCATAGTCAGGCTCTGCATCGTCATCAAGCGAGCAGTTATGTATTTTATGAGGCTTTGTTGTAAATTCAACACCTCTGAAAATGTCAAGCTGAGCAACTTTTTCCTCAAGAGTCATTCGTGAAAGCAGGTCTTCTGCTCTCTCTTCAGGAGAAAGTGATGCATCCATATATCTCATCAAATCACCTCTGAAAATATATATGAAAATTATATCATCCGAGAAATTCAAAGTCAAGGAAACTGAAAATATAACAATTATATAGATTTTCTAACGAAATCGTGAGATGTATTGATTTTTAAGGTTAAATATGCTATTATTTTGATAACCCATCATTGTGTAAATCACTTTTTGAGTTAGGAGGTAAAATAGTGCCAATTTGTTATAACAATCTTTGGAAACTTTTGATTGATAAGAATATGAATAAAACTGAACTCAAGGAGGCCGCAGGAATTAGTTTTAATGTTATGGCTCGAATGGGTAAAAATGAACCTATTTCATTTGAAAGTATTGAGAAAATTTGTATTGCTCTTGACTGTAATATCGGTGATATTATAGAAATTGTTCAAGAAGAATCGGATGAAATCGCGTTCTCTCCTTTTACTACCATTGAGTTGTTTGCAGGAGCTGGCGGTTTAGCTCTTGGCATTGAAAAAGCCGGTTTTGATACTATTGGTCTTATTGAGTTTGACAAAGATGCTTCTGATACGCTGAAATGCAATCGTCCTAATTGGAGAGTTATCCATAATGATATTGCAAATATTTCCTGTCTTGATTTGAAGGAATACTTTGGTATCGCCGAAGGAGAACTGGATTTATTATCAGGCGGTGCACCTTGTCAGAGTTTTTCTTATGCAGGCAAACGCCTTGGTCTTGAAGATGCTCGAGGAACACTTTTTTACCATTATGCAAAGTTTTTGGAACAGCTTCAACCAAAAATGTTTCTGTTTGAAAATGTTAAAGGGTTGCTTACGCATGATAAAGGCCGTACATACAAAACTATATGTGGTATTTTTGAAAATGCTGGATACTCAATTAAAAAGCAAGTTTTAAATGCCTGGGATTATGGAGTAGCACAAAAAAGAGAACGTTTGATCACTGTCGGCATTAGGAATGATTTGGCTAATAAGATTTCATTTGATTTTCCTGCTCCTCATAAATACAAACCTGTTTTAAGAGATATTCTGCTTGATTGTCCCAAAAGTGAAGGAACACCATATTCTGAACATAAAAAGAAAATATTTGAATTAGTTCCTCCAGGCGGATATTGGAGAGACATTCCTGAAGATATTGCAAAAGAATATATGAAAAGTTGTTGGTATATGGAGGGTGGAAGAACTGGTATATTGAGAAGATTGAGTCTTGATGAACCGTCTCTCACAGTTTTAACCTCACCGAGTCAAAAACAAACTGATCGTTGTCACCCATTAGAAGCTCGTCCATTTACCGTTCGTGAAAATGCTCGTTGTCAGAGTTTTCCTGATGAATGGCAGTTTTGCGGTAGTGTAGGTCAGCAATACAAACAAGTTGGAAATGCAGTACCTGTAAACTTGGCTTATGCTGTAGCTATAAAAATTAAAGAAGCTTTGGAGTGTTTATGATGTGGAAATTATCTTTTATAAGTGAAGAGGACTTTACAAATCATGTTAAAGCCACTATTGAAAAATATGGCGAAAAATTGGAATCTTTTGACCTTAAAAGATTTAATAAAAATATAATTGATCCTATTAAGTTGATTTTTGATAAAACAGTTTATCAATCTTCCTGGGACGAAATCGTAAGCAATGAAATATTTCGTCAGAGAGATAAATCTAACAATAATGATATAGGTTACTTTCATCAGAGAATTTTTCAATATATTGATAACTGTCATGTTCCGTCAAACGGAGAAGAGGGCGGATGGGATGTAATATATAAAAATGCAGATGGTGTTGAAATTCCTAATGCAGGTAGCGTTCATACTGTATATATTGAAATGAAGAACAAACATAACACAATGAACTCTGCTTCGGCTGGCAAGACATTTATTAAAATGCAAAATCAGTTATTAAATGACGATGATTGTGCTTGTTTTTTAGTTGAAGCAATTGCTCAACGCTCACAAAATATTAAGTGGGAAACCACTGTAGATAAGAATAAAGTCGGTCATAAGCTTATTCGTAGAGTAAGTCTTGACCAGTTTTATGCTTTAGTTACCGGACAAAAAGATGCATTCTATCAAATGTGTATGGTTTTACCTTCGGTGATTGAAAAAGCGGTAAAAGAACTTGATGGTAGTATTGTTCCCCACGACACCGTTATTGATGAACTTAAAGCTATGGCAAATGAACAGAATATTGAATCTGAGGATTTGGCTGTTGCAATGGCTGCATATATGCTCGGCTTCGGTTCTTATTGGGGATTTAATAAATAATTTTATTGCAAAGAAAAAGCTCCCCTTTACGGAGAGCTTTTGTGTTATAAAATTACTTATTCTTTTTCTTAACCTTATTAAGGATAGCGTTGATTTCAAGAATCTGCTCTTTTGTGAACTTACCGCCGCCGATCATCGAGAATACACGCTTAACGGTGAAGCCTGATGCCATAGCGTAAAGACCCTTGAGCATAGACTTATTAATCTTAATTCCTGAAGTGTCAAAACCTGCAACCTCAGCCTTGCCATCCTTGCCTGAAGAAAGTGCCTTCTTAACCTTAAGACCGATTTTGACTGCCGCAATCTTGCCGCCTGTTGTTGAAAGAATGTCACCAATTGTATCGTTGATTGAGTAACGTCCGTCAGGAGTGTTGATTTCGAACCAGTTGATAACGGAGCCTTCCTCTTTCATAACGTAAGCTTCGTTCGGCTCGTCAACCTTGCGGATTGTTCCGCTGTCTTCAAGGTCGCCTGCTTTTGCAACAAGTGTTGTTTCACCCTTGTTTTCAACCTCAAAGTAGAAGAACGGATATTTGCCCTTCTTCTGCTTACCAACGCTGACACCGTTTGCGAAAAGCTCAACCTCGTCGCAGTTTGAGTAAACTGTTACCTTTGTTTTGTCTTCAACTCTGTCAATGTAACGCTTTGAGCAAAGGTGAACCATCGGCTTGTCTGAAAGCCATGCCTGATATGCATAGAAAGAGTCTTTCTTATACTGTCTGTCGAAAGTTATAAGACCCTTATGGTTCATACCGTTTTCGCCACCCTCAGCACGTGCATCGGCAGCAAAGTCGAACATATTCCATACGTGAGTTGCCCACATATACGGTCTGTCAGCAATCTGCTTGATAAGCTCTTCGTGGTAGTATGCCTGATATTCTTCGGTGTAGTCACCCTGAACAGGATTTGATGTGTGCCAGTCAAGAGCTTCACAACCGTATTCACTCAGACCGATAGGAGTCTTAGGATACTTCTTGTGGAAATCATCAAACCACGGGCCGTTCATTTCTGTTGAACCGCCGTACCAGCCAAAGTAATGGTTATATGAAACAACGTCGCTGATGTGGATATATTCAGAATCCATTGTACACATTGAAACAGCCGCAATTGTTGTAAGACGTGTTTTATCCATCTTATGGCAAAGTTCGTTAAGATCCTTGTGGTTCTTGATAAGATGCGGATCGTCTGCACCTGCGATTGTGATTTCGTTTGAAAGACCCCATACAACGATTGACGGGTGGTTATAATTCTGAGAAACAAGCTCTTTCATCTGAGAGATTGTGTTATCATAGCCGTTTGCCATATGTCTTGAGATATACGGAATTTCAGCCCAGATAACAAGACCTGCTTCGTCACAAAGGTCGTAGAAATCCTGTGAGTGCTGATAGTGAGCAAGACGGATTGTGTTTGCACCCATTTCAACAATGAGGTCAACGTCTCTCTTGTGATGCTCATAAAGAAGAGCATTACCAATTCCGGGATTGTCCTGATGACGTGATACACCGCGGAGAGGATATTCTCTGCCGTTAAGGATGAAGCCCTTTTCGGGGTCAATCTTAAATGAACGGCAACCGAAGCGTGTTGAAACCTCGTCAACCTCTTCACCGTCTACGATAAGTGTTGCCTTTGCTGTGTAAAGATACGGGTCCTTAAGACCGTCCCAGAGATGAACGTTTTTGATTTCAAACTCAGCATCGTCATCATCTGTCTTTTCTGCGATAACCTCACCGTCAGCGATGATTTCGTATTTTACCTTTGCATCCTTGCAGTCAAAATATGTTTCAATTTCAATTTCTGCATCTGCACCCTTGATTTCAGGAGTAACTTTGATTCCGGGTGCTCCGTAATAATCAAGATCAAAATGATTTTTGCCAACGCTGACAATCTTAACGTCACGGTAAATACCACCGTAGAATGTAAAGTCAGCTGTCTGCGGATATACTCTGTCGTTTGCTGTGTTGTCTGCAACAACAACAAGAAGGTTGTTTTCTTTAATATCCTCAACCTTAACACGGAAGGTTGAATAACCGCCGTGATGTTCAGCGAGCTTTTTGCCGTTGAAATAAATTTCTGCAGAAGAATTTACACCGTCAAACTGAAGATAATGCACATCGTTTGTGCCGAAATCTGCAGATGAAAGCTCCTTTGCAAAATAGCCTTTGCCTCTGTAATAATCGTTACCGCCGTCCTGACCGTCTTCGCCGTTCCATGTGTACGGAAGGTCAAGCACCTTCCAATCGGAAGGATAGGAAGCAGGTACAGCTTTTGCTTCAAGAGAGAATGCCCAGTTCCCGTTAATTTTTGTTACAGTTCTCATAGTATTCCTCCAAATTTTGCATAAATTTTCACAATAATATAATAACCAAATTTTCGGAAAATTGCAATAAAAAAGTGCCGTTTTGTTTTTCAAAACAGCACTTTTGTTTTTAAATTATAATCAGTCGTTACCAAAGAAAGCTTCGTGAACAGCAGCAACTGCCTTGTCAGCATCCTTCTGGTCGATGAGAACAGAAATCTTGATTTCGCTTGTTGAAATCATCTGGATGTTGATATCCTGATTGAAGAGAGCCTCGAACATTGTTGAAGCTGTGCCCGGATGAGTTTCCATACCTGCACCAACAACAGAAATCTTAGCGACTGTGTCGTCACGAACAACCTTTGCATCACCGATGAACGGAAGCTTGTTGATAGCTTCAACTGCTTCGTCAGCGTGTGCTTCGCTTACTGTGAAAGCGATGTCCTTTGTGCCGTCACGGCCAACTGACTGAAGAATGATGTCAACGTTGATATTCTTTGCAGCCATGCTTGAGAAGATTTTGAAAGCAACACCGGGAACATCGTTGAGTCCGCTGATTGAAATTCTTGAAGCATCTGTATCTTTAGTTACGCCTCTTACTAACATTTTTTCCATTTTAGCTGTCTCCTTTACCATTGTGCCCGGAATCGGGTTAAGGCTTGAAATAACCTCAAGCTCCACATTATATTTTTTAGCCATTTCTACTGAACGGTTGTTAAGTACCTGTGCACCGAGAGTTGCAAGCTCAAGCATCTCGTCATAAGTAATTTCAGAAAGTCTTTTTGCGTTCTTGATCTTTCTCGGGTCTGCTGTGTAAACGCCGTCAACGTCTGTATAAATCTGGCACTTGTCAGCGTGAAGAGCCGCTGCAATTGCAACTGCACTTGTATCTGAACCGCCACGGCCGAGAGTTGTTACGTCGTCATACTTGTTAAGACCCTGGAAACCTGCAACAACAACAATCTTCTTGTTGCCGAGCTCTGTCTTAAGACGCTTTGTGTCTACCTTCTTGATTCTTGCTGCAGAGTAAACAGAGTCTGTGCTGAAGCCTGCCTGCCAGCCAAGAAGAGAAACTGCTGAATAACCGAGCTTTTCAATTGCCATAGCAAGAAGAGCGATTGAAATCTGCTCGCCTGCTGCCATAAGCATATCCATTTCACGCTTAGCAGCACCGGGATTGATTTCCTTTGCCTTTGCGATAAGGTCGTCTGTTGTGTCGCCCTGAGCAGAAACAACAACTACAACATCGTTACCTGCTTTGTAGGTATCAGTTACGATTTTTGCAACGTTCATAACGCGCTCTGCATTTGCAACTGAACTACCGCCAAATTTCTGAACAATAAGTCCCATAATAATTCACCACTTTATATCAATAATTTTCTACTCTTATCTTGCCGAGGATTTCTATATCCTCAAGTTTTCCGAGCTTTTCAACAAGCTCGCCTTCTTTTGCTACGGGAGTAACAAAAGCGAATTCATCCTCGGGAGCATTTTCACGTGTGAGAATGCTGATATCGCCAAAGATTTCCTCTGCCTTTTTAAGAGCAAAAATCTTGTCGCCCTTTGCTCTTACGTAGAAAGAAGTTTCAACGTCATTATGGTCAACAACGTAATTTTCAACTGCATCGCCCCAGCCGAAAGCCTTACGCTTTTCAAGGTGGCGTGCACAGTCGATAACGTCTGCAACGCAAGCACTTGCAGTTGCAAGCTTACCTGCACCTCTGCCGTAGAATGCAACATCACCAACAGCATTGCCGCGAACGAAAACAGAATTGAAAACATCGTTTACGCCTGAAAGAATGCTTGTGTTTGCAACGAAAGCTGGGCTGACCATTGCAGAAATCTTATCACCGACGCGTTTTGCTCTTCCGAGAAGCTTGATAACACCGCCCCATGAACGAGCATATTCAACGTCTTCAAGAGTAATCTTTGTGATACCCTCAGTATACACACTTTCGGGGAAAACGTGCTTTCCGAAAGCGAGTGAAGCAAGGATACAGATCTTACGGCAGGCATCAAAGCCTTCGATATCTGCTGTCGGATCTTTTTCGGCATAGCCGTTATCCTGTGCAAGCTTGAGAGCATCTTCAAAGCTCATTGAATTGAAAATCATCATTGTGAGGATGAAGTTTGTTGTACCGTTAAGGATACCTGCAACTTCATCAATTCTGTTTGCAGCAAGGCACTGAGCCATCGGACGGATAACGGGAATCCCGCCGCCGACACTTGCTTCAAACATAAAGTTTGCATTGTTTTCTTCAGCGAGCTTAAGAAGGATATCACCCTTAGCTGCAACAAGCTCCTTGTTTGAAGTAACAACGCTTTTTCCTGCCTTAAGGCAAGCTGAAACGAAATCGAAAGCAGGGTTTGTTCCGCCCATTGCTTCAACAACAACCTTAACTTCGGGGTCGCTGACGATTACGTTGAAATCTTTCACGAGCTTACTTTCATTTACGTCGCCCGGGAAATCTCTGAGGTCAAGAATGTATTTAACATTTACGCTGTCCTGGAGGCTTTTTTCAGCAATACTTGCATTGTTCATTGCGATAACTTCCGCAACGCCTGAGCCTACGACACCGTAACCCATAATTGCTATTTCCATACTTCCAACTCCTTATATCGGATATACCCGAATAGTTTAACACAATCCGTCAGAATAATAAAGAGAATTTTCAAAAAAATTTTAAAAAATTCACATCTTTTTAATTGAAATAGAGCCTTAATTGTTATAATATAAAGGTAGAAAACAGATTAGGAGCTGTCCCTGATGAAAAAAACGATTCATTACTGCTGGTTCGGCAGAGGTGAAAAACCGCCTCTTGTCAAAAAATGTATCGAAAGTTGGAAGAAAAACCTCCCCGATTACCGTATTATTGAATGGAACGAGGACAACTTTGACCTTTCGAAAAACACTTTCATTGCCGAAGCATACAGCGACAGAAACTTTGCCTTTGTAAGCGACTATGTAAGAGCATATGTTCTTTACAACTACGGCGGGATTTATATGGACACGGACGTTGAAGTGCTTGGCAGCTTCGACAGGTTTCTTGACCACACAATGTTTCTCGGCTTTGAAGAGGGCAACTTCGTCGGCACCTGCGTTATGGGTACTGAAAAAGGCCACGAGCTTATGCAGACATATCTTTCCCACTATGACGGACTGACATATTTCAACGAGGACGGCACAAAATATACAGA
Organism: Clostridia bacterium; assembly: GCA_017380575.1. GTDB lineage: Bacteria > Bacillota > Clostridia > Oscillospirales > Acutalibacteraceae > CAG-488. The sequence continues at coordinate 2,398 of JAFODS010000006.1, read as the reverse complement.
CACAAACGTAGTGCTTCTTACAAAGCTTCTTGAAGAAAGAGGACTTCAGCGTGACGATAAGCTCCAGACTGTCGGTGATATCACAATTTATCCGCGGACTTATTTCAGCCCTTATGATTACATCAACGGCATAAGCTACATCACGGACGACAGCGTTGCAATTCATCATTTTGCTCAGCTTTGGCTGCCGAAGAGCGTCAGAATCAAAACCGAAGTTAAGAAAGCTCTTGTAAAAATTATCGGTGGCGAAAATCTGAAAAAACTGCGTAATCTTAAAAAATAAAGAGGTATTCTTTAAAATGAACGTTATCGAATTAAGACGGAAACGAATTATCAACTTTGTTTATTTCGCAATCGTTCTCGGTCTTGCATATTTATTTTTCAAATACTGCTTCTGGGCATTGTTCCCATTCATTTTTGCATTTTTCATTGCAACAATCGTACAGAAGCCAACAAATCTCATAACCAAAAAGCTTCACATCAAGCGCGGACCGGTTTCAATTTTCCTTATCCTGCTTTTGTATGCAGCAATCGGCTGTGTGGCTTCACTTATCGGCATTAAGCTCGTAGACTCGGTCAAGGAGCTTTTCAGCTTCGTTTCGGCAAAAATCACAGACTTTCCTTCTCTTGTTGAGGATGTGAAAAACTGGACACTCAGCATTGTGCCGATTATCCCCGACAGATTCGAAGCCACGGTTACCGAAAACCTTACAGAATGGTTTGATGTTATACGTGACAAGAGTGCAGGCGAGCTCGCATCAACAATCGTTGACTCAACCTCGGGTGGCGAAGGATTTTCTTTCTCTTCCTTTGCTGGTCCGTTAAGCGGAGTCTGGAAAACCGTTAAAGGTATTCCGACGGTTTTTGTGGCAATTATAATTGCATTGCTTTCCTCCTGCTTCATTGCCGCTGACTATGACTGGATTATAAATTTCATCAAAAAGCAGGTTCCCGAAAAGAACCGCCACAAGCTTTCTGTCAGCAAACGTGTAGTTTTCTCCTCTTTGGGCAAGCTTGTTCGTTCATATGCATTGATAATCTGCATTACGGGTACAGAAGTTTTTATCGGTCTGAACGCCCTTTCTCTTCTTGGAATTTACACAGGCGGAAACATTCTGACAATCGCAATCATTATTGCAGTGTTCGATATTCTGCCCGTCCTCGGAACGGGAACATTTATGATTCCGTGGGCGGCATATTCACTCATAACGGGCAAATTCAGCCTTGCAGTCGGGCTTTTCATAATTTACGCTGTTATCTACCTTGTACGTCAGGTTATCGAGCCGAAAATCGTCGGCGGAACCGTCGGCCTTCCCGCATTCCTCACACTTATGGGAATGTATATCGGTTCACAGCTTTTCGGTTTTATAGGAATTTTCCTTTTGCCGATTCTTATGATTATAGTAAAGCTTCTTAACGACGAGGGCGTTATCCATCTTTGGACTCCGTCCGATTACAGCAAAGATGAACCTAAAAAACCGTTTGCATTTTTAAGTAAAAAGAAATAATAAATCAGTTTCACAGATTATAACGGAGGTGTGTTATATGGCAAAGATAATTACAATAAGCCGTGAATTCGGAAGTGGTGGCAGAGAGTTAGGCAAAAGACTTGCCGATGAACTCGGTTTTGACTATTACGACCGAGAAATCCTTGAGCAGGTTGCAAAGGAAAGTGAGCTCGACGAGGCTTATGCAGAAAAGGTTCTCGACGGCAGCTTTTCACTCGGTTTCCCCGTAACCTTCGGAAGAACGTTTCTTTACACAGACATCCTTCAGCAGGATGCAACAAAGTTACTTGTAGCTGAAGAAAAAATTATCCGTTCACTCGCAAAAAAAGGTAATGATATGGTTATTGTCGGAAGATGTGCAGATGTAATTCTCCGCGATTACAAGCCGCTCAATATCTTCGTTTATGCTGATATGGACAGCAAGATTGCCCGTTGCCGTTGGCGTGCACCGAAGAACGAGGCACTTTCTGACAAGGAGCTTGCAAGGAAAATCAAACAGGTTGATACAGGCCGTGCAAGACAGCGAAAGCTTATGACGGATAAGGACTGGGGCGAAAAAGAAAGCTATCACCTTTGTATAAACACAACGGGAGCAAGCATCAAAAACCTCGTTTCCTGCGTCGCAGAATTCGCTAAGTGTTATTTCAAATAATCAAGTAAGGGTTGCTCGGCGGAGCAACCCTTTTTCAGCCCATATCCCGATAAATTCGGGTTTGTAGAGTTCTTTGATTTCGCACAATCTTACTCTATGTGCGTAGGGATGGGCCTCCCGGACCATCCGCAGATTCTGCTGAGTTAACGGACGGTCGAGGACGCCCGTCCCTACGTAGTTGACTAAAACAGGGTTCGTAGGGGCGCGCATTGCGCGTCCGTTGAATTACGCAGGATTT
>JAFODS010000014.1 GCA_017380575.1 Clostridia bacterium | reverse complement strand
GAAAGCATTAAGGAACACGGTATTGTATCTCCCGTTATTGTCCGACCACTTGAAAACACTACAGATGAATATGAAATCATATCCGGTCACAGACGGGTTATGGCGAGCAGAAAGGCAGGGATCACGGAAGTCCCTGCCTTAGTTGTTTCCCTTGACCGTGATGCGGCGGCGATTGTGCTTGTGGACAGTAATCTCCACCGAGAGCATATTCTACCGAGCGAAAAAGCCTTTGCTTACAAAATGAAACTCGATGCTATGAAGCATCAGGGTTGGCGTTCTGATTTAACTTCGCCACAAGTTGTGGCAAAGTCACGCACAACTGAAATGGTTGGAGCCGATACCGGCGATAGCCACGAACAAGTGCGCCGTTATATTCGCCTTACCAATCTTATCCCCGAAATTCTGCAATATGTGGATGAGGGCCGCATTTCATTCACTCCCGCCGTCGAGCTTTCCTATCTCAACGAGCAGGAACAGCAAGACCTATTGGAGCAGATTGAGCAAAGCGATTGCACCCCGTCACTTTCGCAGGCTTGCCGCTTTAAGAAGATAAGCCAAGGCGAAGGTCTTACACCCGAAGTGATTGCAGAGATTATGGAGGAAGAAAAAGCGAACCAAAAAGAGCGTGTTAAAATTCCTACCGAAAAACTCCGCAAGTATTTCCCGAAGAATTATACGGTTCAGCAAATCGAAGATGAAATCATAAAACTTTGCGAAAAGAACTACCGAATGAAACAAAGAGATGCGAGGTGATCCTATGATGCAAAAAGGCAATTTTAAAGACATTCTTGTTATGAAAGGCATGGGGCGTGTAGATGATACACGTCCTATTGATTTACAAGAGTATGCGCTACCAAAAAGCAAAGATCTTAAAGATATTCCTATTCCCGTAACAACCGTTCCTAAAAAGATATGCTTTTCTAAAAAGATTGGCGGAACAATTTATGACGTTACCGCCAATTTCGATATGGAAGGCAAAGAAACAATATTACAGCAGTTCAAAGCGCTGATTTTAGCGAAAGAATTGTAACCTATAGATTTGTTATAAGTGTGCCGGGCATTGTATAATAGGCTCGCCCAAATATACAATGCTCGGCTTCACAGAAAGGAGTTAATAATGGCAAAAAAGAAAGCCGAGAATAAAGCAAAAATAACTGCTCTTTACTGTCGTTTGTCAGTAGAAGAAACAAAAGATTCAAAAGATAAAAGAAAGAAAAAACAAGAGGATGAATCTAATAGTATCAGTAACCAAAAACAGATATTGTTAGATTATGCAAAGCAAAACGGATATCTTCATACCGAATTCTTTGTTGACGATGGTGTTTCGGGCACTACCTTTGACCGCCCCGATTTTCAGCGTATGCAGAGAATGGTTGAAAACGGAGAGGTCGGCACAATCATCGTAAAAGACCTTTCTCGTTTCGGTCGTGAGAGTATTGAAATGGGTAGATTGACTCAGGTGGTTTATCCGTCGCTCGGAGTAACTTTTATCGCTATCCAAGAAAATGTAAACACTTCTACCGGCACGGGACTTGAAACAATGCCATTTCATAATATCTTTAATGAATGGTATGCAGAGCAAACAAGCAAAAAGATAAAAGCAGTATGGAAAGCCAAAGCAGATAATGGGGAACGTGTTGCCCCTGCTGTTCCGTTTGGTTATATGAAATCTCCCGATGATTCTAAACAATGGATTATTGATGAGCCCGCCGCAAAAGTTGTTCGATATATTTTTGAACTCTGTATTGCAGGGCTTGGACCAATGCAAATTGCCAAACGTCTCGAAAGCGAGAAAATCGTAAGCCCAACGGAATATTATTATAGTATTGGAAGAAAAGCCTCGAATAAAAGACCTGCCAACCCATATAGGTGGGAACAAGCCACGGTGGTTCATATTCTTGAAAATAGGCAGTATACAGGATGTACTGTTAATTTCAAAACCACCTTTGTGAGTTTCAAGGTGAAGAAAACTGTCCATATCCCTGAAGAAGATTGGCAGATTATTCCGAACACCCAGGAGGCAATCATTGACGAGGATACCTTTGAGAGAGTAAGAGAACTTCGAAAACATCGTCGCCGTCTTTCAGCTACGGGAAAAACGGGTATGTTCGCAGGACTTCTATACTGCGCGGATTGTGGCTCGAAACTGTATTTTGCTGCAGCCAAAAGTATCAAAGAACATCAAGAATTTTATAGTTGTTCTCAATATAGGTCAAACAGAGGTGCTTGCAAGATTCATTATATCCGTGAAGTAGTGATAAAAGAAATGGTGCTTGAGACAATCCAAAAAGTTGCGAAATATGTTACAGAATATGAGCCGGTATTTCTTTATCTTTTTGCAAAGAAAAACACACTTGGTAGAGAAACCACGATAAGGACTATGAAAACAAAAATCGAAAAATCCAAACAGCGCATTAAAGAACTCGATATGTTAATCGAACGTATTTACGAAGATAATGTGCTCGGTAAAATCTCCGATGATCGTTTTTATCGTATGTCTGCCAACTATGAACAAGAGCAAAAAGAATTGCTCGCCGCAGTTGAACACGACGAGCTGAAAGTCAGAGATGCGGAGCAAGAAAAAATAAATCTTAATATTTTCCTTGAGGCTATTCGTGAGTGTACTGACTTAAAAGAATTAACACCCACACTTGTAAACACATTGATTAAGCGGATAGAT
>JAFODS010000013.1 GCA_017380575.1 Clostridia bacterium | reverse complement strand
TAGATGGGTTCGAATCCCTATCCCTGCAATAAAAAATCACCAACCACGGATGTGGTTGGTGATTTTTTGAAGACTAACCCTAATTTTAATACAAATGCACCCCCTTTTGAGGTTAGGGGGTGCAAATCGAGTTTAGGGGGGTGCATTTACTGAAAATACAGATGATAGTCTCCATTTGCCTTATTGTCTATATCTTCCTTCGTGGTGAAGGAAATCATTGCTTTTCTATAGGTTAACGAATGCAAAATGCTTTGTTGCTCCTCGTCTGTTCCACCACAAAAAGTAATATTAGGAGCACCCATGTTTGTGATCTCAAACGCCTCTTGCGGATAACCCAAATCGATCAAATTGCGAATTGTCGCTTTCTCCAAATCATCACAATATCCTGATGATTTTGCAGTTTCTAATTCAGCATCAGTCTGAAAGAGATACCAAACCACAAGATTTTGCGGAGCAATATCAAATGCACCGTAAAAGAAATTCTCATATATTCTCGGGGTTCTGTCGGCAAATTCCGCAACAACTTTTTTAACAGCCTTTTTTATAATACGATTTCGTTTCGAGAAGAACATAGAAATCACCGCCTTTTCTTCATTATATCACAAAAAGAAAATAACCGCAACCTTGTATCAAGATTACGGTTATTCTTTGGTGGACCTGATGAGAGTTGAACTCACGACACCTGCAATGCGAATGCAGTACTCTCCCAACTGAGCTACAGGCCCGCGGAACAACATAGGTTTATTTTTTCTTTTTAATCTTATCCCAATATTCTTTATAAGCTTGTTCGTTTTTGTTAGTACCGGGAACATAATATTTTGCGTTTTTGAGGGCATCGGGCAGGTATTGCTGGGGTGCCCAGTGATTTTCATAATCGTGAGGATAGATATAAAACTGTCCTTTGTTTTTGTTATCCTCACCGTCGAAGTGCATATTCTGTAGTTGTCGCGGAATCGGGCCGCTTTTACCTTTTCGGATGTCTGCCAGTGCGGCATCAATCGCAGCCTCACCCGAATTTGACTTGGGCGAATTGCAGACAAGGATAACCGCATCTGCAAGCGGAATTCTTGCTTCGGGAAGACCGACCATCATCGCCATATCAACTGCCGCCTTGACTATCGGAATAATCATCGGATAAGCAAGACCGACATCCTCTGCTGCACAGACCATAAGTCTTCTGCAAGCTGAAGGCAAATCCCCTGCATCAAGAAGTCTTGCAAGGTAATGAAGTGCCGCATCGGGGTCTGAACCGCGCATCGACTTCTGATAAGCCGAAACGATATCGTAATGCTCATCACCGTCTCGATCATATTTCATTGCACTTTTCTGTGTAAGGCTTTTTGCAGTTTCAAGAGTAACATTGAGGGTACCGTCGGACTCAGGCTTTGTTGAAAGAGTGCAAAGCTCAACGGAATTCATAGCCTTTCGCACGTCACCGCCGCAGGCTGTTGAAATATGCTTTACAACACCGTCCTCAACGTTGATTTTTATACCTTTTTCCTCTTCAAGGAAGCTGAATGCACGTTTAACTGCAGGTTCAATTTCCTCCGGTGTTACAGCCTTGAATTCAAAAACCGTTGAACGGCTGAGAATTGCATTGTAAACGTAGAAATACGGATTTTCGGTAGTAGAGGCAATTAACGTTATCGAGCCGACCTCTATGTATTCCAGCAGAACCTGCTGCTGTTTTTTATTAAAATACTGAATCTCATCAAGGTAAAGAAGGATTCCGTTCTGTGCTTCAAAAGTATCAAGCTCGGCAACAACAGCTTTGATATCTGCCGTTCCTGCAGTTGTACCGTTGAGCTTACAGAGCTTACGGTTTGTTGCCTTCGCAATTATTGAAGCGACTGTTGTTTTACCAATACCTGACGGGCCGTAGAAAATCATATTCGGCAGGTTTCCTGATTCAATTATATTTCTCAAAGGCATATTTTCACCGATAAGATGCTTCTGACCGACAACGTCGTCAAGCGACTGCGGTCTTATGAGCTGTGCAAGCGGTGCTGACAAGATACCCACCTCCTGAAAAATTGTAAGAAAATTATATAATATACCAACGGCTTTTTCAAGGATTTTCAAAAAAATAACTGCCCGACTTTTCATCGGACAGTTAACTTTATTCATTGATTAAAAACCGAGAAGTGTACCGATAAGGCGAAGGAACGTCTGCAATATTGTTTTGAGGAAACCGAAAATACCGTCAAAGTTAGTTCCCATACCGCCGTCGTCAATATCTGCATCCTCTGCCTGGCATACAAAATCACAAGAGATAATCATAACATTTCCGTCTTCTGCGATTTCAACAATCTCTGCCTTTTTACCGTTTACTTCAACTTTGAGTGTTTCTGAGTCAGCGTCAAAAGCATAACCGTCAGCAGCACCGAGAGCTACTTTTACAGTATAAATCGCATACTCTTCAAAAGCCTTTTCAACGATTTCTGCATCTTCATTTGTTGAATAAAGAACCTCGTCTGTTTCAGCATCTGTCCATTCAAGGTCAACAACCTCATACGACGGAGCTTCAGCAAAAGCAAGACCGTCTGCAAGATATCCTGCCATCGGAGCTTCAACAGTTACATTAACGTAATCAATAGCTGTTACTTCAGCCTCAGGAAGTTCTTCTTCAGCAAAAACAGAAGCAGATACAACGCCGAAAGCCATAATCATTGCAAGTAAAACTGCAAGAACTTTTTTGATAGATTTCATTTTATTATTCCTCCATATCAAATATGATTACATTAAAATTATAACCGCAACACCGTCAAAAGTCAATACAGCAATAAGTCCTAAATGTCTTGCGTTTATTTTTCCTGTATGATAAAATAGGTTTAAACAAATTAAAGGAGAACAACTATGAAATACATTCCCTTTGTAAACATAAAACAAGGAACTAAGTCAATTCACCGTTATTCAAACGGTAACACACTTCCCCTTGTACAGCTTCCGTTCGCGATGTGCGGTTTTTCGGCACAGACAAAATATGAGGGTGGCTGGTATTATTATCCCGATCACAGATTTCTCGAAGGTATCCGCCTTACTCATCAGCCGAGTCCGTGGATAAACGACTACGGTACATTCCTTTTCACACCGCAGACAGACAGAATTTATGATAATTTCAACGATGCCTGGTCAGGACACAGACCTGAAGAAGCGGTTATGCGTCCCGACTATATGAATGTACGTTTTCTTCGTTCAAAAACAGATCTTGAGCTTACTCCCTGCATCAGAGGTTGTAAAATCCGACTCACATACCCCGAATCAAGAGTTCCGTATTTCACAATTTTTCCGATCAAGGGTGATTACGGTTATGAAATCGATTTTGAAAACAATTGCGTAAAAGCCTGGACAAACGGAAAAAGCGGCGGCACGGCAGTAGATTTCAAAACATATCTCGTAATTAAATTTGATCAGCCTATCGATAAAGAAAACAGCCGTTTCGGTGAAAGTGGAAACGAGGGCAAAGACGCTTGCGTTCATATTGCATTTACGGATAAGGTTATCACAGCTGATGTTTCAAGCTCATACATAAGCTTTGAGCAAGCTTTTGAAAATATGAAGCAGGACAGCCTCGGCAAAACTTTTGACGAGGTCAAGGACAGTGCTGAAGCACTTTGGGAAGAATATCTTTCACGAATCGAAATCGAAACTGATGACGAAAAGCAGATGAAGACATTCTACTCCTGTATGTACCGTACCGGACTTTTTCCACACAAAGCTTATGAAATTGATAAAGACGGCAAAAAGCTTCATTACAGTCCGTCCGACGGTAAAATTCGCGAAGGCGTACGTTACACGGACAATGGCTTCTGGGATACATACCGTTCCGAATTTCCGCTTCTTGCTCTCATCGGCAGAGAAGAATATGCAGAGATGCTTGAGGGGTTCATCGTTGACTATACTGACGGAGGCTGGTTGCCCCGTTGGCCGTCAATCGGTGAAAGAGGCTGTATGCCCAGCACACTTCTTGATGCTGTTATTGCTGATGCTGCAGTCAAAGGGATCATCAGCGGTAAGGTGCTTGAAACTGCACTTGAAGGTATGCTTCACCACGCTAATAACGACTCTGACGATGAAGACTACGGCAGAGAGGGTGCAAGCTATTACTGCAAGCTCGGCTATGTACCGAAGGATTTGTTCGGCGACAGCGTAAACCTTACACTTGATGCAGCTTACGGAGATTTCTGTATCGCTCAGGTTGCAAAGGTGCTCGGACGCGATGAGCTTATCGATGAATATATGGCTCGCAGTAAGAACTACGAAAAGCTTTTCGATAAAGAAACAGGATTTATGCGCGGAAGAAAGCTTGACGGCAGCTTTGAGGATGGCTTTGACCCGTACGATTGGGGCGGAGATTACACAGAGGGCAGTGCATGGCAGAATTCATTTGCAGTTCCTCACGATTTTCTCGGTCTTGCTGAGCTTTACGGCGGCAAAGATAAATTCATTGAAAAGCTTGATGAGCTGTTCAGTGCAAAGCCTGATTACAATATAGGCGGATACAATGTTGAAATTCACGAAATGACGGAAATGGCTGCAGTTGATTTTGGTCAGTGTGCAATTTCCAACCAGCCGAGCTTCCATCTCCCATACATTTATGCCGTTCTCGGTGAGAAAGAAAAAACCGAATACTGGGTTGAGAAGCTCTGCAGAGAAGCGTTCAGCTTTGAGGATGACGGATTTCCGGGCGATGAGGATAACGGTGCAACAGCATCCTGGTACATTCTCGGTACACTCGGTATCTACGATATCTGTCCCGGTAAAAATGAATATATAAAAATCAAGAAGCTCGTAAAGAGTGCCAAGATACTTGGTACAGAAATTTAAAACTAAAAATTCAGGAGGATGTAAAAATGTTCAGAATTAACAATTTCACAAACAACGATGATGTTACGATTATCGCCGAAAGAGGACCTTTTCAGGTAATTCAGTACAAGCGTGACTTAAGCGTTTCACCATCAACCGCAGTAACTGCATATTTTTGCGACAAAATGAACATCCGTAAAAGACAGGTTATTTGCGACCTTTCAAAATCAAACGGCATTGTATGCCAGGCAGGTGCAATGCAGTGGACTGTTGGTAACGTCAATGCCTCAACAGGTGTTAAAGGTGCTGCTGACTTCCTGGGAAAATTCGTTAAGGGTAAAGTTACCGGTGAGAGTGCCATTAAGCCCGAGTATGTCGGTGACGGAATGTTGGTATTAGAGCCTACATACAGACACATTGTTTTGCTTGATACAACCGCATGGAACGGCAAGGTCGTTCTTGACGACGGTCTGTTTCTTGCTTGTGACGCTTCTGTAAAGCAGAAAATGGTTGCTCGCAGCAACGTTTCTTCTGCGGTACTTGGAGGAGAAGGTTTATTCAACCTCGCTTTGGAAGGTAACGGTATTGCAGTCCTTGAATGCCGCTGTCCGCAAGAGGAACTGATTGAAGTTACTTTGGAAAACGACATTCTTAAAGTCGACGGAAGCTTCGCGATTGCATGGAGTGACTCATTAAGCTTTACTGTTGAACGCTCAGGAAAAACTCTGATAGGTTCTGCCGCTTCAGGCGAAGGATTGGTAAATGTATACCGCGGAACCGGTAAGGTTCTTCTCGCTCCTATAGACAAAACAATCGGAGATTTCCCGATTTCAACCTCTGCACCGTCAGCACCGGCTTCTGCCGGTTCAAAAAAAGCAGGTGCTTTGGGCTCTTTATTGGGCGGAATAGCGGATGCTCTTGATTGATAAAAAAACAGATAGATAAACAGTACAAAAAAGACAAGGCGACTAATTCCGCCTTGTCTTTTTGCTTATTATTCAGTCTTATTTTCAGTTGCTTCACCGAGGAGATTGAGTGCTTTGATCGGATCAACGCTCTTTCCGTCAACTTCCGTTTCAAGGTGGATGTGGACACCGTCTTTTTCTTCAATAGGAATTGCGACAACAGTACCGATCACCTGACCCTGTTCGACTTTTTCTTCCGCTTTTACTGTTGCTTTCACTCCGCTGTATCTTACCTTAAGTCCGTTGCCATGCTGAATAACAATCGTTTCTCCCCAAAGCTCATCGCTTGTAACCTCAAGGATTTTTCCGTCCTGTACGGCAATTGCATTGTCACCGATATTTCCGCTGATGTCGATTCCGTTGTGCGTACGCCAATCATCCATTGTTTTTGAATATACCATATCACCGTCGCTGTAATCCTTCACAACCTTGCTGTTAAGCGGAAGAAGGTAGTATCCCGAATAAGGACGGTTAAGGTCGTTGTATGTCGTCTTTGTTTCATCACGTTCGTCGGGAATGTTAGTTACGTTTGCATTCGCCTGCGGCTGCTGTTCCAAAGTTGTTATTTCGGGAACACTGTAAAATGTTGCAGGCTCTTTTCCGTCAGAATCCGGGAGAAGATCCTTTACCTTTGCAACATTATAAATTGCAGTTGCAATTCCCGTAATTGCAAGAATGAGTGAAAGCACTACACCGTAAAAAGCTTTCGTCTGAATCCACCTTAACTTATCCTTACCTGATGTTTTTTTCATAAGTAAAACTCCTTAATCTTTCGTCAGATTTAGTTTTACCTGAAGTTTTACATTTATTCAAAATTTTGATTTACAAATTCGGGTTTGTCGGGTTCTTCTAATTTTTGTTCAAGTTAAAAAAGTGCGTAGCTCCACTTGTCAGGGGAGCTGTCGAACGAAGTGAGACTGAGGGGTAGTTAAGCTCGTATTATCTCTCCCTCCGTCAAAACCTGCGGTTTTGCCACCTCCC
>JAFODS010000051.1 GCA_017380575.1 Clostridia bacterium | reverse complement strand
GAGGGATACTTTTAGAAAAAATATTTGAATTTCGTTGTTTTCTTTAAAAATATCCCCCAGTCACGACTTCGTCGTGCCAGCCCCCTTTAGGCAAGGGGGCCTGAAAACTGCACCACTGAAAAGCCCTACAAACCCGAATTTGTCAGTTTACTCTTCCTATCATATCGAGGGGGATTTCTTTAAAATCAGGAGCGACTTTTCTGATTTCATCAATGTCTTTGATATTATAATCTCCGTTATCGGGATCGACAAAAATTTTATCGCATTTACCTACATTATAAATTGCATTGTCGCTTATATCGCTGAATTTCCAAACGGAGCTGTAAACATCACCGTAGCTCATATTTTTATTAATGATAATATTGTTTTTGAAGGTGCTTGCAGGGTTGGGAATATAATCGGGTGAATCTGATTTTGAAATGTCGTCTGTGCAGTTCTTGTATTCGGGGAATGCGTTTTGCCAGGTTTCGCTCTGCCAGGGCGAATTGTAAAGTGCTTCCCACATATCACCACTGCCAACGTAAGCGTGAGTAAACCAACCGTTTTCAAGGGCACCCTCTCTTGCTCTGTCGTCAAATCTCAGGGCATTGTTGCCGGGGTTAACAATGATGTTGTTTGTTATGAGGTTATCTCTGCCACCGCCGACGTGAATTGAATTGCTCGGAATATTGATAAGAAGATTGCCGTAAATCTTCTGACCCGAAACGGCATCATCAAGATAAATTCCGTCGGGACCGTGATTTTCAGAACCTACATTATAGATACAGTTATATCGTACAACATTGCCATACCACACCCAGCTTCTTCCCGAATAAATTGCACCTGCATCATCCGAAAGAAGGCATACATCGTGGATGAGATTATATTCGATAGTATTATTGTTGCCTTTGTAAGTAATTGCTTCGTGAGGAGAGTTTGCCATTTCGTTGTGAGAACAGATATTTCCTACACCTTCAAGAGTAACGGCAGGCTGATAGGTCTGGTAAATTTCCGACCAATCGTGGATATAATTGTTATCTGCCTTGCTGTTGCCGGGGGTAAGAGTTTCGGTATCGCCACCGGTAATGATAATTCCTCCCTTGCCGGTACGGGTGATTTCGTTGTTATATGCAAGATTGTTATAGCCGTCCATAACAAGAGCGTTACCTGAAACATTTTTTATAAGACAATTCTGAACAGTATTGTTATTGCCAGTTATAACTACGCCGTCACTTCGTGTTCCTTTTACGGTCAGGCCGTCAAAGGTGATGTAATCAGCCTCAGATTTTATTACAGGATTGAGTGAGAGTGAAAGAATAATTTCTGCATTATCCTTGTTTTCGGGTTCCCACATACAGAGTAAACCGTTCTCTCTATCAAGATACCATTCGCCCTGTGTTGTAAGCTCTTCAAGAACATTGAAAAAATAGTAGGGTGCCTCTGTTTTTGTTCCGAAAAGGCTGACAAACCTGGGAGTAAGCTCACGAGTGTCTTTATCAAAACTTTCTATAGGAGTTGAAGCATCCGCCCAATCATATTTCCAATAACCGAACATCCACACATCGTCAAGGTTTTCCCAGCCCGAAATCCTCTTTGCAAGTTCAGGATTGACTTTGTAAATATCAGGTTCAGGATTACGGATTTTATTCCAATCCTTGACCTCTGTAAGCGAACCGTCAGATTCCTTGCCTAAGCCTGTTTTTACAACCTCTTCGGTATAAAGATATTCATTGTCGGGATATCTTGCAACAGTCTGCCTGATGTCATCTACGAAAAGCTCGCAATAAAGAGGGCCGGTATAATCACCGTCATAGCTATCTGCTGTGTGGTAAGAGCCTATTGCATAAATTTTACCCCAATCATCGCTTGTGAGCGAATACGGTGCTTTTGTCAGGTCAACAACCACAACGTTTTTTTGAACATCCTCAGAAAGCTTTTCTGCAATTTCGGGATAATCTTTTACATTTTTAAAATCGTCGGTATCGAGTGTTATACCGCCGTTGATAACAACCTCACCGTTATAAGAACAGTATGTTACGGGACATTCCTCTGTGCCTGAATCTTCTTTTGTAAAGTCAAGAGAAGACACACGGTATTCACCGCCTTCTATGCAGACCGTGATTCCTTTTTTGCCCGATTTATCTGTATTTCTTACAGCTTCAACCGCTTTTTCAATTGTCAAAAACGGTGAATCTTTTGTACCGCTGTTGTGGTCGTTGCCGTTTGTGCTTACATAAAAATCGCCAACAACCATTTTGTTATCATTTTCTTTTGATATTGTTGATATAACAGGTGCAGGGGCAGTGTAATTATCGTAAAGTAAAACATAAATGTGCGATTTGATATACGAATGACTTCCGAAAAGAAATCCTGCAAATATGAGCAAAGAAAGAATTATTTTCAAGACTTTGCTGTTAAATATTCTGAAAACACCAAGCAGAGCCATGACAGAAGTAATAATGAATGTGAGATACACAGGAATAACCATTGCTGCCAACACAAGCTCACCGTTGCCGATTACCGCATTTATCAAAAACATAAGTCCAACAAGGACAATTGCAAACAACAAAGCCGTCAGGACTGCATTTAATGCTTTTTTCTTTTTATCTGCTTTTTTGCTCAGCGGTATAGAAAGCAATGCTCCGCCAAGGCAAACAACAAAGCCGAGAATAAACTGAAGCGGTGTATATTCATAGCAGAGATATTGCATATGGTAGTAATATAAACCGACAATTGAAAAAGCTATACCTAAAACAAGACAAATTGTTCCGGATATTTTTGTGTTCAAGCTTTTTTTCATAATACCGGGTCCTCCTGAGTTCTGATTCATTGCAATAATTGTAGCACTGAAAAATAAAAATAGCAAGGCGAAGCCTTGCAAAAAACGTCTTCACTATTACTTCTTGCTTCCCGAAAATCCTGTATGTGTTTTAGCGAAGAGGGGAGAGAGCAAAGTATCGGCTTTGCCGAAGTGATGTTATGTTTCGCATAATGATGTTGCTCCCGTTGGTCGCAGTGATGTAATGTTTGCCCACTACGCCGTAAGGCGTAACATCATTTACGCAGTGAATATCACTTGCCCGTAAGGGCAAACATCGTTCCAAAAAGAAAAGCACTTCCGAAGAAGTGCTTTCTTTTTGGCAGTACGTCTCATTTTAGAACCACCAATACTACATATAATTATAAAATAAAACTAATTTAAGTTTGGTCTATCCTAATATCAACAATTTAATTATATGATCCGCATAAAAAATAAGCTTATAGCAGAACCGACAATACCTACAAGAAAAGATACAATAGTAACGTAATGTCCAAGATATTGTTTATGAAGTATCATAAACAAATTAACACAACCTATGCTGATGCCAAAAGATGAAACAAATCCTATAATCCAAAAAACAAGCTCAAATAAAGACATGCTTGATCGAGTTTCTGGACACAACAAAAAATATATAGTGGGGCCAATCGTAACAATAGCAATAATAGCAACAACCGTCAGCCAATATAAAATAGGGTGCTTTGCTTTGAATATATCATCGTAATGAGGATCAAAGTATGCTAACGCATTTTTAGGGATCCCCCAATTTGCCCCTTTCTTTTTCGCTTTCTTCTTTTCAGACATACTCTCACTCTTTCCTGTTGTTGGCTTTAGTATAGCATAAAAACTCTTACGCACCAATTTATAAAGTAATTATATCACATCTAATATAAAATTACAACTGTGCCAAAGTCAATCCGTTTGCCCGAAGGGCAACAATCAAAATGAAATCTGATTAAATGATGCACTCGCCTGTGGCTCGTATGATGTTATGCTTCGCATAATGATGTTGCTCCCTTTGGTCGCAATGATGCAATGTTTGCCCCAAAACATTAGCGAAGCGACATCATTCACGAAGTGAACATCACTAACGAAGTGGCATCACTTGCCTGCAAGGGCAAACATCATTCCAAAAAGAAAAAGCACTTCCGAAGAAGTGCTTTTCTTTTTGGAGGCGCCACCCAGATTTGAACTGGGGAATCAGAGTTTTGCAGACTCGTGCCTTACCACTTGGCTATGGCGCCGTTTTAAGCGTGAGCGTTAACTCACTATGTAAAAAAACACCGGAGTGTTTGTTGGAGCGGATGACGAGGCTCGAACTCGCTACCTCCACCTTGGCAAGGTGGCGCTCTACCAGATGAGCTACATCCGCATATGTGGAAACCCTCAAAGAGAGATTTTATGGAGCGGATGACGAGGCTCGAACTCGCT
>JAFODS010000050.1 GCA_017380575.1 Clostridia bacterium | reverse complement strand
TTGAAAAATATTATCCCGGTCAGGCAGAAATGATTGCAGATTTCTGGATGCCCAACAAAGAGTGGGAAGGATGCAATGTAAACGACCCGTCAGCCAGAGTTCTCTCAAACTACGGCGACAGCGGTAAATAAGAGGTGCTTTTATAATGAATATTGAAAAAAGAATAAAAATCAAAGATTTATTTCAAAAATTCGAAGAGCAAATCGGAAAAGAAGTCACCGTAAGAGGCTGGGTAAGAAACCACCGCAAGCAGAAAAATATGGGCTTTATTGAGCTGTATGACGGCAGCTGCTTCAAATCCCTGCAGCTTGTATATTCTGCCGAGAGTGATGTCGACGGAAAAATCAAGTCAATTCGCAACGGCTCCTGCGTTGAAGCGTCAGGAACCGTAAGACAAGGCTTTCAGAATGAGACGGTTGAGCTTAATGTTTCGCAAATAGATCTTCTCGGCGACTGCCCCGAAGATTATCCTATGCAGCCGAAACGCCATTCGGTTGAATTTTTGAGAGAAAATGCTTATCTCAGACCGAGAACGAGACTTTTTCAGGCAGTATTCAGAATACGAAGCGTGGCGGCACAGGCAGTTCACCGATATTTCACCGAGCAGGGATTTCTCTATGTGCATACACCGTTGATAACGGCAAACGATGCCGAAGGTGCGGGAAACACCTTTACGGTTACTACGCTCGAAGCAAACGGTAACAAGCCCGACTATAAAAACGATTTCTTCGGACTCCATACTTCATTAGCGGTAACGGGTCAGTTGGAAGCAGAAGTGTTTGCAATGGCATTCGGAAATGTATATACATTCGGTCCCACATTCCGTGCAGAAAACTCCAACACCAAAACTCATATGGCTGAGTTCTGGATGATTGAGCCTGAAATGGCGTTCTGCGATTTGGAGCAGCTGATGGATGTTGAAGAGGATTTTCTGAAAAGTGTGCTGTCATATATCATGGAGCAGTGTGACGATGAGCTTGCGTTTCTTGAAAAATACACAAATCTTCCGCTTCGGGAAAGAATGAAAGCTGTTACTGAGTCGGAAATTGAGAGAGTTCGTCACAAAGAAGTGATCCGTATCCTTAAAGAAGCGGGAGAAAATTTTGAATTTGAGCCCGAATACGGTCAGGATATTGCCAAGGAACACGAAAAGTATCTTACGGAAAAGTATTTCAAAGCACCTGTATTTGTTTATGATTGGCCAAAGGATATTAAGGCTTTTTATATGTATCAGAATGATGACGGCAAAACCGTTGCTGCAGTTGACCTTCTTGTTCCCGGTGCGGGAGAGCTTATGGGCGGCAGTCAAAGAGAAGTGCGCTATGATTTACTTAAAAACAGAATGGATGAGCTCGGCATATCCGAAGAAAGTCTTTGGTGGTATCTGAATCTGCGCAAATACGGCGGCTGCGACCATTCAGGATTCGGCATGGGATTTGAACGGTTGCTTATGTATGTAACAGGTATGGAGAATATCCGTGATGTTATTCCATTCCACAGAACACCCGGAAGCTGTGAGTATTAAAAATAATCTTTTATCAGAGGTTGACAAATTGCCGTCTGTTGGAGTATAATATCTGCATTAAAGGCAAAGACGTCTTTGAGTTTGATTCTCGAAGTGTCTCTGCCTTCTTTTTTATCGAAAATTAAACAAGCGGATATAGGCAATGGCGTCTTGATGTTTATTCATTAAGTTGTCATTGCCTTTTTTTAATTTTGAACGGAGGTACACTGAAATGACAAAAAAAGAACAGCTTTACGAAGGAAAGGCAAAAAAGGTTTTTAAGACCGATAATCCCAAGCTTTTGATTGTTTCCTATAAGGATGATGCAACGGCATTCAACGGTTTGAAAAAAGGAACAATCGCAGGCAAAGGAATTATCAATAACAAAATGAGCAACCTTCTTATGCAGAGGCTTGAGCGAGTCGGTATCCCCACTCATTTTGTCAAAGAGCTTTCGGAAAGGGAAACTCTGGTCAAAAAGGTTTCCATTGTACCTCTTGAAGTTATTGTAAGAAATATTGCGGCTGGCTCGTTCTCCAAACGCTACGGAGTTGAGGAAGGCATTGTGTTTGAAAATCCTACCATTGAATTTTCTTATAAAAACGATGATTTGGGCGACCCGTTGATGGACGAGTATCATGCAATTGCAATGAAGCTTGCAACCAAAGAAGAAATTGAAACAATCAAAAAATATGCCTTTGGAGTTAATGAACAGTTGAAAGCTTTCTGGAGTGAATGCGGTGTAACCCTTGTTGATTTCAAGCTTGAATTCGGCAGACTTGCTGACGAAACAATAGTTCTTGCCGACGAAATCAGCCCCGATACCTGCCGCTTATGGGATACCAAAACGGGAGAAAAGCTTGATAAGGACAGATTCCGCCGTGATTTGGGCGGCGTTGAGGATGCTTATGCAGAGGTCATGAAACGCCTTGAGCAGCATATATAAGGGAGGTTTTGAAATGTCAAACTGTGCAATAGTCGGAATCAACTGGGGAGATGAAGGAAAAGGCAGAATGGTTGACTTGCTGACTGAAAACTATGATGTAGTAGTCCGCTATCAGGGAGGCGGAAATGCAGGACACACCGTTATCAATGAGCACGGAAAATTTGCCTTGCACCTTCTTCCATCGGGTATCTTCAGAGAAGGCGTCGTGAATATTCTCGGAAACGGCGTTGCTCTTGATCCCGAAAATCTTTGGAACGAAATGCAGGATGTTATGGAAAAGGGAGTTTCGCTTACCCCCGAAAATCTCAAAATAAGCGACCGTGCATCGCTCCTTCTTCCTTGGCACCGTGATTTGGACGAGCTTGAGGAAATGAGACTC
>JAFODS010000005.1 GCA_017380575.1 Clostridia bacterium | reverse complement strand
TTGCATCTGAAACACAACAGATTGCGTACAGTCGGGTAGCTTTTCGATGCAGTCATACGCACGTATGTCAAAGAGAAAACTGCACGAATGTGCGTAATATGTTGCGTTTCAGACTTATGTGTTGTTGGTAATTAAAGTATACATTTTAATACTAACACATCACCTTAGAAAAAACAACAGCATATTATCTTGATTATGTTTAATTTTTGGTTTAAAATATATACCATAATATATATGGAGTGATTTTATGGGTAAAATTATTGCTGTCGGCGGCGGCCGCTACGATGACGGTGAAATCAGAAATATTCTTGAATATATCGCATCCTGTGCAAACAAAGAAAATCCGAAAGTGCTTTTTCTTCCGACCGCGGGCTTTGATGATATTGAGGGTGACGAGCATATCAGGGACATTTTTCTCGGTTGCGGATGCAGCTTTGACTATCTTTTCCTGACAGACAAGACTCTTACAAAAGACAGTATCCGTGAAAAGATTCTTTCTTCGGACGTTATATACGTCGGTGGCGGAAACGTTGAGTTTATGATGAGCACCTGGAACGAAACGGGTGCTTCCGACGTCCTTCGCGAGGCTTACGAAAAAGGTATTATTATGTCAGGCTACAGTGCAGGTGCGGTCTGCTGGTTTACGGAAGGCTATGACGACTGCGGTCCTGACAGAAGCTTTATCTTCTGCGACTGTCTCGGCATTCTCCCGTACAGTGCCTGTCCGCACTTCGAGGGTAACGGATGGTATAATTTCAAAGACGAAATCAAAAACCGACCGCTCTCCGGTATGGGAATTGAAAACGGTGCAGCCCTCATTTACGATAACGGAGCATTCAGCACAATGCACGGAAACGACGTCGGCTATGTGTGGCTTTTCGACAAAGATAAGAACTACGAAGGAAAAACACTTTGATTTTGTTTGACTTGATTTTTAAATTGTGATAAAATATCTGCATCTTTTATACATTTCAGGAGGTATTTACTATGAAAAAGATTCTTGCAGTACTTCTTGCTGTAATGATGATGCTTTCTCTTTCATCAGTTTCATTCGCAGCAGATAACAGCAAAAACGGCAACCTTCAGTTCGGTGAAGACGGAAAGTTTGATATTCTTCTTTTCGCTGACGTTCAGGACGGCTACCCGATGCACAAAGATTTCCTCAACTTTATGAACCAGGCTCTCGATAAGGCTCAGCCTGACCTCGTAATCTTCCTCGGCGACATCATTATGTCAGCTGAAACAGAAGAAGATTATTGGAAGGGCTACGATGAGCTCATCACACCTCTTGCTGACAGAGATATTCCGTTCACTCTTGTTTTCGGTAACCACGACGACCAGGATACACACAAGGGTTCAACAAAGGACGAAAAGCTTGCAAAGTATATGTCATATGACAACTGCCTTGCATACGATGCTGATCCGGCTCTTCACGGAACAGGTACACACAACCTTGAAATCCTTTCTTCAGACGGTTCAAAGACAGCTTTCAACCTCTGGATGATGGACAGCGGTGACTATATTGACGGCGGTTACGACTGCGTTCGTGCTGACCAGATTGAATGGTACAACGGTGTAAGTGCAGAGCTTGAAGCTGCAAACGGCGGCAAGGTTAATTCACTTATGTTCCAGCACATCGTTCCCGCAGACGTTGCAAAGCAGGTTATGTTCACAGTTAACGGCAACCTCGGTGCAGGTGCTTCAACAAACTTCTCAGACGGCACAGCTGCTACATACCTTCCCAACATCTTCGGCTTTGAAGACGGCTGGATGTTTGAGCAGGCTTGTCCTTCACCCGACAACGAGGGTCAGTGGGATGCAATTGTTGAGCGTGGTGACGTTCTTGGTGTATTCTTCGGTCACGACCACATCAACACATATGTTGCAAACGTAAACGGTGTTGACGCTGTTAACGTTCCCGGTTCAACATACAACTCATACTATGATATGACATGTCAGGGTGCTATGCTTCTCACAATCGATGAGAACGATACATCAACATACGAAAGAGAAATGCTCTACACTTCAGACCTCGCTCTTGAAGAAGGTTCAGAGCTCCCGAACGGTGAATTCGGCAAGGCTCACTACTGGTTTGCAGGTGTTGGCAGAGAGATTATGAACTTCATCGTTAAGGCTATGAGAGTTGTTCTCTTCCCCTTCTTCTTTTGGGCTGCATAATTTAATTAAAAAAGTAATCGCGTAGGATAAAACCTACGCGATTTTTTGTTGGATGAAATCGGGCTTGTAGGGGTCTTTGATTTTGCACAATCTATCTCTGTGCGCGTAGGGACCGGCCTCCCGGACGGTCCGCAGATTCTGCTGTGTTAACGGACGGTCGAGGACGCCCGTCCCTACGCAGTTGACTGAATCAAGCACTTTTTGCGGACGACCGATGGTCGCCCCTACGATGTTAATTTTAACTTTGCTCAACAAACTCGAATTTTTAAGGGTGATTTGAAATAACAAACGTAGGGCCGATTCACGACCTATAAGGTAAATTTCAATGTGTGTGCAAAACAAAAACTGTGCCGAAAAATACCGACACAGTTTTAAAAAAATATTACATTCCAAGAACATACTGAAGTGCTTCTTTGAAACCTTCGAATAAAGCCTCAGGCTGCAACTCCGGATCTGTGAACAAATCGTTAAAAAATCGTGTAAGAAGTTCCGGTTCAACAACAATTTCATGGAGACCGGCAATAAGCGTAGCTATGGCAGAAAAAGGAATCCAAGTTGCAAAAATACCTGCCACAGGTAAAGCTGACATAATTATCGCAAGAGTTTCCACCATTCCAATCACCTCCTTATCCTTTATAGTTCAATTATACTACCCCCCCCCCGAAAAATCAAGGCTTTTTTATAACGGGACGGAAAAACAGCGTAAATTCGTGGGAGCCGAAACGGCTCCCCTACAGACTCGTCTGGCATAGAGTCAGCAGGGCACGACGTTTACGACGTGCCGATATTCTGCTGTATTTAACGGTGTGTCGCAAGCGTCACACCCTATAATAAGTTTTTTAATATCCTGACAAATTCGGGTTTATCGGGGTCATTTATTTCGCACAATCTTACTCTGTGTGCGTAGGGATGGGCCTCCCGGACCATCCGCAGATTCTGCTGAGTTAACGGACGGTCGAGGACGCCCGTCCCTACGTAGTTGACTAAAACAGGGTTCGTAGGGGCGCGCATTGCGCGTCCGTTGAATTACGCAGGATTTTTGCGGACGACCGTTGGTCGCCCCTACAATGCGGATTGAAGATTCTACTCGACAACCCCGATTTTGTTTGCTTTTATAATATTCGCAAGAAGCCTGCATTTTTTATTTCGCAATAAGAAATATTTCACGCGAAAGCTTTTCTCTTATATACCAAATAAAAAGTTAAAAAATAACGAAAAAACTCTTGCAATTTATATTATAGTATGTTAACATATCCGAAAGTTAATAAAAAATTAACGATAGAGGCGCATCGCATTATCAGTACCAACTGTTATTCAAGGCTGTGGCAAGGCTTACGGCAGTTGCGAAAGGAATCGTTGCCGAAGGCAGTCTGTGCCAGGACTGAGCTGGTAGTCGGGAATAAGATCCCGCCTATTGTCGCATATGCGGAGAGCTATCTTACATTTTTTCACGGCTGTATTGCCGGAATAAATTCGGGTAGTCGATGCAAATCGGCTATTTTTTATTGCTTATTATCCAATAAAAAGGAGTTTTTAAAATGACAGAAAACAGCATTTTCAGAGGTGCTTCTACAGCCCTCATCACACCGCTTAATGCAGAAGGTATCGACTACGAAAACTTCGGCAAGCTCATCGACTGGCAGATCGAAGAAGGCATCGACTCTCTCGTTATCTGCGGTACAACAGGCGAAGGCTCAACACTTTCCGACGAAGAGCACAGAGATGCTCTTGAGTTTGCATACAAGCGTGCAGCAGGCAGAGTTCCGATGATCGCAGGTACAGGCTCAAACGACACAGCATACGCAATCGACCTTACAAAGTTCGCTTGTGAAATCGGTTACGAAGGAATGCTCCTTGTTACTCCTTACTACAACAAGGCAACTCAGAACGGTCTTATCAAGACATTCACAGCTATTGCTGACGAAAGCACAAAGCCCTGCATCCTTTACAATGTTCCTTCAAGAACAGGCTGCAACATCGAGCCGGCAACATACGGTATCCTTGCTGACCACCCGATGATTACAGGTATCAAGGAAGCAAGCGGTAACATTTCAAAGATTGTTGAAACAATGGCAATCGTTGGTGACAGACTTGACCTCTACTCAGGTAATGACGACCAGATCATTCCCCTTCTTTCAGTCGGCGGTTCAGGCGTTATCTCTGTTCTTTCAAACCTTATGCCGAAAGAGACTTCACAGATGTGCCACAAGTTCTTTGAAGGCAAGACGGACGAAGCTCTTAAGATGCAGCTTGATTACCTTCCGCTTATCAACGCTCTCTTCAGCGAAGTTAATCCGATTCCTGTAAAGGCTGCTATGGCTGCTATGGGTTACGGCGAAGACTATCTCCGCCTTCCGCTCACTCCGATGGAAGATGCACACAAGGCTGTTCTTCTTAATCTTATGCGTCAGCAGGGGTTGATCGCATGATAAAGGTACTTATAAACGGTGCCTGCGGCAGAATGGGTAAGGAAGTTGAAAAAATTGTTGAAGCTTCCGAAACTATGACAGTTGCGGCAAAGGTAGATAAAATGGCTGCTGAAAGCGGATGCTATACTGACATTAACGATTTCAGCGGTGAAGCAGATATCATCATCGATTTCTCCAACCATCTCGGCACAAAAGACCTTCTTGATTATGCCGTGAAGAATAACATTCCGACAGTTGTTGCAACAACAGGTCACACCCCCGAAGAGCTTGCCCTTATTGAGGAAGCAGGCAGGAAGATTGCAGTTTTCCACTCTGCAAATATGTCGCTCGGTGTTGCACTTCTTTGTGAGCTTGCAGTCAAGGCTGCGGCAACAATGCCCGACGCTGACATTGAAATTGTTGAAACACATCACAACCGTAAGCTTGACGCTCCGAGCGGTACGGCACTTATGATTGCAAACGCAATCAAGTCTGTACGCGAAAAGGCTCAGTTTGTTTTCGGCCGTGAAGGAATGGCAAAAAGAGAGAAAAACGAAATCGGTGTTCACGCTGTAAGACGAGGAAACATCGTCGGCATTCACGAAGTTCTTGTTTCAACAGACAGCCAGACAATCACCCTCAAGCACGAAGCTCATTCAAGAGCACTTTTTGCAGAGGGTGCAGTTTCTGCAGCAGAGTTTATCCTCGGAAAGCCTGCAGGACTTTACAATATGAACAGCATTGTTACGGAATAGGGTGTTTTAATGATAAGAATTGGTATAGCAGGTTACGGCAACCTCGGCAAGGGCGTTGAAGCTGCCGTTAAAAACAATCCCGATATGGAGCTTGTCGCTGTTTTTTCAAGACGCGACCCAGACTCCGTTAAAATTAAAACTGAGGGTGTCAAGGTATATCCCTTTGATAAAATCACAGACTATAAAGACGACATCGATGTTATCATCAACTGCGGTGGAAGTGCAAGAGACCTTCCCGAATCAACTCCCGCTATTGCAGAAAACTTCAATGTTATCGACAGCTTTGACACTCACGCAAAAATCCCCGAGCATTTTGCAAACACAGATGTGAAGGCAAAATCGGGCAACAAAATCGCTATCATTTCAGTCGGCTGGGACCCGGGAATGTTCTCGCTCAACCGTCTTTATATGAACGCTATCCTCCCCCACGGTAATGACTACACATTCTGGGGCAAGGGCGTAAGCCAGGGACATTCGGATGCAATCCGCAGAATCGAAGGCGTTATTGATGCACGTCAGTATACAGTTCCCGTTGAGAGTGCTGTTGAGAGTGTCCGCAACGGTGAAAACCCTGAGCTTACAACAAGACAGAAGCACACAAGAGAATGCTACGTTGTTGTTGAAGAAGGCGCAGACAAAGCTCGTATTGAAAACGAAATCGTTACAATGCCGAATTACTTTGCTGACTACGACACAACAGTAAACTTCATCTCTCTTGAAGAGCTTCAGCGTGACCATATGGGTATTCCCCACGGCGGACGCGTTATCCGAAGCGGTTTCACAGGCTTCGACCTTAACACAAAGCACACTATCGAATACAGCCTTAACCTTGAATCAAATCCCGAGTTCACAGGCAGTGTTCTTGCAACATATGCACGTGCGGCATACAGACTTAATCAGAACGGTGAATCAGGCTGTAAGACAGTTTTCGATATCGCACCCGCTCTCCTCATCGACAAATCAGGCGATGAAATCAGAGCGCATATGCTTTAAACCCTCCCCTGAAAGGATGTTTTAAAATGATCTGTAACAACCTTGGTGTTAACGAAAAAGGTCATCTTACCTTTGCAGGTCACGATACTGTTGAACTTGCAGAAAAGTATCAGACCCCTGCATATATAATGGACGAAAACAAAATAAGAGAAAAGTGCCGTATTTATAAAAATGCGATGAGCGAATTCTTCGGCGGAAGCTCAATGCCTCTTTTCGCAAGTAAATCACTCTGCTTCAAGAGAATTTACGAGATTATGAAAGAAGAAAATATGGGCATTGACGTCGTTTCTCCCGGTGAGCTTTACACGGCTGTCAAGGCAGGCTTCCCGATGGAAAACGCGTTCTTCCACGGTAACAACAAGACAGACTTCGATATCGCTTTTGCAATTGAAAACGGCATCGGCTATTTCGTCTGCGATAACGTTGAGGAGCTTAATGCAATCGACCGTGAGGCAGGCAACAAGGGCATAAAGCAGAAGATTATTCTCCGTCTTACACCCGGTATCGACCCTCACACTCACGCTAAAATCAGCACAGGTAACGTTGACTCAAAGTTCGGTGCGGCTATTGAAACAGGACAGGCTAAGGAGCTTGTTGAGCTTGCTCTTTCCAAAGAGAACATTGCTCTTATGGGTTACCATTGCCACATCGGTTCACAGATTTTTGAATATGACCCGTTCTGTGACGCGGCCGTTATTATGATTAAATTCCTTGCAGATATGAAAACCGAGCTTGGTTTTGAAGCAAGTGTTCTTAACCTCGGTGGCGGTATGGGTGTCAAGTATGTTGAATCTGACCCCGAAATCGACTATGCAAAGAACATCGAGGGAATTGCAGAGCTTGTCAAGGCTGAATGTGCAAAGCACGGTGTGACAATGCCGACAATCCTTATGGAACCCGGCAGAAGCATTGTTGCAGATGCAGGACTTACACTCTACACAGCAGGCACACGCAAGGAAATTAAGGGCTTCAAAAATTACGTTTCAATCGACGGAGGTATGCCCGACAATCCGAGATACGCTCTTTATCAGTCACCGTACACTGTTATGGTTGCCAACAAGGCAAACGAAGAAGCTGATTACGAATGCACAATCGCGGGACGTTGCTGTGAAAGCGGTGACCTTATTCAGGAAGGTGTTAAAATCCCGAAGCCTGAACGCGGTGACACAATCGCAGTTCTTACAACAGGTGCATACAACTTCGCAATGAGCTCAAACTATAACGCAATCTGCAAACCACCCGTCATTATGCTTGACGGTGACAAAGATTACGTTGCAGTTAAAAGAGAAAGTTTTGACGATTTAATCGCAAGACAGGTATAACAAAAGGAGCCTCGGTTTAAACCGAAGCTCCTTTTGTTTCTTTACTTTTTCAATTGCGCGTGGTACAATCAACTTATACTGAGAGGTGAAAATAATGGATATTTCAACAATCGAAATCGGTTACATTGAATCTTGTGCATACTTCTATGAGCAGGCAACGGAATGTTTTGGAACTGACCCTGTTTCTGCTTCTGCAGAAACCCTGCAAAAAACAAGAAAATGGCTTGAAAGAAATTTTATACCAGTTGATCTGAGAAGAAAAGACCTGTCTGAATATCTGGGCAAGCAGGTAAGCGACAAAGATTTTTTTGAATTCTTAGAAACCTGTTATAACAGACTGTCATCTATTAATGAAACTCGGAAAGAAACCTTCGAACAGAATGCATCTAAACTGAGTGATAATGTCAAAGATGCTGTATTCGGACTTATTGAATATGACCACTATTGTAAACCTTTCAGTGAAAACGGAAAAGACATTCATTTTATTATAGAAGAAACGGCAAGCTTCAGACGCGTTTTGACTTTGGTTGATGCTGATCCTCTCCCCAAAAGCAAATTTGACTGTATAGTTTGCAAAACGCTGTTGTTCGACGAACCGAGCAACCGCTATCAACTTGTCAGTGTTCTTGAAAATTGGGAGGACGACACCACTAAGGATTGTACAATCGCCTTTTCCGACGCGAGAATTGATACGACTGTTACCAACGTTCTTTCGACACTGAGCCTTTGTTCTGCGTGGGACATTATCACACATGCGGCCTCCGACATTTTGCAAAAGCATTCTTTGCCCGGTGATTACTGCAACGAGCAGGAAAAAACTATTTTGCCGCTTCTTGCCGACCTCTGCAGTCTGACACCCTGGGCATATATATCTGAAGAGTTCGAGGCTTCCGACTTTTCTGTTCTTAAAGAATTACTTATAAAATACAATTACACAAAGCCGTTAAATATTCTCGAAAAAATCAGCAATACAACCCACGAGAAGAAACGAGACCGCCTTACAAACAAGCTTCTTGCTTTGCTCAACCGTCGGAAGAACGAACCGCTTTGGAGAGAGATTTATAAGCTTATTTCAGCTTCTCAGTGTGGGTATCCCGATGCAGTACCTGTTCTTTGCAACAAAGAAATACTGCACGAAACACGCGAGAAAATACAGAAGCGCATGGAAGCTCACGGGTATTCGGGAAATTATCCTGACTTTATGAAAAAAGGTTCAATCAACGGATTGCATTCCGTAACCTCAGGCTTTTCATCCTATATCGTCGGAATGGAAAAGAATGTTGTTTTTCACATTCATTTCTCCGAAATTCTGCAGAATGATGAAATTGCTATTGAAATTTTCTGCGGTACCGAAATTCTCAGAAAAGACGAAACTTCGGGTGACATTTACTCGTGCATGTTTGAGGCAGACGGTCGCAGACTTATAAACACGATTTATTTCGTTGTCTATGACCGAGATGACCCGCTTTCTTATTTATCAAACGACCCGATTGACTTTGTCGATATCGCCGTTAAAAAAGCGGAAATTAAAAAGCTTACAAAATCCGAGCGCGAAAAATCAAATATGCAAAAGTTCCCATTGCTGAAAATGTTCCTTTTCTGTCTGTTTGGGGCAGGCTTTGCTTTCGGCATTTTAATGACAATCTGCATGATGCTTTTAGCCTTCGTCATCAATCTTATTGCCGGGGTTCCACAGCCGGTCGCTTCGCTTTTCGGCGACGGTTTCTGGGTGAAAAGCTTTCTGTTTTCATCGCTTGGCTTCGGTGGACTATTCGGTATATTTATGGTTTTCGCTTTCAGAAAATAATAATAAAAAATTTTGTCGAGAATCTTGTAAACCGTTACCCCTACACACTGTCACTCAACGGTTTCTCTCGCGAGTTAAGCCGCCCTCAAACCCCTTATTTTTCAAGGGTTTGAGGGTGTTTTTTAATAATATTTAAAATACCTTTATTTTATTGCAAAAACCGCTTGACTTTACCACACTAATGTGGTAACATACCGTCATATTCTTTTAAAATGGTGATGATTTTATGAACATCAGAAACGAAAATATCGATAAGGTTTTTGAAGCTATTCTCTCCCTTGAAAACATTGACGAATGTTACCGCTTTTTTGAGGATATCTGCACAATCAAGGAGATTCAGGATATCGCTCAGCGTTACGAGGTAGCTCGTCTTCTTACAGACAAGAAAAACTACAACGAAATAACCAAGGCAACAGGCGCATCCAGTACCACAATCACCCGTGTCAACAAGTGTCTTATGTACGGCAACGAGGGTTACAAAATGGTTATCGAGCGTACAAAAAAGGACTGAGGTGGCACAATGTTTAACAGCAATATACTTAAAAACGAAGAAAAGGCGGTTTTTGCCCTTCGTTCTCTTTACAGAAAATACGGTTACACTCCGTTCAAGATGAGCAAGTTTGAGGAATATGACCTCTACGTCCGCAACAAGGATTTCCTTGTTTCCGACAGCGTTATTACCTTCACGGGTATGAACGGCAAGCTCCTTGCCCTCAAGCCTGACGTTACGCTTTCTATCGTCAAGAATACAAAGGACCTTCCCGACACCGTTCAGAAGGTTTATTATAACGAAAACGTTTACCGTGTTTCAAAGAACACACACGAATTCAAGGAAATTATGCAGACGGGTCTTGAGTGTATCGGTGCAATCGGTGTTTACGATATCTTTGAGGTTATCTCACTTGCCGCAAAGAGCCTTGGTGCAATCAGCGAAAGCTTTGTTCTTGACCTTTCTCATATCGGTATTGTTTCCGCAGTTCTTGACTCCCTCGGCTGCAGCAGAGAAACAGGCAAGAAGATTCTTACCTGCATCGGTGAAAAGAACCAGAGTGGTATTGAAAAAATCTGTGCTGAAAACGATATCTCCGAAGATGGTTGCGAAAAAATTATTTCCCTTGTCGGCACTTACGGCAAGATTGAAAAGGTTATCCCTCAGCTTAAGGCAATCTGCGACACTGACGAATTGAAGTCTGCACTCGCTGAGTTTGAAAGCATCTGCTCCCTTCTTGTTGCAAGCGAAATCGGAGAAAAAATCAATATCGATTTCTCAATCGCAACGGATATGAGATATTACAATGGTGTTGTTTTCCAGGGCTTTGTTGAAAACGTGCCGACAGGCGTTCTTTCAGGCGGTCAGTACGACAACCTTATGAAGAAAATGGGCAGAAAATCGGGCGCAATCGGCTTTGCAGTTTACCTCGATACCCTTGAAAGACTTAACCTTACAGCGAAAAAGTTTGACGTTGACTGTGTTCTTCTGTACGATGAAAGCACATCAGCTTCCGACCTTGCCGATGCAGTCAATGCACTTGTTGCAGAAGAAAAAACAGTTATGGCACAAAGAATTGTGCCCGAAAGCATAAAATACAGACAGCTTCTTAAGCTCAACGGAAAAGAGGTGGATGTGCTTGAAAACAATGATTAATGTTGCTCTTCCGAAAGGAAGACTCGGCGAAAAAGTTTACGATATGTTTGAAAAATCAGGTTACGAGTGTCCGTCCATCAAAGAAGTCAACCGTAAGCTTATTTTTGAAAACGAAGAAGCAGGCGTCCGTTACTTCTGGGTAAAGCCGTCCGACGTTGCAATTTACGTTGAACGAGGTGCGGCAGACATCGGCGTTGCAGGCAAGGATATCCTTCTTGAATATGCTCCCGATGTTTACGAGCTTCTTGATATGAACCTCGGCAAATGCAGAATGGCTGTTGCCGCTAAAAAGGACTTCCGTGACAACACAGAAAACACTCTCCGCGTTGCAACAAAGTTCCCCAACATCGCAAAGGATTATTACAGCAAAAAGGGCCGCGACATCGACATAATCAAGCTTAACGGCTCAATCGAAATCGCTCCGATTCTTAACCTTTCCGATGTTATTGTAGATATTGTTGAAACAGGAAAAACACTTCTTGAAAACGACCTTGAGCCGAAAGAAACGATTGTTCCCATCAGCGCAAGGCTTATTGCAAACAAATCAAGCTTCAAGTTCAAAATGGAGCAGATCGAAAACATTAAAAACAGTCTGAAAGCTCAGGTGAAAACAGATGATTAAAATTATGAAATACGGCGAGGTCGACAACAAGGATATTTTTGCTCGCGGTACAGCGGCAACAAGCGTTGAAGACATCGTTTCAGGTATTATAGAAAACGTTAAGGCAAACGGTGACAAGGCTTTGTTTGAGTATTGCGAAAAATTCGACAAGGCAAAGCTTTCTTCTCTTGAAGTTTCCGCAGAGGAAATTGAAGAGGCTTTCAATACGGTTGAACCTAAGTTTGTTGAAATTATTGAAAAGGCTGCTGTCAACGTAAGGGAATTCCACTCACGTCAGGTAAGAAACAGCTTTATTCTTAACGAAAAAGACGGTGTTGTTATCGGACAGAAGGTTCTTCCGATTGAAAAGGTCGGTCTTTATGTTCCCGGTGGCACAGCTGCTTATCCGTCAACAGTTCTTATGGACTCTATCCCTGCAAAAATCGCAGGTTGTAAGGAAATTGTTATGGTAACCCCTCCGAACGCTGAGGGCAAGGTTAACCCTGTTATCCTCGCTGCAGCTAAGATTGCAGGCGTTGACCGTATCTTCAAGCTTGGCGGTGCTCAGGCCGTTGCAGCCCTTGCTTACGGTACAGAAAGTGTGCCGAAGGTTGATAAAATCGTCGGCCCGGGCAATGCATTCGTTGCAGAAGCAAAGAAGCAGGTTTTCGGTATGGTTTCAATCGATATGATTGCAGGCCCTTCTGAAATCCTTGTTGTTGCAGACAAGACCTGCAACCCGAAATTTGTTGCCGCAGACTTGCTCTCTCAGGCAGAACATGATAAAATGGCAAGTGCTGTTCTTGTATGTGACGATATGGACTTTGCCGAGGCAGTAAGTGCAGAGCTTGAAAGACAGATTCCTCTTCTTCCCCGTGAAGAAATCGCAAGAACATCAATCGATAACAACGGTAAAATCATCGTTGCAGACGACCTTCTTAAGGCTATCGATATCGCAAACGAAATTGCTCCCGAGCATCTTGAGCTTTGTATGGACAATCCGTTTGACTACCTTGATAAAATCAAGCACGCAGGTTCAATCTTTATGGGCAAGTACTGTCCCGAAGCTCTCGGTGACTATTTCGCAGGCCCGAACCACACTCTTCCGACAAGCGGAACAGCTCGCTTCTCAAGCCCTCTTTCCGTTGACGATTTCGTGAAGAAGACTCAGTACACTTACTACACAAGAGATGCACTTTCAGCCGTTGCGGATGACGTTGCTTTCTTTGCAGAAAAGGAAGGACTTTCAGCTCACGCAAGAAGTGCAACAATCAGATTCGAGGAAGACTAATGAGCAGATTTTTCAGTTCGAAATATTCATCCCTTGAGGCTTACACTCCCGGTGAACAGCCCAAGGATATGAAATACATAAAACTTAACACGAACGAATCTCCGTTTCCGCCGTCACCGAAGGTAACGGAATATGCAAAGGCTGAAAGCGAAAAGCTCAACCTTTATTCCGACCCCGAAAGCCGTGCTCTTACACAGAAGGCGGCTGACCTCTTCGGAGTTAAGTACGAAAACGTGCTTATGACAAACGGCTCGGACGAGATTCTCAACTTTGCTTTTATGGCATTCTGTGACGAGAAAAAGGGTATTGCGTTTCCGTCAATCAGCTACGGTTTTTATCCTGTTTTTGCGGAGCTTAACCACATTCCGTATAAGGAAATTCCGCTTAAGGAAGATTTCAGCATAGATGTTGAAGATTACTGCAATATCGGTATGAACATCGTTATCGCGAACCCCAACGCTCCGACAGGACTCGCCCTTACAACAGAGCAGATTGAGAAAATTGTTACAACAAATGCAGACAGCGTTGTTATCATCGACGAAGCATACGTTGACTTCGGTGCCGAGAGTGTTGTGCCGCTTACAAAGAAGTACGACAACCTTCTTGTTACACAGACCTTCTCAAAGTCACGCTCGCTTGCAGGTGCAAGACTCGGTTTCGGCATCGGTAACGAGGCATTGATTGCTGACCTTAATACAATCAAATATTCAACAAATCCCTACAATGTTAACCGTATGACTTCCGCGGCAGGTATTGCAGCGCTTGAAGACAACGATTACTATATGAACAACTGCAAGACGATTGCAGAAAACAGAGAGTACACAAAAGCTGAACTCGCAAAGCTTGGCTTTGAAACTCTTGATTCCAAGGCAAACTTTATTTTTACTCGTTGCGATAAAATCGGCGGTGAAGAATTTTACCTTACGCTTAAGAAAATGGGTATCCTTGTCCGCCATTTTACGAAGCCTCTTATCAGCGACTATGTCCGTATAACAATCGGCACAAAGGAGCAGATGGATGCACTTCTTGACGCAACGAAGAAAATTATCGAGGTGAAATAAATGAGAACAAGTGAAATCAAAAGAGACACTGCTGAAACAAAAATCGCTCTCACTCTTAACCTTGACGGTACAGGCGAAAGCGAAATCGATACAGGCTGCGGTTTCCTTGACCATATGCTTACTCTTTTTGCAAAGCACGGCAGATTTGACCTTACGGTAAAATGTGACGGCGACGTTGAGGTTGACGACCACCACACCGTTGAGGATATCGGCATCTGCCTCGGCAAGGCTTTCAGCGAAGCTGTCGGCGACAAGAAGGGCATCGTACGCTACGGCAACTTTATCCTTCCGATGGACGAAGCTCTTATTCTTTGCGCTGTTGATATTTCCGGCAGAGATTATCTTTCATACGACCTCGACATTCCGACAGAAAAGGTCGGCACATTCGACACAGAGCTTGTTGAAGAGTTTATGCTTGCTTTCACAAGAAATTCAGACATCACTCTTCACATCATTCAGCTCAACGGCACAAATTCGCACCACATTATTGAAGGTACATTCAAGTGCCTTGCAAGAACATTGCGCCAGGCTGTTAACATTGACGAAAAATTCAAGGACGAAATTCCGTCCACAAAAGGTGTTTTATAATGATAGCAATAATCGACTATGGCGTTGGCAACCTTTTCTCGCTTAAAAGCTCGTTCAACGCAATCGGAGCTGACATAACCGTTACAGACAACGAGGAAACAATCCGCTCCGCAGACAAAATTATTCTTCCGGGCGTCGGAGCTTTTTCGGATGCAATTGCAAAGCTTCGTGCAACGGGACTTGACAAGGTGCTTATCGACGAAGCTCAGAAGGGCAAGCCCGTTATGGGTATCTGCCTCGGTATGCAGATGCTTTTTGAAAAGAGCTTTGAATACGGTGAATATGACGGACTCGGACTTCTTAAGGGTAACGTTGTCGGTATGCAGGGTGTTCTTCCCGAAGATCTGAAGATTCCGCACATCGGCTGGAATGCACTTCACTTTAAGCAGAACGACTGTCCTCTTTTCAAATATATCAAGGAAAACGACTGCGTTTATTTTGTTCATTCGTATTTTGCAGAGGATTGCGACGAAAGCGTTGCGGCAACTACAGAGTACGGCAAGGAGCTTACGGCTGCCGTTGCATACAAGAACATTTACGGCTGTCAGTTCCACCCTGAAAAAAGCGGTGAAGTCGGACTTAATATCCTCAGAGCTTTTTGTGAAACGGAGGCAGAGTGATGAACATTTTTCCCGCAATTGACCTTTACGAAGGTGCTGCCGTCCGTCTTTTCAAAGGCGACTACAACCAGATGACGGTTTACGATAAAAATCCGCTTAACATAGCCAAAAAGTTCGAGGAATGCGGTGCAGAATTTCTGCATATGGTTGACCTTGAAGGTGCCAAAACAGGACTTACACCGAACCTTGAAACAATTGAAAACATCGTTAAGAATACATCTCTTTTCGTTGAGCTTGGCGGTGGCATCCGTTCAATGGAAACCGTTGACAAGTATCTTTCAATCGGTGTTTCGCGTGTCATCCTCGGTACAGCGGCAATAACTGATGAAGATTTCCTCAACGAAGCAATCGCAAAGTACGGCGAAAAAATTGCTGTCGGTGTTGATATCAAGGACGGCTACGTCGCAATCAAAGGCTGGACGGAAAAATCGCAGTATACTTTTGAAGATTTCTGCCAAAAGATGCAGGACAAGGGCGTTAAAACTCTTATCTGTACCGATATCTCAAAGGACGGTGCAATGAAGGGCACAAACCGCGAGCTTTACAAATCGCTCAGCGAAAAGCTCAGCCTTGATATTATCGCATCGGGCGGAGTTTCAACAATTGATGATATCAGAGCGCTTCGCGAAATGAACCTTTACGGTGCAATTATCGGCAAAGCGTATTACACAAATGCAATTGACCTTAAGGAAGCAATCGAGGTGGCAAAATGATTACAAAAAGAATTATCCCCTGCCTCGACGTTAAAGACGGCAGAGTAGTTAAG
The DNA here is from genome assembly GCA_017380575.1 of Clostridia bacterium. Classification (GTDB taxonomy): domain Bacteria; phylum Bacillota; class Clostridia; order Oscillospirales; family Acutalibacteraceae; genus CAG-488. The sequence continues at coordinate 2,054 of JAFODS010000005.1, read as the reverse complement.
GGTGTGAATTTCCTCGGCCTTGCCGATGTTTCATCTCCCGTTAAGCTTGCAGAGTTTTATTCATCCTGCGGTGCCGATGAGCTTGTTTTTTACGATATTACGGCATCCGCTGAGGGCAGAAAGCTTTTCACAGACATCCTTACGGAAGTTGCAAGCAAGGTTTTTATTCCGCTTACAGTTGGTGGCGGTATCAATACAGTTGACGATTTTGACCGCGTTCTTAAATGCGGAGCAGATAAGGTCAGCGTAAACTCAGGTGCAATCCGTAATCCTGAGCTTGTGCGTGAGGCGGCTCACAAATACGGTGACCAGTGTGTTGTTCTTTCTGCAGACGTTAAAAGAGTTGACGGTGAATTCCGCGTTTTCGCAAAGGGCGGACGCGAGGATACAGGAATGGAAGCAATTTCGTGGATTAAAAGATGTGTCGGAATGGGTGCAGGCGAAATTGTTGTTAACAGCATTGATACAGACGGTGTAAAGCAGGGCTTCGACCTCGAAATGCTTGAAGCTGTCTGCAATGCAGTCAATGTTCCCGTTATCGCATCGGGCGGTGCAGGCTGTATTGACGATTTCACAAAGCTTTTCAAGGCTTTGCCCAAGGTTGACGCAGGTCTTGCGGCTTCAATTTTCCACTTCGGTGAGGTTGAAATCAAAGACCTGAAGCAAGAACTCAGAAACAACGATATCATAGTGAGGTTATAAAAAATGAATTTGGATGAATTAAAATTTGACGAAAAAGGACTTATTCCTGCCGTTGTTGTTGATGCAAAGAGCAAGAAGGTTCTTACCGTTGCATATATGAACAGAGAAAGCCTTGAAATCAGCATCAAGGAAAAACGCACCTGCTTCTGGTCACGTTCACGTCAGGAGCTCTGGCGTAAGGGCGAAACAAGCGGTAACGTGCAGAAAATCGTAAGCATTACAGCTGACTGCGATAAGGATGCTCTCACAGTTCTTGTTGAAAAAACAGGTCCTGCATGCCACCTCGGCACAGATTCCTGCTTCAACAACACAGTTTGGGAAAATGACGAGCTTCACGAGTTTTCATACGAAGGACTTCTTAAGCTTATCGAGGGCAGAAAGATAAACAAGCAGGAAGGCTCATACACGACATATCTTTTCGAGAAAGGTATGGACAAAATCCTCAAGAAGGTCGGCGAAGAGTCAACTGAGGTTATCATCGCTGCAAAGGATAACGACAAGAGAGAAACTGTTTACGAAATTGCAGACCTTGCATATCACGTAATGGTGCTTATGATTGAAATGGGCATTTCACTTGAAGATATCTTTGACGAGCTTGCTTCACGTCATGTTATTGACCACAAGGTTAAGCAGGAAAAGAGTACCGCTTCCAAATAAAAAATAAGGGGCTGTAAAAAAGTGCAGACCGCATAAAACAAACAGATAAAGGGGCTGTAAAAAAACAGCTCCTTTAATATTACATAATAAAGAAAATATCACGACAAATTCAGGTTTGTCGGGTTCATTTGTTTCGCACAATCTTACTCTGTGTGCGTAGGGATAGGCCTCCCGGACCATCCGCAGATTCTGCTGAGTTAACGGACGGTCGAGGACGCCCGTCCCTACGTAGTTGACTAAAACAGGGTTCGTAGGGGCTGATATTATCTGCCCGACATTTTGCACATTTCTGACGGGACGTCGAGGACGTCGTCCCCTACACGGTTATTTGAAACTGGGTTCGTAGGGTCACAGGGGATACCGCCATTCATTCCCTGCACCTTGATTCCGCGCCCGTCCAACTTACCACGCACATGGGTAGCAATAACATGACCGTCCTCATCAAACACCGGTCCACCGGAATTTCCCCCGTTGGTTGCGCTGTCATACATAAATTGTCCGTTACGATCGTTGTCGCTGATAATACCACTGGTAATACAGGTTCCTTCCCCCAAAGAATTACCGATGATGTAGATCCTTTCACCGGTTCGTACTTTGGAAGAATCACCGAACCGCAAAGGCGTTGCCCTACCGGGCATCTTAGTCAAGCGAATGACCGCAATATCCTTATTGGAACAAAATTCGCTTTTTGTTCC
>JAFODS010000004.1 GCA_017380575.1 Clostridia bacterium | reverse complement strand
CTCGAACCGTCGACCTCTAGCGTGACAGGCTAGCGTTCTAACCAACTGAACTACCGGGCCGTGTGGTGGGAACAACAGGGCTCGAACCTGTGACCCTCTGCTTGTAAGGCAGATGCTCTCCCAGCTGAGCTATGCTCCCACGGACTCGTCATTTTCTCTTACTGTCTCTCAACAGCTTAATAACTATACTACAAGAAAAATCGTTTGTCAATAGTTTTATGTAAATTTTTCTTATTATTTTTCAGCTTTTTTGATGAGCTCTGTGATGTCGCTTCCGCTGAAAGTATACTTCTTATCGCAGAACTGACAGGACACTTCTGTTTTTTCTTCAAGCTCAAGCTCTTTGAGTGTTTTGATGCCTGTTGAAATCAATGCACCCTCAACTCTTTCTTTTGAACAGTTGCATTTGTAAACAGGATAAGAATCGTCAAGCACCTCAAGCTCAAACTCGGAAAGCACTCTGTGGCAGATTTCTTCAGGTGTCATACCGTCGCAAAGCATCTGTGTAACAGAGGGGATGCCTGTAATGCATCTTTCAACGGCATCAATTGTATCGTCAAAAGCTGTCGGAAGAAGCTGGATGATGAATCCGCCGGCTTTTTTGATTGAAAGGTCAGGGTTAACAAGCACACCGAGAGCACAAACTGACGGAAGCTGTTCGCTTGTTGCATAGTAGCTTGTGATGTCCTCTGCAATTTCACCCGTAAAAATAGGTGTCTGACCGATGTAAGGCTCCTTGAGGTTAAGGTCCTTGATAACCGTGAGGAATCCGTCTGTGCCGATTGCACCTGCAACGTCGAGCTTACCCTTTGAATTAAGCGGAATTTCAACAACGGGATTTGTTACATAACCTCTCGCGTTACCCCATGAATCAGAAACAGCCATAACCGTACCTGCAGGGCCGCCACCGTTGATGCGGAGTGTAACGGATTCGTTTTCGCCCTTGAGCATACTTCCCATAAGGCTTGAAGCTGTAAGCAGTCTGCCGAGTGCGGCAGATGTTACTGCAGATGTCTGATGAATCTGCTGTGCTTTTTCAACCATATCTGTTGTTTCGGCAGCCATAATAACAAGTGTGCCGTCAGTCGAAATACATCTTACAAGTTTATCCATTTCTTAGTCCTCCGCTTTTCCGTTATACCTTGCAACAAAAACTGCACGCTGTGTAGTGTCGCAAAGCTTATTGAAAGTCATTTCATCGTAAATGTCGATTATCTCAAATTCAGCATCGCTGAGCCATTTTTTGTAATCCTCAAGAGGGCAGGCGATTTCCCTGAAGCTTTCGCTTTCTTTGAAATATGCACCGTCATCATATTCGAAAATATCAAGGTTTATTTCAACGCTGTCGTCGTCGCTGAGCTGATTCTGCCATACGCAGTAAACATCGTCACAGTCGTAAACAAAAGTGTTGTTGCCGAGAATTTCGCGATGCTTATATATTGTATTCACATCGAAGATAAATATACCGCCGTGGTTCATAAAAAGACCGACTTTGGCGATTGTTTTTGCAATATCTTCGGGTGTTTCAAGGTGATTGAGGCTGTCAAGAGTGCATACTGCCGCATCAATTGTGCCGAAAAGGTCAAGTTCTGTCATATCCTGGCAAAGGAAAAGCATCGGGAATTCATATTCATATTTCTTTTCCTGTGCCTGTGTCAGCATCATCGGACTTGAATCAATGCCGATCATATCGTAGCCGTATTTTGCAAGCTCAACCGTAAGGCTGCCTGTACCGCAAGCAAGATCAAGCACGATAGCACCTTCATTTACCCCGTTACGTGTAAGAAGCGTGCGGATAAACTCTGCACGCTTTGAATATTCAATATTTCCCGTAAGTCTGTCATAGACTTCGGCAAATGCATTATACTCACTCATTTTTTTCTTCTATCCTCTGGAACAAAACTTCATAGCCGTTGCTGCCGTACTGAAGTGAACGGTTAACGCGGCTGATAGTTGCCGTGCTTGCACCTGTCTGAGCAACAATGTCGCTGTAAACACATTTGTCGCGAAGCATCTTTGCAACCTTGATTCGCTGTGAGATAGACTTGAGCTCTGTCACAGTGCAAAGGTCATCAAAAAAGTCAGCACATTCCTCATAAGTGCGCAATTCAAGGATTGCATTGAAGAGAAGATCAATGTTTTCATCGTTAAGGTTTCTTTTCATAACAACACTCCGATAGAATTATTGTTTGTATTTTAGCACATTAAATCAAAAAAGTAAAGTAAAAAAACGCACAATATTACAGATACTGTGCGTTTTTGCTAAAAGTATTATTTATTCGAAATTAAATGTGCCGTAATGACTCGTGTCAGCCGATAATGTTGACGGGTTGTAGGCAACGATTACTGTGTCGGGATTGAACTCCTCAATAGCTGTTGTTACGCTTCCGTTGAAGCTTCTCAGGTCAAGAACAAGCATATCTTCAACTTCCATTGCGAGATACGGAACAACACTTGCACTGAATGAGTCCATAATATAAACCATACGTTTTCCGTTAGTTACATTGTTGTTATGTACGGTTACGCAAGAATGATTGCCGTGTAAATATGCCGAATAAGTTGAAACGTTGTAGTAATCTATTCTGTCAAATACGTTTTTGCGAAGAAGTGTATCTTCAAATCTGCCGTTTAGGGTTTCGTTGTTGTCGTATTTTACAGAGAATGAAGTTTCTACTTTCGGATAAATAAAGCTGATGTCTTCGGGGTCGGCATATTTGAGTGTAGTTTTCTTTCCTTGCGAGCCCAAACAATATTTTTCGTAAACATCAACATTGTAGTTATCAATATTGCCGATCTCTGTATTGATATTGTAATCGTATCTTTTGTTAAGCTCGTTTGCGATAACACCTGCCGCCCAAACGCCTGTTTCGGGTATCCAATGATGATCGGTTTTGAAAAATCTTGAATAATAGTCTTCGAAGTCAGCGCTGAGATTCTTTCTTAAATCGATATGCGGAACATTATTTTCTGAAAGACCCTTTATAAGATTGTCGGTATTCAGGTTGTAATTGTCTTCGATTCCGTGCGGAAGCTGATTGTCAATCGGACTTTCCTTTGACGGACACTGAACATAAAGGAAATTGATGTTTTTTTCACTAAGCCAATCCGAAAAATAGGACGTGCTTTCTTCAGCATATTCAGTTGAAATTGGCTTTGCTTCAAAGGTGAGATAACCGTTTCTCATAACAACAACAGAATCAGTTCCCGAAACGATGTTCATACCAACCAACTTATTGAACGACGCATTCAATTCAACAAACTTCATTCTGCCGAGAAGAAGATTTGAAGAGTAGTAGTCGATGTTTCCCTCAATATTCTTGACAGAGTTTTCGAAAGTTTTAATGGGTGAAGATTCTTCCAGTTTAGATTCAACAACTTCGGAAGTTTCAAAACTGAAACCGTAAGTGCCTGAAAAAGGATAATCATTTGACCAATCAAAGGACGGTGTCTGTTCTTCATCAGGCTGACCTTCGGCGGCATTCTGAACTTGCGGGTAAATATGAAACACGTTTGACATAACATACTTCACACCGATTGTACCCATAAAAAAGACTATAATACAAATGAACACAATGCTGAGAAATTTTTTCGCATCAAAGCTTTTCATTTTATCACGCCTTTCTCTAGGGAAACAGTATAAATCCGAACCCGTTTTTTACGGGTGGATTTCCGTTATCCCTTCGTTAAAATACTCGCAAATCCGTGAGGATTTGCTGTGTTTTGTGCCTTGGTATACCGAAAATCTCCCTCGTAAAAAATCTGTGACCCAAAAGGCGAAGATTTTTATTGGATTTTCGGTTGTTGAGAGTGCAGGAAGGCTGACGCCTTTCAAACTCGAAACGCCGGAAAGCCTTGAAAAGAACGGCTTTTGGGAGAGTTCGGATTTATACTGTTTCCCTAAAAATTGAAGTAAATAAACGGGTTGTATGAACCCTTGATTGTAAATGTCAATGAAACTATGAATGTTACGAACAATGCAATTGCTGCAATTGATTCATAAATTTTTTTGCCTGTTTTTATTTTCTCTTTGATTTTAGGCATTATCGGGAAGCAAGCAAGGATACCTGCAACAAGATAGAATTTGTAATTATCAAGGAAGAATATTGCTTTGTCATCAAAAAGCTCTGCACCTGACATAAAGAACATTGTCTGAAGATACTCAAGTGCCGCAGAAATCGATTCCGAACGGAAAAGAACCCAACCGATGATAACGAAAAGCATAGTGTAAATATGGCTGAAGGACTTGAGTTTTGCAGGGAAATTCGTAAGCTTTTCGAATGCGAGAAGAACGAAATAAAGCAGTCCCCAGGCAACGAAAGTCCAGTTTGCACCATGCCATACACCTGTAAGAAGCCATACTACAAAGAGATTGAAAACAAGTCTGGATTTTGACTTTACACGGCTGCCGCCAAGAGGGAAGTAGACATAATCCCTGAACCACGTACCGAGTGACATATGCCATCTGCGCCAGAATTCGCTGACGGATTTCGAGATGTACGGATAATCGAAATTCTCAAGGAAGTGAAATCCGAACATCTTGCCAAGACCGATTGCCATTTCACTGTAACCCGCAAAGTCAAAGAAAATCTGCAGGGTGTAGGCGATTGCACCTATCCACGCGGTTGCAACTGAAATTTCGCTTTTTCCGAAAATCTCATCAGCAACAGAGGCAACGTTGTTTGCAATAAGAACCTTCTTGCAGAAACCGAGCATAAAACGGTAAACGCCGTCTGAAAAATCGGTGAAGTTTTCTTTGCGGAAATTAATCTGCTCAGCAATTGTCTGATAGCGGACGATGGGTCCTGCGATAAGCTGAGGGAAGAACGATATGTAAAGGGCTACGTTAAACGGGTTTTTCTGTACGGCACCGTTACCGCGGTAAACGTCGATAACGTAAGACATCGCCTGGAAAGTGAAGAAAGAAATACCGATCGGAAGTGCGATGTCGAGCGTGTCGAGATTAGAAGAAAAAAGTGCATTGATGTTTTCGAGTGTAAAGGTCAGATATTTAAAAACAAACATCATCCCTAAGTTCATAACAACGGAAAGTGCGACGAATAGTTTTGCTTTTGGAATATTGTTGTCTTTAAATTTCGCAACACCGAGACCGAAAAGCCAGTTGAGCATAATCGAAACGAGCATAAGAAGAACGAAAAACGGCTCGCCCCAGGCATAGAAAAAGATACTTGAAGCGATAAGAACCGCATTCCTGAAAGCAAGGTTTTTGATTATGGGATTATAATAGAGTATGAGAACAGCAGGCAAGAACAAAAACAAAAAAGTTGTTGATGAAAAAACCAAAGTCGCACACTCCCTTCATAAATATTACTCTTTAGTATACTATAAATCTACATTATTTTCAAGTATATAAAAGCAGAGAGCCACGTTGACTCTCTGCTTGTGTTTTTATCAGTTGTTAATGATGTAGGGGACAGGAATGAATGTGAGAATAGCTGTGATAAAATCATAGACGTATCCCATCAGATTGAAAGCAAATCCCATTATGTCGAGAGATGCAGTAAAGAATGACGGAATGTTGATATCTGTTGCAGGTGTGCTGACAACAGGAATGGTTGTTTTCCCAAGACCGATTTCATAAAGAACATCAAGAACAGTCTGAGCAATAATCATATTTCCGTTTGCACTCGGATGAATGTCGTCACCTGCGAAGTTTGCCGGGTCATCACCGAGAGCTGTTCCGACGTCAACGATTACGATTTTACCGGGATTTTCTTCTGCAAAACGTCTGATTTCAGCGTTAAGTCTGTCAGCTGCCATCTGGTAGGGTTCTCTGAGGTAACCTGACTGCGGATTGTAAAGCGTCTGCATAAGTATTACTGCATCGGGATTATGCTCGTTGATAATATCTACGATGGTGCTGAAGTTTTCAAAAAATGATGCGGCAATATTATCAAGCGGAGCATAATCTTTTAAAACCATAGCGTTGAAAATAAGCTCCATAAGATTGCCTAAAAGGAAGTCGTTTCCGCCGATTGAAATGCTGATGATGTCAGATTTTTGAAGAGCTTCAACAACCTCGGGCTGACCAAGACGTGCAATCAGGTTTGTTGTTGTGTGACCGGGGACAGAATAGTTTACATATTCATAACCGTTGGTGTCTGCAACGATTTTTCCGTAGCATGCTTCGGTTGGGTTGCCGAGTCCCGAGCCGTAGGCGATTGAATCACCAAGAACAAGGTAAAACGGCTTGTCCGTTACTGCTGAGGCTGTAACAAAAGAGCTCAGACACATAACAAGAGCGAGAACAACTGAGAAAAGTTTTTTCATAACAATTTCCTTTCTTATGTTTTTTTGAAATGTAACACATTAAAAATGCAGTGTCAATAGATAAAAACTGTCGTATGTATTGATATTGCAATAAGTTGCAAATAATGTTATAATATCACCAAAGAAAAACAAAGTGAGGTTCAGATATGGATAAGATCAAAGCTTCAGGTAAAGTTCTCGTTGACGATAAGGGCAGAGAACGTATTTTCCACGGTGTGAATTTTGTTGACAAGAGTGATTATGTTTTCGGCGAACAGAAGGTGCAGGATCTTGACGAAGAGATGATCAAGAAAATTGCTGCAAACGGTGTCAATCTTATAAGACTCGGTTTCACATGGGCAAAGGTTGAGCCGGCACCCGGTGCATATAATGACGAGTATCTTGATAAACTTGCAGAAACACTTGACATTCTTGAAAAGTATAATATTTATGCTTTCCTCGATATGCATCAGGATCTGTATTCTTCAACAACAAATGCAGACGGTGCACCTGCATGGGCAGTTCTTCTTGACGGTACTCCCGTTAAGCCGACAAAGTTCGTATGGGCAGAGGGTTATTTCTGGGGCAAGGCTTGCCACAGAGCTTTTGACAACTTCTGGGCAAACAGAAAAGTCAAGGGTAAGGGCCTTCAGGATTATTATGCAGACTGCTGGTCGCACATCGTTGAAAAGCTTGGCGACAAGCCTGCGGTTATCGGCTTTGATATGATGAACGAGCCGTTCCCAGGCTCACCGGGCGGTAAGGTTTTCAAGAGAATTATTGCAGGTGCAGTGAAAACAATTCTTTTCGATCCTGAGGTTAAACGTACAGACCTTATCAAAGAGCTTTTTGACAAAGAAGACCCGATCGGCAAGGTGCTTACACACATCGAATATTCTCCGTTCCACAGAATTACAAAGTCTGCTGAAGAAATTATCAGAATTTTCGATACAAAGGTTTATGCACCTTTCCTTGCAAAGGTAGCAACTAAAATCCGTGAAAAGAGTGATAAATTGCTCTTTATGGAAAATTGCTACTATTCAAATCTTGGTATTCCGTTCAGTGCACCGCCGATTAAAATTAACGGTAAGCGTGACGATAACCAGATTTTCGCTCCTCACGCATATGACCTTATGGTTGACACTCCGTCATACAAGTTTGCACATAACGGCAGAGTAGGCGGTATCTTCGGCGAACACAGAAACAGTCAGAACAGACTTGATGTTCCCGTAATTGTAGGCGAGTGGGGCAGCTTCGGTGATGAAACTGACGACTGGCTTCCGCACATCCAGCATCTTTTTGAAGTTTTTGAGGGTTATCATTGGAGCCATACATATTGGGCATACATCCCCGGGTTCTTTGAAAACCGCCTTATGAAAGTATTCCGCCGTCCGTTCCCGAAGGCTGTTTCGGGTAAGATTGACAGCTATCATTACGACCTTAAGGAAGAAACATTCACACTCAGCTTCACTCAGGGCGAGGACGATTGCGGTGAAACAGTAATCGGCACTCCGTTCGAGGTTGAAAAGGTGACTGTTGACGGTAAAGAAAAGAAGGTCAAGGTCAAGAATAACGAATTCGTCATCAAAACAAAACCCGGTAAGCATACCGTAGTGGTCGAGGTTGACGACTGATAAAAGTCAAAAATTTTTAATCCGTGACGCGAAAGTGTCGCGGATTTTTTATAACAAAAACCGAGCAAACGGGAGAAAAAACTTAAAAATAAAAGAAAAAACGAGCAAATCATATTATAATTTCAAAAATCAAACCATCAAAAACTGTTTTGACCTTTTCTGACCTTTGACGGAAGGTCAAAGAAGGTCTATAATAATCACAGAAAGGTCAAAGAAAGTCAAAGTCAAAAACGAAAGGAGTTGATGGTATGAGTATGAGTAACGTCATCGCACAGATGATACTTGAAATGATGCAGGAGGCAGGCGAAACCGAAATTCAGCGAAACGAGCTTGCACAGACGCTCGGTTGTGTTCCCAGTCAGATAAATTACGTCATATCGTCGCGATTCACTCCCGAGCAGGGTTATATCGTAGAAAGCAGACGTGGCGGCGGCGGTTATATCCGCATCGCACGTATAAAATATGATAAAGGTACAATGCTTATGCACGTCGTGAATACAGTCGGCAACAGCATTGATGAAGCAACCTGCAGAGCGCATATATATAATCTTAATTATCAGAATATAATATCAGCAGACACTTCAAGGTTGATTCTCTCTGCCGTCAGCGACAAGTGCTACCGCGAGCTTGAACCTCAGGTACGCGACAGAGTGCGTGCGGCGATCTTCAAACAAATGCTATTAAACGTGAAAGGATGATTTTATATGTTGTGTCAGAATTGCGGAAAAAATGAAGCTACAACTCATATCAAACGTGTTGTAAACGGTGAAACGGCAGAAACACATCTTTGCCCTTCCTGTGCAGAGCATCTTGGTTACGGCGATATGTTTTCGGGATTCGGATTTAATTTAGACGGATTTTTCAGCGGCTTGTTGGGAGAAAATCTTCCTTTGCTCGGTGCAGAGAGAGAAGAAAAATGTCCCAAGTGCGGTTACACCTTCTCCGATATTGCAAAAAGCGGAAAGTTAGGCTGTGCCGATTGTTACAGAAAGTTTTACGATAAGCTCTTGCCGTCGCTTCAGCGTATTCACGGCAAGATAAAGCATACGGGTAAGCAGGCTATGGTTCCCGTACAGGTGAACACAGAGCCGAAAATCAATCCCGTTGCAAAGCTTAAAGAGGATTTGCAGAAAGCGATTGAAGAGCAGAATTTTGAACAGGCAGCTGTTCTTCGTGACAGAATAAAAGAAATGGAGGCGGACAAGAATGAATAAGTGGTACGTTGAAAACGGCGAACAGGGCGATATTGTTATCAGCACACGTGTCCGTCTTGCAAGAAACCTCGAAGACTATCCTTTCCCGTGCCGTCTTACCGTAAAGGGTAAGGAAAAAGTTTGTGAAGAGATTAAAAATGCAATCCTCTCCGATGACAGTTGGGGATTCGGCTACACATGGATGAAGGATTTCACAAGAGCACAGTCGGTGTCTCTTGCGGAAAGACATCTCATCAGCCCCGAATTTGCATCTGACCGTGCAGGCAGAGCACTTCTTCTTACTGACGACGAGGCTGTCAGCATAATGCTTTGCGAGGAAGACCATATCCGCCTTCAGGTTATGATGGCAGGTCTTGCACTCAAAGAAGCATACAGTGTTGCAGATAAGATTGATAACATTATTTCTTCAAAGCTCAATTATGCATATGATGACAGAATCGGTTACCTCACACAGTGCCCGACAAACCTCGGCACAGCTATGAGAGCGTCTGTAATGCTTCATCTTCCTGCACTCACTCGTTGCGGTCAGATCGGCAAGCTTGCATCAACAGTTTCAAAGCTCGGTCTTGTTATCCGCGGTGCATACGGTGAAGGCAGCAGTCCGAAGGGTGACATCTATCAGCTCAGCAACCAGATAACTCTCGGAATTTCGGAAGAAGCTGCACTTAACAATCTTCAGTCAATCACACTTCAGCTCGTAGCTCAGGAAAGAGCAGCGGCAGAAAAACTTATTGAAAATCCCATCGAGGAGGACAGAATCTTCCGTGCATGGGGCATACTCAAAAATGCAAGGGTACTCAGCGGTGACGAGTTTATGGAGCTTTCGTCACTCATAAGAATGGGTATCTCTAATAAGTCTATCGACTTTGACATTGCAAAGCTCAATGAGCTGACAACAAGAGTTCAGCCGGCGACAATAAATGCCGCAGAAGGTAAGGAACTCACCTCACAGCAGAGGGATATCCTTCGTGCAAAGTGGGTAAGAGAAGCTCTTGAATAACTTTAAAGCTCCGTGAAAACGGAGCTTTTGTTTTCGCTTATTAAGGGAGGAGATAATATGTACAAATTCACAGGTTTTACACAGAAGGCAAATTCAGCGCTCAACTCCGCAATTGAGTTTGCAGAAAATCTTGGTCATACCTATATCGGAAGCGAACATCTTCTGCTCGGTCTTATTGCAAGTGACGGAAGCGTTGCACAGACCGCACTTGAAACGAGAGGCGTTACTTTTGAAAAGATAGAGAATGTAATCAGGACGGAAATCGGAATCGGTACTCCGACGGTGCTTTCTCCGAACGATTTTACGCCGAGAAGCAAGAATATAATCGAAATTTCCGTTTCGCAGGCAAGGGCATCGGGACAGAATTATGTCGGCACGGAACACATCCTTATTGCGATAGTCAAGGATTCGACTTGTTATGCGATGACGGTGCTTGAAACTCTGGGTGTTTCGGCAAACGAAATATCAGGTGACCTCAGCCGATTTTCTTCGGGAGGACAGTCCTCTTCGCAACAGAAGGGTGAAAGAAAATCCAAGGCGGACAGCAAAACACCAACCCTTGAACAGTACGGCAGAGACTTAACGGACATTGCAAAGCAGGGAAAGATTGACCCCGTTATCGGCAGACAGAAGGAAATTGAACGAGTTATACAGATTTTAAGCAGACGTACAAAGAACAATCCGTGTCTTATCGGTGAACCCGGTGTCGGCAAAACAGCAATTGCAGAAGGTCTTGCTCTCAAAATTTCTTCAGGTGAAGTGCCCGAGCTTCTTAAGAATAAAAGAATTATTGCACTTGACCTTACAAGTATGGTCGCAGGCACAAAGTACAGAGGCGATTTTGAAGAGCGAATCAAAGCGGCAATTGAAGAGGTTTCAAATTCGGGCGACGTGATTCTTTTCATCGACGAGGTGCATACGCTTATCGGTGCAGGTTCGGCAGAAGGTGCGGTTGATGCCGCTAATATTCTTAAGCCTGCTCTTGCAAGAGGTGAAATGCAGGTTATCGGTGCAACGACGCTTGAAGAATACAGAAAGAATATCGAAAAAGATTCAGCACTTGAAAGACGTTTTCAACCCGTCGTTGTCGGTGAACCGAGCAGTGAAGAAGCCGTTGAAATCCTTAAGGGATTGCGAGATAAATACGAAGCACACCATAAGGTTAAAATCACAGATGAGGCAATCGAGGCGGCTGTTAAGATGTCTGTAAGATATATCGGTGACCGTTTCCTGCCCGATAAGGCGATTGACCTGATTGATGAGGCGGCTTCGAAGGTAAGGCTCCGTGCATATACTCCTCCCGAGGATATACGCGAGCTTGAAGATAAAATCAAGCATATTTCTGAAGAAAAACAGACAGCCGTAAACAGTCAGGATTTTGAAAAAGCGGCTTCGTTACGTGATGAAGAAAAAGAGATGCAGACACAGCTCGCGAAGCTTCAGGCTGAATGGCAGAGAAAAACAACGGAAACAAACGGCGAAGTGACTCCCGATGAAATTGCGACAATTGTTTCGGAATGGACTCATATTCCCGTTGTTCAGCTGACACAGGAGGAAAGCGAACGCCTTCTTCATATGGAGGATGAATTGCACCGCAGAATAGTCGGTCAGGATACAGCGGTATCGGCTGTTTCGAGGGCGATAAGACGAGGCAGAGTGGGGCTCAAGGATCCGAAAAGACCGACGGGCTCGTTCATCTTCCTCGGTCCGACAGGTGTCGGCAAAACCGAGCTTTGCAAAACTCTCGCACAAACTCTTTTTGGCGACGAAAATGCAATGATACGCCTTGATATGTCCGAATATATGGAAAAGCACAATGCTTCAAGACTTGTCGGTTCTCCTCCGGGTTATGTCGGCTATGACGAAGGCGGTCAGCTTACGGAAAAAATCCGTCGCAAACCGTACAGCGTGGTGCTTTTTGATGAGATTGAAAAGGCACATCCCGATGTTTTCAATATGCTTCTGCAGATTCTTGATGACGGTATACTGACGGATTCGCAGGGCAGAAAGGTCGATTTCAAAAACAGCATCGTTATTATGACTTCAAATATCGGTGCGAAGCTCATCAGCAACACGGGAGCAAAGGCTCTCGGCTTCAGCGGAAATGAAAACGGTGGCGTGATGAGTCAGAATGCAATCAAGGAAGCTGTAACAGGTGAGCTGAAAAAATGCTTCCGTCCTGAATTCCTTAATCGAGTTGATGATATAATCGTTTTTGAACAGCTTTCAAAGGAAAATATAAAAGAGATTGCGGGCAGGCTCCTTGATGTGCTTTCAAAAAGAGTTTCAGAGATGGGAATTGAAATTGATTTTGATGCTTCTGCAGTTGAAAAGATTGCAGATGAAGGCTTTGACCCTGTCTACGGTGCAAGACCCCTGAAGAGAGCAATTCAGTCGCAGATTGAAGACAAACTCAGCGAAGAAATGCTTGAAGGAAAAATAAAAGCAGGTGAAAAATGCACCTGCAGATTCAAAGAAAACCACTTTATATTTGAGTAAAATTAAAAGAGGCTGTCTGACAGCCTCTTGTTTTATTCTTGCCTGAATATGATGAATGCGATTTTAGAGAACAAATCGTTTTCGTAAGGAATCTGTCCGAAAACAAGGGGATACCCTGCAACAAAAGCAACGAGAAGAAGAAAGCCAAGCTTGTGCTTTTTGAAAAATGCTGAGGATGAACTAAAGCTCGTTTCTTCCGAAAGTGCAACAAACAAAGCAAAAACAGGAATAAGAATGAAGATTGCTGTTTCAAGGTTTTTGCTGAGTGCAAAGCCATATAAAGAGCAAAGCAGAGAAACAACAGTTGCAACTGAAGCAAGAAAATCTTTTTTAATTATCGCCCTGATTAAAACGAAAACGACAACAGCCAAAAGCGGAATTGAAGCGACGAGGTAATCAGTAAGCACTCTGATGTGACTTGTTGAAAAATGCACAAGGTGAAGCGAAAGATAATATGAGCTGAACTGATCAGCATAAAAATCAGTGCTGACAAGGAGCTTCGTGACAACGAAAGCCACAACAGAAACAACTGCAGAGATTATTGCAGGAATTTTCTGTTTTTTCAAAAGAAGAACAAAAAGAATTGCGGGAACAAAAAACAGAACCGTCAGCGGTTGCGAAAGAACACAAAGCCCTGCAAAAACAGGAGATAAAAATTTCTGCTTTTCAGCAAAAGCGAGAGCCAAAAGAAAAAACGAAAGCGAAAGCAGAATATGAACGTCGCAAGTAAGAAAAACAGTATTGCAGGAAAGAAGCGTTAAAAGCGAAAAGGCGGGAAAGTAAATTTTCTCGTCATCCTTAACGTTAAAAGAGAAAAACAAAGCAGCACCAAGGCAGACGAGCATACGAAGAGCGAGAACGGCAGGGCTTTCAAATCCTCCGTAAGTAACGCTGAGCAAAGCAAGAACTGCAAATGATGCGAGTGCATATTTATTTTTTTCTGCAAAAGCTTTGATTTTCATTTCTTAAATCCCTAACAGCTTCGCGAAGGAAGCAACATAAATAATATAGAACACAACAACAGCAAAATATTTTTTGAAAAATGCCGTGATTTTATTGGCGGTTTCACAAACTGCTTCGTTTTTACGGTGAAGCATAAAAAGATAAAGCAGACACTGGCTTGTAATAATTGCCGAAGTCCAACGGTTCCAGTTAAGACCGAAGATGTATGCAGGAACAGTTGAAAGCGGATGAATAAGGCATAGGAAGAGCGTGAATTTTTCAGCTTTGTTTTCCGTTTTGCGAAGAGCCTTAAACCAACCGTAAGCAAAAAGAATAAGAAGAGGAGCGAAAATAACAACTATTCCGAGCAGGTTGGAAGCCGACATCGTTGTTGTAATTTCTTCAAGAATGAAGTCTGCTCCCGTTGTGTATTCGTTGGGGACAACACTCATCAGCCATTCTTTTGTGAGAGGCATATCAGCCTTCTGAAGCATAAATTCCGTCATCTCGTCAACGGAAGAAAATCCGCTTGCAACCCTTGTTTTAAGAGTTATCAGTCCAAGGGCAATAAGAGAAATATATGTTACCGCACAAAGCACACCGTCACGGAGATATTTTTTATTTCTGAACATATCGTAAAGCAATGCAATTGCAACGGGCACCATATAAAGGAATAAATACGCGTGGTGAATTGCCGTACAGATAAGCATAACAACAGGCACGCCGAAACGAAGAAATTTATTTTCGTTTAGTGTGAAAGCAATAAGAGTAAGAAGAATAAGGTAAATGTCCGTAATGCCGAGCCACGATGCAAAAAGCGGCATAAAAATCGGTGAACCGAGCATAATTGCAATAATTCCTGTTGCCGCACCTTTGTTTTCACAATGTCGGATTAAATATCCGCCGAAAACAGCAATCGCAAGGATTAATAAAACACAAACAATGAAAGAAAGTGTGAAAAGCAAACCGAGCGAAACCGTGTCGGTAAACCAGGTGATGATTTCACCGATAAATGCCCGAGGCATAAAACCGCGGCTGTAATCGCTCAGGTAAGTCAGAAGCTGCCAAAGGGGCATACCTTCTTCGTCGGGCACAAAAACAATAAGCTGTGCAAAAAGGAAGAAGAAGATACAAGCTTCATATTTAGTTTTTTCGTAAAGTTTTTTTAACATACGAAACACCGTTATTCTGAATAAATATCCTTTGTGCCGTCGGGCAGTTCAACACCCTTGTCGTAAGTCACGATGAGGGTTGTGAATTTTTTATAGTCAAATGAATGAATCACGTTTTTTTCAATTGAAAACATATCACCCGATTTAAAAGAATAAGTTTCTTCGTTACCGTCTTTTTTAACAGTTACGTCCACTTCACCGTCAATGATGAAAAAAGTTTCCTTGTTAAGCTTGTGGTAATGACCGCCCCTTAAAGAAGACGGATTTGACTCAACATAATTCACCTGTGCAATATCACCGTGAAGAAGCTGCATAAGCTTTCCACGTTCATCATTGAATTCAAAATCAGGTTTTAAAATTTCAATCATAAAAATTCACCTTAAAAATTAGCAAAGGATTTGTTTTTGACAATGTTATAAGTCTTGATAAGCTCTTCGATACCGTCGTCGAGAGTGTAACCGGGCTTCCAACCCGTGCTTTCAAGTCTGTCGTTTGAAACGATATAGTTTCTCTTGTCGGGGTCTTTGTTGATTTCTGATTCGAAGAAAGTGAAAGAGGGGATATGCTCCCTGATTTTTTCACAAAGCTCAATTTTTGAAAGGTTAGCGTCCGAAAGACCGCAGTTGTAAGCTTTACCCTTCATTGCTTCAAAGTTATTGATTGCGTGAATATATGCACCGACAACATCGCGGATATGAATGAAGTTCCTTTTGAAATGACCTTCAAAAATAATCATCGTTTTGTCGTTTACGGCACGGTAAACAAAATCGTTTACAAGCAGGTCAAGTCTCATTCTCGGTGATGCTCCGAAAACTGTTGCAAAACGGAAGGTGAGTGAATTGCCGCTTTCAAGAATTGCCTTTTCAGCCTCGGCTTTAGTTGTGCCGTAAAGTGAAATCGGATTAAGCGGAGTTTCTTCCGTACAGTAGATGCTGCCGTCCGATGTACCATATCCGCTGTTTGTGCAGGGGAAAATAATCTTCTGTTCAGGCTTTCTTAATTCAAGAAGCATAAGAATTGCGTCAAGGTTTGTTGTCTTTGCTGCAACCTTGTCGTAATCGCAAAGGGGAAAACCGACAAGTGCCGCAAGCGGAATTATTAAATCCGCACCGTCAATGAATTTTTCAACGGTGTTGCGGTCACGTGCATCACCGCGGATTACAGTGAAGTTTTTATCATAGCAACAGTCAAGCAGTGCAGTCTGACCGAAGTAAAAGTTATCAAGTACGCTGACCTCGTGACCGAGCTTCAGCAGTTCGGGAACAAGCACACTGCCGATATAGCCTGCACCGCCCGTGATTGCAATTTTCATAATCATTTACCTCCGCCGTAAATAAGTTTTGTGCCCTCGTCTTCGAATTCAAACGGAATGATTCGTGACGGTTCAAAGATTTTTTTAACGTTTTCACGTTTTTCTTCAGGTACATAAAGAAGCATAAATCCACCGCTTCCTGCACCAAGAATTTTTCCGCCGAGTGCACCTGCTTTTTTGGCTGACTCGTAAAGCTCGTCGATTTCGTTTGTACTGATTCTGTCCGAAAGCGTACGCTTTAATTTCCATGTATAGTCAAGAAGTCTGCCGAAATCATCAAGGCTGTTGCCTGAAACAAGGATTTTTTCGCCTTCGGAAACGAGCGATTTCATTTCGTTGAGCTCTGAAATCTTATGTGGTATGTTGTTCTGCTGTGCGACGGCAACCTCGCCCGAAAAATGTGAAAATCCCGTGAATACAAGAAGCAGATTGTTGTTGAACTGTTTCCTGTTTTTATGTGAAATATCGACAGGAAGAATCTTGTATCCGTCGGCATCGAATGTAATTTTGTTAAGTCCGCCAAAGGCAACTGCAAGCTGATCCTGAACACCGCCTGCTTCGTTGCAAAGAACTCTTTCAAGGTGAATTGCTTCTTTCGCAAGCTCCATTTTGCTGAGCTTTTCGCCCTTGAGAAGGTGAAGCTCATTAAGAAGACCGACGGCGAAAGACGAGCTTGAACCGATACCCGAACGTGCGGGAAGGTCAGCGTCGTATGCGATCTGTACGCGGTCTGTGCCGATATACTTGAGTGCTTCTCTTACAAGAGGATGCTCAAGCTCATCGGGAGAGTTGAAACGCTCAATTTTTGAATATGTAAACTGATTTTTGTAATCGAAAAGTGCAGGCAATTCTCTTACGGTAACGTAGGAGAATTTGTTGAATGTTGCAGACAGAACACACCCGCCGTACTCGTTGAAGTACGCAGGAAAATCGGTTCCTCCTCCAAGGAAGGACATTCTGAACGGGGTTCTGGTTGTAAACATTTAGTCAATCTCATCCTTTATAAAATCTGAAAGTTTTTTGTATTTTCGGGTATGCGGTACGTTAAGTGCGTTGTCGCTTCCTGTAAGGAAAATCGGGGTGCATCCCGCATCGATTGCGGCAAGGACATCCCTTTCTGAGTCGCCGACCATAAATGATTTTGAAAGGTCGATGTTAAAATCTTCGGCAGCTTTTTTTATCATACCTCCCGAAGGCTTGCGACAGTCACATTTGATTTTTAACTCGGCTCTTTCACCCTCAAAGCCTTTGTCAGGGTGGTGAGGGCAGAAATAAAGTGCATCAATGTATGCACCTTCTTCGCCAAGAAGTGTGTCAAGCTTCGCGTGGATTTCGTCAAGCACGGCAAAGCTCATTCGACCCATAGCGATTGAAGGCTGATTTGTGATAACAATCGCAAGATAACCGCTGCGGTTAATTTTTTTTATTGCCTCTGCAGCTCCGCTTATAAGCTCAAGCTGTTTCGGGGATGTGATATATCCTTTATACTTGTTGATTGTACCGTCGCGGTCAAGGAATATCGCCTTCTGCTTGCGGTCGGCTCTTTTTGCGAAAACAATACCGTTTTCAACGTCAGCTGTAACGTGACGGAGCCTGTCCGATGTACCCATATCTTTGACGTATTCCGCGGAATGATATGCATAAACTCTGCCTGTGTCAAGAATCGGTTCAATAACATCTGAACGAAGGTTGAGCTTCTCTTCGCTGTGGTGAGCGTAAAGAACTTCTTTTGAAAGTATGTGAATACCCGCATTCACACAGTTTTTGTAATTGCCGTGACCGTCGTTTTTAAACCAGTCTGTTACAACGCCGTTGCCATTGCTTGCAACAAGCTCGCTGTCGTAGGGGTGTGAATTCGGATGAACGAAAAGAGTTGCAAGTGCATTGTTGCTCTTATGGAAATCAATCATCTTCTGAAAGTCGATGCTGAAAATAAGGTCACCGTTGATAAGAAGAAAATCTTCGGACAGCTTTTCACGTATTCTGAAAAGAGCACCTGCTGTGCCGAGGGGGCTTTCCTCTTCGTAATATGTGATATTGACACCGAGCAGAGAGCCGTCACCGAAATAATTCATAATATGATTGCGCATATGGTGAACAACGATGATAATATCGGTAATGCCCGAATCGCGAAGGTTTTCAATTTGATATTCAAGAACAGGTCTGCCACAGATTTCAATCATCGGCTTTGGCCTGTCGCTGTAAAAACGGGCAAGTCTTTTGCCGAATCCGCCAGCCATAATAACAGCTTTCATTTTATCACCTGTCAGATGTTTATTTTAATCTCATCAACGCCGAGAACGGCTTTAAGAAGTGAATTGTCCATCGCGGTTGATGACGTGCGGACTTCATAAAAAAGCTTCATAATTTCGGCTTCGGGAGTTTTTATTATATGTTTCATCGGAAGATTATGTTTTTCTGCAATCAAAACTCCGACGTCGTACTTGCTCAGGGAGTTGTCACCGCAAAGGTTCAGAATCTGCGGAACATTTTCTTTGTTTGTGAGCTTGAAAAGTATATCGGCAACGCTTTCGTAATCAAGAGCTGAACGCCAAAGACCGTCGGCAAGAGTGAAATCTTCACCCTGAACAGTTTTTTCAACAATGTTGTCATAAAAATGCTTCTTGTTCTGGAGTATTGACGGGCCGATCATAAACGGTAAGCGGACAACGTTGAATCCGTAACTTGTAACAAGAGCTTCAGCTTCAAGCTTCTGCCTGCCGTATTCGCTTACGGGAGAGGTGATGTCACTTTCCTTGAAACACGGGATATCCTCTGTGTTTTCGCCGTAGACACAATCGGTTGACGAAAAATAAAGATTTTTTGCATCCTTGAACGTGTCAAGAAATTTCTTCAGTGCAGTTATGTTTATATTCCTTGCAAATTCTGGTTCACGCTTGACGAGGTCAAGGTTGTGACAGGCGGAAAAGTAGAAAATACTGCAGTCTGAAATATCACCTGCAAGTTCAGCAAGGTTGTTAATGTCTTCTTCGTTTGTAACGTCGAGCTTCGCCCACTCAACCCTACCTTCAAAAAGGCTTTCTTTTTTGCCGTGATAGGTAGCAAGTATTCTCCTGTCAGTGTTGCTGACAAGAGTTTTCAAAACGTATGAGCCTAAAAATCCGTTTGCACCGATAATAATGTACATACTGCCACCTCTGAGCATATATATTACATTTTAACACACACAAGACTTTTATTCAACAGTAAAATGTTTAAACAGAAACAAAAGTGCAATACTTTTAGAAACGGAAAATAAATACAAAGTTAACAAAGAATTCATAAATAAACTGTTGACAAAACCGCCACAGAGTTGTATATTATAAGTGCAGTTAGCACTCAGGCGAAAAGAGTGCTAACGGTGCTAAAGGCGGTGAGAGAATGGAACTCAGTCAGAGAAAAGAAAAGATACTCGCTGCTGTTGTAGAGCATTATATAAAGACGGGCGAGCCTGTTGGTTCCAAGACTCTTTTGTCTGCACTTGATATAACCGTATCGAGTGCAACCATCAGAAACGAGATGGCGGAGCTTGTTGCTCTCGGCTTCCTTGAGCAGCCGCACACTTCGGCAGGACGTATTCCTACAAACGAAGGTTACCGCTATTACGTTGACAGGCTGATGGGTGTCCGTCCGCTTGATGAATCTGTTAAAAGGCAGATTGAAGCAGGCGTTTCCTTAAAGAATGCAAGCCCGGAAGCAATCCTTGCAAAGGCAAGCGAATTCCTTGCAGATATGACGGACTGTGCCGCGGTTTCAACAACTCCCTCGGGTGAAAATGCAACGATAAAACGAGTTGAGTTCGTCCCCGTAGGAACAAGAACGGGAATGATAGTCCTGCTTACTTCAACGGGAGTTATCAAAAGCAAGGTTTGCAGAAGCGATATTGACCTTAACTCTTCAATGATTGAAAAGTTTTATAACATCGTCAAATCTTCTTTCCTTGGTCTTCCGCTTGATGAAATCGACACGGCTACGCTTCAGACACTGGTTGCTTCAATGGGTATGGACGCACTGACGATGATTCCTTTCGTTTCGGCAGTTTCCGAACTTGCACAGGAAGCAATGCAGACGATGGTAATGCTTGGCGGACAGTCAAACATCCTTCGCTACCGTGAGGATTACGGCACAACAGCTTACGAGCTTATGGATTTTCTTCGCAGAGGCGAGCCGATAAGTCAGCTGCTTGCAAACAGCAAAGAGGACTTCGATGTTAAAATCGGCGGAGAAAACAAATTCAAACAGCTTGAAAATTCAAGCGTAATAATGGCACACTACAACATTGACGGCGATAATCGAGGCTCGATCGGAATAATCGGCCCGACAAGAATAGATTATGCAAGTCTTATACCGAGCGTAAGGTATCTTACCAATCTTGTTGGTGAGTTGCTGACACAGACGCTCAATGACGACTGAAAGGAATGAATCTGATTGGCAAAGGATAAGAAAAAGAACAATGCCGAAGAAGAAGTAATCGAGCAGGAAGTTAACGAAGCTGCAGAGCCTTCAAAGGAAGAGGAGCTTCAGAAACAGCTTGATGAAAAAAATGATCAGCTTTTAAGAATGGCTGCGGAGTACGACAACTTCCGCAAGCGTTCACAGAGAGAAAAAGAAGCACTTTATGCGGAATGCAAGGCTTCGGTTATTAACGTACTTTTACCCGTAGCTGATAATTTCGACAGAATTTTTGCAAATCCCGACGGAACACTTGAGGATTACAAAAAGGGTGTTGAAATGACATTCAAACAGTTCAGCGACGTGTTCAAAAGCCTCGGCATCGAACCGTTCGGTGAGGTTGGCGAAGAATTTGACCCAAACATTCACAATGCAGTAATGCACACAGAAGACGATTCGGTAGGCGAGAATACAATCACAACAGTAATTGTCAAGGGCTATAAGCTCGGCGACAAAATCATCCGTCCTGCTATGGTAGCGGTGGCGAACTAAACATATTATTATTTGGAGGAAAACTATTATGGCAAAGATTATCGGTATCGACTTAGGTACAACAAACTCATGTGTATCAGTTATTGAAGGCGGCGAGCCCGTTGTTATCGCAAACGCAGAAGGCGCAAGAACAACTCCGTCAGTTGTAGGCTTCGGCAAGAACGGTGAAAGAATGGTTGGCCAGGTTGCAAAAAGACAGGCTATCACAAATCCTGACAGAACAGTTACATCAATCAAGCGTCAGATGGGTACAGATTACAAAGTAACAATCGACGACAAGAAGTACACTCCTCAGGAAATTTCTGCAATGATTCTTCAGAAGCTTAAGACAGACGCTGAAGCATATCTCGGCGACGTTGTTACAGAAGCTGTTATCACAGTTCCCGCATATTTCACAGACGCACAGCGTCAGGCAACAAAGGACGCAGGTAAGATTGCAGGTCTTGAGGTTAAGAGAATCATCAACGAGCCGACAGCTGCAGCTCTTGCTTACGGTATTGATAAGGAAGACGACCAGAAGGTTATGGTTTATGACCTCGGCGGCGGTACCTTCGACGTTTCAATCATCGAAATGGGCGACGGTGTTCAGGAAGTTCTTGCAACAGCAGGTAACAACCGTCTTGGCGGTGACGACTTCGACCAGAGAGTTATGGACTGGATCGTAAACGAGTACAAGGTTTCAAGCGGTATCGACCTTCGTGCTGACAAGATGGCTATGCAGAGACTTAAGGAAGCTGCAGAAAAGGCAAAGATCGAGCTTTCAGGCGTTACAACATCAGACATCAACCTTCCGTACATCACAGTTGATGCAACAGGTCCGAAGCACCTTGAAATGACTCTTACAAGAGCAAAGTTCAACGAGCTTACAGCAGACCTTGTTGAAGCAACAATGGGACCCGTTCGTCAGGCTATGAAGGATTCAGGTCTTTCAGCTTCTGAAATCGACAAGGTTCTTATGGTTGGCGGTTCTTCAAGAATTCCTGCTGTTCAGGAAGCAATCAAAAAGTTCATCGGTAAGGATCCGTTCAAGGGTATCAACCCCGACGAGTGTGTTGCAATCGGTGCATCACTTCAGGCAGGTGTTCTCGGCGGCGAAGTTAAGGGTCTCCTTCTTCTCGACGTTACTCCGCTTTCACTCGGTATCGAAACAATGGGCGGTATCAATACAAAGATTATCGAAAGAAATACAACAATCCCCGTAAAGAAGAGCCAGATCTTCTCAACTGCAGTAGACAATCAGCCGTCAGTTGAAGTTCACGTTCTTCAGGGTGAAAGAGAGTTTGCAAAGGATAACAAGACTCTCGGTATCTTCCACCTTGACGGAATTATGCCGGCACGTCGCGGTGTTCCGCAGATCGAAGTAACATTCGACATCGACGCTAACGGTATTGTTCACGTTTCAGCTAAGGACCTTGGCACAAACAAGGAGCAGTCAATCTCAATCACATCTTCAACAAATATGTCTAAGGAAGATATCGAAAAGGCTGTTCACGAGGCAGAACAGTTTGCTCAGGAAGATAAGCAGCGCCGTGAGGAAGTTGACACAAGAAACAACGCAGACCAGATGGTTTACCAGTGCGAAAAGCTTATCTCTGAGGAAGGTGACAAGTTCTCAGAAGAGGATAAGACAGCTCTCACAGCAGACATCGAAGCTCTTAAGGAAGCTCTCAAGGGTGAAGACATCAACCTCATCAAGAACAAGCAGGAAGCTCTTCAGGCTAAGTTCTACGAGGTTTCTGAAAAGATGTATAAGGCAGCTCAGGCTGCAGCAGGAGCACAGGGTGCACCCGATATGGGTGATATGGGCGGTGCTCCCAACGGTGACGGCTTCTACGAGGCAGATTACACAGACGTAACAGACGACGAATAAAAGAGGGCGATGCTAACAACCCGAATTTGCCCGAAAGTGAGCCTTTTTAGCGCTTTTTGGCGTTTCGGCTTTGAAAGGCGTTAGCCTGTCGGCATCCTCAACATCCAAAAATCATCTGAAAATTCTAACTTTCGGGTCGAAGATTTTTTATCGGAAAAGTTTTTGGAAAGAAAAACAGCTGATCAGTTAGTATTGGCAAGAATATAAAAAAGTGATGAAATTATCCGATAAAAAAACAAAATCCGGATTATTATCATCACCCTAAAAATCACGTTTTGCGGAAGATGAATTTTCTTCCGCAAGACTTGTTTCAAAGTCAGGGGCTTAATTATGGCTGATAAAAGAGACTATTATGAGGTGCTCGGTGTTGATAAAAACGCGAGTGCTGACGAAATAAAAAAAGCATACAGAAAAAAGGCAAAGCAGTTCCATCCCGACCTTAACCCCGGTGATAGTGTTGCGGAAGCTAATTTCAAGGAAGCAAACGAAGCTTACGAAGTGCTCAGCGACGAGCAGAAAAAGGCTCGTTATGACCAGTTCGGTCACGCAGGTGTTGACCCGAACTACGGTGCAGGCGGTGGCTTCGGAGGCGGATTCGGTGGCGGTTTCGGCGATGATATTGACCTCGGAGATATTTTCTCAAGCTTCTTTGGCGGTGGCTTCGGTGGTGGCGGATTCGGAGGCGGCGGACGTCGTTCAAATCCGAATGCACCAAGACGCGGTGAGGATTTGCAGTCAACTGTTACAATTTCTTTTGAAGAAGCTGCAAAGGGTTGCAAGCGTAAGGTTGACGTAAACCGAGTCGAAATCTGTCCCGAATGTAACGGAAGCGGTGCCGAGAAAGGCACTTCACCGACAACCTGTCCCGAATGTCACGGCTCAGGTCAGGTAACCGCACAGCAGAGAACTCCCTTCGGTGTTATTCAGACACAGCGAGCTTGCTCACGTTGTGGCGGTAAGGGTAAAATTGTTGAAACTCCGTGTCAGAAGTGCCGCGGCAGAGGACGCGTTTCAAAGCACAGTGCTCTTGAAATTGATATTCCCGCAGGTATTGATGACCGTCAGACACTCAAGGTAAGAGGCGAGGGCAACAAGGGCATCAACGGCGGTCCCGCAGGTGACCTTCACGTTAATGTCAATGTACGTCCGCATCCGTTCTTTGAACGTGACGGCTTTAACGTTTGGTGTGAGGTTCACGTTTCGGTTGTTCAGGCAACTCTCGGTGACAAGCTTCAGGTGCCTACACTTGACGGTAAGGTCGAGTACAGTATGCCTGCAGGCACACAGCCGGGTGCAGTTTTCGTCCTTAAGGGCAGAGGTATTCAGAACATACACACAAAGGTACGCGGAAATCAGATGGTTCGTATTATTGTTGATATTCCCACAAAGCTCAATGAACCGCAGAAGGAAGCACTTCTCCGATTCAACGAAACTATGGGTGGCAGCAAACCTGAGGCGGAAGATAAAAAAGGCTTTTTCGGAAAGAAGCGCAGATAAGCGATGAAATACAACACATATATTTTTGACCTTGACGGTACGATACTTGATACTCTCCTTGACCTTGCGAATGCGGTGAATTTTGCAATGCGTTCAAAAGGCTTTCCCGAAAGAACCGTGGAAGAGGTAAGAAACTTCATCGGAAACGGAATCAAGGTTCTTATCAAGCGTTCCGTACCTGAAAATACAAGTGAAACGGATTACGCTGAAGCATTGGAAATCTTCACAAAGTACTATCTTGAACATATCGCGGACTACACGAAGCCGTACGACGGAATAATCGATGTCATAAATGAGCTTAAAAAGAAAGGCTGCAAAACGGCAGTTGTTTCAAACAAAGCACATTTTGCGGCTCAGGCGGTTGTTAAAGATTTCTTTGGTGATATTTTTGATGCCGTAGTCGGAAAAATGGATGAATTTCCTGCAAAGCCCGAACCCGATTCACTTCTTTATACAATCAAAACTCTCGGTGCAGATAAAGAAAAATGTATTTACATCGGTGATTCCGACGTCGATGTGCTTACGGCACACAATGCAAGTCTTGAATGTATCGGTGTAACCTGGGGCAACCGTGACGAAGATGTCCTCCTCGCAAGCGGTGCAGAATACATCGCCCTCAAACCCGAAGATATTTTGAATATATAAAGAATCAACCTCCCAATCGGCTAAACCGAAAGGGAGGTTTTTGCATATTTATAGTCCTAAACCTATATTTGTTTTATCTCCGAGATCTGGAGATTGCTTTTTGTGTAAAAAAGAGTATAATGTTTTATGGCAAGAGGAAGGGTGCTTTGGTTATCATAAAAGCATACCTGTAATGTGTATTATTTTTATATCGGCGGTGATGGTTTGAAAAATGTTTCAGCGGTTGATTCCAACTTTGAAGTGAAGACTGAATTGGATATCAAGGATATTAAGTTTTATGATGTCAGGCAGCTGCCGTTCAGGATTAACGGTGTGTTTTATGAAAACGGTAAGTTCAGAAGACTTCCTGAAAGCATTGCAAAAACTGTTAACGACGGTGTTTATGCTTTGCACGCTCATACCGCAGGCGGCAGAGTGAGGTTCAGAACAGACAGTCCTTATGTCGCAATTCACACAAAAATGCCGTTCATTTGCAAAATGCCTCACATTGCTTTGACGGGCTCAGCAGGGTTCGATTTATATATCGGTAAAAAATATCACGGAACCTTTATTCCTCCGTTTGAAATTCAGGACGGTTACGAAAGTGTTATCCGTTTTGACTCTTCAGAAATGCGTGATATAACCGTTAATTTTCCTCTTTACAGTGAGGTCGCACAGCTGTATATCGGTGTGAGTGAAGATGCAACGGTATCTTCTGCCGAGCCGTACAAAACAGAAAAGCCGATTGTTTATTACGGCTCTTCCATAACACAGGGCGGATGTGCTTCCCGACCGGGCAATTCATACGAAAGCATTATATCCCAAAGATTCGATATGGATTATGTCAATCTTGGTTTTTCGGGCAGTGCAAAAGCGGAAGATGAAATTGCCGAATACATAAGCGGACTTGATATGTCTGTGTTTGTGTATGACTATGACCATAATGCACCGACGGCAGAGCATTTAAAAGAAACACACGAAAAAATGTTTAAGACAATCCGCAAAGCAAATCCTGATTTGCCGATAGTTTTGCTTTCAAGGCCGAAGTTCACGCTGAACGAAGAGGAAGAAAAACGCCTTGATATAATTAAAGCAACATATAAGAACGCAATCGGAAACGGAGATAAGAATGTATATCTGATTGACGGCAGAGAGCTAATGAAAATGGCTGAGGAAGAGGGAACTGTTGACGGCTGTCACCCGAACGACCTCGGGTTCGCGTCTATGGCGAAAAAGCTCGGAGATCTTTTTGAGAAAATAATATAACGATAAATCCGAACACACCGTTTTGTGATGTGTTCGGATTTATACTGTTTCCCTAACTGTATTGATTTATAACGAATTATTTATCCAATGCCCATTTTTGCTGCATTATAACTGCGGGGACGTAATCGTTTTCTCTTGTGTAGAAGACGGTGAGCATTTCTCCGTTATCAAGCTCAACGGTAGAGGGATAGCCTAAATCGTCGGTGTCCTGACCTTCGAAGATAACGCTTTCCTTGCTCCATGTTTCTCCGTTGTCGTCGCTGAAAATCGCCCGGATTCCGTAAGGCTTGCTTCTGTGTGAAAATGTTGAAATCAATGTGCCCGAAGAGTGCATAAACAAATGTCCCGGCGCACCGCTGTCGTCTCCGATAATCTGTACGGGCTTGCTCCACGTTACACCGTTGTCAAGTGAAACGGTCTGATAAAGAGTGAACAGCGTTTCGTCCGCATTTTCTGCACGAAGATGGCAGATTATTTTTCCGTCGGCAAGCTGTAAAGCGTGGGGCTCGTAAAAATAGATATCCTTGAATTCTTCGTATTTGTAAATTCCGAGCTCACCGCGGAGTGTCATTTCACCTGTTTCGGTGTTGATGACATGTGCCTCAATGTGGTTGTGGATGCCGAGCCTTCTGCCGACCCATAAAACGGTTCCGTCGTTAAGAACTGTCGGTCCGTGCGGTGAAGAAACGGGAGATTTATATATCTTGCCAAAGGTTTCTCCGCAGTCGTTGCTGATTCTGAAGCTGATGCCAAGAGCTTCTGCCTCGTCTTCGGAAGAAACGGAATTTATGTAATCAAAGCATTCCTGTGTCTGGGGCATATTTTCCCGCTGAAATTCGAGAGTGTTGTTAAATGTAGTTGCGATAAGTCCGCTTTCACCGAATACGGTAAGGCCTACATCTCTGTCGTCAAGCACGGTGTCAAAAACGGGAACGGGTTTTGTGTATGTTTCACCGTTGTCATCGCTGAAGGCTAAAACACCTTTGCCGAACGGGCAGATATGCTCAACACGGTAACCCGAGGCTCCGACGCAAATCCTTCCGTTCTGAAGCTTCGCAACCGTCGGCCAGGCAAAATATGCGTGGTGGCTTTCTGTGTTCGTCATAACAATTTTCGGTGAGCCGATTAATCTGATATTCAAAAGAAATCACCTCTTCTGCAGTATGTTTTTATTTTATACAATTGTAATGTTTGTGTCAATGTTGTTTTTGTTTCCGTTGCATATCGGCTGTGTATGTGCTATTATATCAATATAATATGATCAGATTTGTTTATGTTTCTGATAAATTTCTCTGTATAAATGGTAAATTTATTTTACTGTTATCCTGGTTGATAGAAGGACGTTTTATGAAGAAAAATAATTTATTCAAAACAATACTTTCAGCGCTGTTTCTTGCGCTCGCTTATGTGATGCCTTTTATAACGGGACAGGTTCCCGAAATCGGAGCAAGGCTGTGTCCGTTGCATATTCCCGTGCTTCTTTGCGGATTCATCTGCGGATGGCCGTGGGGTCTCGCAGTCGGATTTATTGCACCGTTGTTCAGGTCTCTGACACTCGGAATGCCGGTGTTTTTCCCGACCGCTGTCTGTATGGCATTCGAGCTTGCCGCATACGGTGCGGTTGCAGGGCTGATGCATAAAATACTTCCGCGAAAAAAGGTGTATATTTATTGCTCGTTGCTGATTGCGATGCTTGTCGGAAGATTGGTCTGGGGCGTTGCGATGTTTGCCGTTATGGGAATCAGCGGCGGAGCGTTCACATTTGCTGCGTTTGTTGCAGGTGCTTTTACAAATGCAATTCCGGGAATTATCGTACAGCTTGTGCTGATTCCGATTCTTGTGATGGTTCTTGATAACCCGAAAATTATGAAAAAGAGAGATTGATAATGGAACGAAGCGAACAGTTGAAAAAGTATTGTCAGCCACAGGATATTCCTAAGTTTCTGCCGTTTTTCGAAGAAATTGACAAACGTCTTTCGCAGGGAAATCTGATACTTGCTGTTGAAGGCGGAAGTGCAAGCGGAAAAACAACGCTGGGAAAAATGCTTGAGGAAAATTACGGCTGTACGGTTTTTCATACGGATGATTTTTTCCTGCGACCTGAACAGAGAACTCCCGAAAGGTATGCGGAGGTTGGCGGAAATGTTGACCGTGAACGTTTTCTTGAAGAGGTACTTTTACCGCTGAGTGAAGGTAAAAATATTAGCTACCGCAGGTTTGACTGTTCGGAAATGAAACTGCAGACTCCGATTGAAATTAAACCCGAAAAACTGACGGTGATTGAGGGTGCATACTCTATGCATCCCGATTTTGAAAAGTTTTACGATTTTTCTGTTTTTCTTAATATTTCGGAAGACTTGCAGAGAAAAAGAATTCTCAAACGTAATTCTCCTGATAAGTCAGAACGCTTTTTTAATGAATGGATACCTCTTGAAAAAACATATTTTTCCGCTACCGATGTGAAGAAAAGGTGCGGAATGTGTATAGATATAGGCTAAAAAAATAGGTGTATTATGAAAAATCTTACTGTAAATCAGATTCTTGAAGCACAGTTCAGGGTTAGTGCTCAGAGTCCTGTGCTGAAGCCGTTTGACGGCTCGTTCGTTGTTGCGGATCCGTCGCTTCTTACCCCCGATGTAAGCCACGACGGAAAATGGCATATGTTTTTTCACACGACGCTTGCTGTCTATCATTTTATCAGCGATGACGGCATAAAATTTGAAAAGGTGCAGAAGGTTGTCGGCAGGGCAATGCGACCGAACATCAACCGTGTAGGCGATACATATTATCTTTTTTATGAAAGAACGCTTCCGCTTTTTATGAATGCACTGAACGTTGTGAATGCGGTCAGGTGGAAATCGGAGATTGCTGTTATTCAGAGCAACGACCTTGTGAATTGGTCAAAGCCGAAAAGGGTTCTCAGCAATACGAAGGATTTTGAAATCAGCAAAAGGGGCACAGCACTTTCAAATCCGTTCCTTCTGCAGGAGGACGGAATCAACCGTCTTTATTATTCCTGCGGAATGACGTATATTGATGACTGCAAATTCTGCGAGCCGACACATATCAGCTATGCGGAAAGCGGACAAATAACGGACGGTTATATCGCAGCCGAAAAACCGTTGATTTCTCCCGACAAAAACAATCCGTATCTCAACCTTTGCAGCGGATGTCTTAAGGTTTATAAGCTCAGCGACGGCTACATCGGTGTGCAGAACGGAATCTACGAAAAAGACGGCAAAAGCCATTCTGCAATTTTCCTTATGTCATCGCCTGACGGACTTGCTTTTAAGTTTGAAAAGATGCTTATTGAGCCACAGGTAGTTGACGGCAAGGATTGGATGAAGCAGTTTGTTTATGCGAGCCACCTCGTGAAGCAGGGTAATACGCTCCGTCTTTACTTCAATGCAAGGGATATTTCAAACCCGATTCTCGGTCGGGAATGCATAGGCTTTGCAGAGGCTGAAATCTGATTGCTATATTTCTGAACAGGAAAAATGAGCCAATAACAGCACTTATATAGTTCACAATGCACAAAAACATGGCACCGTAATTGGTGAATCTACGCTTTATTGGGCGGAACTCTTGCAAAAAATACGGAAATAGGTTATAATACTTTAAATCTTAAAAGTCCATTTGAGGGACTTTGAAAAATTTTTAAACGGAGGTTTTTAAAATGAAGAAAAAAATAGCTATCGTTGTTTCAGTTCTTCTTGTTTTCGCAACTCTTCTTTGCACAGCTTGCGGTAACAAAGAGCCTGAAGCAGAAACACCGCAGGAAGGCCTTTCATCAGTTGAAATCAACGTAGGTACAGGCGGTACAACAGGTACATACTATGGCTTCTGTAACACAGTTGCTACAACTCTTAACGAAAAAGTAGGCGCTAACCTTAAGGTTATGTCTTCTGGCGCTTCAAAGGCTAACATCCTTGATATCGATGACGGTGTTGTTGATATGGCTATCGTTCAGAACGACGTTATGGACTATGCTTATAACGGAACATCTCTCTTCGAAAAGGACGGCAAGTTCACAAGCTTCTCAACTCTCGGTGCAGTTTATGCTGAAGTTTGTCAGGTTATCGCAAGAGCTGACTCAGGCATCAAGACAATTGCAGACCTTAAGGGTAAGAAGGTTTCAGTAGGCGACAGCGGTTCAGGTGTTGAATTCAACGCACAGCAGATCCTTGGTGCTTACGATATCACATTCGAAGACATCAACAAGCAGAACCTCAGCTTCCAGGCATCAGCAGATGCTCTTAAGGACGGCAAGATCGATGCATTCTTCTGCACAGCAGGTGCTCCCACAGTTGCTATCACAGACCTTGCAACAACAACTGAAATCGTTATCGTTGAAATCGACGCTGAACACCTTGCAGCTCTTCAGAAGGATTACGGCTTCTACGCTGAGTACAAAATCCCTGCAGGCACATACAAGGGTGTTGACGCTGACGCAACAACAGTTGCAGTTAAGGCAACATTCATCGTAAGCAACGACCTTTCAGAGCAGGTTGTTTATGAGCTTACAAAGGCTATCTATGAGAATAAGGACGAGTATGCACACGATAAGGCAAAGGAAATGAGCCTTGAATATGCAGTTTCAAGCGTTTCTGTTCCGTTCCATCCCGGTGCTGAAAAGTATTTCAAAGAGGTTGGCGCTATTAAATAATGAGCCAAAAGCTTTCGGATAAAAAAAGAAAGTTAATCGCAGCGGCCGTTCTGATGATTTTCATTGCAGCGGCTGCTGTTTCATTCAAAGCTCTGTCAACTGATTATCTGGTTTTATATGATTCTGATACCGGAAAGACTCATATAACCGTTAAGGCAGAGGAAGGTATGATGTTTTCGGTGGAGTTTATCCATTCCGTAAATCAGACTCCCTTAAGAGATACATATATAATTGAAAATGGAGAGATCCGAGCATATTCCACCCTTTACCGTTCTTTTGGTGCCGGGGTGCAGACGGCGCTTGAGGGCGACCAGAAAATGACCTTTGACGAAGAGGGGAATATGATCATAACGGGTTTTGATATAACGTATGACCCGTTGAGGTATATTGTCGGAACGGTTTCTGACCATATACTTACTCTTGACGGTGAACAAATCAGCCTGCGCGATACCTGCGGAAGGAATGCGAGGGTTGTTTTCGAAATTGTCACAGGATTCGAAATTCTGACGAAAGGACTGTAATAGATGTCAGATGTAAACACAAAGCCCATCACCATGGCGGCTGATGAGGACGAAGTTATCGACGTTGACCAGTTGATGGCGGACTTTGACAAAGAGTCAAACACCCGTCACTTCAAAGGTATATTTGAAAAGATTATTAAAATCGCGATGATTCTTTTCTCTGTCTATGTAATGTTCGACGGTTGGACAGGTACAATGGAAGAAAGACAGAAGATGTCGTGGTTTATAGGTATTATCGTCTTTATGGCGTTCATTATCTATCCCGTAAGAAAGAAAGAAAAGAAAAGAATTAACCACGTTCCGTTCTACGATTATATTTTCGCAGCTGTCGGTGCAGGTTCATTCTTCTACTATGCAATAAACTGTCAGGCGATTGTTGACAGAGCTTCAAGAATCAACGAGCTTGATATCGCAATCGCAATTATCGGTACGTTGCTTCTCTTCGAAGCTTGCAGACGTGTTGTCGGACTTCCGATTGTCTGCGTTTCGGCGGCGTTTATAATATACGCTTTCCTTGTGAACGATACAAAGCATCCGTTGCGTATGATTATGTATAAGCTCTTCTATACAACGGAAGGTATCGCAGGCACACCGCTTAATGTCTGTGCTTCATTTATCGTATTGTTCATTATTTTTGCTTCATTCCTTGAGCAGTCGGGAATCGGTGCGTTCTTTGTTGACCTTGCAAACTCAATTGCAGGTAAATCAACAGGCGGCCCCGCAAAGGTTGCTGTTATCTCAAGTGCTATGGAAGGTATGTATTCAGGCTCTTCCGTTGCAAACACAGTTGGTAGCGGCTCCGTTACAATACCGACAATGAAGCGTTGTGGTTATAAACCCGAGTTCGCCGCAGCTGTTGAGGCTGCCGCTTCAACAGGCGGACAGATTATGCCCCCGATTATGGGTGCTGCAGCTTTCCTTATGACCGAATATACGGGTATGCCGTATGCACAGATTGCGATTGCCGCAATCCTTCCGGCTGTTCTTTACTTCACAGGTATCTTTATGATGATTCACTTTGAGGCAAAGAAGCTCGGCCTTAAGGGTCTTCCGAAGGAATCAATTCCTAACTTCTTCAAGCTTGTTTTCTCAAAGGGTTACCTTCTTCTTCCGGTTGTTGCTCTTGTTGTTGCTATGAATAACTATTCACCTGCAAAGTCAGCAATCCTTGCTATCTTTGTTGCAATCGGTGTTAAGTTTGTTGAAGGTATCGTAAAATCAATCGCACACAAAAAGTTCGAAATGGACTTCGGAATTTATTTCCGTTCTCTCGCAAACGGAACAAAGAATGCAATCGGCGTTGCTCTTGCCTGTGCAGTTGCAGGATGTATCTCTGCAATGGTTCAGCAGACAGGTCTTGCAAATGTGCTTTCATCGCTCGTTCATTCTGCTGCAGGAATCCACCCGATCCTCGCACTTCTTCTTACGATGATTATGTGTATCGTTCTCGGTATGGGTGTTCCGACAACAGCTAACTACGTTATTATGGCGTCAATGGTTGCTCCGATTCTTATGAACAGCCTGAGCATTCCCGTTCTTGCGGCTCATATGTTCGTGTTCTATTTCGGAATCGTTGCGGATATCACACCGCCTGTTGCACTTGCAGCATATGCAGGTTCAGCAATTGCAAAGTCAAACCCGATGAAGACCGGTGTTACGGCAACAAGACTTGCTATCACAGCGTTCATCGTTCCGTATATCTTCGCGTTCAGCCCTGAAATGCTTATCATCGGCTCAGATAAGCCGTGGTATGAAATCGTACTTCTTGTTGTAACGGCTCTCTGCGGTATTTTCATTGTTTCCGCAGGTATGGAAGGTTACCTTCTTCGCCCGATGCCGTGGTGGCAGAGAATCCTTGCCCTCGCAGGCGGATTGTGTATGATTATTCCGGGTCTTGCTACAGATATCGCAGGTGTTGTGTTGATTGCATTGGTAATCGCAATCCAGCTTATCACAAAGAAAAAGACGGCAACCGCCTGATAAAAAGATTTAAGCGTTGTGCTCACAAAGCACAACGCTTTTTTATAAAGAATCAAAACAGATTGAAATTTAAAAGGACGTTGTTTCCGCAAAGTTGATTTAAGACGTATTAAAAACATTGAATCGTTTTATATTTGGTTAAAGAAAAGCACTTGCAGAGGTTTGTGGCCTTTGCAAGTGTTTTGTCATGTTTTAATTTAATTTAATCTGTCAGGCAATCAACCGAAAATTGTTTTGATAAGCCATCTTACGGGTGTGAGGATTCGGTCAACGAGGCTGCCGCCGCCGAGGAGGAAGAGTGAACCCTTGCTCATTGCATATGTGATGCTCTGCCATACGGGATCAAGCGGAGATTCTTTTTCAGGTTCAATGTTATCATAGCCTTCAGCACCGATCTTGTGAAGAATTGCCTTAAGTCTTGCTTCAGCTGCATCGACTGTTGCCTGATCGGAAACAGTTATTGCAAGTGCTGATTCTGATTCTGCAATTGCTGCATTGAGCTCTGCTTTATCTTCTGCGCTGAGTGCTGACTGATCAACCTTCATTGCATCGGGAAGTGTCCAACGACGAAGAGAATATGTGTAGCAACGAGTATTGAACTGCGGATAGTTTTCAGGGTCTGAATGAACGTCTGTTACTTCACCGAGGATGATTGCCTTTGCAAGGTTGAGTACAACGTCATTACGGCCGACTTCGTGATACTGATCAAGGAAAACCCAGGTGTTTTCGGGAAGAACAGCTGTTGAAGTATCAACCATATTGTCGGGTGAAACGTGGTTGTGGGTCGGATCTTTACAATATGTGTTCTTTTCATAATCAACGTCAGCAAGTGTCTGGTCGTGAGCCGCACCTGTTGCACCGAGTGTTGTTGAGTTAAGATTTACGATACCGTCCGAGTTAACCTTTTCTGCAGAAGCAACGATGTTAAAGTATGTGTACATCTCTTCACCGAGGTCAAGGTTTGCACCTGCGATTGAGTTAACGCGAACACCGTCAGCTACAGCATCAAGAATGTTCTGCTTAAGGTTGAGTCTTGCCTGCTGGAATGCATCTGTTCTTGCCTTGAGGGCAGGTTTGTCTGAAAGATATCTTTCAGCAAGAGCATCGTATCTGTAAGACGGAAGCATAGCCCAGAACTGAGGACAGTTGAGGATAAGAGTATCAAGGATTGCACTCATTGCACCTGAAAGAAGTGCATCAACGCCCGAACGCGGAACGATGTGAAGAACTGTGTTGATAAGGTAGCCGAGTGTCGGAACACCTTCTGATTCAACAAAGATGTTTGAAATAAACTGATGATAGAGGTATTCGTCATCAAGACGCCATTCTCTTGCCATAAAGTCTGCAAGAATATCTGTGCCGTCAAGACAGGCAACAGCATTAACAATCTGGTCAAGGTCTTCGTGACCGTACTTTTCAAGGTAAGCTGTAAGAATTGTACCGCCAAGGCTGACAGGAAGGAATGTAACCTTATCGTGACCTGTCTGTTCTTTGACCATTTCAACGTAATCCTTGAGCTCGTCTGCAGACTTCATCGGATCACCGACGAGGTTGAATGTAAAGAAATAAGCGTGGTCTTCACCGATTTCGTCAACAAGTGACTTCATCGGCACCATTCTGTATGTCCAGTCAAGGTCATCCTGAGTCATATGTTCAAAAGAATGGTTCCATCTTTTTGTCTTAAGGTTTTCAACGTGGTCACCGTTTTCGTCACATTTCTGGAACTTGAAGATTTCTGAAACAAGGTTGTATGCAATCTTGTCAAGGCCGAGATTTGTCTGAAGTGCAAGTGTACCGAGCACAGCTGCTACAGCCTTTACGATAGCCCCCGCTGAAAGAGCAGCCTCGTTGAGGATAATGAGTGTACCGCCGACGTGACTGTCGTTGTACATATACGGCTCATCGTTTTCATCGTAAAGATATGTCGGTGAGTGGTTGATACCCGGAAGAACGATTACGGGTGAATGTTTACATTTGCCGCCGCAATCAGTTTCGGTTTCTTTAGCGGTTGCCGCAGATGCACCGAGTGCACCCATAGGCACGAGCATAGCACAGCAAAGTGCCATTGCAAGAATCTTTTTGAAAATCTTTTTCATATTCAATGCTCTCCTTATTATTCTTGTTTAAACAATTATACCATTGATATATATATAAATCAATCGGCTAATTGTGTTGAATGTTTAAGCCGGTTATGGTATAATTTTCACAAGATATTGCAAAATTTGACTCAAACAGGTGATTTTATGTTTGCTAAAATTTACGATACTGAAATTAAAATTGACCATAACCACGTTGAAGGTTTTAACCGTTATGCTTCGGATATTATGGCTGAATACAATCAGTCAATTGAAGAAGGTCTTGATATTGAAAAGCATAAGGCTTTGTTTGAATCCGTTGCGGCAATGCGAAGCGGAGAAATGAAGACAAAGCTGAGTGAACTTATTTTTGAAACAGTTATTAATTCAAAAATCCGTTCGGGATATAAATACAACGA
This sequence comes from Clostridia bacterium, assembly GCA_017380575.1. Taxonomy (GTDB): domain Bacteria; phylum Bacillota; class Clostridia; order Oscillospirales; family Acutalibacteraceae; genus CAG-488. The sequence goes on along the minus strand of JAFODS010000004.1, from coordinate 76,742 downwards.
GCCTAATGACCTTGATAAAATCAAAGCTCTCAGGGAGGCTTATGATTTCAGGGTAACAGCTCCCGATTCTGAAACTCTCCGAAAAAAGCTTCTCGGTGCATGGACAGGCAGAGCCTGCGGATGTTTGCTCGGAAAGCCTGTTGAAGGAATCAGGAGCGAAGAGTTTATTCCGCTTCTTAAAGAAACAGGTAATTATCCGATGCATCGCTATATTCTGAGCACAGACATAACAGACGAGGTCTGCTCGCATTACAAATTCTTTTTAAGAAACAAGTCTTACGGTGACAACACTGACGGAATGCCCGTTGATGATGACACAAATTATACAGTTCTTGCACAGCGTATTGTTGATGAATCAGGCAGGTGGTTTGAGACTGAGGACGTTGGTGCAGCGTGGCTTAAGTATCTTTCAATTCTTTCCTGCTTCACAGCGGAACGAATTGCTTATGTAAACGTTATCAATTGTATCGAACCGCCTGCAACAGCGATGTATAAAAACGTCTGCCGCGAATGGATCGGCGCGCAGATAAGAGGCGACTATTTCGGATACATCAATCCGGGTAACCCTGAGGCGGCAGCAGAAATGGCATATAACGATGCTACTCTTTCCCATGTTAAAAACGGAGTTTACGGAGAAATGTTTGTTGCAGCTATGATTGCCTGTGCCGCTGTAACAGACAGTATTGACGATATTATCCTCGGTGGTCTTGCACAGATTCCAGCTTCATCCAGACTTCACGAAGCTGTTATGAAGATTTATAACGGTTACAAAAACGGTGTTACTCTTGATGAATGCTTCAGGATTATTCATTCGGATTACGACGAGCACACCGACCACGGTTGGTGTCACACAATTTCAAATGCGATGATTGTTGTTGCAGGTTTGCTTTACGGTGAGGGCGATTTCGGAAAGTCAATCTGCACGGCTGTCGGAATGGCTTTTGACACAGACTGTAACGGTGCAACCGTCGGCTCGATTATGGGTATGCGAAGCGGAATTGACTGCATCGGTGAAGAATGGATAAAACCGATTAACGGTAAGATTCATACTTCGATTTTCGGTGTAGGAACAGTTGAAATTGAAAAGCTTGTTGAGAAAACACTTGAACACATAAAACAAGCTTAAGAATTAACTATCGCTGACTCTCTTGAAAACAAGATTTTGTCGTGGTATAATTAGGGAAGATAACAAAGAGGTGATTGCTTTGGCAAAAGGAAAAAGAAATACAAAAAATTCACAGGCGGTGAAAAAGCTTGCAATCGGCGGAATTCTGACAGCTCTTGTTGTTGTTCTGCAGATGATGGGACAGTTTATCAAGTTCGGACCGTTTGCAATTTCACTCGTGCTTATCCCGATTGTTCTCGGTGCGGCTCTGTGTGATTACAAAATCAGCACTTGGCTCGGCTTCATTTTTGGAGTGGTTGTTCTTTTTACGGATGCGGCGGCTTTCCTTGCTGTCAGCGTACCGGGTACAATAATAACTGTTCTTGTCAAGGGCATTCTCTGCGGACTTGTTGCAGGTCTTGTTTATAAATTGTTTGAAAAGAAAAACAGATATCTTGCAGTTATTCTTGCGGCTATAGCCTGTCCGCTTGTCAATACGGGTGTTTTCCTTCTCGGTTGTGTTGTTTTCTTCCTTGACACAATCAAGGAATGGGGAGCAGCGGGCGGATTTGAAAACGTTGCACAGTTCCTTATCATAGGAATGGTCGGACTGAACTTCCTCGTTGAACTTTCGGTAAACATTTTCCTTTCTCCGATTGTTGTCCGACTTCTTGATTTCAGCAAAAAGATTAACAAGTAAAATTAAGACCTTCCGATTTTTTGTCGGAAGGTCTGTTTTTATTTCTTCTTCAAAGTTTTCAATGTAACCTCATTCGCAACGTAAACTCCTGCACAAAGTGCGAGTAACACAAACGGAGTGATTTTAAAGCTGATAAGCGTTGCTGCATAGCCGAAGATAAGCTGAATTGCAAAGCCTGTACCGTAAGCACCGCCCATATGGTAGCCTGTAAGGTCGGCAGAATATGTTGTGCCGAATCGCTCAGGAACGCTGTGAAGTATGCTCGGGAAAATCGGGCCGAATCCCGTTCCGATAAGAAGGAATCCGACAAGTGAAATTTTTCCAAGAGGCAAAGCGAAAACAATTATACCGAGAAGTGCGGTAAAAATACCTGCACGGATGAGTGTTTTGTCGCTGAACTTCATTGAAGCGAAGCCTGCAATAACTCTGCCGAGCATAATCCCGCCAAAGTAAAGCGAAACCCATTTTGCCGCCTCGTCGGGAGCAATCAGAAATGTATTAACCGCATAGCTTGCACCCCAGGTGCCGAGCGAAAATTCCATTCCGCAGTAAAGACCCATTGAAAGTATGCTTGTTATAACACCTTTGATTTTAAGAAGGTCAAGGAGCTTTCCGCTTCCTGCTTCCGCATTGTCTTCTTTTGAAGCAATGCTTTTTTCAACCTTATCCCATTTTTTAAGCGAAAAGAAAATTATAAAAGTTATCGAAAGCTGAAGCAAGGCAACAACACGGTAACCCATTCGCCAGCTGCTCAGCTCTTCGGAAAGGAATGCGGACATAATCAGCGGACTGATTGTAACACCGAGACCCCAGCAACAGTGAAGCCAGTTCATATGACGAGCCTCATAGTGAAGCGAGATGAAGTTATTAAGTCCTGTGTCAATTGCACCTGCACCGTAGCCAAGAATGACGGTAAAAATCATAAAAACAATGATGTTCGGTGAAAAGCTCATTCCGACAAGTGCCGCAGCAGTAAGAAAGGTTGAAACAAGCGTAACCTTTGCCGTGCCGAATTTTCGGAGCATCTTGCCTGCGATAAAGCTGACACCGCCCGTGCAGACACCTGTTATGATGCCGTAATATGAGGCGAAGTTTTCGGCAATTCCGAAATCCTTATGGGTAACGGGCCATGCCGCACCGAAAAGCGAATCGGGCAAACCGAGAGAAACAAAAACAATATAGATAACAATAAGTAAAGCTGTCATTTAAATCACCGCGAAAATAATAGCAAAATTTACGGATTGTTGCAAGAGAAAAACGTTTTAATTGACAGCAAAAAACAATTTTGTTAGTATTAAAAAAGAAATTATATAAGAGGTGAGCTTATGATTTCGCAGGTTAAACAGGTTGACGGTCAGCCGACGCTGTTTGTTAACGGAAAAGCTGTGCCCGAAATGGCATACATAACTTACAAAACAGCAAACAATCGCTATGAAAATTTTGCGAAAGCGGGAATCAGGCTCTATTCGGTTAATCTTAATTTTTCTGAATTGCCGATTAACGAAATCACCCCTGTGCTTGTTTTTCAGAAAGGTATTTTTCAGAATGACGAGCCTGATTTTTCAATTGTCGATAAAAATTTTGACGAGATTCTGTCTGCCTGTCCTGATGCATTGATTTTTCCGCGCGTCAATGTCAATCTTTCCCGTGAATGGGAAAAAGAGCATCCCGATGAGCTTTGCGATTACGGAATGCACCGCGGAAGGACGAGAGTTTCTTTTGCATCGGATTTGTGGGCAGAGGAAATAAAAGAAAAGCTCACCAAGCTTATTGATTATATTGAAAACAGCCGTTATTCGGAAAATGTTGTTGGTTATCAGATTGCAGGAGGAAACACGGAAGAATGGCTGCCTTTTGAAGATTACGGTTTCTACGGCAAGCGTGCAAAGGAAAAATTCCTGAAGCTGTGCGAAGAGAATAACCTTGAAAAAAACGAGGAAAATTATTTCCGCTTTGCTTCCGAAATGACGGCACAAAGAATAGTTGAATTTGCATCGGCTGCAAAAGAAGCCGTTAAAAACAATAAAATTGTAGGTGCTTTTTACGGTTACACAATCGGCTGTCCGCACAGGGTTAATCTTCACCTTGCGTTATCAAAAGTTCTTGAAAGCGACAAAATAGATTTTATGTGTTCACCGTTGATTTATGTTTACGGAAGACAGCCCGGAGTTGATCCGTATCCGATGGTGCCGATTGATTCTTTGAAGCTTCACGGCAAGCTTTATTTTTCAGAAAACGATATCCGCACTCATCTTTCACGTCCGCCGAGTCCGCATTCTCACTATTCCACGAAAATCTGGTTCGGTCCCGACAGAAAGACAAGCCTGGAGCAGATAAAGCTGAATTTCTGCCGTGCATTTACCCACGGCCACGGAATGTGGTGGTTTGATATGTGGGGCGGTTGGTACGACGACAGCGAATTTATGCAGACTTTTTCAAAAATGCAGAAAATCTGCGAAAAAGGAATGGAGCGTAAATCTTCAGACGTTGCTGTTTTTATGGATGAAAACTGCTATTTTCCGTTAAAGGGGCATCGGAATAAAATCTGGGATGTCTGCAATTCCATAGGGCTTTCAGGAGTAATGTATGACATTTTTCTTGTTTCTGATTTTGAAAAGGTTTATAATGATTATAATGTCTGCATTTTCATTGAGCCGAACAAAACTCAGCTTTTGAGTGATTGCATAAAAACAGCAAAACAAAAGCAAAAAAACGTTATGATTATAACAGACGATGACGAAGTTGATTTTGAAACCTTCAAGGAGTTTTTTGAAAACAACGGAATAACCGTCCCGACAAAACAGAAGGCTGTTGTTTACACGGCCCAAAATCATATCGTTTTTTATGCTCACGAAAAAGGTGAATATGATTTTTCTCTTGACGGAAAGAAAATTTTCAAAGACCTGTTTACGGGAAAAGAAATCTCGTTCCCGACGGAAATAACAAAGACAATATGCTGGTTGTTCGAAAGGAGCAAAATATGATTCTTCAAAGATTATGGGCTATTCTTACATTACCGGTTTTGTTAATTACGGTACTCACAACGCCCAAAGCACAAGACACCGAAACGGCTGACCACATTTCAAGCAATCTGTTCATTCTTTTTGATGCACTTATGATGGGTCAGGGAATAACAACAGACGGTGAATATTATTACGCAAGCGGATCGATAACAGCTCTTAACCTTACATCTTTGGTAAAGATTTCCGCTGACGATATGGAAAAGGTAGATAAAAGCATAAATCCGTTGCCTGAAAAATGCAAAAAAAGAGGCAATAACCATATCGGAGGAATCAGCTGGTATAACGGTAAAATCTATGCTCCTGTCGAAGGCGGAGACGAATGCTACGCCTGCATTGTAGCTTTCGACTGTGAAACACTTGAAGCAACTGGCGAAATATACGACCTTCCGAATGAGCTTTATAATGATGGCGTGCCGTGGTGTGCAGTTGATACAAAAACGGGATACCTTTATGCGTCAAAGTGGAACGACATTGAAACGATTTATGTTTACGACATCAACGATTCCATGAAGCCCGTAAAGGAAATAGATCTTAAAGGAATAGAGAAAATCCACCGCATTCAGGGCGGAGAATTTTATGAAGGCAAGCTCTATCTTTCTGAAGATAGCAAAAATAACGGTACGATGAAAAACATCCTTGAAGTCAACGTAAACTCCGGCGAGGTAAGAGTTGCGGCTCAGCGAGATGTCGGCGGCGAAAACATTGAAGCTGAAGGCATTACTTTCCGTGAAAGTGAAGACGGCTCGGTTATGCACGTGCTTGATTATAACAAGGCGGTAGGAATAATCGTAAGGAATTATAAAGTTGATTTTTAATCAGATGTGATTATATAAAAAGAAAAGGCACTTATCATACAAGCGTGTGATAAGTGCCTTTAAAATTTAGTGTGTTATCTTACAACAATGAAAGTCATTCTTTCCTGAATTGTCATTGCACCGTGACCTGTGTTGTAACCGCCGTGGTCAGAGGTGATGATGATAAGCCAGTCTTCTTTTTCGTATGTTGCTCTTGCTTCAACTGCATCGATGATAGATTTTGCATCCTTCTCTGAATCAGCTATAGCCTGCTGATAGTCAGGGTTATTGATTGAAAATCCTGTGTCGTGACCTGCGTGGTCGGGATGCTCAATAATTGAGAAAATAAAGTCTGAACAGTCAGCTGAGTTGATATCTGAAAGTGTGTTTGAAACCGTACCTGCATCATCATCGGCATCAAGGAAGGTCACGTCAAGTCCCTTTTCATCAATGTAGTTTTTTTCCTGAATATAAGTTGTGTCCTCACCGTTAAAGTGACCGTTCCAGGAAACATAGAAAGCAGAAGAGTCTGCAAGTCCGTTCTCAACTGAGGTTGTAAGAAGTGAGAGTGTGTCGTTTGATTTTTCAATACCGTTGCCTGTAATACCGTGAACGTCAGCCCACTGACCCGTAAGAATTGAACACCAACCGGGAGCTGTTGAAGTGTCCTGAGTGTTGATAGCAGGATAATTCACGCCGCCGCAGTATCCGATTGAAGCTGTACCGCCTGTTTTAAGAAGGTAGCTGATACCGCCTTCACCGTTTTCATCAACAAGGGAAAGAGCATCAGCTCTGCCTCCGTCGTAGCCGATAACGATAAGCTTCTTCTCTGTTTTACCTTCTGCAAGAGGTGAAGAAAAATGGTCAGAGATAATGTTATAAATTTCTGTCTGAGGGATTGCCGTTTCAAGTGTGTTTTCGTAACACTCGACTGACTCTACAGTTTCAACGTAAGCTTTCGGCTTGTCGCCCCAGTTCGTTCCTGCGATCATACCGCCGATCATCATAAAAAATGAACAGATAACGCAAATTATTTTCTGAATACACAAAAACATTTAAATCACCCTTTCGGTTAAGATAAGCTTATTATAATATCAATATGTTTTTTCTTCAAGAGCAAAATACTTTTTCTTTAAAATGCTTGTTTACTTTTTTTACGTGTTGATGTATAATTTCTTTGTTTAATAGGAGGAATTGCTATGAAAAAATCTATCAGAAAAATCATTTCTCTCTTGCTTACGGTAATAATTATTGCCGGAATTTCAACAACTGCTTTTGCGGTAAAGGAGTACAATATGACAACACAGGCACTTAAATTCAATCAGGACGGAAAGTTCAAAATTATGCACGTTACAGATACTCATCTTGACGAGGACAATGTTGTGGATTCCGTGTGGCTTCTTGCTCAGGCTTGTGACAGAGAACAGCCCGACCTTGTTGTTGTAACGGGTGACAACGTAACTAACAATGACGATGCAAACGTTACAAAAAAACATATTGATATGCTTATGAATGTTTTCCAGTCAAGAAATATTCCGACAGCAATCACCTTCGGTAACCACGACTCCGAAACAGGTGCAATGTCACGTGAAGAGCTTATGGCTTATTACAATACATATTCCTGCTCAGTTTCAATCGATGACGGTCCGTCAATTTCAGGCTGTGGCACATATAACATTCCTGTTATGTCTTCAGACGGTTCAAAGGTTAAGTTCAATGTCTGGGTTTTCGACTCAAACGATTATGACGGCAACGGTCACTACGGCAACGTAAAGGCAGACCAGGTTGAATGGTACAAACAGACATCTGATGAACTCAAGGCAGCAAACGGTGGTGAGGTTGTTTATTCAATCGCTTTCCAGCACATTATTGTTCCTGAAGTTTACGATGCTCTTAAAAAGGTTGACAGCAAAAAGCTCTTTGCCTATGAACACATTATCAACAAGGGTGAATATTATATGTTCGACCCTGACAGAGTGAACCACGGCACACTTACAGAAACACCTTGCTCAGGCGGTGAAAACGACGGTCAGTTTGATGCGTTGGTTGAAAAAGGCGACGTTCTCGGTATTTTTACAGGCCACGACCATTCAAATGCTTTCGGTGTTGAGTACAAGGGTATCGAAATCGGTAACACGGTAAGCTCACGTTATAACAGAGATGCTTTCTCTTCACAGTACGGCTACAGAATCTTTGAAATCGACGAAAACGACACTTCAAAGTATGACACTCGTTGTGAGCATTGGTACGATATGTTCTCTGTCAAGGACATAAATGCACTCCGCAAGTCAGGCGACACATTCGGTTACAAGCTTGCACTTGACGTAAGCTTCCGAGGCTTCTTCAAGAAGAACACAGACAAAATCGGCCGTTTCTTTTCAGCTGTCCTTACAGGCAGACAGATTTCATACGAAGATTAATAATTACAGGCAGTCAATGTTATCGTTGACTGCTTGTTTCTTTTTTAGTATAATAAATTCCGTAAGGAGGGTTTTCTTATGATGACAAAGCTTATCAGTATACTTGTTTCTTTTTTAATGTTTATTTCTCCTGAGTTGCCGGCATTGCTTGATTTGCCTTATATTCCGTCTGGACAGGAGGTTAATCTTGAAGAAAGATTCGAGCTTGTATGGGAAGACGATTTCAACGGCGACAGCCTTGATACAACTAAGTGGAACGACAATCAGTCTGTTGACACTCTGCATTGGGGTCCGATCCGTAAGGGCGGTTACTGGCATAAGGATATGATTTCTGTCAAAGACGGAAATCTTGTAATTTCCACACGATATATGGAAAACGGACTTGAGGGCGAAACATTCGGTTCACCCGACAGCTACGGCCCCGGTTATTACACGGGTGCAATCGCAACTCAGGGCAAGCAGGATTTCCTTTACGGTTATTTTGAATGCCGTGCAATTCTCCCTCCTGCAAGAGGTATGTGGGCTGCGTTCTGGATGATGAACGGTGATGTTTACAACGTCAACGATTCTGGCGAGGACGGAACGGAAGTTGATATCTTTGAGTCAATGTATTACAAAGACCATTGGTGGGGTGCAGGCGATGCAGTCATCGGCGGTATCCACTATGACGGCTACGGCACGGACAGCAAGGGCGACAGCGTCGGCAAATACCTCGTTGCAAACAATCCTTACAAAGAGTTCAACACATACGGACTTGAATGGAACGAAAATGAATACATCTTCTACATCAACGGTGTTGAAACAGGCAGACTTTCAACGGGCGGTGTGAGCAAGAACCCCGAATATCTTATCCTTTCCTGCGAGATTGCAGGCGACAACGGTGTTGCCTGGGCTGACCGCCACGGTACAGGAAAGATTGATATCAAAAACGGTGAATCCGCAGACTTCATCGTCGATTATGTAAAAGTTTACCAATATAAATAATGTTTATAAAAACAAGCAGGTACGTTTTTGGCGTACCTGCTTGCCTGTTATTTATAATATTTATCCGTTCTCTTAAGGTAATCGATGAGCATCATTGTCCAGTCGGTCTGGATAAAGTCTGCACCCTTGTCAGCAATCCAACCCCAGCCTTCGTCTTCAGAAACAGTAAGTGCTGTGTCGTCGCTGTGACCGCCGCAAAGCTGTTCTTTTCTGTCGTAGATAATTGAATTCATCCAGACGAGCTTACCGTCGTTGTGCATTTTTTCAATGAAATCGTCCTGTGCAATCGGTGCGGTATCCTTTGCGAAGACACACTCAACACCAATGTAGTTGATGTTCCTTTTTCCAAGAGCTTCGTGAGCGTTATGTACGTCCTTAACAATCGGCATAAACTGAAGCTCTGGACAAAGGTCTTCAAGAACTTTAAGAACCTTTTCGTTCACATGGCTTTTAACAAGCACCTGGTCAACCATATCGTGCCTTTTGATTGCATTGTAAATTCTTCGCGGATTGCTCCAGAATTTATCGATATTGATAAAGCAACGTCCCTTGAACTGTTCAAGAAAATCGTCAAAGCTTGCGATTTTGAACTGAGTGGGGGTGTTGTCTGCATTGACATAACGGAACTTTTTGATTGCACTGTAGTTAAGCAGGGGAAGATAGACCGGCATATTCAGATGAGGGATTTCCATACCCGGGTGAAACAGTATAAGCTGATGGTCAAGCGTACTGTTTACGTCAACCTCAATCATATCCGCACCTTGCTTGAGTGCAATTTCGTAAGCTGCAAGTGTGTTGCAGGGAATGTTACCGCCTGAAGCACCACGGTGTGCAACAACGATTATATTTTCTTTTGCTTTTTCCTGAAGCGAAAAATTCATTTTGAACCGTCCTTTATTTTTTCTCGAGAATTGTTTTTATTATATCGGGGCGTCTTGTTGTAATGTTATCGGGTGAAAGCGACAGCAGGCGAAGACAATCTTTTTCATTGTTAGCTGTCCAGATTGAAACAAGAAGACCGTTTTCACGGAAGAAATCAACAAGCTTTTTTGTTGCACTCTTTTTGTTGAAATTAATTCCGACAGCACCGCAGTCACGAACTTCTCCTACAAGCTTGGCAAGATATTTTTTTGTCTGAAATCTTCTTACATTTGTGTTGAGATAGTAGGTGATACCGGGACTTTTCTTTTTTGCATCTTCAACCATTTCTTTGGTAATGCCCGTGTAAAAAATTCGGTCAAGAATACCGTGCTTTTCTGCAAGAGGCTTAACTAATTCAAGATGTGCCGTTGTTTTAACATCAACGTTGACAAGAAGATTTTCGATAGTTGCAATTTTTCTGAAAGCTTCGTCAAGTGAAATTTCGTTTCCCTTGGGAGCGTCGTGAGAAAGCACAGCTCTTCCGTCAGCGGTGAAGTTAAGGTCAAATTCAACAATGTCCGAACCGTGTTCTACGGCAACGTCGATTGATTCGAGTGAATTGGCAGGTGTACCTATACAACCTGTGTGTGCCGTGTAGGTGAAACCGTCCCTGAGCTGAAATTTGTCATTCATAAAAATCCTCCTCGTATGAATGTTAAATCTTTTTAATTCGTGATTCATGCTGATTGACTTTTTACAAGCCTTGTGATAACATAAAAACAACAGGGGGCTTGCACATGATTTTTAATTCTATAAGATGGGCAGCCGGAATTTTCATATTTTTTCTTTTACTTGTAATTCTTATGATGATTACAAAAAAGACGGGAAAATCCGCGTTGGCTTCTGCCTTTATTGCCGTTATACTCGTTGCGGTTTCGTTATTTGTTCCGGTTGAAAATTATTTTTACAGTTTTGTTTCTGTTGAAGAAGCTTTCTCATACCGCTATCACGAAGAGCTGATAACCTACGCTGAATGCGACGAGGGTGCACTTTGTGTTGCACGTCGTGACGAGATGAATTATTTCTACTATTCTTTCCCGAAGGGTGACGGTGGCTACAAGCTTCCGACAAACGTTACAAGTAAAATGGTTACCCGTTCAAGTGCTAAAGGTGTTTATATGTTTGAAAAGTTTGAAAATCAGACAATAATTCTTACGCAGATTCTTGATTCGGAATACAACGGTGAAGCATTCATTTCCTGCAGCAACGGCTTTTATTCATTTACGGTTGTAGACGGTGAGGTTGATTATTCAGCGCTTTCCTGCAAGGGTGAAAAAGTAAAACTTGTATAAATCAGATTTGAACATTGTCGCAGTTTCTGTGGCAATGTTTTTGTTATTAAATATACATTTATAATATCATACTCGCGGTATATAATCAATCTTTTTGTTATTGCGGTTAAAGAATAAAAATTCTCTGTCCCTACATTGACAAACGTTATGGAAATGATATAATTATTTACATGTAATTGTTAGGAGTGATACAAATGCCACTTGTTAATACAAAGGAAATGTTCAAGTCTGCTTATGAAGGCGGCTACGCAATCGGTGCTTTCAATGTAAACAATATGGAAATCATCCAGGGTATCGTTGAAGCGGGTAAGAATCTTAAGGCTCCTCTTATCCTTCAGGTTTCCAAGGGTGCAAGAGCTTATGCAAATCACACATATCTTGTAAAGTTAGTTGAGGCTGCTGTTGAGGAGTCAGGTCTTCCGATCGCATTGCACCTTGACCACGGTCCTGATTTTGAAACATGTAAAAGCTGTATCGACGGCGGTTTCACATCAGTTATGATCGACGGTTCACACCTTCCTTACGAAGAAAACGTTGCTCTTACAAAGAAAGTTGTTGATTACGCTCACGAGCGTGGTGTAACAGTTGAAGGTGAGCTTGGTCAGCTTGCAGGTATCGAAGACGATGTTAACGTTTCTGCAGAGGATGCATCATATACAAATCCTGATCAGGTTTATGATTTCGTTACACGTACAGGCGTTGACTCGCTCGCAATCGCTATCGGTACAAGCCACGGTGCATTCAAGTTCAAGCCTGGTCAGAAGCCGCAGCTTCGATTTGATATTCTTGAAGAGGTTTCAAAAAGACTTCCCGGTTTCCCGATTGTTCTTCACGGTGCATCATCGGTTGTTCCCGAGTTTGTTGAGATGATTAATAACTATGGCGGTGAGATGCCGGATGCTATCGGTATTCCCGAGGAGATGCTCCGTCAGTCAGCACAGATGGCAGTTTGCAAGATAAATATCGACTCGGACCTCCGTCTTGCGATGACAGCAGCGGTAAGAAGGCATCTTGTTGAAAATCCGAACCACTTTGACCCGCGTCAGTATCTTAAGCCTGCACGTGAAGCAATTCAGGGAATGGTTGAACACAAGATCAACACGGTTCTCGGTTGCGGCGGCAAAGCGTAATTTAAATTTAACATTTTCAGGCAGTTGCAATGGTGACTGCCTGTTTTTTATGAAAGGTATGGTTTTATGTTGGACAAACTGATATCATCTTTGCCGAAGTCGGTTGACGGTGTTCTTATCGTTTCGGAAACAAACAGAAGATATTTTACATCGTTTCCTTCAAGCGACGGAATTTTGCTTGCAACAAAAAACGGTTCGGTTTTCCTTACCGACAGCAGATATATCGAGGAAGCACAGAATGTTGTTAAGTGCTGCGAGGTTGCAGAACTGAAAAAAGCTTCTGAGCAATTGCCTGAGCTTTGCAAAAAGCTTGGTGTAAAAACACTTATGGCTGAAAGCGACCGTCTTACGGTTTCTCAGCTTAAGGCATACAGAAAAATGCTTAAAGGCGTTTTGCTTACAACCGTAAATACCGATAAGCTCATAGACGAGCTTCGTGAGGTTAAAACCGACGAGGAGCTTCAATCCGTTATAAAAGCCCAAAGAATTGCAGAAGCTGCATTTGAACATATACTCGGATTTATCCGAGAGGGTGTAACCGAAAGAGAAATTGCACTGACGCTTGATTTCTTTATGCTTAAAAACGGAGCAGAAGCGATTTCTTTTGAAACGATTGCAATTTCGGGTGCAAACACATCCAAGCCTCACGGAGTTCCCACAGATAAAAAAGTATGTAAAGGTGATTTTATCACGATGGACTATGGTGCAGTTGTGAACGGTTATCACTCGGATATGACAAGAACGGTCGCTGTTGGCGAAGTCAGCGATGAACAGATAATCGTTTATGAAACCGTGCTTGAAGCCCAGCTCAAAGCGTTGGCAACGTTAAAAGAAGGCGTTAAATGCTCCGAGGTTGATGCCGCGGCACGTGAATATATAAAGGAAAAAGGATACGGTGAATATTTCCGTCATTCAACAGGACACGGTGTCGGACTTGAAATTCACGAAAAGCCGACACTTTCTCCGAAAAATGACAAAAAGTTACAAACAGGGAATATTGTTACAATTGAGCCGGGAATCTACATTCCGGGTAAATACGGCGTCAGAATCGAGGATATGGCAATAATTACAAAAAACGGTTGTGCAAATTTAACAAAAATACCAAAAGAATTGGTAAAAATATAAGTATTGACCAAAAGGTTACAATATGTTACAATTGGTAACAGGTTTGTCAGAACATAGGGGGTATTGTATTTACCTGTGAGTTCTGCTCAAAAAACGAAAGGACTTTACTTATGACAAAAACACCATCAATTAAAAAGATGATGAAGTTTGTATTGAGTTTTGCTGCAACATTGGTTATTTTCTTTGCGGTGGGCATAAGTGCAAGCGCTGCAGAGTCGTATCCTGAAATAAGGCTCAATGTGCCGAGAGTCAGCCAGCAGGTAGGACATGGTGACTGTGCGATTGCTTCAATGGCAACCGTTGAAGCTTATTGCCACGGACTTCCGTCGGGCAACTCAGACTCAGTAGCATATCAGGCTGTTTACTCCGCGAATGGTTATTCAGTCAGTGCAACATGGTCAAAGCTTGGTTACAAGACGGTCGAAGGCTTTGATATGAAGACAGCTTACAATCAGCTTAAAACAGGTTATCCTATAATTGTCCGCAGGTCTTCACCGCACTATTCCGTAATTTACGGTTATGACGGAAACACATCCAAGCTTGAGCTTTCGGGTTTCCTTATTGTTGATGTTGACGATTCTTATAACAGCTCAACAGCTTATATGCGACTTGATAAGTGGGTAAGAGGTTCTCTTGACAGAATGGTTATTCGTCAGAACGGTCTTGCAATTTCCACAAGCGGTCTGAAAATTACAAATAATCACCCTGCACAGAACACAGCAAAAGGTGAATCCTTTACGGTTTACGGAACGGTTGTTTCGGGTTCAAAGCTTACAAACGTAACAGTTTCAGTTTCAACAGCTGCAGGTGCAACGAAGCAGACTTTCAGCGTGAACCCTGATGCAAAGAGCTTTGCTCTTTCAAAGGCAAATGATAAGATTAAGATTTCTTCACTCGGTGCAGGTAAATATGTTTACTCAATCGTAGCGAAGAATGCTTCGGGTCAGTCACAGGCATATAACTTTAATTTTAATGTCGGTGCAAGCACAACAACACCTTCAAACCCGACAAATCCGAGCATCAAGGAAGTTTCCTACAAGGCTATAGTAAATGCACAGCCGTGCCTTAATATGAGAAAGGGTGCGGGCGTTGATTACGATAAAATCGGCGAGATTCCTTACGGCAAGGTAATTGACGTAACAGGTGAATATAACGGTTGGGCAAGAGTTAAATACGACGGCAAGACCGGTTGGGTTTCAATGGAGTACATTTCAAAGTATGTTGCTCCCGATAATTCAGGTTCAACACAGCCCGATGTTTCTTTCAAAAGCTATCTTGCAAGAACAAAGAGTTCGGTAGCTCTTAAGGAAAGCACATCTGTTTTCTCTTCAAACCTCGTAACAGTTCCGAAGAACACAATCGTCAAGATTATAGGTGAGTCTGACGGCTGGGTTAAGTACAAGTACAACGGCAAGACAGGCTGGTCACGAAAGACATCTTTTGTTGCAGGTCTTGGTGATATCGATTCGAACAGTGCGGTAAATTCAGCGGATGCTCTTGTTATTCTTAAGTATTCAACAGCATCACAGACACTTTCAGACAAGCAGTTAACGGTAGCTGATATGAACGGTGACTCAAAAGTAAATTCCGCAGATGCTCTGAGTATCCTGCAGATTGCAACAGGCATTAAAAAAGTTTAAACGGTGACGGTGTTAAATTAAGGTTTAGCACCGTCTTTTTTTATATGCTTTTTCTGTTTTTGCATGAAAAGACTTGAAAAACGCGATAAAATAGTATAAAATAATAACGTTAATA
Source organism: Clostridia bacterium (assembly GCA_017380575.1). Classification (GTDB taxonomy): domain Bacteria; phylum Bacillota; class Clostridia; order Oscillospirales; family Acutalibacteraceae; genus CAG-488. The sequence goes on along the minus strand of JAFODS010000004.1, from coordinate 61,493 downwards.
ATATGGCGGTACGTTTTTTAGTGTGCCGTATATATGAAGAATCAAAAATCGGAGGAATAAATATGGTTTCAGCAGGCGATTTCAGAAATGGTGTTACATTTGAAGAGGACGGCAACGTGCTTCAGGTTGTTGAGTTCCAGCATGTTAAGCCCGGTAAAGGTGCAGCTTTCGTAAGAACAAAGACAAAGAACGTTCTTACAGGTGCTGTAACAGAAAAGAGCTACAACCCGTCAGCAAAGTTCCCGACAGCTTTCATTGAAAGAAAGGATATGGAATATTCTTACAGCGACGGCGGTCTTTACTACTTCATGGATCAGGAAACATACGAGCTTGAGCCGATCAACGAGTCTGATCTTTCAGACAACTTCAAGTTTGTTAAGGACGGCATGGTTTGTAAGGTTCTTTCTTACAAGGGCAAGGTTTTCGGTGTTGAGCCGCCGACATTCGTTGAACTCGAAGTTACAAAGACAGACCCCGGCTTCAAGGGTGACACAGCTACAAACACAACAAAGCCGGCAACTCTTGAAACAGGTGCAGAGGTAAAGGTTCCTCTCTTCATCGAAGAGGGCGAAATGATCCAGATCGATACACGTACAGGCGAATACCTCGGCCGTGCATAATCTTTTTTGAAAGGATGACTTTACAATGATGACAGTTACAGAAAAAGCTGCATATATCAAGGGCCTTGTTGATATGGCTCATTTTGAAGCAGAAACAGACGAAGTTAAGCTTATCAAAGCTATGGCAGACGTTATTGAAGAGATGGCTCTTTCAATTGCTGACCTTGAGGATGAAGTTGCAATGCTCGAAGAGCTTGTTGACGAAATCGACGAGGACCTTGGCGATGTTGAAGAGTTCCTTCTTGACGAAGAGGATTGCGATTGTGATTGCGATTGCTGCGATGACGATTGTGACTGCTGCTGCGGTGATGATTATGTTGAGGTTGAATGTCCCGCTTGTAACGAGATTATCTGCCTTGACGACAGCATCCTCGACGAGGAATCAATTCAGTGCCCCGCTTGCGGTGAAACACTTGAGTTTGAGTTCGATTGCGACTGCGATTGCGACGAAGACTAATTTTACAAAAACAGGGGTAGTCTTACGGCTACCCCTTAATTTTTTGGAGAAATATTATGAATCTTGAAGAAAAGATTGTAAAGAAAAATTATATTTACGAAGGTAAGATAATCAACGTCCGCTGTGACGATGCCGAGCTTCCGAACGGCAAACCCTGTATCCGCGAGGTTGTTGAGCATCCGGGCGGAGTGTGTATTGCGGCTCTTACGGACGATGACGAGCTTCTTTTTGTCCGACAGTTCAGATATCCGTATTTCGAAGTTATTGCAGAGCTTCCTGCAGGCAAGCTTGAAAAAGGGGAGGACCCTTTCGAAAGCGGAAAACGCGAGCTTGAGGAAGAAACAGGATGTGTTGCAGAAACTTACCGCGACCTCGGGAAGTTTTATCCGACACCGGGCTATTGCGGCGAGATAATTCATCTTTATGCCGCAAAAGACCTCACTTTCACAAAACAGAATCTTGATGAAGATGAGTTCCTGAACGTTGAACGTATTCCTCTTGATAAGGCTGTCGAAATGGTGCTTAACAACGAGCTTCGTGACGGCAAAACTCAGGCGGCTGTTCTTAAGGTTAAGCTTCTTCGTGATAAGGGGTTGTGGTAATGAGTGAAATAATACTTGCATCCGCATCTCCGCGAAGGAAAGAGCTTCTTTTGCTTGCGGGAATAGATTTTGTTGTTAAGGTTGCCGACGTAGACGAGGTGATTGACCCGTCGCTCACTCCCGACGGTGTTGTAATGTCACTTGCAAAGCAGAAAGCACAGGCGGTAGCTTCGGAAAACCCCGATTCGCTCGTTATCGGTGCGGATACGGTTGTTGTGCTTGACGGAAAAATTCTCGGCAAACCGAAGTCAGAGGAAAATGCCGTTGAGCTTCTTACAATGCTTTCGGGAAGAGTTCACACGGTTTATACGGGTGTTGCACTGATAAAAGGCGAGACGGTAAAGACCTTCTGCGAAGCAACTCAGGTTGAGTTTTATCCACTCACCGATGAAGAAATTAAAGCATATGTTGCAACGAAAGAGCCGATGGATAAAGCAGGTGCTTACGGAATCCAGGGTAAGGGTTGCATACTTATAAGAAAAATCGACGGTGATTATTTCAACGTTGTCGGTCTTCCCGTGTCCGCAGTTTACAGAGAATTGAGGGATTTTGATGTATGATTTTTTAAGAACGCTTGCGATTGCAGTAGATTCGCCGGTTGATGCAAATGCAGCGGCCATTGCGGAAAAAGCCGCACAGGAAAGAACGGTGTGGATTATTCTGCTTGTTGTGATACTTGTAATTGAGGTTGCTTTTGCTGTCGCTTTTCCGAAGATTCTCAAAAATTTTAAAGAAAAAAGGGAATCAAAAACACAGAGAAAAGCAGAAAGAAAAAGAATCCAATCAAAACGCAAATAAAGAAAGAGTATTGAGTTTTCGCTCAATACTCTTTTTCTTTAAGCCTTGTAGAATGCCGACACAGATTTTATCCAACTCAATCAACCGCAACCGAGCAGTAGTTTGCAAACTTTTGCTTGTATGCTTCCTTTTATTGACAAGAAAAAACTAATAGTTTATAATCGGAACAAGTACAAAGCCCTGGAAGGAGTGCTTGCAATGTTTAAAAGTATTATGTCAGTTTTTCTGGCAATTTCAAGTTTCTTCAGTATGGTTATCATGGAAATCAGCAGACTTCCTGAAAACAAATATAACAGCGATATAGTTTTTGAAAGCATATCTGCTGATGAAACAAAAATCAGCAACGAAGAAAAGCAGAAATGTCGAGATTGGTTTGATAAAAATCTGCTTTTTGCGGACGGTTGCGATGAATTACCGTATGATTTCAGTATCGGTGGCAAGAAACTTAGCAAAAATATTGACGATTGGAATATCTCAGTCGGTGAAGAAAGCGACATCGGTGATATTTACACAGGTGGAAAAACTTCTTTCATAAACCTCCGACACGAAGCGAGTTCACTCGTTGCAACAGTTGAAGCTACGATTTACGAAGAAAATGCAACCTGCGAATGGACGGTTTATATCAAAAACGAAGGTGAAGAAAACTCGCCTGTAATAAGCAATTTTTATGCCGCAGACACTGCATTTGAGATAAAAAAAGCCAAACTTTATTATTCAAAGGGTAGCAAGGACGAGCCTTACGATTTTGCGCTGATGAAGAAAAATCTTACAGCAGTTCCCTCTAATTTTACAAGCGAGGACGGCAGAGCAACAGACACTTACCTGCCCTATTTTAATATCAGCGGAAAAGATTCGGGCATTGTGCTCGGTGTCGGATGGACAGGTCTCTGGCGGACCGATATCAGCAAAGCTGTTAATGAAGTAAAAGTCAGAGTTAAGCAGGAAAAGTTCAAAGCATATCTTCTTCCGGGTGAAGAGGTTCGTTCACCTCTTGTTTCCCTTAGTTTCTATAACAACGAAAACCCCCTCAAAGGGTTCAACATTTTCAGAAGCTGGATAAGCAACTGCGTTTATCCTGCAAACATTCCCGAAACAATGACAATGCTTGAATTCTCAGGTCCTATGCATACGCAGACGGCAGAAGAACTTTTTGCCGCCGCTGACGGGTACGGCGAAGAGGTTTACGGCAAGGTCGATTATTTCTGGATGGATGCAGGATGGTACAAATACAACGAGGGCTGGCACGATTCCGTCGGCTCGTGGGTTGCAAACCCTGAGCGCTTTCCGAACGGTATAGGCGAAGTTTCCGACTTTGCAGCAACAAAGGGCTGCGGCCTCGTTCTCTGGTTTGAACCCGAAAGAGTTTGTAAGGATTCGCTTTTCTATATAAAAGGAAAAGAAAATGACAAATGGCTTATCGAAATTGACGGTGAGGACAACATTATGTGGAACCTTGCAAACGATAATGCAACCGACTATCTGATTGACTACATTTCGACATTCCTTAAAGATAACGGAGTTTCAATTTACAGGCAAGATTTCAACTTCTCTCCCGATATTTTCTGGAATCAGGCAGATAAAGAATATTGCGACGGCAGAACGGGTATAACTGAAAACCACTATGTTTCAAACCTTTACCGTTACCTTGACGGTCTTTGCAAAAACGTTGACAGCCTGATCATCGATAACTGCGCTTCAGGTGGCAGAAGGCTTGATCTTGAGATGGTACGCAGAAGTGTTCCGGTGTGGCGTAGCGACTATAACTGTAACCCTCACGAAGATATTCTCGAAGCGACGCAGTTCCAGACCTTTGGTATCTCATTCTGGCTTCCTCTCTCGGGTACGGTTACTTACAGCGAATCTGAATATGCCGCAAGAAGCTCCATTATGCCGCTGACACTTGAAACTTTCGGCACGATACACGGCGAGCATTACGGTGCGTATATCGATCAACGTTCGATGATGAATGAGAGCTACTACCCCCTCTCTTCCGGCAGCTACTATTCGGATAGAATGCTTGCGATGCAGTATTCCGATTATTCAGCACAGAACGGTATGGCTCTCGTCTACAAGCGAGCAGACGTTTCAGAGAACGAATACACTGTGAAGCTCAACGGAATTGACCCCGAAACTGTTTACAGCGTATACGACTATGATACACCTGAAAACATTTTTGAAATGACGGGCACACAACTTATGACAAACGGCATCAGGCTTACCCTCCCTGAGGGAGAAAAAGCTTTTATCATAATGTTTTCAGCGAAATAATTATAACGCAAAAAAGGACAGCAGATTTCTCTGCTGTCCTTGATTTTAAGCCTTGTAGAATGCTGAAATTGCTTTGTTTGTCATATAAACGTCAAGCTTTGAAACAACCTCGTACGGTGCATGCATTGAAAGTACGGGAACACCAACGTCAACAACATCAACGTCGAGCTTTGCAACATACTTCGCAACTGTTCCGCCGCCGCCTGCATCGACTGCACCAAGCTCACCCATCTGCCAGCAAACGTCTGCAGCGGTGAAGATTCTTGTAACCTCGCCGACGAATTCTGCAGAAGCGTCGGATGTGCCGCCCTTACCGCCTGAACCTGTGTACTTTGTAACTACGATACCCTTGTTGATATAGGCTGAGTTTGCAGCCTCAAAGGGTGAGGGGAATGTCGGGTCGAATGCTGCATTAACGTCAGCTGAAAGGCACTTTGACTTTGAAAGTGCATCTCTGCCCATAAGACCCTCAAGTCTTGCAAGGTCAGCAATGAAATAACGAAGATATGATGACTGAAGACCTGTGTTGCCGTCTGAGCCTGTTTCTTCCTTGTCAGCAAAAACAGCAACAGCTGTATGCTCGGGAGTTTCTTCAAGCTCAAGGATTGCCATAAGCTCAGGATATGCACAGACACGGTCGTCGTGGCCGTATCCGCCGATAAGACTGCGGTCAAAGCCGATGTCTGTAACCTTCATTGCAGGTACCATTTCAAGCTCAGCTGTAAGGAAATCTTCCTCAACAATGCCGTACTTATCGTTGAGCATCTTAAGAATGTTAAGCTTTACAAGCTCACTGCCTGAATCAGCCTTGAACGGAAGTGAACCTACTACGACGTTGAGCTCTTCGCCCTTGATGCCCTGACCGAGCTTTCTTTCGCTCTGCTCTCTGCCGAGGTGCGGAAGAAGGTCTGTGATGATGAACTGCGGTTCACCTTCTTTTTCACCGATATTGATGTCGATTTCTGTTCCGTCCTTATGAACGATTACACCGTGCATTGAAAGAGGCACTGTCGGCCACTGATACTTTCTTATACCGCCGTAATAGTGAGTTTTCATAAGTGCGATTTCGCTTGACTCATAAAGCGGATTGGGCTTAAGGTCAACTCTCGGAGAGTCGATGTGTGCAGCTGCAATGTGTGCACCTTCTGCAATGCTCTTTTTACCGATTACTGCAAGGATAACAGCCTTTTTACGGTTAAGGTAGTAAACCTTGTCGCCCGGCTTGTAGGTGCCGAACTTATCAAATTCAACGAAACCGCGTTTCTTTGCTTCTTCAATAATGAAAGCAGCAACCTCACGCTCTGTTTTGTTATCGTTAAGGAATTTTTTATATCCCTCTGCAAAGTCCATAGCCTTTGCCATCTCTGCGTCGTCAATTACCTTGGCGGCGTGTTTTTTGTTCATCATAAGCTTCTCCTGAAGAAGCTGTACCTCTGTTTTTTCTTCGCTCATTTCGAGTCCTCCTTACATTTATTGACTATAAAATATAAATAGCAATTTTTTATTTTACTTAACTTTGACAACTTACGCAAAGCCTTTGCCTTATAATAATTCCAGCTCCTGCGAAAGATTGTACGGAGCATAATTTCTTACAAGAATATCTGCTCTTTCCTTATAGTATTGCTCGTCTTTCTGTGCCTTAATCCGAAGCATAGCCGCTTCTTCCGTAAGACCGTCACGCGAAAGAATACGTGCCAGTCTTTCCTCTTCAGGTGCTGTTACGACAATCATTTTTGAGCAGTATCTCTTGATATCGCTGTCGAAAATTGCCGCGGCATCAACAATAACACCCTTGTGGCTTTCGTTAAGATTTTCTTTAACGAAGTCAATAGCCCATTTTGTTACGGCAGGGTGTGTTATGCTGTTGAGCTTCTGTCGGTTTTCTTCAGTTGAGAATGCCTTTTTTGCAAGTGCCGCACGGATAAGCTCTCCGTTTTCGTCAAGGATATCCGAGCCGAAAGTGTCAGACAATTCCTTAAGTACGGGTGAGCCTTTTTCAACAACTGCTCTTGCGGCAACGTCACCGTCAACGATAAGATAGCCTTTTTCGCTGAGGATTTCTCCGACAGTGCTTTTTCCTGCACCCGTCTGTCCTGTAAGACCGTAAATCACGGGAGGCTTTATAACCTTGAAAGCGGCGGCACGGAGAAGTCTGTTGTAAACTCCGAGTCCGACACCCTCATTACTCGGGGCACGGACAAAAACTCTTTTTGCCCCAAGCTCGTCAAATTTACGAAGCTGTGCAAAAAGCAGATGTGCCTGCGAATCAAGGTCGTTTTCGTCACCGAAAGAAAGACAGGTAACGGGAATATCCGTTTCTTCACCGTTGAAGCAAAGAGCCATATCACCGTCCCTGTATTCAGAATCAATCAGGAACTTGAAGCTTTCAAGACTGCCTTCAACAATATATACTTCAGCTTTCGGCGAATAATGCTTATATTTCATTCCGGGAGATGCGGGAGCAACGCCTTCTTTAAGCTCAGATAAAACGGCAGGGTCAACATCAACGTGACCGAGCACAGCTTCAAGCTGCTGGAGGGTTATTCCTCCCGGACGAAGAAGCCTCGGAACATCTGTTGCGAGAGTGATAACCGTCGATTCAATTCCGACGTCGCATTCACCGCCGTCAACAATTGCATCAATTTTTCCGTCAAGGTCGTTGAGCACGTGCTGAGCTGTTGTCGGGCTCGGTGAACCCGATGAGTTTGCCGACGGTGCGGCAAGCGGAACACCCGCAAGCTCAATAATCTTCCTTGCAATCGGGTGCGAAGGCATACGCACGGCAACTGTTTCAAGCCTTGGTGCAACCTCACGCGGAACGAGGTCGGACTTCGGAAGAATCATCGTAAGCGGTCCCGGCCAGTAAGCTTCGGCAAGAGCCTTTGCTTTTTCGGGGAAATCCGTTACAAGAGGATGAATTTCTTCAAGCTTTGAAATATGGACAATCATCGGGTTATCCGTCGGTCTGCCCTTTGCTTCAAAAACCTTTGAAACAGCCTTTCCGTTATAGGCGTTTGCCGCAAGTCCGTAAACCGTTTCCGTCGGGATTGCAACAAGTCCGCCGTTTTTTAATATTTCTGCGGCTTCCGTAAGCTCGGAAGCATCACAGTTTTTATAAAACTTTGTATTCAAAAAATCACCTTCTGGTGTTATTCGGCTTTCAGCTTTTCTGCTGTATCTGCAGTTATGAGTGCGTCGATAACTTCGTCAAGGTCACCGTTAAGAATGGCCTCGAGTTTATATAATGTAAGACCGATTCTGTGGTCGCTGACACGTCCCTGAGGATAGTTGTATGTTCGGATACGTTCGCTTCTGTCGCCCGTACCGACCTGCGACTTTCGCTCGCCTGCAATTTCTTTATTCTGCTTTTCACGTTCGGCATCAAGGATTCGTGAGCGAAGAATTTTCATCGCCTTGTCCTTGTTTTTGTGCTGACTTCTTTCGTCCTGACACTCAACAATGGTACCCGTCGGGATATGTGTGATTCGGATTGCAGATTCTGTTTTGTTGATATGCTGACCGCCTGCACCGCTTGAACGGAAGGTGTCAATCTGCAAATCTGCAGGGTTGATTTCAATATCAACATCCTGAGCCTCGGGAAGCACGGCAACAGTTACCGTTGAAGTGTGGATACGTCCCTGCGACTCGGTTTCGGGCACTCGCTGAACACGGTGAACACCGCTTTCAAACTTGAAACGGGAGTATGCACCATCACCGCTGATCATAAAGCTTACTTCCTTGAAGCCGCCAAGCTCAGTCGGATTTGAGCTTAAAATTTCAGGCTTCCAGCCACGTGTTTCGGCATACATCGAGTACATTCTGAAAAGTGAATTTGCAAAAAGTGCGGATTCCTCACCGCCTGCACCGCCTCGGATTTCGATGATAACGTTTCTGTCATCGTTCGGGTCACGCGGAAGAAGCAGGATTTTCAGCTCTTCGCCGATAACCTCGATCTGCTGTTTCGATTCCTCGAGCTGTTCAAAAACCATTTCGCGGAAATCCTTGTCAAGTCCGCCTTCGTCAAGAAGCATCTTTGCTTCTTCAAGGTCAGAGTTCACTTTTTTGTATTCACGGTATTTTTCAACTATCGGTGTAAGGTGTTTGACGTCCTGCATCAGCTTGCGGTATTTGTCCATATCCGAAACAACATCGGGGTCGCAGAGCTGTGCATTGATATCCTCAAACTTTTCTTCAACCGATTTTAATTTATCAAGCATAAAATCCTCCAAATAAAATTATTCTGAAAAAGGATTTATTCCTACATCTTTTTTATCTCCTCGTCACCGCGGAAGATTTTACGGATATTCTTTTCTGCTTTAACACGGGGCACCATAACCTCGTGACCGCATTTTTCGCATTTGATTTTGAAATCCATACCCGAACGCAACACTTCAAATGTATTGCAGCCGCACGGGTGATTCTTTTTCATCACGAGCTTGTCGCCGACACGAACATCCATTTTTATCCCTCCGAAGTAAACAATATTTCCTTAATTTTATATTATATCATAAAAGATTTGGAATGTATACATTTTTTGTCATTAACGGGCAAAACATTCATATATTTAAGTAGAAAAAACATTCAAAGGCGGATTCTCCGCCGAAAATAAAGGTGGTAAAACATATATGCAAAATTTCAGACCTGAGGGACAGCTTATTTCAACTCCCTCCAACCAGGCGTTTCTTTCTTCACCCAATGCACTTCACGAAGCTTTCTTCACAGGTGCGATTGTTGAGGCAAGAACACTTGTGTGCGACAAAAATCACGACCTGCGCGTTGACCTTGGCTGTATGTACGGAATAATTCCGCACGAAGAAGGTGCCGTCGGAATAAGCGACGGTTCAGTCAGGGACATCGCACTCATTTCGAGGGTAAACAAACCCGTTATGTTCCATATTCTCGGCTTCCGTAAGGACACTAACGACAGGGAATATGCCGTCCTTTCAAGACGTTCCGTTCAGCAGGACTGCATTGATAATTACATTTCAAAGCTGCGGCCGGGTGACGTTATCGAAGCAAAGGTAACGCATATGGAAAGCTTCGGAGTTTTTCTTGATATCGGTGCAGGAATCAACGGACTTCTGCCGATAGACAGCATTTCCGTTTCGCGTATTCCGCATCCGTCCGTACGTTTCCATATCGGACAGATGATAAGGGTGGTTGTCAAATCTGTTGACGAGCTCGGACGAATAACGTTTTCTCACAAAGAACTGCTCGGAACATGGGAACAGAATGCAGGTGAATTTTCCACAGGAGAAACCGTACCGGGTATTGTCCGCTCAATCGAAAACTACGGCATCTTCGTTGAGCTGACACCGAACCTTGCAGGTCTTGCGGAATATTCCGAAGGAATTACGGCAGGCTGTCATGCAGGGGTTTACATCAAGAGTATGCTTCCCGAAAGGATGAAGATAAAGCTCATCATCGTTGATGCCTTTGAAGCAGAATATCCCACAGCACCAATTAAATATTACACCGATTCCGACCATATTGACCACTGGGTATACTCTCCCGTTGAATGCTCAAAGGTGATTGAAAGCATCTTCTGACAAAAATCTTGTTTTTAAAAATAAATTCTTGCAATTCCCTCTCTTTTGTAATATAATAGCATTAGGCTATTGTCGCTTGAAATCAGTGCTTTTTAGGAATTGGGGGAATTGAAAATGACGGTAGATTTGCATTGTCACACAAAACTGTCTGATGGCTCAATGGGTATCGACGACATAATTTTATTGGCACAGAAGCGTGGAGTTGAAGCCCTTGCTATTACTGACCGCGATTGCCTTGCAGGAACAATCCGTGCGAAGCTTATCGGCGAGCGTCACGGCATCAAGGTTATCCCGGGTGTAGAGATTTCCTCCTACGACAGCGAAAACAAAACAGAAGTTTATATCATCGGCTATATGAGCGACTCGCCTGACAGACTTGAAGGTATCTGCCACCGCAATCTTCTTGCAAGAAAGCGTGCGGCACAGTATATGATGATAAAGGCAGCACAGAAATATCCGATTACGGCTGACCTCGTTCTTAAATGTGCACAGGGTTCAACAAATGTTTATCCCGTTCATATTATGGCAGCTCTTGTTGAAAGCGGAATTACAACTGAACTTTACGGTGAGCTTTACAACGAGCTTTTCACAGAAGGAACTGAAAACAGCATCCTTGTAAGACCGAAGCTTTCCGAGCCTGAAGAGATTGTTTCCGCAATCCACGAGGCAGGCGGTATTGCAATTCTTGCTTACACAGGCGAATACAAAAACACAACCGTTCTTGAAAAGCTTGTTAAGGCAGGACTTGACGGAATTGAAGTATGGTGTCCGCAGCACGACGAAAGCACAACTGCAGAACTTGCAGTGTTCGCAAAGAAGAACGGCTTGCTTGCAATCGGCGGCAGTGATTTCAGAGGAAGAAATAACAAGCACTGCGTTTCTCTTGCATCGTATACAACTCCCGATGCAAATTACAGCGATTTTATGAATTACAAGGCGAGAATCCGCCGTCAGCAGAAAAAGCTTGCTGCTGAAGAAAAATAATTCTGTATTGGAGATATAAAAATGGCAGAAGACAGAGATATTAAAATCTATGTCAAAAAATCGATGACAGAAACGGGCGAATTTCAGGCAATTAACGATGAGGTTCAGCTTCATCTTGCAAACGGCAACCGCGACAAAGCAATCGCCCTTGGTCAGCAGATGGCAAAAATCAAGCCTGAGGACGGAATTGTTGACCTCAGCGGTTTCAATATGACAGCGGCTTTGCTTTATCAGGTAAGGGTGCTTCTTACGTTTGTGGCTGAATACAGCATTCAGAAGAATGTCCCTGTCGATTTCCTTGCCGACACAGCAAGTGCGGCAATGTACGAATACCTGAAAACAAACGAAAGCGGATATTACAATAATATTTCCGACGGTGCCGCGTTTACATTTTATCTTCTTGCACTTAAAAAGGGCGGAGATGCGGCAACGAATATCGGCGAACAGTTTTCTATGCTTTGCAACATAAGCTGGCAGGAAATTATCGACCTCGGCAAACGTGTTTTTGTTCAGGCTTCTGAACACTTTGACAATATGATTAAAGAAACAATCTTTGAATAAAGCGAAATGAGCTGTAAAAAACAAATTGTTTTTTACAGCTCTTCTTTTTTTACAGCTCTTTTTTAAATTTCTTCTGTTTCAATGGCATCTTTTGCCTTTACAATAACCTTTCTGTCATAGCAGGAGAAAATATCGTCAACAAGTTTTTTCTCGGGAGCTTTTGAAAGAAGGAGCACAACAGAAATCGCAATAAACACAACGTTAAATACAGCAGAATATCGGCACGTCGTAAACGTCGTGCCCTACAAACCCAGTTTCAAATAACCGTGTAGGGGACGACGTCCTCGACGTCCCTTTAAAATTTGATATGATTTAGTGGTCGATTCGTGAATCGACCCTGCGAACCCTGTTTTAGTTAACTGCGTAGGGACGGGCGTCCTCGACCGTCCGTTAATTCAGCGTAATCTGCGGACCGTCCGGGAGACCGGTCCCTACGAGCACAGAGATAGATTGTGCAAAATCAAAGACTCCGACAAACCCGAATTTGACGGCTGGAGAGAAAAGCAAAATGGCAGTAATGACGTTTGAATCATTACTGCCATTAACTTTATTTAATTATTCTGCAACCTTAACGCCGAGGGTTACTTTCTCGCCGTTGATGTTCCATTCAGCTGTGTAGCCGTTTGCTTCTCCTGTAACAATTTCATCTGCAACAACTGTTGTGAAGATCATATCCTTATTCTTTGTGATAAGCTCTGCAATCTTGTCGTTGCCTGCAACAGAAATGATAATGCGGTCTGTAACGTTGAAGTCAGCGTCCTTACGCATTGTCTGAATCTTGCTGATGATTTCACGTACAAAGCCTTCCTCAATAAGCTCAGGTGTAAGCTCTGTGTCGATTGCAACTGTTACACCGAAATCTGATACTGAGAAGAGACCACTCTTCTGAATTGTTTCAATAAGAAGGTCATCTGCTGTGAGCTCGATTTCACCGATGCTGATGTTGAGCTTAATGCAACCGTTAGCGTCGAGCTCCTTCTTTGCTGCAGTGCCGTCAAGCTCTGCAAGAAGGTTACGGATTTCACCGAGCTGCTTACCGTACTTGGGTCCGAGTGTCTTGAGCTGCGGCTTGAAGTTGTAGCTTACAAGGTCGTTAGCCTCATCAACGAATGTGATTTCCTTAACGTTAAGCTCTTCCTTGATGATGTCTGCACAGTAACCGTCAAGGCTTACGCCTACGCCTGCATTAACAAGCATTGAGCCGAGAGGCTGACGGTTCTTGATGTTAGCACCATTACGAGCTGTACGTCCGAGACCAACGATGTTGAGAACGATGTCCATGTTCTTTTCAAGCTCTGCATCAACGAAGTCTTTGTTAACTTCGGGGAATGAGCAAAGGTGGATGCTTTCGGGAGCGTCCTTGTCAACTGAACATACGAGGTTCTGATAGATATCCTCAGCCATAAACGGAATCATCGGAGCAGCTGTCTTAGCAACTGTAACGAGTGTGTGGTAGAGTGTGAGGTAAGCGTTGATCTTATCCTCGTCAAGCTCCTGCTTCCAGTAACGCTCACGGCAACGGCGGACGTACCAGTTACTCATCTCGTCAACGAACTCCTGAAGAGCCTTACAAGCTTCGGGAATCTTATAGTTTTCAAGGTTGTTGTCAACTGTACCGACCATTGTGTTGAGCTTTGAAAGAAGCCACTTGTCCATTACTGAAAGGCTGTCGTATTTAAGCTCGTACTTTGTCGGGTCAAACTCGTCGATGTCTGCATAGAGAACATAGAAAGCGTATGTGTTCCAGAGTGTACCCATAAACTTACGCTGACCCTCTGTAACTGCCTTTCCGTGGAAGCGGTTCGGGAGCCACGGAGCTGAGTTTGTATAGAAGTACCAACGGATTGCGTCTGCACCGTAGGTTTCAAGTGCATCAAACGGGTCAACTGCGTTACCCTTTGATTTACTCATCTTCTGACCGTTTTCATCCTGAACGTGACCGAGAACGATAACGTTCTTGAACGGAGCCTTGTCAAAGATAAGAGTTGAAATAGCAAGAAGTGAATAGAACCAGCCACGTGTCTGGTCAACAGCTTCTGAAATGAAGTCTGCAGGGAACTGTGATTCGAAAAGCTCCTTGTTTTCGAACGGATAGTGGTGCTGTGCGAAGGGCATTGCACCTGAGTCGAACCAACAGTCGATAACTTCGGGAACTCTCTTCATTTCGCCGCCGCACTCAGGACATTTGATTGTAACAGCGTCGATGTACGGGCGGTGAAGCTCGATTTCATCCGGGCAGTTTGAAGACATTGATTTGAGCTCTTCAATGCTTCCGATTGAATGTCTGTGACCGCATTCACATTCCCAGATGTTAAGCGGAGTACCCCAGTAACGGTTACGGCTGATACCCCAGTCCTGAACGTTTACAAGCCAGTCGCCGAAACGTCCCTTACCGATGCTTTCGGGAATCCAATTGATTGTGTTGTTATTCTTGATAAGGTTATCCTTAACCTTTGTCATTTCGATGAACCATGACTCTCTTGCATAGTAGATAAGCGGAGTGTCGCAACGCCAGCAGAACGGATAGTCATGCTCAAACTTCGGAGCAGAGAAGAGAAGCTTTCTGTCCTCAAGGTCCTGAAGGATAGGCATATCTGCATCCTTAACGAAAAGACCACCGAACGGTGTGTTGTCTGTCATATGACCTGCACCGTCAACAAACTGAACGAACGGAAGGTCATACTTTCTGCCGACCTTTGAGTCGTCTTCACCGAATGCCGGTGCGATGTGAACAATACCTGTACCGTCAGACATTGTAACATAGCTGTCGCAGGTTACGAAGAAACCTTTTTTCTTCTGCTTTGCAGCAACTTCACCTGCACAAGCAAAGAGAGGCTCATATTCTTTTCTTTCAAGGTCTGTACCAACATACTTTTCAAGGATTTCGTATGCAGGTGCATCCTCTGTTGCAAGTGAGCCGAGAACCTTGTCAAGAAGCTCAACTGCCATATAATATGTGTAGCCGTCGCCTGCCTTAACCTTTGCATATTCATCCTTCGGGTTTACGCAAAGTGCAACGTTTGACGGAAGTGTCCACGGAGTTGTTGTCCATGCAAGGAAGTAAGCGTCTTCACCGACAACCTTGAAACGAACAATTGCTGAACGCTCTTTAACGTTCTTGTAGCCCTGTGCAACTTCGTGTGATGAAAGCGGTGTTCCGCAACGGGGACAGTAGGGAACAATCTTGAATCCCTTGTAGATAAGTCCCTTGTCATAAATCTGCTTGAGTGCCCACCACTCTGACTCGATGAATGAGTTATGGTAAGTAACGTACGGGTCGTTCATATCAGCCCAGAAGCCGACTGTGAATGAGAAATCTTCCCACATTCCCTTGTACTTCCAAACGCTTTCCTTACACTTTTCGATGAACGGCTCAAGACCGTATTCTTCAATCTGCTCCTTACCGTCAAGGCCGAGAAGCTTTTCAACCTCAAGCTCAACGGGAAGACCGTGTGTGTCCCAACCTGCTTTACGGGGTACCTGATAACCCTTCATTGTGCGGTAACGGGGAATCATATCCTTGATAACACGTGTAAGCACGTGACCGATATGAGGCTTACCGTTAGCTGTCGGCGGACCGTCATAGAAAACGTAAGACGGACCCTGCTTTTCGCAGGTCTTTTCAAAAATTTTGTTTTCTGCCCAGAACTTTTCGATTGATTTTTCACGCTCGACAAAGTTCATATTAGCGGGAACTTTCTTGTACATTCAATACACTCCTTAATCGTTGTGAACAGGAAAAATAAAAACCCGTCCCGTGTGAAACAGGACGAGAAAACTCGCAACCACCTATTCAACATACTATAATATGCGTTCCTTTTAACGGGGGACAACCGTCAAGGCTTACTGCTTTCAGCCCGAAGCTCGGAAGTGATTTTCAGCAAAGTGTACATCGCATCGGGCTTCCACCGTCCCCGACTCGCTAAGGCTTCGCACAGTGCATACTGTCTTCTTCAACGCCGTTCTTTATTACATTATAAATAAAGATATCATAAATAGTGTTTAGTGTCAAGGGAAAAAACACGTCACTTGCGACGATAAAACGAAGTTAAAACGTATAAAAACTGAAACAATTTACAAAAATGACAACTTTTTAACATCTTATACAAAAAAGATATTGAATAAAAATCCATATTTGACAAACTTTTTTGGCGTTTAGATGTTTACATATTGCTTTAAAAGTGTTATTATTTACGGTGGTAAAATAAATTGCTATATTTATCAATATAACTCTAAGGAGGAAAAAGCAAATGGCAAGAATCAAGCAAACCATGGACGGTAATACCGCTGCTGCTCACGTATCTTATGCGTTTACAGAAGTTGCAGGTATTTATCCTATCACACCGTCAAGCCCCATGGCAGACTATGTTGACCAGTGGTCAGCACAGGGCAGAAAGAACATCTTCGGCACAACAGTTAAGGTTGCAGAAATGCAGTCAGAGGCTGGTGCTGCAGGTACAGTACACGGCTCACTCGCAGCAGGTGCTATGACAACAACTTACACAGCTTCTCAGGGTCTTCTTCTTATGATCCCGAACATGTACAAAATCGCAGGTGAACTTCTTCCCAGCGTTTTCCATGTATCAGCTCGTTGCGTAGCTTCTCATGCTCTTAATATCTTCGGTGACCATTCAGACGTTTACGCTTGTCGTCAGACAGGTTTCGCAATGCTCGCTGAAACAAACACACAGGAAGTTATGGACCTTGGTGCTGTTGCACATCTCACAGCTATCGAAAGCCGTGTTCCGTTCATCAACTTCTTCGACGGTTTCCGTACATCACACGAGCTCCAGAAGATCGAGATCTGGGATTACGAAGACCTCAAGGAAATGTGCGATATGGATGCTGTTAACGCATTCCGTGCACGTGCTCTTAATCCTGAGCATCCTGTAATGCGTGGTTCTCACGAGAACGACGACATCTTCTTCCAGCACCGTGAAGCTTGTAACAAGTACTATGATGCAGTTCCCGCAATTGCTGAGAAGTACATGGACAAGGTTAACGCTAAGCTTGGTACAGATTATAAGCTCTTCAACTACTACGGTGCAGCTGACGCAGAGAACGTTATCGTTGCTATGGGTTCAATCTGTGACGTTGCAGAAGAAGTTATTGACTATCTCCTTGCCAAGGGCGAGAAGGTTGGTCTTATCAAGGTTCGTCTTTACAGACCTTTCTCAGTTGAGAAGTTTGCAGAGGCTGTTCCTGCATCATGTAAGAAGCTCGCTGTTCTTGACAGAACAAAGGAGCCCGGTTCAATCGGTGAACCTCTTTACCTTGACGTTATCGCAGCTCTTGCAGCAGCAGGTAAGTCAGGCATCCAGGTAATCGGCGGCCGTTACGGTCTCGGTTCAAAGGATACACCTCCGTCAAGCATCTTCGCAGTATATGACGAGCTTGCAAAGGATGCTCCGAAGGCTCACTTCACACTTGGTATCAACGACGACGTTACTTACCTTTCTCTTGAAGAGAAGGCTGCTCCGAACACAGCTGCAGAAGGCACAATCGAGTGCAAGTTCTGGGGTCTCGGCGGTGACGGTACTGTTGGTGCTAACAAGAACTCAATCAAGATCATCGGTGACCACACAGACAAGTTCGTACAGGCTTACTTCCAGTACGACTCAAAGAAGACAGGTGGTATCACTGTTTCTCACCTTCGTTTCGGTGATAAGGCTATCAAGAGCCCGTACTATGTAAACAAGGCAGACTTCGTTGCTTGTCATAACCCCTCATACATCGAGAAGGGCTTCAAGATGGTTAACGACGTTAAGCCGGGCGGTACATTCCTCATCAACTGCCAGTGGGATGAGAAAGAGCTTGCTGAAAAGATGAACGCTGAAACAAAGCAGTACATCGCTAAGAACAACATCAAGCTTTACACAGTTAACGCTATCGACCTCGCTCAGAAGGTTGGTATGGGTAAGAGAACAAACACAATTCTCCAGGCTGCATTCTTCGCACTTGCTAAGGTTATGCCTATCGAGGAAGCTGTTGACTACATGAAGGCAGCTGCTAAGAAGTCATACGCTAAGAAGGGTGACGACGTTGTTAAGTGCAACTGGGATGCTATTGATGCAGGTGTTTCTGCATACGTAGAAATCGAAGTTCCCGCAGAGTGGGCAAACGCTGCTGATTCAGCAGAAGCAGTTAAGACAGAAGGTCCTGCAAAGCTCACAAAGATGGTTGACAACATCATGAAGCCTGTTGGCCGTATGGACGGTTACAGCATTTCAGTTTCTGACTTTATGGATCACGCCGACGGTACATTCGAGCAGGGTGCATCAGCATATGAGAAGCGCGGCGTTGCAGTTATGGTTCCCGAGTGGAATGCAGAAACTTGCGCAAAGTGTAACAAGTGTGCTTATGTTTGTCCGCACGCTACAATCAGACCTTTCGCTCTCAGCGAAGAGGAAGTTGCAGCTGCTCCTGCAGTAATGAAGAAGGCTCCGAAGCCGATCGTAAAGACAAACTACACTTATACTCTTGCAGTATCACCGATGGATTGTATGGGTTGCGGCGTCTGCGTAGGCGTTTGTCCGACAAATTCACTCGTTATGGTATCTCGTGAGAGCCAGGATGCACAGCAGGCAGCATTTGACTACTGTGTAGCTAACGTAACAGAAAAGGCTGAAACAACAGAGAAGATGACTGTTATTTCAAGCCAGTACAAGAAGCCGTTGCTCGAGTTCTCAGGCTCATGTGCAGGTTGTGCTGAAACAGCTTACGCTCGTCTTATCACACAGCTCTACGGCGACAGAATGTATATCTCTAACGCAACAGGTTGTTCATCAATCTGGGGTGGTCCGGCAGCTACATCACCGTACACAACAAACAGCAAGGGTCAGGGTCCTGCATGGGCTAACTCACTCTTCGAAGATAACGCTGAGCACGGTTACGGTATGTACCTCGGTCAGAACGCTATCCGTAACAGCCTCATCGAAAAGGTTAAGGCTGCTGCAGAGTGCGAGAATGCTACAGCTGAGCTTAAGGCAGCTTGCGAAGGCTACCTTGCAACAGTAGCAGACGGCGCAAAGAACGGCGCTGCAACAGAAGCTCTTATCGCTGAGCTCGAGAAGTGCGGCTGCGATGCTTCTAAGGAAATCCTTGCTCAGAAGGAATACCTTTCAAAGAAATCTGTATGGATCTTCGGTGGTGACGGTTGGGCATACGACATCGGCTTCGGCGGTGTTGACCACGTTCTTGCATCAGGCGACGATGTAAACATCATGGTATTCGATACAGAAGTTTACTCAAATACAGGCGGACAGGCATCAAAGGCTTCTCAGGTAGGTCAGGTTGCTCAGTTCGCAGCAGCTGGTAAGGCAATCGCTAAGAAGAGCCTTGCAGAAATCGCAATGTCATACGGTTACGTTTACGTTGCACAGATCGCTATGGGTGCTGATATGAACCAGACACTCAAGGCAATCATGGAAGCTGAAGCATATCCGGGACCGTCAATCATCATCGGTTACGCTCCGTGTGAAATGCACTCAATCAAGGGCGGTATGATCAACTGCCAGGCTGAAATGAAGAAGGCTGTTGACTGCGGTTACTGGAATATGTTCCGTTACAACCCGGCACTCAAGGCAGAAGGTAAGAATCCGTTCATCCTTGATTCTAAGACTCCTGCAACAGAGGGCTACCGTGCATTCCTTCTTAACGAAGCTCGTTATGCATCTCTTACACGTTCATTCCCTGAAAGAGCTGAAGCACTCTTCGCAAAGGCTGAGGCAGATGCTAAGGATCGTTATGCTCACCTTCAGAGACTTGCAAAGATCTACGGCACAGAGGAATAATCAAATCCAAATAAAATTAACGGCAGTCGGTAAAACGGCTGCCGTTTTTGCATATAATATAGTAAAAAAGCCGAACGGAAATGTGAAAAGTTTGACGAATTGAATTATTCATATGTGTATTCATTTTTGCTTGAAAACACATATTTATATATTTTTGTCAAGTTGCACAAACATCATAGTTTTTGGCAACGAATGCAGCACTATATGTTGTGCAAAATGATAAAATTAACCAAAAATGATTAAAAATGATTAAAAAATACTTGAAAATTGACGGTGAATATACTATAATCCGAATCGAGGAAAGTGTTTTCTGCAGTTGTTGCTTACGGGCGACTTAACCTAAAAGCGGTACTAACGTTATACCACTTTCCGGACGGGTGAAAACCTGACCTCGAAAAATTTATAGGAGGAATTGTTATGAGCACAAAAATCATTTCAATCATTTTGTCAATCATCATGACAATCATGACAACTCTTTTCCCGGGCTTCTCATGGCCGGGCGGAGACAACATGGAAATCGGTGATTTCTTGACAGATGTTGGCGTGGCTTTCGGTTACACTGCTCCGGATACTGACGAAGTTCTTTACGGCGTCGCACCGGATAACGAGTATTATGACGCTGTTGCTGCAGCGGCACAGTATAACGTTCTCGTTGATTACGAAGTAATCGATGTACTTGCTTTCGCAGACACAGAGTTTGTTGCAACAGTTCTTGTTAATGCTGCAAACCTCACAACTGACGAAGAAGTAGAAATTGCTAACGCTGCAGATTTCGAGAATATCGAAAAGGTTTCTATCGCAGTTGCTAATGATCTCATTCCTGTTGAAGCAGACGGCACAGTAAGCACAGACGCTATGACAGTTAATGACATCACAGCAGCAATCACTCTCGCAGCAAGCCTTCGTATCACATCAGGTGACGTTTTCGACGATTTTGATCTCGTTGAAGGTGTTAAGACTGTTGATACATACGAAGTTGCAGGCGAAGCAATCGTTCTTGATGCAGAAGAAGATATCGTTGCAGGTGACGTTTTCGTTGCTGACGACGCTGCATTCAAGGCAGAAGCAGTAGAAGTAGTTGACGGTCAGAAGGTTGTTGAAACATCTGACGTTGCTATCAACGAAGTAATCGAAAAGATCGACTTCGAAGGTTCAACAGACGTTAACTTCGGTACAGCTAAGATTATGGACGGTAACGGTGAAGTTATCAGCGAAGGTTTGTTCGATACAGAAGGTCTTTCAGCAGATCAGATCGACAATATCATCCACGGTATCCTTCTCACTATCGGTAACATCAGCTTCTCAATCGGTGATTTCGATATCAGCGCAGAAGCTACAAAGACAGGTCTTGATTTCTCAGTTGCAACATCTCCGGTTGACGGTGTAACAGTTACTAAGGACTATTCACTTACAAACCTTTCAGTAGATGCTAAGGCTGACGTTAACATCAAGACACTCAGCTTCAACGAAGTTTACCTCAATGCAAAGTATGACCTCGTTGACAAAACAACAATCGCAGGTTCTTACTACAAAGAGTTCGGTGAGGAAGTAAAGACAGAGGGCGAGAAGCTCGAAGCTGGCAAGGTATTCAATGACCTTGTTAACAAGTACATCCTCAGCGAGTTTGACTCATCATCAATCAAGCTCTTCACAGTAGTTGTTCCTCTCGGCACAACTCCTCTTACATTCAACTTTGACATTATGCTTCACATCGGTGTTAACGGCAGAATGACAATCACAGTTGTTTCAGAAGAGTTCCACGGCATTTCTGTTATCAACAACAAAGTAAGCAAGGTTAGCGATTCTAAGGTTATCGACCGTGTAGTTGATATCTACGGCGAATTCGAAATCATGCTTGGTCTTGGTGTTGGTCTCGGTCTCTTCGGCTACACAATCGTAGACGTTGAGGTGTTCGGCGGTGTTGGTGCTTGGGTTGAAGCAACAGCTCGTTTCGTTGACGAAAACGGTAACCCCGTATTCCAGTCAACATATGCAGTGCCGATCGACTACCTTGCAGAAGTAGCTGCAGGTATGGACTTCGAAGGTGACATTCAGATCAGCGGTCACGCAGATGTTTATGGCATCCTCAAGATCGGTGTTGGCGAAAACAGCGTTCTCAGCCTTGTTGGTCTTTGCAAGACATGGACTATCTATGACAGAACAAACGCTACATTCGCATCAATCGAATTCGAGTGCTAATGTAAACTGAATTTTTCGGCCGTCGGGGGAAACCCTGACGGCTTTTTCTTTTTTCTGAGAACGCTTAGAGCGTTCTTTTTTTGTTTACATTTGTTTTATATCCTGTTAAAAAAGAAATGCAATTATATCGGTAACCTGTTTTTTGAAATATTTTTAACTTTTTGGCAAAAATAACCTTAAAAAGCTTTGCAAACCTTCATTAAAGTGATATAATAACTGTAACTATACGATTAAATGGGGTTATGTTCTTTTTTGAACATAAATCTGTTTAACGAAGTTGAAAACGCTAATTGTAAATAGTTTTGAAAGGGATGTTTTTATGGCTGAAAAAGACACAAAGACTAAGCTTAATTATCCGAAAACCATACTTACCGGTTTCGGATTCCTTGCGACGTCAATTGCATGGGCAATTTATGACCCGTACATCACAAAGATTCTTAACAAGATTCTTTCTGAAAGCTCATTGATTGCTAAATGGAGTGAAGCACTCGGCAATGCAATTCCTTGGCTCGGCAAATTCGCAGAGGCTCAGGGCGAAAGCACAGTTGCTCTCAACGGAGGCTTTACGCTTGTTCCTTTGTTCATCGGTATAATTATGACTTTTGATAACATCTTCGGTGTTATCTTCCAGCCGACCTTCGGTAAGCTTTCTGACAACTGTCACTCAAAACTCGGTAAGCGCCGTCCGTTTATCGTTTCCTGTGCTCCGATTTCGGCACTTCTCTTTACACTTATTCCTATTGTTGCACTCAACGTACCCGGTGACGGAACAAGAATTGCTGCAACAATGACAGTCGTTATTCTTTTTGTTTTCTCGATGTCCTTGTGGCGTGCACCTGTTGTTGCACTTATGCCCGACCTTACACCGCCGCACCTCCGTTCTGAAGGTAACGCTGTTATCAACCTTATGGGTGGTATCGGTTCAGCTGTCGGTATGGTTGCAGGTACAATCGGTATTGCACTCTGCACACTTATCGCAGGCTATTCAAAGGCTCAGATCAAAGCAAATGAAACTCTTTCGTTCCCGTATGTATTCTTCATCGGTTCAATCGTTATGATTGTCGGTATGCTCGTTCTTCTCTTCTTCGTTAAGGAAGAGGACACAAGCATCAAGCTTAAGGGCGAAATGAACGAGTACGCAGATGCAAAGGCAAAGAGAAAGGCAGAAAAAGAAGCTGCAAAAGCTCACAAGGCTGCACTCAAGGCTGAAAAGCTTACAGGTGCAGAAAGAAAGAGCCTTATCTTTATGCTCGGTTGTCTTTTCTTCCTCTTCTGCGGTACAAATGCTATTACAACATTCTTCTCATTGTTTGCTCAGGAAATCCTTCATATGATCACTTCCGAAGCAACATTCATTATGCTTATCTTCGCAGTTTGCTCAGGTGTTGCAGCTCTTCCTGCAGGTAAGCTCGGCAAAAAGTTCGGCAGAAAAAAGACTATCCTTGGCGGTATCTCTGTTTTCCTTGCAGCGTTCATTGTGTTCTTCGCAGTGTTCCTTGTAATGCTCGGCGGTAAGGACCTTTCAATCAAGAACTATGTTGAGGTTAACAACGCATACATCGCAGTTAATGACCAGGTTAATAACTATAACTCTAAAGTAAGTGACGCTGCAAAAGAAGCAGGCAGAGAAGTTGCTGAAAACGAAGTTATCACAATGGATACTTATATTGAATATAAGCAGGGCAAGGCTGTTGAAGGTGCAGAGTATTATGCAGAATTTGACAAGTACTTTGCAGAAAATGCAGGCGAAGCAACAGAAAGTGCTGTTGTAGGTGTTGCTGAAAACGTTCTTGCAGTTGAAAATGCAGACTTCGGTGAAGCACTTGCAGCTATTTCAGAATCAGTTGCAGGCATCACAAAGATTCTCCGCGTTCTTATTTATCCTGTTCTTATCCTTGGCGGTGCTGCTAATATGTTCATCACCGTTAATACACTTCCGCTTGTTCTTGATATCGGCGGTGTTGCAAAGGTCGGAACATTCACAGGTTACTATTACACAGCTACATTCTCAGCACAGATCGCAGCTCCGATTGTTTACGGTTTCATCAGAATGTTTGCAGGAACTTATATGTCGCTGTTCTATTACAGCCCGATTATGTTTGCATTTGCAATCTTCTTCCTGTTGTTTGTTAAACACGGTGAATCAAAAATAACGGATGAAATGATTAAAGAAGCAAGAATGTCAGAAGATTAATTGGAGGAAAAAATAATGGCAAATGCCTTATTGCAAATAAGAAACCTCAGAAAGAGCTACGGCTCTCACGAGGTTCTTAAAGGAATTTCATTTGATATTCCGCAGGGACAGATTGTCGGTCTTCTCGGACCGAACGGCTGCGGTAAGTCGTCAATGATTAAGTCGATTGTCGGTCTTATTAACGATTACGAGGGCGAAATTCTCGTTAACGGTCAGAATCCCGGTGTTGAGTCCAAAAAGGTTGTTGCATACCTTCCGGAAAAGAACTATCTTCCGCCGTGGATGACACCGAAGCAGGCAATCAATTACATTGCCGATTTCTACAGCAATTTCGACAAAGAAAAGGCAATCGCAATGGCTCAGACATTTGAGCTTGATATGAAGCAGAAGCTCAAGACAATGTCGAAAGGTCAGCAGGAAAAGCTCCATCTTATCCTTGTTATGTGCCGTAAGGCAGACCTTTACATCCTCGACGAGCCTCTTGGCGGTGTTGACGTTGTTGCAAGAGATTTCATTCTTGAAACAATCCTTAAAAACCACGCCGAAAACTCAACAATCCTCCTTTCAACTCATCTTATTTATGATATTGAAAGAATTCTTGACCGTGTGCTTATGGTCAAGGGCGGTATGCTTGCCGTCAATACTGATGTTGAAAAAATCAGAGAAAACGGTAATACTGTAGAAAATCTGTTCAGGGAGGTGTTCAGCAATGTTTGGTAAGCTTTTGAAACATGACTTCTTTGCAACAGGAAGATTTATGGCTGTTGTTTATGCTGTTTTTGCCATCGTTGCAGTTTACCTCGTCGGTTCCGTTCATTTCAGCGGAAACGAGCTTGATTCAGTCGGTGAAATGCTCAGTTATATTGCACTTTGCCTCATCGCTTTCGTAAACTTCATTCTTACAGCAGTTGTTGTAATGTCAAATTTCCAGAAGACTCTTTACGGAGATCAGGGTTATCTTACGTTCACGCTTCCTGTTAAAAGCTCTTCAGTTTTACTTTCAAAAACAATCGTTTCAATCTTCTGGTACCTTGCAGCTTTCGGTTGCTTTATGATTGCAGCAAGAATTGCTTTGTGGTCAGCAGGTGAAGCAATAGGCGAAACAACACTTGGCCTTGTTGACTCAATTCTTGCAATGACAGAAGACGGTCTCAGCCTTTCGGTTATTATTGTTTCGGTTATTGCAGCAATTATTGAATTTTTCTTCCTTGTTGTTGCATTCACAATGGTTGCTTTCCTTGCAATTACAATTTCAAACACAAGACCGTTCCAGAAGCATCATTCGCTTTATGCAATGCTGTTTATGGCAGTAATCGGCTTTGTTGTAGTTAAGCTTTCTGAAGTTATCGGTAAAGAGCCGTTCTTTGGCTTCAATTATAATTTCTCTACAGAGAAGATTGCTTTCGCGGTAGGTGACAGTGCAAAGCTTGCAGTTGCACATGTTGACCTTGCTGTGCCGTTGTTCCTGATTATTGTCAGCGTCGGATTCTTCTTTATAACACACTATCTTATGAAGAAGAAGATTAATATAGGATGATGAGAATCGGAATTTTCGGTGGCACATTTGACCCGCCTCACGCAGGTCATAAGAAATATGCCGACGAGCTGAAGGTCAGGCTTTCGCTCGACAAGCTTCTTGTTATACCGACTTCAACACCTCCGCACAAAGGAAAGATAAATTCCGCTTCAGCCGAAGACAGGCTGAATATGGTAAAAATCCTTTTCGGAAATGATACGGATGTTGAAGTAAGCGATATGGAAATTGCTCGTGGAGGAAAGAGTTACACTTACGAAACGGTAACTCTCCTTCACGGGATTTATCCTGATGCCGAGCTGATTTTTCTTCTTGGCTCGGATATGCTTTTTTCGTTTCATTCGTGGCGTAATCCTGACGTGATTTTATCTCACGTGAAAATTTGTGCCGTCACAAGAAACGATGAAATCAATGAAGAAGAACTCAGGGAATATGTTGAAAAACATTTTCCTGACAGTAAAGAAAGATTCATCACCTGCGATTTTGACCCGATTGAGCTCAGCTCAACACAGATACGTAATGCCGTCCGTGACGGTGAAATCGTTGAGGGTCTTCTTGATGCAGAGGTGCTGAAATACATAAAAGAAAAGGAGTTATACCTTTGAACGGCTGGACTGATGAAAAAATCATTGAGCTCATAAGGTCGAAGCTGGAGTTAAGGCGCTTTCAACACAGCCTTAATGTTGCGGAAAGTGCACGCTATCTTGCCGAAAAATATGACGGCGATGCGGACAAAGCGTACACTGCAGGGCTTCTTCACGACGTTATGAAAAATTCCTCACCCGAGGAGCAGCTGGGGGTTATGACTGAGGCAGGAATTGAGCTTCTGCCCGAAGAGTGTGCGAACAAAAAACTCTGGCACGCTATTGCAGGAGCTGCATATGTCAAAAATGTTATGGGTATCGACGATAGGGAAATTTACAAAGCTGTCAGGTACCACACAACAGGCAGAGCAGGAATGTCTTTGCTTGAAAAAATAGTTTATCTTGCGGACTACATATCAGCCGAACGTAATTACAAAGACGTTGACGTAATGCGTAAGCTTTGCGACGAGTCAATGGATGAAGCTGTGCTTTATGCGCTCGAGTTCGGTATACCTGACCTTGTAAAACGAGGAAGTGTTGTTCATCCCGACAGCCTTGATCTTTACAACGAAATGGTGATAAAAAAGCAAGGAGGAAACAGAATATGACATCACTTGAAACAGCAAAAAATATAGTTAAAATTCTCGACAATAAAAAGGCGATGGATATCGACCTTATTCAGACACAGGAGCTGACTATCGTTTCTGATTATTTCATTATCGCAAACGGTACTTCAAACACACACGTACGTGCTCTTGCCGATGAGGTTGAAGAAGAAATGACTAAGCTCGGTGTTGAGCCTGACCATATTGAAGGCAGAGCAACGGGTTGGATTCTTCTTGATTACGGTTGTGTTCTCGTTCACGTCTTTGACCCGCAGTCAAGAGAGTATTACAACCTCGAAAGACTCTGGGGCGATGCCGCAAAGGTTGATATTTCCGACATCGTGACACCGGACTAAGCTATAAATTTGAAATATTACGTAGGGGACGACGTCCTCGACGTCCCGTAAAATAGCGGACGTCAGCAGTCACTCTACGAGCAATAAATTGAAAATCTCACAGGGCGAACAAACTGAGATGATTTAACTCGGAGGAATATTGAAATGGGTTATGATTTTAAATCAACAGAGAAAAAATGGCAGGATAAATGGGAGGCAGAGGGTGTCTTCAATGCGGTAGATTTTTCGGATAAGCCGAAGTTCTATGCCCTCGTTGAATTCCCGTATCCCAGCGGTGCAGGTATGCACGTTGGTCACATCAAGGCTTACTCGGGCCTTGAAGTTGTGTCAAGAAAAAGAAGAATGCAGGGTTACAACGTATTGTTCCCGATTGGTTTTGATGCTTACGGTCTTCCGACTGAAAACTATGCTATCAAAACAGGCATTCATCCCCGTAAGGTTACGGATATGAACATCGAAAAATTCTCAAGCCAGCTTAAGAGAGTTGGTTTCTCTTTCGACTGGAACAGAGTTGTTGATACTACTCAGGAAGATTACTACAAGTGGACACAGTGGATTTTCCTCAAGATGTTTGAAAACGGTCTTGCTTTCAGAGATAAGACTCTTGTTAACTACTGTCCGTCATGTAAGGTTGTTCTTTCAAATGAGGACTCTCAGGGCGGTAAGTGCGACATCTGTCATTCAGACATCGTGCAGAAGTCAAAGGACGTTTGGTACCTTCGCATCACAGAGTATGCTGACAAGCTCCTGGAAGGCCTTGAAAAGGTTGACTACCTTCCCAACGTAAAGCTTCAGCAGCAGAACTGGATCGGTAAGTCAACAGGTGCTTTTGTTGACTTTGAAGTAAAGGGCTCAGACGACGAAAAGCTCAAGGTTTATACAACACGTCCGGATACTCTCTTCGGTGTAACATTTATGGTTATGGCTCCCGAGCATCCGATGATTGACAAGTATGCTGACCGTATCGCAAATATGTCAGACATCGAAGCATACAGAAAAGAATGTGCAAAGAAGACAGAGTTTGAAAGAACTCAGCTCGTTAAGGATAAGACAGGTGTATGCATCAGCGGTATCTCTGCAATCAACCCCGTAAACGGTAAGGAAATTCCGATTTACATATCTGACTATGTTATGATGGGTTACGGTACAGGTGCTATTATGGCTGTTCCTGCACACGACGACCGTGACTACGACTTTGCAAAGAAGTTCGGAATTGATATCATTGAGGTTATCAAGGGCGGTAACATTGAAGAAGCAGCATATGCAGGTGAGGGTGAGCTCGTTAACTCAGAGTTCCTTAACGGCATCACTTCAAAGCGTGAAGCTATCGACACAATGGCTGAATATCTCCAGAAGAACGGCATCGGTGAAAAGGGCGTTCAGTACAAGATGAAGGACTGGGCTTTTAACAGACAGCGTTACTGGGGCGAGCCGATTCCTATCGTTCACTGCGAAAAGTGCGGTATGGTTGCTGTTCCTTACGAAGAGCTTCCGCTTAAGCTTCCTCAGGTTGAAAACTTTGAACCCGGTCAGGACGGTGAAAGCCCGCTCGCAAAGATTGATTCATACGTTAACTGCAAGTGCCCGAAGTGCGGTGCTGATGCAAAGCGTGAAACAGATACAATGCCTCAGTGGGCAGGTTCATCATGGTACTTCCTCCGTTATATCGACCCGAACAACAACGAAGCTCTCGCAGACAGCGAAAAGCTTAAGTATTGGGGTCAGGTTGACTGGTACAACGGCGGTATGGAGCACGTTACACGTCATATGATTTACTCTCGTTTCTGGCATAAGTTCCTCTACGACCTCGGCGTTGTTCCGAACGATGAGCCTTATGCAAAGAGAACCGCTCAGGGTCTTATTCTCGGACCTGACGGCGACAAGATGAGTAAGTCAAAGGGTAACGTTGTTGACCCGAACGAGGTTGTTGATGAATTCGGTGCAGACGTTCTTCGTGCATACGTTCTCTTTATGGGTGACTATGAAAAGGCTGCTCCGTGGTCTGCTTCATCTGTTAAGGGATGTAAGAGATTTATCGACAGAACATGGGGACTTCAGGATATCCTTGTTGACGGCGATGCATACTCAAAGGAACTTGAAACAGCTTTCCATAAGACAATCAAGAAGGTTACTGAAGATATCGAAAATATGAAGTTCAACACAGCAATCGCTGCTTTGATGACACTTCTTAACACAATTTACGACAAGGGTGCAATCAACAAGGCAGAGCTTAAGACTTTTGTAACTCTCCTTAATCCGTTTGCTCCTCACGTAACTGAAGAAATCTGGGCTCAGCAGGGCTTCGGCGGTATGCTTGCTAACGGCAACTGGGTAGATTTCGACGAAGCAAAGTGTGTTGATGACGAAATTGAAATCGTTGCTCAGATTAACGGTAAGGTTCGCGCAAAGCTTATGATTCCTGCTGAAATTGAAGCTGCAGATGCAATTGCTCTTGCAAAGAAAGAGCTTGTAGATTCAATCGAAGGCAAGCAGATTGTTAAGGAGCTTTACGTTAAGGGCAGACTTGTTAACATCGTTGTAAGATAATGTTGTCCTTTCTCCGCAGAAATTTTGGTAAACTCGGAAAAATCCTGTTGACATACGGAAAATCGTGTGTTAGAATAGGGTGTATATAAAAAATTACCCCTGCAAGTAGCGGAGGGAGGGAATACAATGAGTCAGGTAAAAGTTAAGGAAGGCGAATCTTTAGATAACGCTCTCAGAAGATTTAAGAGACAGACTTCAAGAGACGGCGTTATTCAGGAAGTTCGTAAAAGAGAACACTATGAGAAGCCGTCAGTTAAGCGTAAGAAGAAGTCTGAGGCTGCTCGTAAAAGAAAGTTCAAATAATCAATTAAGTGAGTGTCATACGGCACTCACTTTTTTGTTTATCCGTTGACAGTGAATTACGGTTGTGTTATTATTTTTACATACTAAAACGAAGAAAGAATGATTACAGTGAATGCGAAATATAACAAATTTATAACAAATGTTTTAGCACCGATTTTTAAATGCAAGTTTTTGCCGTTTGTTCACGTTGTAAAACTTTTTAACCTGCCGTCTGAGGTTGTCAGCATTTCAGACAAAGGAATTGAAAAACCGGGTGACCCGATTTATTTCACGGCTCATCGCGGTGTAACATCCGTTGCACCTGAAAATACAATTCCTGCTTACGAAGAAGCAGTAAGACTTGGATATTATTCAGCAGAATGCGATATTCAACGCACAAAGGACGGCGTGTGGGTGCTTCTCCATAACGATACGGTTGACAAGTGGTTTTGCGAATACGGCCCGATCAAGGATGTAACATATGCAGAGGCAAGCAAGTACAGCTTCAAAGGTGGTTCGAATTTCTGGGCATATGATGACCTCAGAATTCCGACTCTTGACGAATTCCTTGATGTTTTTGTCGGAACAAACACAAGACCGCAGATTGAAATCAAAGCAGAAACTTACGATACACTTCACGAGGTTGTTGAAGCTGTTGAGAAAAAGGGACTTGTTGAAAGTTCAATTGTTATTTCGTTTGACCTTCAGCAGCTCAGAGAGATTTATAAGCTTAACGACAAAATCGAGCTTTGGTATCTTGTTGACCGAATCACGGAAGAAAACATTGCAGAAGCAAGATCAATCTCTGACAAGGTATGGCTTTCTGCTAATTTTGATAAGAACGACAGACGCTCCGTTCAACTTGCTCTCGATAGCGGAATTGATGTTTCATACTGGACAGTCAATACCGTTGAAGACGCAAAAATGATGTATGACCTTGGTGTCAGATATCTTGAAACAGATATTCTTACAAAATAATTGAGGTGATTTTATGGCAAAAACAAAAGCACCAAAAGAGAAAAAGGAAAAAGCGAAAGCATCGGTTGCGACGGAGAACAACGAAGCTGTTATTATTACGGGATTTGTTCTTACAATAAAGAACGCGCTGGAGAAAACCGAGGGCGTTTCGGATATGCGTTTTGCTCCTACGACTGACGGATACCGAGCATATTTCAAACTCGACGGTAAGGATTGCAAGATTGCGGTCGATAAGAAAACGCTCACAAACGGATACAGAGTTGTTAAGTTTGTAGACGGTTTCAAAAAGTCATCTGCAACGCTGAAAACTCCCGATCAGTATCAGGACGTTATCGACAAGGTTCTCAACGGCAAAAAAGCAAAGAAAGAAAAGAAGAAGAAATAAAAAACAACCGCCATCAGGATTTCCTGATGGCGGTTTTGCATATAAAATTAATGATACTTCGGCATCCAATCTCCGTGAACCTCGATGAGCTCATCGACCATTTTGACGATATCGTCAATGCTGAGCTCTGAGCCTGTGTGCGGGTCAAGCATTGCTGCCTGATAGATGTGATCCTTCTTCTTTGTAACAGCAGCTTCAATTGTGAGCAACTGCGGATTGATGTTTGTCATATTCATCGCTGCAAGCTGAACGGGAAGCTTGCCCATGTGGCACGGTGTAACACCGCTGGAATCAACAAGACACGGAACTTCAACACAAGCGTCAGCGGGAAGGTTGTCAATAAGACCTGTGTTGAGCACGTTACCGCCGATTTTGTACGGATTGTTTGTAACCATAGCTTCCATAATGTATGAAGCGTATTCTTTTGAACGCTTATGTGTAACTTCTCCGTTTGCAAGAATTTCATCTCTCTGCTTTGCCCAGTTTGCAATCTGCTCAATGCAGCGACGAGGATACTCGTCAAGCGGAATGTTATAATCTGCGATAAGGTTCGGATACTTGTCCTTGATATAGAACATATTATACTCTGAATTATGCTCACTTGACTCTGTACAGTAGTATCCCAGACGCTTGATATAGTCGAAACGAACCATATCACCGTGTTTGTCTTCCTTCTTATCGGAAGCGAGAGCCTTTGCATTGATTTCAAGAGCACGGCGTCTGATTTCGGGGTAAAGGTCGTTGCCCTGCTTATCGTGGATTTCGAGAAGCCATGCCATATGGTTGATACCTGCAATTCTGTCATAGAAGTTATCTTCACCGACTTCTTCAAGCATACCAACGTGATCAAGCAAATCTCTTGCACAGCTCTGAACACTGTGGCAAAGACCGACCGTCTTGATGCCCGAATAACGTGTCATATAGCCTGTGAGAATTGCCATCGGATTTGTGTAGTTAAGGAACCATGCGTCGGGGCAGACTTCCTGCATATCGTGTGCAAAATCTTCGAGCACGGGGATTGTACGGAGACCGCGCATAATACCGCCGATGCCGAGCGTGTCCGCAATAGTCTGGCGAAGGCCGTATTTCTTCGGGATTTCGAAGTCCGTAATTGTGCAGGGATCGTAAAGACCGACCTGAATTGCGTTAACAACGAAGTTGGCTCCGCGGAGTGCATCCTTACGGTTTTCAACTCCGAGGTATGTTGAAATTTTTGCTCTTGATTCGTTGATGTTTTTATTGATAGCCTTAAGGATGATTTCTGAATCCTCAAGACGCTGTTTGTCGATGTCGTAAAGTGCGATTTCAGCTTCTCGCAAAGCCGGTGTACACATACAGTCGCCTAAAACGTTACGTGCAAAAACTGTACTGCCTGCACCCATAAATGTGATTTTCATAGGATGAACACTCCTTTTTATATTGGTAATTAAAGTATAATTTTTAATACATTCTTTGTCAATAAAGCGATTGCTTTTTCGGCATTATTGACACAAAACAGGTGTCGTGTTAAACTAAAAGTACCAAAGATTTTCGACGATTTTTAAAGGAGGAGTCATTATGATTTTTGCTAACCACGCTCACGTGTTCCCGGAGGATATAAAGCCTGTCGGTACAATCGACAATCTTAAGCGTCTTATGGACGATTGCGGAATAGATAAAGCTGTTTGCTTTGCTCCGTTTCCTGACAGATTCGAGGAGTCATCGCGAACAGACACACCGAACGAATGGCTTGCGAAGGCAATTAAAAATGACCCCGACCTTTACGGATTCGGAACGGTTGATTTTACAAAGAATCTTCGTGACGAGGTTGACCGAATTGCCGATTTCGGCTTCAAGGGAATAAAAATGCATCCGCCGTATCAGGAGTTTGATATTGACGGAGAGGACGCTTTTAAGGTTTATGAAAGGGCAGAGGAGTTGGGCTTGTTCATCTCTTTCCATTGCGGAATGCACTGGCACCGACTGAAGGGTGTACGTCCGATTCTTTATGATGAGGTCGGCTGGTTTTTCCCGAAGCTCCGATTCAGCCTTGAGCACCTTGGCGGATACCATTTCTTTAATGAAAGCCTTGCGGTTATGTGTAACAATTCAAGAGGAGATGTTCATCCGAGAGCTTTTGCAGGCTGGACATCAATCAGCGACCGCGACGGCAAGGACGAATGGACCCTTACAAACGAACAGCTTGAAACGATAATTTTCCAGACAGATGACGAAAGCTCAATTTTCGGCCTTGACTTTCCGTTCAAAGATGCCGCATATATAAAATATGAAATCGAAAGGTACAAGAGTCTTAATATCTCCGACACTGCAAAGGAAAACATCCTCGGCGGAACTCTGAAAAAGGTTTTAGGTATATAAAAGGCTTCCCCTTGAGGGGAAGCTGTCACGAAGTGACTGATGAGGTGTTTGAATGAATGAAAAGGCAAACACTAAGCTTACTAAGAACTCTCAACATCTTCGTAAGAATATGACTAAAGAAGAACGACATCTCTGGTATGATTTCTTGAAAAGTCAAACTTGTAATTTTAACCGACAGAAAGTAATAGGGGATTACATCGTTGATTTCTACTGTGCAAAAGAAAAGCTTGTGATTGAACTTGACGGATCACAGCACTACGAAGAAAAAGGGAAAGAAAACGATACGAAGAGAGATCAATATTTAAGTAGCTTGGGGATTACGGTTTTACGGTATTCAAATTACGATATAAACACGAACTTTGAGGGTGTATGCTATGATATTTCTGGACATATCAACACCTCATCCACCGCAAACGGTCCCCCTTCCCCTCAAGGGGAAGGCAGGTGAATCTCCGACACCGCAAAGGAAAACATCCTCGGCGGAACGCTTCGGAAGGTGCTCGGTGTCTGATTTTGTGCGATTAAGCCGCAGCAATCTGCTGTGGCTTTTGTTTTGCCTGCGAAAACAAGACTTTATTGAAAATTATTTTGCAGAAAAATGTTTACTATTTGATTTTATTGTGATATAATGTTATGAACATTATTATAATGTGAAAAGTGCGGCTAAAGAATGTTAAAAAAATAACATTTATTTCCGAGGCGAAAAAAATCATTGCTTAAGGAAAGAAAAATGTCGCTTGAGATTTTGAAATTGTTGTAAAGGAGGAACAACTCAATGCTCAAGAAAATCAGCAAAATCCCGTTCAAAGGAACACCTGAGCAGGAGGCACAGTTGCGTGCTGTTATCGAGGAGTGCAAGGATGATAAAAGCATGCTTATGCACGTAATGCAGCAGGCACAGGCAATCTACGGTTATCTTCCCTTTGAGGTTCAGACCATGATTGCAGACGGTATGAACATCCCACTTGAAAAGGTGTACGGTGTTTCTACATTCTATGCTCAGTTCGCACTCTCCCCGAAGGGCGAGTACAACATCTCTGTTTGCCTTGGTACAGCTTGCTATGTTAAGGGCGCACAGGATCTTATCGACAGAATCTGCGAGAATCTCGGTATTTCAGCAGGTGAATGCACAGACGACGGAAAATTCTCTGTTGAGGCTTGCCGTTGCATCGGTGCTTGCGGTCTTGCTCCGGTTCTTACTGTTAACGATGAAGTTTACGGTAAGCTCGTTGCAGATGACATCGACGGTATTCTTGCAAAATATAAAGCATAATTTTTCAGCTTGAAAAACGGAGGAGCTTATGCGGGAATTGTCCTTGAATGTTCTTGATATTGCGCAGAATTCCATTTCCGCCAATGCACCGCTGATTGAAATCGAGGTGCTTGAAGATACCGTGAAGAAAGAGCTTCTTATCGGTATTTATGACAACGGAAAGGGTATGACGCCCGAACAGGTCGAGAATGTAAAAGACCCATTTTTCACAACGCGTACAACACGTAAGGTCGGAATGGGAATCCCTCTTTTTAAACTCGCTGCAGAGCAGACGGGCGGATATCTTGATATCGAATCTGAGCTCGGCAAGGGGACAAGAGTTACGGCTGTTTTTAAAACAGACAGTATCGACTTTACCCCGATAGGCGATATGAATTCCACCGTTTTGATGCTGATAACAATGAATACCGACCGTGAGTTTATCTACCGATTCGGTATTGACGAAAAAATTTTCACTCTTTCCACAGAGGAGTTAAAAGCCATTCTGGGCGATGTTCCTCTTTCGGAGCCTTCGGTTTCGATGTGGATAAAAGAGTATCTTGAAGAACAAACACAAAATATCCGTGGAGGTGTAAGATTATGAAATCACTTGAAGAATTGATGGCTATCCGCGATAAGGCTAAGGCATCAATGACTGACCGTGAGGGTAACGGTGATGCTATCCGTGTTGTTGTCGGTATGGCAACTTGCGGTATCGCAGCAGGTGCAAGACCCGTTCTCAACGCATTCGTTGAGGAGGTCGCAAAGAGAGGTCTCAAGAATGTTACGGTTGCTCAGACAGGCTGCATCGGTATGTGCCAGTACGAGCCGATCGTTGAAGTATTTGTACCGGGTAAGGAAAAGGTTACTTATGTTAAGATGACCCCTGAAAATGTGCCCGAAATCGTTGCTAACCATATCGTAAACGGCAACCCCGTTATCGAAAAGACAGTTGGCGCTAACTTTAAAAACTAATCAAGGAGGAAAAAACAATGTATCGTTCACACGTTCTTGTCTGCGGCGGTACCGGTTGTACCTCCTCTCACAGTAGCGAGATCATCGAAGCTCTTGAGTCAGAACTCAAGGCTAAGGGTCTCGAAAATGAGATTAAGGTTATCAAAACCGGTTGCTTCGGACTTTGTGCATTAGGCCCGATTATGATCGTATATCCCGAAGGTTGCTTCTACAGCGAGGTTAAGGTTGAAGACGTTCCCGAAATCGTTGAAGAGCATCTTCTTAAGGGTCGTATGGTTAAGCGTCTTATCTATGATGAGACAATCACAAAGGATGAAATCAAGCCCCTGAGTGAAACAAACTTCTATAAGAAACAGAACAGAATCGCTCTTCGTAACTGCGGTGTTATCGACCCCGAAAGCATTGAAGAGTATATCGCAATGGACGGCTACCAGGCTCTTGCAAAGGCTCTTACAGAGATGACTCCGGAAGAGGTTATCCAGGTAGTTAAGGATTCAGGTCTTCGTGGCCGTGGCGGCGGCGGATTCCCGACAGGTCTTAAGTGGAGCTTCACAGCTAAGAATGCAGCAGATCAGAAGTATGTTGTATGTAACGCTGACGAAGGTGACCCGGGTGCATTCATGGACCGTTCAGTTCTTGAAGGCGACCCGCACTGTATCGTTGAAGCTATGACAATCTGCGGTTATGCAACAGGTGCAACAGAAGGTTACGTTTACGTTCGTGCTGAGTACCCGATCGCTGTTAACCGTCTTGATAAGGCTATCAAGGATGCTCGTGAAAACGGTCTTCTCGGTAAAAATATCTTTAATTCAGGTTTTGACTTCGATCTTCACATCCGTCTTGGTGCAGGTGCATTCGTTTGCGGTGAAGAAACAGCTCTTATGACTTCAATCGAAGGCAACCGCGGTGAGCCGCGTCCCCGTCCTCCGTATCCGGCAGTAAAGGGTCTCTTCGGCAAGCCGACAACTGAAAACAACGTTGAAACATTCGCAAACATTCCGCAGATCATCCTTAACGGTGCAGAGTTCTTCTCTTCAATGGGTACAGAGAAGTCTGCAGGTACAAAGGTATTTGCTCTCGGCGGTAAGATTAACAATACAGGTCTTGTTGAAGTTCCGATGGGTACAACTCTCCGCGAAGTTATCGAAGATATCGGTGGCGGTATTCCCAACGGTAAGAAGTTCAAGGCTGCTCAGACAGGTGGTCCTTCAGGCGGATGTATTCCTGCTTCACTTATGGACACACCGATTGACTACGACAACCTCACAGCTATCGGCTGTATGATGGGTTCAGGCGGACTTATCGTTATGGACGAAGACAACTGTATGGTTGACATCGCTAAGTTCTTCCTCGACTTCACAGTTGATGAGTCTTGCGGTAAGTGTACTCCGTGCCGTATCGGTACAAAGAGAATGATGGAAATCCTTGAAAAGATTACAGACGGTAAGGCAACTCTTGCTGATCTTGACGAGCTTGAAAAGCTTGCTTACTACATCAAGGAAAACTCACTCTGCGGTCTTGGTCAGACAGCTCCCAACCCTGTTCTTGCAACACTCCGCTTCTTCAAGGATGAGTATATTGCTCATATCGTTGATAAGAAGTGTCCTGCAGGTGTATGTAAGGCTCTCCTCAGCTACACAATCGAAGCTGACAAGTGTAAGGGTTGTACTCTTTGCTCAAGAAAGTGCCCGGTTGGTGCAATTTCAGGTGCAGTTAAAGAAGCTCATACAATCGACACATCAAAGTGTATCAAGTGCGGCGTTTGTATGGATTCATGTAAGTTCGGTGCAATTATTAAGAAATAAGGAGTGTGTCAGATATGGAAATGATTAATATTAAAATAAATGGCATGCCCTACAGTGTGCCTAACGGTATTACAATTCTTGAGGCTGCTCGTTATGCAGGAATCGAAATTCCTACACTCTGCTACCTTAAGAAGATGAACGAGATCGGCGCTTGCCGTATCTGTATGGTTGAAGTTAAGGGTGCAAGAAGCCTTGTTTCAGCTTGCGTATTCCCCATCAACGAGGGAATGGAAATTTTCACAAACACAGAGAAGGTTCGTGCTTCAAGAAAGACAACTCTTGAGCTCATCCTCTCAACACATAACCGTAAGTGCCTTTCTTGCGTAAGAAGCGGCGATTGCGAACTCCAGAAGCTCTGTAAGGAGTATGGCGTTGAAGACGAAGGACGTTTTGACGGTGTTCTTCCTGAGTTCAACTTTGACGATTCAATGGCTCACATGGTTCGTGACAACAGCAAGTGTATCCTTTGCCGTCGTTGCGTAGCAGCTTGTGACAACCAGGGTATCTCGGTTATCGGTGCAAACGCTCGTGGTTTCGATACAGCTATCACTTCTCCGTTTGAGAAGAAGATTCAGGAATACTCATGTATTTCTTGCGGTCAGTGTATCGTAAGCTGCCCGACAGGTGCTCTCTATGAAAAGGACAGCACAGCTGACGTTCTTGCAGCTATCAACGATCCCGAGAAGTACGTTGTTGTTCAGACAGCTCCCGCTGTTCGTGCAGCTCTTGGTGAAGAGTTCGGCTACGAAATCGGTACAAACGTTGAAGGTAAGATGGTAACAGCTCTCCGTCGCCTTGGCTTTGACAAGGTATTCGATACAAACTTTGCTGCTGACCTTACAATTATGGAAGAGTCACAGGAGCTTATCGAAAGAATCACAAACGGTGGTGCACTTCCGATGATCACATCTTGCTCACCGGGTTGGATCAGATACTGTGAGTTCTACTATCCTGAGCAGCTTGATCACCTTTCAACATGTAAGTCACCGCAGCAGATGTTCGGTGCAACACTCAAGACATGGTACGCTGAGAAGATGGGTATTGACCCGGCAAAGATTGTTTCTGTCAGCGTAATGCCTTGTACAGCTAAGAAGTTTGAAATCGGTCGTGACGATCAGAACGCAGCAGGCGTTGCAGATGTTGATTACTCAATCACAACCCGTGAGCTTGCAAGAATGATCAAGGGTGCAGGTATCAACTTCAACATCCTTCCTGAGGAAGCATTTGACAGCCCGCTCGGCGAAGGCTCAGGTGCTGCAGTTATCTTCGGCGCAACAGGCGGTGTTATGGAGGCAGCTCTCCGTACAGCAGTTGAGAAGATCACCGGTAAAACTCTTGACAGCGTAGACTTCGCAGAAGTACGCGGTATGGAAGGCGTTAAGGAAGCAACTTATGCAGTTGGTGACCTTCAGGTTAAGGTTGCTGTTGCAAGCGGTACAGCAAATGCAAAGACACTTATGGAGCAGGTTAAGAACGGTACAAGCGAGTATCAGTTCATCGAGATCATGGGTTGTCCGGGTGGCTGTATCAACGGTGGCGGTCAGCCGATCGTAGATGCAACAACACGTAACTTCGAAGACTTCAAGGCAAAGCGTGCATCAGCTCTTTATTCTTCAGATGCTGCTAACGCTAACCGTAAATCACACGATAACGAAGCTGTTAAGCGTGTTTACAGCGAGTTCTTCGGTGAACCCGGCAGCCATAAGGCTCACGAAATCCTTCACACATCATATGTTAAGCGTAACCTTTACAACAACTAATTGATGTTTATAACCCCTCTTCGGTGAAAATCGGAGAGGGGATTTTTATGTGCTTTGCTGAGAAAAAACTTGCAAAAGAAGACGATAAATAATGCTGAAAAGCAATAAAAAATTAACGTAAAAATAAATTTAAAAAAGTTGAAATTTTTTTGTAAAAAGTGTTGACAAAAGGGTTTTCGTATGGTATAGTATACGAGCGTTGAGACGCTGGTGTAGCTCAGTTGGTAGAGCAGCTGATTTGTAATCAGCAGGTCGGGGGTTCGAGTCCGTCCACCAGCTCCATTTATTTTTATATGGGTGAGTTCCCGAGTGGCCAAAGGGAACAGACTGTAAATCTGTCGTCAGTGACTTCGGTGGTTCGAATCCACCCTCACCCACCAGCAAAAAAGCATCTGCAATAGCAGGTGCTTTTTTGCTTTTACTTTTTTTGTATCTTTTTGTAAATCGTACTGTTATTCCATATTTTATTGACAAAAAACAAAATCTTTGTTACATTATAAAGTGCAAATATTATATAATAGAGGTGTTATTTATGGCAAAAACAATTCAGGATATTCTTGATATTATCAAGGAAAAAAATATCCGTATGGTTGACTTCAAGATGGTTGATATCAACGGCCAGTACCGTCATGTTACGATCCCTGCAGAGAATTTTTCTGAGGATACAATGAAGAGCGGTATCGGTTTTGACGCTTCAAACTATGGCTATGCTGTTGTTGAGAAGAGTGACATGGTTTTCATTCCTGATCCTGACACAGCAAACATCGATCCGTTCTGCGAAATTCCGACTCTTTCAATGACAGGTAACGCGATGATTATCGACACTCCTGAAAACCGTCCTCTCGCTCAGTATCCCCGTAACATCATAAAGGCTGCTGTTGAGTATATGAAGAACAGCGGTATTGCTGACGAGATGAAGATTCTTCCTGAGTTCGAGTTCTATCTTTTCGACGATGTTACATGGAACGTTGACGGAAGATACATCGGTGCTACAGTTGATGCAAGCCAGTCTTACTGGAACTCTGCAACAGACGGTCACGGTGTTGTTGTTCCGAAGCAGAAGAACTACCATATTGCAAAGCCGTTTGACACTTCTTACGAATGCCGTAGCGAAATGTGTATGCTTATGAAGGATTGCGGTATTGAAATTAACTACCACCATCCGGAAGTTGCTGCATCAGGTCAGTACGAAATTGAGCCTCAGCTCGGTGAAGTTGTACATATGGCAGATGCTACAATGATGATCAAGTATATCATTCATAACACAGCTCTCAAGTATGGCAAGAGTGCTACATTTATGCCGAAGCCGATCTACGGTGAAGCAGGTAGCGGTATGCACGTTCATATGATCCTCTTTAAGGATGGCGAGCCTGTATTCTCTGACGATAACGGTTACTCACACCTCAGCGAAACAGCTCATTACTTCATCGGCGGTCTTCTTAAGCACATCGGTTCACTCTGTGCAATCACAAACCCGAGCACAAACTCATTCAAGCGTCTTGTTCCCGGCTATGAAGCTCCCGTTACTGTTGGTTATGCAACATCAAACAGAAGTGCTGTTATCCGTATTCCTGCATATGCAAAGAGCCCGGATAAGCGCCGTTTCGAGCTTCGTAATCCTGACGCAACATGTAACCCGTATTTCTGCTACGCTGCAATCCTTATGGCAGGTCTTGACGGCGTTAAGAATAAGATTGACCCGCGTGCAAACGGTTGGGGTCCCTACGATATGAACCTCTACAACCTTCCTGAAGAGGAGAAGGCAAAGCTTCAGGGCTTGCCCGTATGCCTTGAGGATGCTCTTGACTGCCTTGAAAAGGACTTCGATTACCTCACAGAGGGCGGAGTATTCCCCGAAGAGCTTATCCGTAACTTTATCAAGACAAAGCGTGCTGAGTGCAACCAGCTTTCTGCTATTCCTCATCCCGCAGAGTTTGATAAGTACTACAACCTTTAATCCTTAATTACATAAAAAAAACCGCTTCTTTTTGAAAGAAGCGGTTTTTGTAGTTTTATATTATTCTGAGATGTTTTCAGCTCTTCTGAGGGCATCGTCAATGTGCGGACAGAAGTTATCTTTACCTACGGCTTTATAGAAGCCTGATTTCTTCATAACCTGTAACGGCTGACTGTTAACGTGTGAAAGAATGAGCTGTACGCCCTGTTTTTCGCATTTTTTGTGAAGAAGCTCCAGTGCACTGAGTGCTGTTGAATCAAGCGAAGGAACGGCTCTCATTCTGAGAATAAGACAGCGCGTGTAATCCTTAAGGATGATTTCGGGAATTTTGTCTGCTGCACCGAAGAAGAGGGGACCGCTGATTTCGTAAACTCGGATATCCTTCGGAACTTCACGAAGGTCGATGCTGTCTTTGTCCGTGTCGGGGTCAATATACTTCCAACCGTTGACGGATGTTTCGTCGCTCATTCTCTTCATAAAGAGCATTGCTGTGAGAACCATACCTACGGCAATAGCAACAACAAGGTCGAAAACAACAGTAAGAATAAATGTTACAAGGAGGATGAGAATATCGTTTTTCGGAGCGGTTTTAGCTATGTGAAGGAATTTTTTCCATTCGCTCATATTGTATGCAACCATAAAGAGAATTGCTGCGATAGTCGGCATCGGAATAAGGCCTGCATACGGCATAAGGAAAAGAAGCACGAGAAGAAGGACAACCGCGTGAACCATACCTGCGACGGGTGTTCTGCCTCCGTTTTTAGCGTTTGCTGCTGTTCTTGCAATAGCACCTGTTGCGGGGATACCACCGAAAAGAACGGAAGCAATATTGCCAATACCCTGACCGACCAATTCCGCATTGGAATTGTGACGTGAGTTAACCATACCGTCAGCAACAACACAGGAAAGAAGCGATTCAATTGCCGCAAGCACCGCAATGGTAAATGCATCGGGAAGGACAGCGGATATTTTTTCAAAGCTGAAATCCATACCGCTGAAGTTGATTACGGGAAGACCTGAGGGGATTGTATACAGGTCACGGATTGTGTAAACTCCGTCTTCGAATCCCGGAATAAAAGCAACCATAAGAGCACCTGCAAAAACAGCAATAAGTGAAGGCGGTACTTTTTTCTCGAATTTCGGATAGATTATAAGTATCGCAAGGCTGACCGCACCGACAACAAGTGACTGCCAGGAAAAGCTTCCGATAAATTCAATGTTTGCTTCGATTTTTTCGATTGTTTCAATAGGCTTAACGCCGTCAGCGTATGTAAGACCGAGGAAGTCCTTGATCTGTCCGATAAAAATTGTGAGGGCGATACCTGAGGTGAAACCTGTTGTTATTGTATGGGGAATAAACTTAATGAGTGAACCGAAGCGGAAAATACCCATAGCAATAAGCAGGATACCTGCAATAATCGTTGCGATGAAAAGACCGTCCATACCCTGTGTCGCGACGATACCTGCAACAATTGATGCGAAAGCGGCTGTCGGACCCGCAATCTGTATACGGCTGCCGCCGAAAAGAGAAACACAGAAGCCTGCCGCAATTGCAGTGTAAATACCGCAAGCAGGCTCAACGCCTGATGCAAGTGCCAACGCGATTGACAACGGTAAAGCAATGATTGCAACAATAATACCTGCCGTAAGATCTTTTGTGAATTGCTGGGCAGAATACTTTTTCATTACCGAAAAGAATTTCGGTTTAAGATAAAAACTTTTCAATTAAAACATCTCCTTTTTTGCCGAAGACGATTATATTATTTTTCACAAAAAAAGTAAAGAGGATTTGTGCACTTTTTCGAAAAAATATAAAAAGAAAATGCTCTACAGACAGTTGAAATCTGTAGAGCTGTTTTGTGTTTAAGGTTTAACGTAGTCGGGAAATTCAAGGGTTTGTGTTTGTCTGTCAAAAAGACGGAAGTCTGCACCGTTGTCCCAGACAATGCAGGGTATGCCGAAACCGTTTGCAGTGCTGAGTAAGAAGTCTGCTCTTTCGGCAAGGTTTTCAAGGTTTGTTCTGTCTGTCCAACCGTATTCACCGAGCACAACACCGTAGCCTTTTTTGATGAAAAATTTATAAAAGTTTCTGAGGGTATGATATATCTCGGATTTCTCTTTCAATGAGAGCTTCTTTTCACAGTCAAGAAATTCGCTTCTGTGAGCTGTGCCGGGATAAAAATGTACGGAAAAGAGAATATGCTCATCATCAGGAAGTCTGACTTCGGAAATCGTTTTCTTTTCGCATCTTGCGGCGTAG
The DNA here is from genome assembly GCA_017380575.1 of Clostridia bacterium. Lineage (GTDB taxonomy): Bacteria > Bacillota > Clostridia > Oscillospirales > Acutalibacteraceae > CAG-488. The sequence continues at coordinate 17,830 of JAFODS010000004.1, read as the reverse complement.
GCAGGCATCATTACAAAACGTGTTGTGTTGTTGCCACCACTTTTACGAATTACATCAAGAACAGCATGGTTAAGACGGTTTACAACTTCGAAATATTCATCCGTGCCCGACCATTCGTTTTCGTCACCGACAACCCTCGGTTCGTTCATTGTTTCAAAAACAAGATGCTCGTCATAATCTTTAAAATGCTCGCTGACCTGTGCCCAGAGTGTTGTCAGTATAAGTGTTGACCGTTCCTCGTGTTCCTCGTCCGTTATGAGCCAGAATCTGTCATCGTGATGCACGTTGATGATGGCATACATTCCGCAGTCAAGAACCATATCTGCAATTTCTTTCACTCGGTTAAGCCAGGCTTTGTCGATTGTATAGTTTTCGTCCATATGCGGTGTCCAGGTTATCGGGATACGAACAGAGCTGAAACCGGCCGCTTTGACAGATTCAATCATTTCTTTTGTAGTGTACGGATTGCCCCAATAGACCTCGCTTTCAAGGCCCATCTTTTCCTCTTTCTCAAGGTTACAGGCATCAAGTGTGTTGCCAAGGTTCCAACCGTTACCGATTTTTTCGGCAAAGACAACGGACTCTGTCTGCGGACCTTCGGGGAAGAAGATTGCATCGTTTATGTTTGAAAAACAACCGCCGATGAAGCTTACAATCGCAGTAAATATTGCAACAATTGATTTAAACATATTTTTCGCTCCTGTTCATTTAATCAGCATTTAAGTTCCTTTGCTTTTTGCTTATGGTAAAGGCTGACCTTGCCCGAGAAAACACGTGATGAAAAAGCCGCCGCAGCGAAAAGAATAAATCCGTTTGTGCCGAAAAGCTCAACTGCAAGCACGGCAGATGCAATCGGACAGTTTGTAACTCCGCCGAAGAATACGGTCATACCGATTGCGGCACAGAAGCATATCGGCAGCCCGAAAACGGACGCTAACGCGGCTCCGAGAGTTGCGCCGATGAAAAATGAAGGAACAATTTCTCCGCCTTTGTAGCCTGCTGAAACGGTTATAACTGTGAAGATAATTTTCAGAAGGAAGGCTTCGGGTCGGACAGTACCTTCTTCAAAAATTCGTTCTATAACGAAAACACCGCCGCCGTTGTAATCGGTACCGAATATAAGTGTAAGAATAATAACTACGCAACCACCGACAAATATACGGATAAACGGGTTTTTGCAAATACGTCCAAAAAGCTTCTCACTTCCGTGAAGAGAGTGGCAGAAGAAATAAGCTGCCAAGGATACAATAACAGCAACTCCGAATGTTTTCAGAAGGTTGATTATAGTGAAATCGGGAACAGCCTCAACGTGAAATCTTTCAGGATGCACACCGATTGCGATTGAAATGAAGTAAGCTGTGATACTTGAAATGAAGGCGGGGAAAACTGCAACTGCATTCATCCTTCCGATAACCGCAACCTCAAGAGCAAAAACACACGCTCCGACGGGTGTTCCGAAAACAGCAGAAAAAAGAGCAGCCATACCGCAGATTGTCATTACTGCGTGCGTTCTTTCGCCCGCTTTGATAATTTTTGAAACAAATTCTGCAATTCCGCTTCCGAGCTGAAGAGCAGCACCTTCTTTACCTGCAGAACCGCCGAAAAGGTGAGTGATGACGGAAGCGATAAAAATAACGGGTACAAGAAGAATCGGAACATTTTTACGTCCCTGGACAGATTCGAGAGCTCTGTCTGTGCCAAGTCCTTCTGTCTTTGTCAGTTTGTAAAGTCCGACAGAAGCTAGACCGCCAAAGGGCAGAAGAAAAATGAGCCAGGAGTTCTGGCTTCGCAAATCCGTTACAAAGCTGATGCTGCGTGCAAAAGATCCGCCGATTGCACCGCACAGAATGCCGACAGCAAAAGCCGCGAGGATAAGAAGCAACCACTTTGTAATCTGTTTTATGCGGTCATCTGATTTTTCTTTATTGATTTTAAAAGTTTTCATTTATATCACCTGAGCAATTATAACTGATTGTAAAATATAACGCGCAGTCTGCGATTTTTGTTTCGTCAGAATGCGCGTCCGATTATAGCACAGAACAATAAAAACTACAATATTATTGTTAACATATTCTTATTTTTATTTGCAAAAAATTTCAATAGCAGAAGAAATGAATTCTGCTGTGCCGTTGCCGTTTTTGTCGATATTTTCTTTGAAACGCTCGTCTGCAACATACATCTGACCGAGTCCGGCAAGAATTTCTTTTGTGCAGGTATAAAAATTTTCGGTGATATAAGCCTGAAGTTTTTTAACAAGAGCCTGAGCAGATTCACTTTCGGGGGTTGCACCGTTTTTGAGTGCCTCGGCAAATTCTGCAAGAACTGCATTGAGCCCCGCGTTGACGTCGTTCATTTTTTCTTCAGAATAACCTGCGGTTTTTCTTTCACTTTCTTTGTAAGCTTCCGTATTTCCCCAACGCTGTTTTGCTTCGTTTTCATATTTTTTACGTGCATCTTCATATTTATTGTTGTTAAATGTATTCATCGGTATTTCTCCTTTTTCAAATTTTTCAATTGCACAAATGAGATTTTCAAGACGTTCTTTTTTTAGGATAAGAAGTTCCTTTTGCTTGCCGAGTGCTGATTTTTTGTCATAGCTTTCGGATGAAAGAATTTCAGCAATGTCTTTAAGAGGGAAGTCTAGCTCACGGAAAAAGAGAATTTCCGTCATCCTTTCAAGCGAACCTTCGTCATAATCCCTGTATCCGTTTTGCTCATCTGTGGATGCAGGTTTTAATAAACCGATTTCATCGTAATAATGCAGCGTACGGATGCTGACACCCGTCAGTTCAGAAAAATCTTTTATATGCAAACCTATCACCTCTGAACACATTATAAACCATAACGTAACGTTATGGTCAAGAGGTTTTTTGAAGAAAAAAATAAGAGTTACCATTTTTGAAGGATACAAATTCAAGGATTATAAAAATAAAAATCAGTTTTTTGAAAAAACTTTCAAAAAACACTTGATTTTTCTTCGCTGTGGTGATATAATACCTGAGCATTAAGAAATGTGCTGCTAGCTCAGCTGGATAGAGTGTTTGGCTACGAACCAAAAGGTCAGGGGTTCGAATCCCTTGCAGCACGCCAAAAGAACAGGAAACACTTCGTGTGTTGCCTGTTCTTTTTTTTATATTCTGAAAGGGATTCGAACAAGGAGGATACAAACGAAGTTTGTAGAAAGAAACAGTACGTTTAATTCGGGTTTATCTATTTGTTTATTACCACCTCATCCGCCATTTTCTTACGAAAATGCCACCTTTTTTCTCCGAAAACGGGCACCCTTTTGTCGCTAACGCGACATTTCCCCTAACAGGGGAATCACCTCAAGGGGAAGGCTTGGATTTACGCACGATTCTAAAATATCGGTCGTAGGGGACGGGTTTCCCGTCCCGAAAAAACAGCGTTAATTATGGGAGTCGAAACGGCTCCCATACGGACCTAGTTTCAAATAACCGTGTAGGGGACGACGTCCTCGACGTCCCGTCAGAAATGTGCAAAATGTCGGGCAGATAATATCTGTCCCTACGAACCTTGTTTCAGTCAACTGCGTAGGGACGGGCGTCCTCGACCGTCCGTTAACTCAGCAGAATCTGCGGACCGTCCGGGAGGCCGGTCCCTACGAACACAGAGTCAGATTGTGCGAAATCAAAGACCCCGACAAACCCGAATTTATCAGTAATAAGTGAAAACTGAACTTGAAAATGCAACTTCATTAATTTTGAGTTTTATATTGAAATTCCTTGCTACTTTTTATATAATAATAAAAAATGCAAAAGGAGTAATTATTATGTATAAATTTCCTATCGGTGTAATTATAGACAGCTTCCGTGTGCCGATCAAAGAGGCGGTTGTTAAGGCTGCTGAGGTTGGTGCTCAGGGTATTCAGGTTTATTCAACAAGCGGTGAAATGGCACCTGAAAATCTTTCAGCTCAGCAGAGAAAAGATTTCCTTAACCTTGTTAAGGACAACGGTCTTGTAATTTCTGCTCTCTGCGGTGACCTTGGCGGTGGCGGATTCGCATTTGCTGACCGCAATCCTGCAAAGATTGAAAAATCAAAGCGTATTCTTGACCTTGCTAAGGAGCTTGAAACAGACGTTGTTACAACTCATATCGGTGTTGTTCCGTCAGATCCGAATCGCGACAGATACAAGGTTCTTCAGGAGGCTTGCTTCGAGCTCAGCCGTTATGCAGACAGCATCGATGCTCATTTCGCCATTGAAACAGGTCCTGAAACATCTGCTACCCTTAAGACTTTCCTTGATTCACTCGGCTCAACAGGCGTCGGTGTAAACCTTGACCCTGCAAACCTCGTTATGGTAACAGGTGACGACCCTGCAAAGGCTGTTCATAACCTCAAGGATTATATCGTACATACACATGCTAAGGACGGCAAGCAGAACTTCTTTGTTGACCCCGAAATCGTTTACGGTATGGTTGAATCCCACATCGTTACTCACGATTCATTCATCGAAGTGCCTCTCGGCGAGGGTAGCGTAAACTGGGACGAATACCTCAAGGCTCTTGAGGATATCGGTTATAAGGGCTTCCTTACAATTGAGCGTGAGGTAGGCGACGATCCTGCACGCGACATCAGAAAAGCAGTTGAGTTCCTCAACGGTAAGATGGGTGTATAATTATGAAAGTTTCTGTCAGCAGTTACAGTTATTCAGCATTAGGTACTGATGATTTCAGCCGTATGCACCTCGCAAAGGAAATGGGCTTTGACGGCATTGAATTTGCTGAGATTAATCCTCCCGAGGGTGTAGCAAAAGCAGACCACGCGAAGGCATTGAAGGCTCTTTCGGATGAGCTTTCACTTCCGATTACAAACTATGCAATCGGTGCTGATTTCATAAACAGGGATTGCGACAGCGAGATTGAACGCCTTAAGGGTGAAATTGATATCGCTGAAATCCTCGGTGTTAAGGTTATGCGACACGATGCATCGGGCGGTCCCGAAGAAGAAAGATTTTCTCTTGAAGGCTTTGAAAAATATCTTCCGACACTTGCAAAGGGTTGCCGTGCAGTTACTGAATATGCGGCAACAAAGGGAATTAAGACTTCCGTTGAAAATCACGGTTATTACTGTCAGCAGAGCGACCGCGTTGAAGCTCTTATGAAGGCGGTTGATCACGAAAACTTCGGCTGGCTTGTCGATATCGGTAACTTTATGTGTGCTGATGAAAATCCTCTTGATGCAGTTAAGGTTGGCGTAAACTATATCGCATATGCTCACGTTAAAGATTTTTATTATAAAGACAAGTCCGAAGAACGTCCTGATGGATATTTCCGTACAAGAGCAGACAACCATCTCTGCGGTTCAGTTCTCGGAGACGGTGTTGTGCCTGTTAAGGAGTGCCTTGAGTTAATTAAAGGTGTCGGTTACGACGGTTGGGTAACTCTTGAATATGAAGGTCAGGAAAGCCCTCTCACAGGTGTTCCGAAAGGTTATGAATTTTTAAAAAGCATACTGTAATATAAAAGCACTTGCTTCGTCTGAAGCAAGTGCTTAATTTTATGCTATTCCTAATTTTTTCAGAATTTCAGGGTCGCAGGTATCGGCGAGTGTTCCGATTTCTGCCCATTTTTTATCTGCTTTTTCCTTCCATGCCGGGAAGTCTTCGGGCAATTCGGGATACTTATCGTAAAGTGCACCGATTTCAACAGCCTGTCGGAGTCCCTTGATTACCTTACCGATTGAATCGGAGCTGATTTTCTTCTTCGCAACAGCAGCGGCAATCTTGCCGAGCCACATTGCAACATCGTTTCCTTTAAGGCTGAGGTTGTTATCTTCCATTCCGCCGAAGAGCTTCTCGCTGAACACAATGTCGTTTGCAAACATATACTCAGCTTCCTCATATGTAAGAGAAACAACACCCATAAGAAGCGGTCGCATGAAGTCAAAGTCTTTACCCTGAGCTTTCATATATCTGGAGTTGATACTCCACATATTTTCTTTTGTAAGCGGGAGCTTTTCTTTAAGAAGTTTGGAAATAACCTCAACAGCGATTTCACCCTGAACAAGTGAAGATGTGCAACCCTCACCACAGGTCGGTTTTGTAAGGCAAGCTGCATCACCCATTGCAATAAATCCGTCGTCAACAAAAGAATAAACAGAACGGTGATACGGTGTCATACCTTTTTCAACCTTCTTAACCTCGTAATCGGGATACTTAACATTCTTTGAATACTGCTCGTTGAAAATTTCTTCTGCGTATTCGTAAGAATAGCTGCCTCCGATACCGAGTATTGCATCGTAGCCTTCACCTGCGGGGGCTGACCACGCTTTATACTGCATAAAGAATCCGTCATATTCACGTGGCTTTACGTTTTCGTCAAGATACTTGACGTAATAAAGCACAACGTAAAGAATATCTTTCGGTGTTATAGTGAAGTTACATACGGGTGACGAATCGGGAAGCTTACGTCTTGCAACGGACGGAATACCCGAACAGTCTGCAACAATTTTTGCATAAGCTGACTGTTCACCGTCAGCTGTCATAAACTTAGCACCTGCAATTTTTCCGTTAGCATCGTAAATGAAATCTTTAAAGTCTGCACCGTAAATGAACTCTGCACCCTTCGCTTTTGCTTTTTCAGCCATAAGCATAATGTAATCGTGCTTATGAAGACCGATTACGGGCGAGTCAGCACCTCTTTTATAATATGTACCGTAAGGTGAAATCATTGACGAATGCTCAAAACGAAATTCGCGCACAGGATTATCTTCGTCAAGAGTGTCAAGTCCGAAACGTTCCATTTCGGCTTCACCCATATGGAAGATATCATATGTCCTTGAAACGTCATCGGGAAGCTGTTTTTCTATAACAAGAACTTTACTGCCGTTTTCAGCCATTTTTTCTGCAAACCAACAGCCTGTTGTAGAACCGCCGACAATTAAAACATCATACATTTCCATAAAAATTCCTCTTTTAAATTACTTGCTTGCAATAGCCTTGTTTTCCTCGTGACGTTTTGCACGGATCTGCTCAAGTTCACGATACATCTGCTCTTTCTTTTCTCCTTCAACATCATAAAGAGTTTTAAGGATAATTGCTTTGAGAACATTGCTGAGAGTGTAGCCAAAGAGAAGGAATCCGAGAATCCAGAGACAGGTATTCAGATAATCCGGCTTTGCCTGCATTGTTGCAACGAGGTTACCTTCAGATGAAGATTCATAACCAACCCATGCAATCATAAACGGAATAATCAATTCTCTTGCATAGTTGATTGCTGTATTGATCCAGCCCGGAATAACGCCCTGAATAGCTTCGATACGGTCGCCCGTCTGCCACTCAAGATAGTCGAAGTATTCAACATCAAAATGAGATTTTGAAAGCTCCTGAACACCGATACCTACACCGAAGAGGAAATAGAATACATAGAAGAAAATGCTGTTCCAGCCTGAGAAGAACATAATACCCATCTTTGCTTCAACAAAACAGATTGCAAAAAGTATGCCTGCTGAAACCATAGAGTACGGTCCGCAGAATTTAAGAAGCTTTGTAGGCTCGTGTTTCTTGGAAAGCTTTGTTGTTATAAGGTTACCAACAACCGTGCCGACAGCAGTCGGAAGTGTGAGGAGAAGATTGTTTGATGAACCGACGGTAATTGCTGCAAGAAATGTTGACATCTTGCCGAGCACCGCGAAGTTGTTAACCCATACCATATACTGATATGCACGGTAGTTTTTGTATTTGAAAAGGGTGAGAAGAGTCTTTGAAACTTTGACCTTTTCTTTCTTCGGAAGCTCGATTCTTTCCTTACAGAAAAGACCGCACATGAGGTTACCGAACAATGTAACTATACCGGCAACAACACCGAGAGTCATATACATCTGATTCTTATCATCACTGAAAATTCCGTAAACAGCTGTTGCAATGTATGCTCCGCCGTAACCGATATAGTATGAAAGCTGCCAGATTGTTGCAACAGTTTTCTTTTCTTTCGGGTTCGGAGAAATAACCTGAGCAACATTCTGTCCGAGGTTGTTGAACGCATTGAAAATTGTCTGACAGCAGGCAATTCCGTAACGGAACAATGTCATCTGCTGAACGGTCCAACCCTGAGGAACGTAGAAGTAAAGAACTGTAAGTGCAAACATCGGCACAAGGCAGATGATGTACCACTGACGGTAACGACCCCAACGTGTCTTCCACTTCTGTACGATTGTAGCCGATATAAGACCGACGGCTATACCGAGAACAGTTGTAAGTGTTGTCTGAACAGCAAGGATTTCGGCAATTTCATCCGAATTGACACCAACAGGACCGTAATAAAGCTCGTGCAGGAATGCTGCAGCAAGTGTACCTGTAAGGGTTGTTCCGAACATACCGCCGATACGTGCGAGCATCAGGCAGAAATATTCAAATTTTGTAACGCTTTTGCCCGTACCTGACGGCAGAGCATTGGCAGGAGCTTTGGTGAAAGTGTTTTTGTTTTTCGCCATAACTATTAATCTCCTTTTTTCTGTAATGATAATATTTTACTACATTAAAGCGTAAAAAACAATACAATCAAATCCACTAAAAAGTGCTTGATTTTTCAGCATAATAAACAAAACGGATTTAAACAAGAAAAAACGTTGCACGGTGAAGTGCAACGTTTCAGATGGTTTATTAACTTAAATGCTGATAATTCCGAAAGCTCCGAGTACTGATGATGCAAGAATAAGAAGAATGCATACGGGAGCAATATACTTAATCATTACAACAAAGAGCTTTTTCATTGAAAATTTAACATTTTCCTGTTCAACTTCTTCAATGATTGCCTTGGGCTTGATAACATAACCGACAAAGATGCAGGTAACGAGTGCAACGATCGGCATCATAACGCTGTTACTGATGAAATCAAAGAAATCAAGGAACTGCATTCCGATAACCTTAACCTCTGCCCACATACCGTAGCCGAGGGTTGAAACAAGGCCGAGAACAATGCTGATAACAATAACTGCGATACATGCAGGGATTCTCTTGATTTTGAACTTATCGATAAAGATTGAAACGATTGTTTCCATAAGTGAAATCGAAGAGGTGAGAGCAGCAAGAAGAACAAGCACAAAGAAAACAATGCCGATGATGCTGCCGCCGGGCATGCTGTTAAACACCTTGGGAAGTGTAACGAACATAAGGCCGGGGCCCTGACCGAGAGCTGACTCGTCTCCGCCTGAGAAAGAGAAAACAGCAGGGATAATCATAAGACCTGCAAAGAAAGCAATACCTGTATCAAAAAGGCTGATTTGTTTTGTTGAGCTTTCAATGCTTACATCCTTTTTCATATATGAGCCGTATGTGATCATAATACCCATTGCAAGTGACATTGAATAGAACAACTGACCCATAGCGGCAATAACGGTTGTTATTGAGAAATGTGAGAAGTCAGGCTTAAGGTAATAAACAACACCTTCAAGTGCATTCGGAAGGCAAGCGGAATAAATTGCAATACCGATTGAAAGAACAACAAGAACAGGCATCATAACTTTACTCATTTTTTCGATACCTTTTTCAACACCGAAAAGAACAACGAGTGCCGTAAGACCGAGGAAGATTGCAAAAAAGAGAATCGGTTCGCCTGTTGAAGAGATAAAGTTTCCGAAATATGAATCCTGCGCTGCCTGTGTTACATTTCCGCTGCAGAATGCGACAAGGTATTTTGTTACCCAACCGCCGATAACCGAATAATACGGAAGGATGATAACGGGGACGATTGATGCGAGATAGCCGAGGAATGAAAACTTTTTGTTAAGATTTGAAAAAGCAGAAATTGCGCTGAGCTGTGTTTTACGTCCGAGTGCAATTTCAGCCACCATAAGTGTAAAACCGAAGGTAACGGCAAGAACGATATACGTAAGAAGGAACATTCCTCCGCCGTACTTTGCCGCAAGATAAGGGAAACGCCAGATGTTGCCGAGGCCGACAGCTGAGCCTGCCGCCGCAAGAACAAATCCGAGTTTACCCGTGAAACCGCTTCTTTTCTGTTCCATAATAAAACTCCGTTTCAGATTGTTAATTTCCCTTTCGGGATGTATACAGATATTATTGCATATTTTCAGCAAAAAGACAAGTCTGCTGAGTGAAGTTTGTGAGATAGCTTTAAAGCAGAACCATTGCAAAAAAGAATAACGGCACCCAAGGGAGACACTCCGTAAATAAGTTATCTCCCTTCGGTTATTCTAATCATAAAAAATGGCGGCAGAAAGGCTTTAGTCTCTCTGTCGCCGTTATTTTAGTCGTCATCGTCTTCGTTAGGCCAACCGGATATAATATGCAATTCGCCCGAATCCATATCCATTGCCATATTATCTCCCATCCTCATCAATAAATCCCCATCAGAATCTATCGCCATATTGTCAGATATAGAATAAGCAAAATCGCCGTCCTCATAATCAAAAAAAATGTTTACCCATAATTTTCCTCCTTTAGTATTTATTAAAACGTGGCAATTGAGAAATTAATGCTTTTATTTCAGGGTCACTTGTTTCTACATCAGCCAAAATAATCAATTCATAAAAATCCTCATCCTCAATGTTTTTCAATGCACCAAGCTCATTACAAATATAACAACTACTAAAATCTATATTAGTAGCTTTCTTTCGGTTGTAGTCGATTCCAAATTTTAATATTTCTATTGCTTGTTGTTTATATTTATCTAAATTTTTTAATGCATAACTTAAACAGTTATTTATTATCGGATTGATTGAATTATATGTAATTGACTCGATCTGTTTTTTTCTTTTAGTAAAATTACTTAATTCAAATACATATTGTTTTTCTTCAAATATTGAATTGAATATTTCATTATTATCTAATATTAATTCCAAAAAATCATTGTTGGCAAAAATACAACTACCAACATCATAGTAACCGCAAGCAAAAAACATATTATAGGAATCATAAATGCTATTAAATAATTCAACGTCCTTCATACTTGCTACAAGACGCGCAAATTCTATACTATTTTCAAAATTAATCCAAGTTATTCCTTTGTCTTTTCTGAATTCAAAATGATTTAAATACCATTTCAATTTTATTCCATACTCTTCATAAAGATATCTCACGCCATTAACCGAATGATATTCAACTACATAATCAAGAAAGGTTTTGCCGAATTCATCTGTTTGAGTAATAATAGGTGTTCCGTCAGTTGCCATCAACAAATTAAATTCATTTTTATATAATTGTGGATCATCTAAATATGCATAATATCTAAAGCCTTTGTTAAATGGTACGTTTTCTTTTTCTATAGGTAATTTATACGCATCTTCATCCATCAGTCGTGCTAATGAAACACCGAATATTTTTTCTAAAGGAATAATAAATTCATATTTAAGCGGTCTTTCACCTTTTAACATTTTTGAAAAGTTAGATTTTTCTTTATTTGCAAATTTGTATGCTTCTTGACCTTTGACACCTAATTCGTGTGCAATATTCACCAACAAATGACTATACATTTTTATCCCTTTTAATTTCATATAATGGTCGATGTTTTTCTTCAAATTATTCACGGCTTGTGCCTCCTTTTTTTCATTATAACACATCTCACTCTAAAATAGTAGTCATATCAGACAACTTTTGTTGTCTTTTTTGATGTTATCCAAAAATCAAGATAAAAACTTTACGGTCAGATTTGACAACTAAACAAATCACCTACTACGCAACCATAAAGTTTAAATATAGTGTAAACCGCGCTTTTTTAATAGAAACTGTGCCCTCGAAATGCCCACTGACATCTTTTCTCAGAGTATTTGAGAAAGTGTCATAGTGGGTTACACACTTTGAAAAGGTGTGTAACAGAAAACGGTATAGCCAATGGCTACACCGCTTAAAGAAATCAATTATTCAGTTTAGATACAAGAGCTACCCTTTGTGGCACCTTCCTTACGGAGGGTGCCACAAAGGGTACCGTTATTATCTTGGCGAAGAGTAAGGGATACACCTGCTTCGCAGGTTACGTCCTCGGCTGCCGTTGCTTTGCAACAGCACCGCCTCAGACTTCGGAGCTAAAAACAATTCACCGAATTGTTTTCTTTACGCTCCTCGCCCCCTCGGGCTTCGAATCCCTTGCTTTGATTTTAAATAAAAAAGAAAAAGAGCCGCGTGTTGCGACTCTTTTCTTTTTGGCGGAGAGCAAGGGATTCGAACCCTCGAACAGGTTATAGCCTGTTACGCGATTTCCAATCGCGCTCCTTCGGCCAGCTCGGACAACTCTCCGTATCTGCCTTACAGCCATACTATTATAACTAACAACAACCTAAAAATCAAGTGTATTTTTAAATTTAATTCATATGGTTATCTTCACTTTTGTCAGATGAAAAGTCATAAAAACAAAGAAAAAGGAAATAGGAGTGATTAAGAGATTCTCATCTGTAACAATTTCTGATTGTTACGCCGTTGCTCGTATTTCCTTTTTCGTATTTGCACAGCAATTTAATTTGTTTTTATTTAACTTGATTCTTTTTAAGTTCGGGTTGGATTGTGTCGGGTTTTCTTGCACTGACTGCGCCGTCGGGCTTGATTTCGCCTGCTTTTGTAAGGGCAATCTTTGTAAGGAACGGGCCGACAAGCTCGTAGATAAGAACTGAGAACAAGATAATATTTGTTACTATCATACCTTCCTCGCCGAGTGTTTCTGCCTTGAGAGCCATACCAAGGGCAACACCTGCCTGCGGAAGAAGGGTGATACCGAGATACTTGACGATATGCTCGTCACACTTAACAGCCTTTGAGCTGAATCTTGCGCCGAAGTATTTACCGAGAGAACGGAACGCGATGTATGCAACACCGATACAGACAACAACAAGCTCTTTGAATGTTGAAAGTTCAAGCTCTGCACCGCTGATTACAAAGAAGAGAACGAAAAGCGGAGCCGTCCAACGGTCGATTCTGTCCATAAGCTCTTCGGAGAAATCACACATATTGCAGAATACCGTACCGAGCATCATACAGGAAAGAAGAGATGAGAATGCGATATGTACACCGCCGATTTTGAACTCCATCATTGAAAGTGCAACGGTGAAAAATACGAATGCAACAGAAACTGCAAGACGCTTTGAACGTGAGTGGAAAAACTTTTCTGTGAAAGTAAAGACCACACCCATAACAAAACCGAGAAGGACTGACAAAACAACCTCAAGAATCGGTTCAACAACGATTGAAAGAACGTCAACCGAACCGTGGATAAGTGCTTTTGCAACACCGAAAGAAACAGCAAAAAGCACAAGACCTACAGCGTCGTCAAGAGCAACAATCGGAAGAAGGATGTCCGTCAAGGGACCCTTTGCCTTATACTGCTTAACAACCATAAGCGTTGCCGCAGGAGCTGTTGCAGATGCGACTGCACCGAGAACAATTGCTGCCGGAAGCGGAAGCTTATCGGGAATAAGAAAATGAAGTCCGATGAGTGCTGCATCAACCAGAAGTGTTGTAAAAACAGCCTGAATAATACCGATAACCGTTGCCTGCTTACCCGTTGCTTTAAGCTGAGCAAGACGGAATTCATTACCGATAAGGAAGGCGATGAATCCGAGAGCGACGTCAGGGATAAGTTCATATGATTTTATGTCTTCCATGCTTATAAAGCCGAGACCCGGTACACCGAAAGAACCGAGCACATACGGACCGACAAGAATACCTGCAACAAGGTATGCCGTAACAGCAGGAAGTTTTACAAGTTTAGCTACACGAGAGAGCACAAGGCCTGCAAAAAGGCAGACAGATAAGCTCATTAAAGTTTGCATAAAAAATACATCTCCTTTGCGGCTGTTAGTATAGCACAAAGGAGACGGTTTGTCATTGGTTAAATTGTATAAGAGTGAAAATTATTTTCTAAAAATTTAGGTTAAGATTATGTGAGCCAAATTATGTTTCTATTAAACAACAATAGGAAAAACCGCACCGACAACCATTAATATCACCATAAAAATTATAGAGAAATACTTTTTGAATTTATTAAGTCTGATTTTTATCTGCGGTTGCATTCGTTTTATTCTGATAAGCATATACAGCGGTGCGTGGTTTATTACAATTTCATCGCTCCTTGTGTATATAACAATTCGACTAAATTGTATTTTTCTGACCAACTCAGGATTATATTCTATACTTAAAATATCTTTCCACTTAACAAATCTGCCATTGTGATGAATGCCGTCATCCGTTAAAACACAAACAATCGGACCAACAAATCTATTAATGACCGACAGCACAAATAATGGAGCGATAAAAATCGAAAAAACTCCGACTATCGCTTGATCCAGTCCTTGCACAATCTCTTCAAGAGGCCAAATCCCCCACAGCACAAACCAACCAAGAATCCAAGCAAGATAAATATGTAAAACCAGAAGCGCCCCTAACAATCTGCTAAAAAACTGCCACCGCACTTTATATCCTTCAACTGTTTTGTCAAATGGGTTTTCATTTTTAAACTTCATTTCGTTTCACACCTCAAATTCATTCTCGCCCTGAATAAGCTTTGTGTTTGTGTCTTTGTAACGGAACACCGCTTCAGTATTTTTGGGAATTGAAATATTGAATTTCACTTTGCCGTTTTTGTTTTCGTAGCTGACCGCAACAACACCGTTGGGCGTTGTGATACTGCCTTTCATCCACTTGAATCTGTCAACGCTCATCGGCTCGATTATAATTGACTTGTAACCTGCTGAATCTTCAGTCTGTCTTATTCCGAGAAGATATTCAAAAAGATATGCAACAGGTGCACCGAACATCGGGTGACTGTGTGAACGGCTGCGGTTACTGTCCCAATATTCGTGGAATGTTGTTGCACCGTTTCTTCGCCAATGCTCAAATCCCTGGTCACCGTTATGAGTAAGCAAATCAACAGCAAGGTCGCTGTCACCTTTCTTGAAAAGCTGACGGGTGACAATGTCCGTTGCAAAAATTCCTGTGTCATAGTGACCGAGCTTTTTGTAGTAGCTCTTCATATTTTTATAAGTCTTTTCGTTACCAAGACCGATGTCAACCGCAAATGAATTTGCACCCTGAACATTCATAACGAAATTGTCGTCAAATGTATTGAAATAAGCCGCAGTAATTGCACCCTTACGGTATTTAATCTTTTCTTCATACTCTGCGATGTCTTCATCTTTACCGATATTCTTTGCAATTTCGCACATCTGCTGAAGAGATTTTACCATAAAGTAAGTGTTGACCATCGGTGCAGGAAGAACGACCTGCTGATTATGTGACGTGATATCCTTTTCAGGATAAAGAATATTCGGTCCGCACCAGTCACCAAGGCACCATTCACCCTTTTTGTCGCTCGTTACAACACCGTATTCCGAGTGTGCTTCAAGGTAATCGATATAACGACGCATCTGTGGATAATACTTTGCAAGAATTTCCTTTTCACCGTAGTGCTTATAAAGCTGATACGGCACTTCAACAATCGCACATCCCCAGCCACCGGGACCTCCGCCACTGCGAAGATACGGAGCGGTATACTGAATATGTCCGCTTAAAACATCCTGACAGTCACCGATATCCTGCATCCATTTTTCATAGAAAGCCTTGGCATCAAACACGGTCAATGCCGCGTTGCAGGTAAGCTGACCGTCGCCCGTATAGCCTCTTCTTTCAAGGTGCGGACAGTCGGAAGGGTGTCCTGTATGCATATTGCAAAGCATTGTGTGCATAAAGGTTTTGTAAATCCAGTTGAGTGTTTCGTTGTCGCACTCAAAGGTTGAAGAAATCGGCACATCGGCATAGATAACCTTCACACATTCGGGTTCAGCTTTGCCGATAACCTCAAAAAATCTAAAACCGAACCAGGTGAATTCAGGCTGAACGAGAGCTTCTTTGCCGTCGGAAACAACAGTAAACTGCTGACCGTGAACGTGCGTCGGGTCAAGTGAACCGTCCTCCGCAAGCTCTTCAGCAAAATTAACACAGAATTTTTCGCCTTTTTCTGCCGTGATTTTCAATACGGGATAGCCTGTTGTATTTTCACCGCAATCGTATACGGTACCGTTTTCTGTTTCTTTTACTTTCTTAACAGGAAGCTTTTCAATAAGCTTATCCCACGGACAATCCGTTGAGCAGTATTCTGTTTCAAGAACTTCTGTAAGAACCGCATTTTCCCACGAATAACCGTCAATGGCAGAAAAATCGTGATGCTCTTCCCACGTGAAGTTGTATTGACAAACTGAGCCTTTGCGGATTTTACAATTCTCGTCAGAAACGAAATGTTCAACACCGTTTTTGGCTTCAACCGTTATGCAATAAATTGCTTTCGGCAGACCGAATGTGCGTTCCCTGTGCGTATACCAACCGCCACCATAATGGATTTCAATATCGTTTTCGCCCGATTTCACAAAAGGAGTTATATCGAACTGCGGAACATAAACACGGTGACCCGAGATAACCTCATCAACAGGGTCACAACCTGCCTCAAAGTCGGATGAAAGCGGAAGAAACGTATCGGGATTGACACATTCACCGTTAATGTAACATTTGAAAAAGCCAAGTCCCAAGACGTTGAGAGTTGCATTTTTTGCAGACTCTGCTTCAAAACTGCCTTTCAGAACTGCAAAGCTGTCCTTTGTGCGCTCTTTCGCACCGACCCATTTTGCATTATGAAAAAAATACTCCTGCGTCACATTAATCTCCCTTTCTTGGCTTGTTTTATGCAGTCTTCACTTTTTACAGACCTTATCCTCAGTCTTCAAAGAAAATCGGGTTTGTCCATGCCTGTTTTCCGTCATTGTCGATGACATATGCACGGATATATTTATAATTTTCAGGGTCGATGTCAGCTTCAGCGTGTGTAATCTGTCCGTCCTCGTTTCTGAAAATTCTTGTCGGGTGGCAGTCGCTTATGAAACGAATTTCCTTGCACGGTTCACAGTCAAAATAAATTTTGCCGTTTTCAAAATAGAAGTCCTTTATAACGGGACCGCAGGACGAATAAAATCTTCCGTCTTTAATCGCTTCAAGAATAGCCTTTACATCGTTCTCTGCGTTAACCATTACCCAGCCTTTGCAATGGTGGTGGGGCTGGTGACCGTCATCCGTCGCAACGCCCCAGAGTTTTATGCCCTGACCAAGCAGGTCGTCCCAATAAAGTGCATTTGTGTCCATATAATTTTCGTCTGCACCGCCTGAGTTCCAGATTTCCATTGCGACATTTCCCTTGAGCTTGTCAAAGTATCTCGGTGGAGTTGAACTCCATTCGGGATGACAATAGAATGTTATGTTGTTGTTTGCATGAATTTCGTCAAGAAACGGCTGATATTCAAACTGATCTCTTGCCGCTCCGTTCGGAAGACGCTGATCCTGCTCGTATCCGTTGGTTTCGTCGTCAGGACCGAGGCAGACGTGATGGAAAGTGCGGAAACCCTTGATTCTTTCAAAGGTATTGTCAACTTCCATTCCGGGAATAATTGTTATTTCAATGTCTTCAGCGTAGTTTTTATAATTGTATATATTATGGTCGGTTATCGCCATAAAATCGTATCCGTTTTCCTTGTGAAGTCGGATAACATCATCGGGTGCAACCTTACCGTCCGATCGTGTTGTGTGGCAGTGCAAAGCACCTTTAAGAAGTTTGTTTTCGCCTGTAAAAGCTTTCTGTCTTGTAAACATTTTAACTCCTCCTTTTTAAAAAATTATAACAGACCGCATCCGCTTTTTCAATAAAATTTCTTTTTCACTTGCTAAATAAGAAATTTTTGTGTATACTTTAATTGCCAACAAGCCATAAGGTTTTGAAAGGTATATTTTCGCCTCGACTTCGTTAAAAATCCTTGAAATACGTCAGTATATCTGCAGATTTTTGCCTTGCCGAGTCAAAAATCTCCTCTTTCAAAACTGCTT
>JAFODS010000049.1 GCA_017380575.1 Clostridia bacterium | reverse complement strand
CTCCCTTGCCTAAAGGGAGGTGGATTTTGCGAAGCAAAAGACGGAGGGATACTTTTAGAAAAAATATTTGAATTTCGTTGTTTTCTTTAAAAATATCCCCCAGTCACGACTTCGTCGTGCCAGCCCCCTTTAGGCAAGGGGCCTGAAAACTGCACCACTGAAAAGCCCTACAAACCCAAACTTGTCAGGATTTTCAAAAATGTCTTGTAGGGCGTGACGCTTTGCGACACACCGTAAACTTTGTAGGATATCGGCACGTCGTAAACGTCGTGCCCTACGAAACAAATTCAGTCATATCCTATTAATTAACGCTATTTTTTCTTATAGTGCAAAGTAAAAATCGATTGATTTATCGGCTTTACTTTGTCGGCAAAGGAAAATGGATTAAAAAAATTGTTGCATAAATAAAAAGCAGAAACAATCCGAAGGGAATTTGTTTCTGCTTTTTGTTTATTTACGCTTAAAAATTTTTCTTATAACTTTATCAACCGCTTTTTCAACAAAACCACTCGGCTCGTAAGGAGCCGGTCCGCCGTTATTCATGTTATATTCATTTTCCTTATCTTTCAATGTATTTATTATGGTATCGGACGAAAACCCCGTCTTAAGTTTTGCAACTTTTTTGAAGCTCGGAATAGTCCATAGTAAGACCAAAGGGATAAGTGCCAGAAGAAGCCAGTAAAATCCACCTAAAACAGCAACAAACAATAGCGGAATCACCAACCACATAGCCGAAGAAATGCAGGTAAGAAATATCATACTTTTTCTTTTTTGTTTCTTTGTATCTGTCGGAATATACTGTGTTTTCAGCACGCGGACATTCTGCGAGTTCAGATAAGCCGAATAATAAACAAAAAAAGATCTGTCATCCCTTGCTTCGAGCCAATCAATTGAAATCGTTTTTATAAACTCCGTGTCGTCTGCCTCGAGTTCAAACTCAGCATCATAATGAACAACATTACCAAGCTGTTCCTCATCAAGAAAACCATCAATGAGAAAAAACATAAAGTCAAAAGTCATATGGTTTTTTTCCTGCGTAAAAACCTTGAGCTTGAATTTTCGGTTCACGTCAACCGTTACCAATTCACGCTGACCAAGAAAATATTCTTTTCCGTCGCACCACACTCTGATTTTTTTAAAACCCGAGTTGTTCACTAAATTTACAAGCATTCCGTCACCTCATTTCCAGAAGCATATCGCTTGATATAATAATCAACTGTTAATACCCCACTGCCAAGCCAAAAAGAAGAATTGCACTTGTGAGGATGATATTCATAAACTGGAACTTCCAGCTGAACTTAACCCATTTGCTGTAGCTGACATCGGCAAGACCGAGGCTTATGAGAAGTACGGGATTTGTCGGATAGAACACGTTTGAAAAACCGTCGCCAAAAGCAAATGCAACAACACAAAGCTGAGCAGAAAGCCCGAAAATCTGTGCCATCGGAACAATCAACGGAATGAGCATAAAAGCCTTTGCCGAGCCTGACGGAATAAAGAAATTCATTACAAGAACGATGAGATAAATGAAAAGTATTACCGCCCATTTCGGCATTGAACCTGCAATACCGACTGCCTCGTGAAGAATTGTATCAAGAACGTTTGCTTCCTCAAGAGTGTACTTGATTGACGAAGCCATAAGAATCATAAGCACTGCAGGGAAAATGCTTGTCACACCCTGCCAGGATGTTTTTGCAAGATCTTTACCCTTCATTCCCGAAACGAGAGTTGAAACAACACCCGCAATCAAAAACATTACAGCAACGATAATCATTGTGTAATCCTGCAAAGCAGGAATAAAGCCTGAGCAAAGGATTGTAAGCAAGCCTGCACCGAGAATTGAAGCGAAGCAGATAAGACCTTTATCCATCTTCTTATCTGCAATAAATGAGTCAAGCTCATTGCTCTTCTCAATCGGCTTTTCGTGCTTCTTTGCATAAAGCACAATAAACGCCATAAGGCAAGCATAAATAAGCACAAACGAAACGATACGAAGCCAGGGATCCGAGAACATCGGAAGGCCTGCAAGTTCCTGCGCAACACCTATTGTGAAGGGATTACATACACCCGCAGCGAAACCGCAGCCTGCCGCAAGAATACTCATTCCAACACCTGTCAGTGCATCCCAACCGAGATTTATCGCAAGTGCAACAACAATCGGAACAAGCGGAACAACCTCTTCAAACGAGCCGATCATCGAACCCATAGCCATAAAGAAAAACGTTATGACAGCCATAAGTCTGTAACGGACCCCGCCGAATCGCTTTACCATTTTATCGAGCATATATTTCATAATTCCCGACTTATCGAGGCTGTTAAAAATACCGCCGATTACAAGAAGGAACGCGATAACGGCAATCAAAGTGCCGTTACCCTCAGCTCCGAGCACAAGGAACGGAGAGAGAATCCATTTCCAGAAAGGAATTCCGCCCTCAACGGAAGAATATCCGTTAACGTCGATAATAGTATTGCCGTACGTGTCAAGTGCATAGGCATATTCTCCGCCCGGGATAACAAGAGTAAGAATATATGTGCCGACCATGAGAGCAAAAATAACAATTATTGCAGTGATAAAGGACTTGACGTTTATGTTAAGTCCGCCTTTTTCTTTTTCAGCCATATTAAACTTCCTTCATAACATATTTATAAAAATCAACCGCAGGAGCAAGTGATTTGATTTCTACATATTCATTGATGCCGTGAATACCCTCAATCTGTTCATCCTTCATAAGGAAAGGAGCAAAACGTACACAATGGTCGCTGATACGGCACATATAACGGCTGTCGCTCGCACCCGTCATTATCCACGGAGATGTTCTGACTCCGTCAAAAATACTTTCAACAGCTTTTTCGATCAGTCTGAACTGTTCCGAACGGAAATCTGTAACACCCGAATCCATTCCCGGGTCAAGAATTTCGGTTTCGATATCAAACTTTTCCGCGAGCTGTGATATTTCTTCAATGCTTGATTTTCCGCCCTGATGAGGAGAAAATCTCATATTACCGATTACCCACGCTTCCTGTGGAAGGACGTTCGTACCCTCCGAGCCTGAAGCCATCGTGAAAGCAACAGTTGTCCGGAGCATCGCGTTACCGGGGGCAGAAACCATCGGCATAACTTTTTTAAGTACGGGAGAGAAAAGACGCGAATTTGCAAGAACAAACTTCAGCGGACCCGACATTGTTTCGGCAACGCTCGAAAAAGTTTTTTCAACTGTGGGTGAAATTTTTGCTTCAAAAAGATTCTTTTTCTCAACCGCAGCCATAAACTGACCAAGTCGGACAAGCGGTGTATTCTTGCCCGGTGTTGATGCATGACCGCCCGATGAACGTGCAATAAATTTTAAATCCGCACATCCTTTTTCACCGACGCCGATCATCGCATAAGTGCCCTTTGCACCACCGATAGGCTCTTCAAGGATCATACCGCCCTCGTCAAGCACCATATAAAAATGAATTCCGTGAAGCAGAAGCTCGTGCGAAATCATATCCGCACCCGAGCCATCACATTCTTCCGTACAGGCAGAAACGAAGTATGTATCCCTGTTCGGAATGAATCCCTCTGCTGCAAGCTCGTCAGCCGCCTGAAGCATAGCCCAAAGACCGCCTTTTGTGTCAAGAGTGCCTCTTCCCCAGACTCTGCCCTCGGCAATTGCACCCGAGAACGGAGGATACTTCCACTCGCCCGAAGCTTCAACAACGTCGTGATGATTCATAAACATCACGGGCTGTTCGTCTGTACTGCCTTTCCACTTCATCATAAAGCTACCGTTGAAATCCTCAAAGGAGCAGACTGCAAAAAGAGAAGGAAACATTTCACGGAGAATATCGTGAAAACGGTAGAATTTTGTTCTGTCCGTTTGATTGTAAGTAGAAATTGTTTCCGCCTGAATAAGTCTTGAAAGCCTCTCTGCATAGAATCTGTTTCTTTTATCAGACATACCGTCACTCCTTTTAAGTATAATACCGAGGTATTATATCATAAGTTCTCTGCATTGTGAAGTGTTATTTAAAAAAGAAAATCCCGTATTCATTCGGGATTTTCAGATTTATTCTCTTTTTCTGCCTTCAGCTTTTTATATATAAAAACGGTCGCAACCACATCTGCACAGAAAACAAACTGCAACGGAATTAGCCATATGTACCTGCTGAAAACCTCGGGCTTTTCGTTTATCGCACAAAGCACAGCAGACGTTGCTACAAGTCCGCTCAACACAAGTGCAATACAGTCCGTAATAAAATAAATGATTGCAAAAGGAAACGTAAAAAGCATCATAAAGCACAAACAGGCAAAAACAAAATTGAAAATATATGCAGGAATTTGTATGAACTTTACAATCATCACAGCTCGTGCGAGATTATAAGCATCCCTCTTGTTTTTCAGGCTCTTATGAACACAGGCAATAGTGAGTATAGTTGTAAAAACCAATACCAAACCAATCATAATAAGCATTAATATTTTTTGCTCTGATAAAAAGAACATTGCCGCAATACCAAGATATGGAGTAAGTGCAAGGAGTGCGAAATAAAAAATCTTCTTAAATCCCATTTTATCACCCTTTCAGACATTACGATAACACACTTCACATAAAAAAACAATCAACCCGACTTTACATTGACAAAAATCTTTGTAAAGCCGGGTTGACGGTTGAATAATATTAAAGGTTAGTGTAAATAAAAAAACAAAAGAACTCCTCAAGCTTGGATCTGTTATGTTTCTGAAGATGTTTTTTAAGTTTTTATATTGAGGTGTTACTATAAGCATCTGATTACAGCGTAACCGCAGATGGGGAGGTTGAGAGAAGAAACTTTTTCTCCGTTTAATACATCCTCATATTCTCGATCAAGGTTGATATTCTTTTCTTCATCAGCGAAATTCATAACGAAAACATATTCGTCTCGCTTCACAACGCTGACTCCGTCGGGAATTCTGAACGGTGAAGCACCAAGGTCGATTTTTTCTGAAAGCTCTTCGATGAAATCAGCGAAGAAATCACCCTCATTTGCAAAAGCAACATAATATGCCTTGCCTTTGCCGTAGCTGTTGAGCGTAACGGCAGGTGAACCGCTGTAAAAATCATCTTCATATGTGCCGAGGGTTTCAGCCGTATTCGCGTGAAGAATGTCACAGAAATTGACAGCTTTGTAGCTCTTATCTTTATATGAAACGGTATTCTTTATTCCTTCGGGGAGTGAATCTGTTTCTTCGCACCATATGCCGAAAACGTCCTTGAGCTTGTCTGCAGGAAAACCGCCAAGGTAACATAAATCGTCCTCGTCAACAATGCCTGTCAGGTAACCTGCAACGAAATTTCCACCGTTTCGGACGTATTCTTCAATTCGGTCGATTGTACCGTCCTTGAGCATATAGAGGAACGGAGCAATAACAAGGTCGTATTTGCCGTAATCAGCATCCATCGGAATAACATCAACTGCGATGCCCTTTTCCCACAAGGGCTTGTACCATTTCACACACTCACCGAGGTAGTCGCGTTCGTTGTTGTTGTAACCGCAGAAAACACTGGTTGCCCACTTGTTCTGCCAATCGTAAATGATTGCAACCTTGCCGTTATAGCCTTTGCCGACGACACCGTCAAGCTTCTGAAGAACGGAACCAAGGTGAGAAACTTCCTTGAAAACTCTTGTGTTTTCGTGTCCGCAATGGTCAACAACCGCACCGTGGAATTTCTCGTGTCCGCCACGGCTCTTTCTCCATTGGAAGTACTGGATGCTGTCCGCACCGTGGGCAACAGCCTGAACGGAAGACTGCTCCTGCCTGAAAGGCTTCGGGATTTTATTGACTTCGTGCCAGTTAACGATTGACGGTGTGCTTTCCATAAGGAAGAACGGCTGACCGTCTTTAAGCGAACGGAAGTTATCGTGAACAAAAGCGGTTTCAACAGCCTCGCTGTGTGTTGCACCTCTGTCCCATGCAGGGTAGTTATCCCAGGAAACAAGGTCAAGATGCTTTGCAAAATCCTGATAGTCAATTCCGTCATACATTTTCATAAAGTTGGTTGTAATCGGGATGTTCGGAGTAATTTCACGAAGCGGAGCAATTTCGTTTTCATAGAATGAAATGTGACTGTCGGAAACGAAACGCTTCCAAGCAAGCTTCATTGCAACAACGTGGTTTTCGCCTCTGTCCTTCGGAGAATTAATCTGTGACCAGTCTGTCATCTTGTGACTCCAGAAACCGTTCCACCATTTGAAATTGAGTTCATCGAGGTCTTTGTAGTGTGCCTTTAACCAATCTCTGAAAGCTTCCTGACAAAGCTCGCAATGGCATTCACCACAATATTCGTTGGAAATATGCCACATCTTAACGGCAGGGTGGTCTTTATATCTTTCGGCAAGAAGAGTGTTGATGTTTCTGACCTTCTCGCGGTAAACGGGTGATGTAAGACAATGGTTATGACGTACACCGTATTCGTTTCGGATTCCGTTTGCTTCAACGCGGAGTACCTCGGGATATTTCTGTGCAAGCCATGCGGGTCTTGCACCTGACGGTGTTGCAAGAATGACATCCTTGCCGTTTTCGTGAAGCTTATCGAGGATTTCGTCAAGCCACTCAAAGTTATATACACCTTCTTCAGGCTCAATCATCGACCATGCAAAAATGCCGACGGTTGCACTGTTGACGTTGGCAAGATTCATAAGTCGCATATCTTCGTCCCATATTTCAGGGGTGTCAATCCACTGGTCGGGGTTGTAGTCACCGCCGTGAATGATGTAATCAAAAAACTTTTTATCCATAAAATCAATCCTTAATGTTTTTTACTATTCTAACAAATTGAACATAATGTTTCAATAACTAACAGCGTATGTTATTGAAAATATTGATTTATTATGCTAAAATAAAAATACAAATTGGTAGGAGGTCTTGAAATGAAGAAATTTGTATCGGTTTTATTGGCAATTACAATTATTTTTTCACTTTCTGTTTTTGCAAGTGCAGAGGGTAACGGCTTCAGCGTTTCCGATGCGGTAATCGTCGTCGGTAAAAATGCCGTGTCAACAGATTTGTATGCGGCACAAAAGCTTGAATACTACCTTGAGAAAATCACGGGTGAAGATATCGCTGTTGTGACAGATGACACAGAAGTAAATGCGAAGGAAATTATTGTTGGCGAAACAAACAGAACAACAGTTGGTTTTGAAAATCCTAAAAACGGAAGCTATGTTATCAAGTCGGACAACAACAAGCTGATTATCGCAGGTTACGGCACAAGAGGCACAATCTACGGCGTTTATGCTTTTCTTGAAGATTTCTGCGGTTGCAGATGGTACGAAACAAATATAATCAAAATCCCCGAGAACGCTGACATCGCTGTTGAAAGCGGAATTGATGTTAAATACACTCCGTATTTCGAGTATACCGAAACTGACACAACGTCTTCAAGGGATCCTGAATTTTCAATTGCAAACGGTCAGAATGGCGGAGTTTACCGTTATCTTTCAGATGAACAAGGCGGATATGTCGGTTACATCGGCTCGTTTGCACACACTCTTGTAACATATTACTGTAAAGCTGAAACATATTTTGACGAGCATCCTGAATATTATGCTCTTCACGGCGGTAAAAGGGTGCCGAAACAGCTCTGTCTTACTAACCCTGATACGATTGACGTTGTTTACAACGAGGTCATCGAAATCCTTGAAAGAGAGCATGATCCTGCAAAGAGTATGCAGATTCTTTCACTTACACAGCACGACAATCAGGAATACTGCGAATGTGAAAAATGTAAAGCAATTGACGATGCAAACGGTTCGCACGCAGGCACAATGATTACTTTTGTAAATACAATTGCCGAAAGAGTCAAGGCAACGGGCAAATATGACAATGTTGTTTTTGATACTTTTGCTTATCAGTACACAAGAAAGACTCCGACAAAGGTAGTGCCGAGAGAAGATGTTATCGTAAGACTCTGCTCAATCGAATTTTGCTTCGGTCACACTCTTGACGATGCAAAATGCGACCTTAACAAAGATTTTATGAAGGACCTTTCCGACTGGGGCAAAATCTGCGAACGTGTTTACATCTGGGATTACGTAACAAATTACAGCGAAACCTGTTGTATTTTCCCGAACTTCGGTGTTATGCAGAGAAACGTACAGATTTTTGCTGAGAATAACGTAAAGGGTGTTTACGAAGAGGGTACATATTACATTGCAGAATGTGATGCTGAATTCGGTGAAATGAGAACATACCTTCTCTCACAGCTTCTTAAAGACCCGTACATGGATTATGAAGCAGAAATGCTTGGTTACCTTGAGGCTGTTTACGGACCGGGCGGTAAGTATATCAAAGAATTTATCGATATTATGACAGAGCATGCCGTTACAAACCGAAAGCATCTCGGTATTTATCAGAAGTCAGAAGAAACTCTTTACGGAATGAAGAACAAAGATATCAAGCGTTGTGACGAGCTTTGGGCAAAGGCTTATGAAGAGGCTGAAACAGCAGCTCAGACGGCTGAAATCAAGCGTTCGGAAATTTCGTGGAGATATTGGAAATGTGCAAATCAGAAGCGAGAATTTTCACGCCTTCGTCCGATGTATGAATGGATGACCGCTCAGGACGACCTTTACGATGATATTATCGAGTTAGACATCAAAGTTCTTGGTGAGGGCACACGACAGAGAGAGTTCTCAGATTGTCAGATACTTCATTACATCCGTGCACCGTTCAAATGGACAACGCTTTACGATGAAGTTTACTGGGATTTCATTGACCCGTATTTTATGAAGCTCTTCAATGTAATCGAGCTTGTTTATTGGTTCTTCCATTAAAAATCAAACGCACCGCGTCAGCGGTGCGTTTCTTGCTTTATTTAAAGTAAATTTCAATATCCTCTTCTTCAATATTTTCAGCGTCTTTGAAATCAATTCTTATTCTGTAGCACGAATCAATCGGATTTTCAAACTCTGCTTTAATGGTGACGTCAGCGTAGCTTATCTGCGGACTGCATTTTTCAAAGCTGAAACCGTTGAAAAGATTTATTTCAAATTCTGTGATTTCAGGCACATTAAGCTTAATGAGATTAAACGGCACAAGCCCTCCGAAATTAATATCAAAGGAGTTATCTTCTTTTCTGACAACAGCTGTGCCGTTTTCAAGGATATTTTTATCGCTTGCAGAAATTACTGTTTCCTCAAGAAGTTTCTCGTCAAATTTATAAAGGCTGAAGCTGCGGAGTACGGGCGCGTGAAGAGCACTCGTGATTTTTATTTTAACCTTGCTTGTCTTGACTGTTGGGAAGTGCTTTGCACTGCGGTATCCGATACAGATACCCTTATAAAGGGTTGTCCAATCTTCACTCACCAAAGCTGAAACCTCATAACCCGTAACACGGTGACCGAGCTCGATTACCTCCTGCAAAGAGAAGCTGTTGAATTCCTTTTCGCCGTCAAGCTCAAATACAATTTCGGGAGTTGTACAGCTGTCGTCTGAAGCATAGAACTCGTTTTCATCGTCGCTGAGCAGATTTTCGGGAGAGCAGGAGCTGTCTCTTACGCTATCGGCTGTCACAGTCGCTCCTTTTGCGAAGTCAACGCTTAATGCTTCTTCAAGGGCGTTGTTGAATTCAAGAAGATTTTTTACATCGTTTTCGTGAATAAGACCGCGAGTGTCGGGCGGAAGATTAAGAAGAATGTTTGCATTTCTTCCGCAGGACATAAACCAAAGCTTCAGAAGATTTTTTACATCTCGCACATTACCATCCTGCGATGAATGGTAAAACCAACCCGGACGGATTGAAACATCAGCCTCGGCAGGAATGAAACGGTTTCCGTAAAGGTCACCCGTGTTCAGGTCGCTTGTCTTTTCGGTTATAAGCGTTTCTGACCTGACACTGCACCAGCAAGGATCACCTGCAAAGCCTTTTTCGTTGCCGACCCAACGTGTTTCAACAAATGGTTCTGCACCGAGAGAGCCGAAGATAACTGCATCGGGCTGTAGCTTGCGAACGGTTGTTGCCCAACGCTCCCAATCGTAGTCAGCTTCCGTGCTTCCTGCACCGTCCCACCATACTTCCCATATCTTGCCGTAGTTAGTAAGAAGCTCTGTAAGCTGTGCGGTATAAAAATCGTTATACTCGGGGGCACCCCAGGTTTTTTCGTGCCTGTCCCACGGTGAAAGATAGATGCCTGCCTTGATTCCGAATTCGGAACACGCATCTGTAAATTCTTTCACGATGTCGCCGTTACCGTTTTTATACGGAGAATTTTTAATGCTGTGTTCTGTAAGCTTGCTCGGCCAAAGGCAGAATCCGTCGTGATGCTTTGCCGTAAGAATTGCGGCCTTGAAGCCTGCATCGCGGATTGTCTTTATCCACTGCCTGCAGTCAAGCTGTTCAGGGTTGAATATCGACGGACTTTCGGAGCCGTCGCCCCATTCCATATTGGTGAATGTATTTATACCGAAATGAAAAAAAATTGATCTTTCACGTCGGAGCCATTCTGCCTGTCGGTAGCTTGGTGCAGGTGACATTGCTTTCAACCCGAGTGAATCTAATTTTTCGTTCAGAGTCATTTCAAAACCTCCGTAAAACTTACTGCTTCAATATTAACATAAAAGTTCTTTTAAAACAACAAGAAAATCGGCTTACAGGTCTGCTGTAAGCCGATTAATCTTATATTGAATTACACAAGATCGATTGCAAATTCGTAGAAGCCGTACCATCTTGAAGTGTTGAACTTTCTTGCTCTGAAGATAACCTCATCTTCATAAACTTCCATCTGGAAGCCCATACCGTTCCAAGGAATACCGTAACGGTTAACGATGCCGTAAGTCGGAAGGTTAACATAAGTTACACCGTTTTCAGTTTCAACGCAGGAAACATCAAAAAGCTCCTTTGAAATGTAGCCGTTGATGCCTGTATGAACGTGACCGCTGATGAAGAATACGTTTTCGTACTTTTCCAATGTGCTCTTAACAACGTCGGAATATTCGTCAAGACCGCCATCTTCGTAAATGATATCCTGTCCGTTTGCACCCTCAACAGGAACGTGGCAGACAACGAAAACCGGCTTACCTTCTGCGGTACCTCTTGCAAGCTCAGCGTCAAGGAAAGCTACCTGATCTTCATAGATGTCACAGCTGTCCCAGTTGTCCTCACTCTGGTCGCAAAGGACAATAAAAGTGTAACCGTCAACGTCCATGCTGTAGTAAGCATTTTCAATGCCCTGACCTGTATATTCGTTGTGATACTTGATGAAGTTCTGTCTTGCTTCTTCGTTGGTGAATTCTTCAGGATGACCGATTTCGTGGTTGCCTGTTGCAACAACCCAGTTTTCAGCATCGCAGGTATCTCTCATAATATCGTAGAAATACTTAACGGAAGCTTCGTCACCGTAGTTTGTAAGGTCACCGACAACAACAACTGCATCGTTGTCAAACTTGTTCATATCTCGAAGACCTCTTTCAAGATTGAGTTTTCCACCGGGAAAACGTGCATCAAGATGAGTGTCGGAAATGATTGATACATTAAGAAGAGCCTCGTCAGGGTTCTTTGCATCTCTGCCCACAAAAGGCACAAGTGTCATAATAAGTGCCATAATAAATGAAAAAATCTGCATAACAATGAATTCCTTTCATTTTTGATGAAATAAGTATACTTTAATTACCAACAACACATAAGTCTGAAACGCAACATATTACGCACATTCGTGCAGTTTTCTCTTTGACATACGTGCGTATGACTGCATCGAAAAGCTACCCGACTGTACGCAATCTGTTGTGCTTCAGATGCAAAGCAGTTTTGAAAGAGGAGATTTTTGACTCGGCAAGGCAAAAATCTGCAGATATACTGACGTATTTCAAGGATTTTTAACGAAGTCGAGGCGAAAATATACCTTTCAAAACCTTATGGCTTGTTGGCAAT
>JAFODS010000048.1 GCA_017380575.1 Clostridia bacterium | reverse complement strand
GAATACCGATGGATGTTTCAATATCTCAGGCTGTGACATAAGCGGAATGGGTGACGATGCCATTAACGTTCATGACGGTCTTGGCTATATTTCGGAAGTAAGCGGTAACACCCTTACTCTGATTGCTTCAGCAATGAGATTAAGCGAAGGCGACGTTCTTGCATTTAAAAATAAAAAGTTTGAGAATACAGAATTTACTGCAAAAATTGTTTCTGTGAAAGCACTTGAAGGAATAACAAAAGAAGTTGTTGTCGAAAGCTTACCCGAAAGTGTAACGGAAGGCTGGACCGCTTACAACACAGAATGCAACAGCAATAATTATGTTATCAGGAACAATTATTTCCACGAAAACAGAGCAAGAGGTCTGCTTCTTCAATCTTCAAACGGACTTTGTGAGAACAATAGATTTTATAAAACTATGGCCCAGGCAATAAAAGTTGTCATGGATATTGAACCCACTCTCTGGCAGGAAGGCACAGGCGTTGATAATCTTATTATTCGCAACAATACCTTTGAAAAGTGTAATTACAGCGATTGGGGTTCTACAATTGAAATCGGCACAAATATTGCAGGTAAAAGTGCAGAAACAGCCGTTTTTACGAATATTGAAATCAGTTCAAACAAGTTTACAGACATTTCGTCAACGCTACTCAGAGCGGATAATGTAAATGGTTTTGTTTTCTGTAACAACATGATTGATGCGGGCGAATTCTTTGATAAAAATTCAACACAAGGCAGAATTCAGTTCGGAAATTTCTGTTCAAATGTAACTTACACAGATAATGTTTTTGTGGACGGTGGATTTTTACAATTCAAAGAAATTGCAAAAACAGACAACATCTGTGTCTGGGCACAAATCAATTCACAACTTTGAAGCAATTAAAACCTTAAATACAACCTATGCAATCATAACCACCAGTTGAACTGGTGGTTATGATTTATGCCTCAATGCACTCTGAAAATGAGTGCTTTTTTCATTTTTATGGCAAATCTCTCGCTGTAATCGTATACGGAGTATGTTAAAGTTTTACGGAGTGCAAAAGTCACATTTACTTTATAAGAAAAGCCATCAATGACAAGGTCTGTAAAGGTATTTTACATAACTTTTCCTTAGAGAAAAAATTGATAAAAAAATATATAAGAAAAAGTTATGTAATTGGGATTGCTACACCTTGCACATTGTCTCAAAACTGATGGTTATTTACACAGGATCACTCAGCATATAAATCAGTCGCAAAAGTCCTCCGAGGTTTAATCCCGGAGGGCTGTGCTAAGACATAACAAAGCCTGACGAGGCAATCACCCCGGCAGGCTGTTTAGTTTATTTGTCACCATTACCATTTCACGGTTGTTCCTGTTTCTATCTGTAAATCGGCAGACTCCAATTTTCTATCTCTTCTTTATCACCGTAGAACAGATATTTTGTTTCGCCGATTTCCGCAGAGAATGTGACTAAATCCACATCTGTATACCATTTATTATTAAAATAGTCCCATACATCGGTCTTGCCTTCAAAAGTGACGGTCTTCTCCCCTGCCGTGACAGCGTGGAATACCACCATATTCTGATTTGCCATCAGCACATCCTCTGAATCGGAATAAACATGGATTCCGCAAGCACGTGCAATGGCTTTCAGATTGTTGACTGAAATCAGCGAATCACCGTAATAAATAGTGGTATAGTCTTTCTGTCTGTTGATTGCAAAGCCGACAGAACCGTCGAAATATTTACCGAGAGTCTCGGTCTGTCCGCCGACAACTTTCATAGCACGGGAGATACGTGCAGTATGATTATCGCTAATCAGACCCGGAACGGCAGACTGCTTTGTCATTTTTATTCCGGTTTTGGATTGTAATTTCTTTACCTTGAATTCCATACCCGTGAGTGCTTCAGCCTGCTGAGTGGTCATGCTTCCGAAATTATACATAAAGAGCGTTGTCTTGCCGTCTTTATGAAGTACTGTCTGAAGCTGTTCTATCTGCTCATCCGTCATATCAAACGCAGATGTGATGATATACAGTTTTGCATCGTCAACACGTCCCGCAAGCACATCTTTAAGCTGAACATAACAAGTTGAGAGTCCTGCGTGATAGAGATTAAGCTGCATCTCGCCCAGCAGTTCATCACCCACAGGTCCTTGATTTGCCATGCGGTGAAGCGAATATTCATCTACAACAAGTGCCACATCGAACCGAGATACCTGACCGTACCCGTTCTGATATGCCTGATACAGATTCGACAGCTTTCCGAGGTTTTCCCATATTGCCGAATCATCCAGCCATCCCTTCGCCCATAAATCCATTGCCCACAAGCCGTTACCGTGGATAATGGTATCGCCCAACTCTCGCTTATGCACTTCAATAATGTCACTCAGGCTTCTTATGGGAGTTAAAAAAGTATCTTCATACGGCTCATCGGTGTGATTGATAAATGTCCGCTCATCACTTTCCTGAAACCATATTTTTCCATTTCGCTGAATTGAGTCAACCGTTGACATATATGCGCCCGTAGCACCCACAGGTGAATTCGGAGCGTATGAACTGCCGTTACGATCTCTGTAACTGATTGGTCCTGCAAAGCCGTCGATATTTTTGTCAGACAGCAGCCAATTCAGATTATGGTGTCCTGAAAGAGAGCTGTACAGTTCAAACTGATAACCGTAGAAAGAAATTACGATAGCGCGGTTTTCTGTCCGCTCTTTGATAATACGCGCAAGATTCGAAATGCGTACTGCCGTAAGGTCACAGATATACTGATGATAATCAACATATTTCTGCGTTTTTGTTCCGTAAAAGAGAATATCTTTATATAGCTTGCTGTTGTCATAAATGTTGCCGGGGAGATTGTTCGGAATAGTCGCTGTGGAAAGCGTCACGAAATAATTCCCCCACGCTTTCTGCAAATCACTGTCTGTCGGATATTTCACTTTCAGCCACTGGGCAAATTTTTCATTGTTTGCGTTTGAAAAGTCCTGTCCGTTTTCACGGTACAGATACTGAAACCATTCATTATTTTCAAGATGATATCCGATAATATGCTTCGACAGCTCACTGTTGGAGCTGACATAATCGACCAGATGAGCAAGCCTTCTACCTGATTCTTCATTGAATGAATCTGACGCCATTGATACAACACCGGATTTTATGCTTTTATCTTTATACTGTATTATTTCACTTTCGGGTATGGAGCCTGTATCGGGCATTGTCACCTTGACACGAAGCAGGATTTTTGCATCCGGGTCCCCCTCTGTAATACTCTTAACGCTCTCGTGAAGATGAGAGTATAACTGTCTGTATTCCGCCTCACTGATGCTGTCAAGGTCGGCATAATAATTGATATTTTCAATAATGGAGTGAAGATGTATCCCCGCATCAGAAGCAAATCCTGCCTGACTTGTTGTGACACCATTGGGATTAGAGAAATCCGTATTGCCGAAAAAGAGGACTGGAGATGTAAGCTGACCGTTGATTGAAAGCCGTGATAATCCGTTAACCGAGATAACCTCTGATTCCGGCATATCCGCCGCAAAAACAGGCTTCGGTGTATCAATCGCAACACTTTCATTTTCAGCGAATTCTGCTGTTACAGCAACCGCCTCTTTGCAGGTGTATTCCACCTTGTTGTTTACGCACGGAAAAATTGAAAAAACAAAGGCAAGAATGCCGGCAAAAAACCTTTCAAACATACATCATATCCTCCTTTTTTTCACAACAATATCACAAAAGATTCAAAAACTTAATTTAAGATTATTTTAACAAATTACAACAATAATTACAAGTGCTAACAAAAAAGGATAATTAAGTGAACCAATCAACACTCGACAATACTGTCAGAGGAATTACAAAAGACCCGAGAGCAAAGACACTGCACAAAGTGCCTATTGCATTTAATATGACCTTAGCTGAATTTCTTGACTTCGATGAGCTGAATGACTACTCATTTGAAGATGCTGAGGAAGAATAATCAAAAAAATAGAAGCTATCGATGTGAGAAAATTATCCTCATTGTCGATAGCTTTTAGTGTTTTTAACATCATTTGAATTTCGGCAAAAAAATCAGAATTAAAATGATTTTATGGGTTTATCATCATTTCATCAATCATTCATCAATCATTTTGTGTTGAAAAATGAGCGATGAAGCTGACTAAAACATTTACATTCAATCAAAAATTATTACAATTTTTTAAATTTCAGCGTAGTTTCCGTCGATCGACGGGCGACGACGAGGACTTCCCAGAGGGTATATGCCGATTGCTTGTTTTTTAAATACTCCCCTGTTTGGGATGGATTTTCGGGATAATATTTGCTTAAAATCTCCGTCGGCGAAATGTCGGCAAAAACGCATTTCAGATCACAGGGTGTATTGGTTCTCCTTGAACTCTGAACGGGCTTTCAATTGTTCAAATCCCGCCACTCCGACCATAAAAAAAGTCAGGAAACACTATGTGTTCCCTGGCTTTTTTCTTTATTCTGTATGGGTTTGTAGCTTCTCGGAAAATTTCCCAAATCGAGAAAGTGATGGTTCACCCTATAACATTTACGGCGACAGCGTCAGCAGAAAATAAGGTTGTCAGACAAATTTCTTTATATTTTAAAACTTATCGTAAAAAACAGTTTCATTTATATCACGGAACTGATAGTGAAGGTCCATAGGCTTTGCATCCTCGGACGGATAACCCATAACAATCAGTGCTGTCGGTTCAATATTTTCGGGAATTTTAAAGGTTTCGCACATTGCCTTCGGATCAAAATGCATAACCCAGCAGGTACCCACGCCCTCATTCTGTGCTGCAAGCATTATATAAGTAGCAACTATTGCCGCATCCACAGATGATGAAAGTGCACCGTCATAAACACGCTTCCAGCTTTCATCCTTATTATGACACACAAGCATAGCAGCAGGTGCATTGAAATGACATTTGGTACATCCCTTAAGCTTTTCAATTGACTCATCCGTATTGAGAACAAGGATTCGCTGCGGCTGATAGTTACATCCCGTAGGTGCTTTGTGTGCCGCCTTTATGATTTTATCCGTTACCTCTTTTGAAAGATGCTCCTGCTTAAAGCTTCGTACAGAATAACGCTCCGTAATCAGTTTTTCAAAATCCATGGTGTTGCTCCTTTGCTGTTGTTTTACAGGTATTATTATAGCACACCCGAAAACAAAATGCCACCCATACGGATGGTACTAAGCTATTCATCCCCTTCTGTTCAGATTAGTCGTTTATTTCAGATTGTATTATATCATAATTTCTAAAAACATACATCTTTCACAGTACGCATTACGGGGCAGCAAACAAAACAGTTGCACTTCGTTTTGTGTAAGTGGTATAATTATCTCGACAAATAAGAACTTGTACGAAAGGATAACCAATTATGTTCAGAAAAAGTATGGTTTTGTTGCTTGTTTTATCTATGCTGGTCGGATTGCCGATAGGAGCATCTGCCGAAGAAAGTGTTCCTGAAAAAGAAGGGTATGTGCTTGATTTCAGCACCGAATTTGATGACGGCAATTTAAATACAGAATACTGGCTACCTCAATACCTGCCTCACTGTACCACCAACACAGAAGGCTCCTCTGCAAGGTATAAAATTGAGAACGGTTGCCTTAATATGTATATCACAAAAGATTCTCCGGACTATTTCGGTGGTCAGCCCGGCTCGACAGATCCCGATAATCTTTTATGGATAGCCAACGGTATTCAGACATGGGAAAAGAATCATATGCATCCCGGCGGCAGTCAGCAGATGGAAGTTGAGCCTTTTGAAGGATATGCCACGCAGTACGGCTACTTTGAGGTGCGAATGAAAATGCCTGACACCAAAGGCGGTGGATACGCAGCCTGGTGGCTTATCGGCACTCAGGATGATACCGACGGAACAGGTTCTCAGCAGAATGGTGAAATAGACGTATTGGAAACCTTTTTTAAATCTCCGGGAGTGTTTGAACCCAAGGTTCACGCATGGGATGATCCAGATCTTGGCGAATGGGCAAGCAAAGTTGAATTAGATGATGACCCCATGGATTACGTAAACGAATTCCACACCTATGCTATGGACTGGAGACCTGAAGGTATAACCTTTTATGTAGACGGAAAAGAAGTTGCAAAGACCATAGAATCACCCCAATACAGAATGTGTATGGTTCTGTCTATGTATATCAATTCTGATTTCAGCGGTTGGGATGAACCTGATAATGACTATCCTATAGAATGGCTTATTGATTATGTCCGTGTATATAAAGATAAAAACGGTTATGATGAGAACAACAGACTTACAAAATTTGAACGTTTTTTAAAAGATCTGGGTGACTCGATCAGTGCATCGTGGCAGCGTGTTTTATCATTTTTTCAAAACCTTTGTACGAAGTGTCATCAGTTCTTTGAGCATTTATTTCGGTATGACACCTGCTTTGTTTACAACAACTAATTCCGATTTATCGAACTGAAACTTCAAAAGCAACAGTCTGAAAAACTGTTGCTTTTTGTTTTGTGTGAGTGATATAATCATCTTAATAAACAAGAATTTATCGAGTTGTTTGTTTAATCTGAAACATTGCTGTATGTTTTTATCGAGGTGGTCTTTATGAAAAAATTTTTGTCAGTAACGCTTTGCTTTGCAATGCTGTTCTCATTTGCGGCGCCTTGCTTTGCTGAGGAAGAAAGTGCGCAACAGCCCGTAATTATAGATACAGTGTTTCCTACCGACGACGTGGTTATTGCTGATATTATCGCAACAGAATCTCCTTATAATGCCGATAACACAGGTGAAAATGACGCTACATCCGCAATTCAGAAAGCAATTGACGATTGTTTTGAAAACGGTGGTGGTACTGTCTGGCTTCCCAAAGGCGAATACAGAGTTACAGGCAACATCTATATAAGGAAATTTGTAACGCTTCGTGGTGAATATCAGGACCCTGACATCGGAACTGACTACGGAACAGTTATTATTGCCGATGTTGAAAGCAGTAACGATATGCGTCCGTCGCTTTTTACCGTCGGGGCAAGCGCAGGTGCTGTCGGTCTTACTGTCTGGTATCCCGAACAAGATATAAATGACGTTAAGCCGTATCCTTATACATTCTATATTGACGGCAGCGTTGACGGTATGCTGCACACAATAAAGGATTGCACATTGATAAATTCTTACAGAGGTATCGGTGTTGGTGCTGAGTGTGAGCTCGGAATCAAACAGGTTCACGAGATGACAACCATAGAAAATGTAAAAGGAACCTGTTTGTACGAAGGACTGAATAATACTAACAGTTCTGACGTTGATACAATTAAAACACTCTATATTTCAAACAGATATTGGGCAAACGCAGGAGAAAAGTTCAACGCTCCAGATGAAGAAAAGCTTAATGAATATACAAGAAAAAATGCGTGCGGTATGGCTTTAGGTGATCTCGAATGGCCTAATATCGCAGATGTTGAAATTTCAGATATGCTTTACGGTATTCAGTTCAGAGAGGGAATGCGTTACACTTTCAGCGGCTCTTTCGTTGACCTGAGAATAACTGGTTGTGATTACGGAATTTATATTCCGATGTACACAGTTTCCCGTCGCGGTAAAACGTGGGGTGTGGCAGTTGCTAACGGCATTATCGAGGGCAGTGAATATGCAATTCTTCAGGAAGATTACAGTGCCGTACAGCTTACCAATGTAGAAGTTGTCGGAAAAGTAAAGAGTCATTGGGACGGAGAGCCTGTAAAACAATACAGAACCGATACGTCTTCATTTTCGCCTGATTATCATATTACATATGAAAAGCCAAACAGTTTCCTTTATATAGTAGAGGCAGATAAAACAGGAAAAAGTGATATCTCTGCTCAATTACAGAAAAAACTTGATGAAGCCGAAAAAATAGGCGGCGTGGTGTATCTTCCCGCAGGACTTTATCGCCTTGATAATCCTATAACCGTTCCGAAGGGTGTTGAATTAAGAGGTTCTTCAAGTGTTCCCGTCCGTTGTCAGGGCGGTTGCAGTAACGGAACGCTGATTCTCTCATATTGCGGTTATAACAAAACTGATAATCCTCTTATAACTCTTGACGGTGACGGAGCAGGCTTGAACGGACTGAGAATTGACTACCCGTTAAATAACCCTGTTGATGACAGCGGTAAATATTTAAAAACATCACCTGCTGTATACAGCGAAGCGGACAATGTCTATGTATCAAACTGTACGATTACTCTTGCAGCAATCGGTATTGAATTGAACGGTTGTGAAAACGCATTTTTGAAAAAGATCGTCGGTTGCTGCATTGAGGGTATGTTCAACCTGAAAAACTGTAAAAACGGTACGATTGAGGGATGCCATCAGAATGCAAATACACTTCCGCGAAACGGATATGAAAACTTCGATATACCCGAACTTGAAAACAGAGTTAAAGAAGAGAATAATTTTGATTATTTTTTCATTCCGATAGGAAGAAAGCAGACAACATTTATAACTCTTGATACCTGCGAAAACATAACTGTTTTCAATACGTTTATTTACGGCGCAAAGTCATTCCTCAATGCAAAAGACAGCACGGCAACATTT
>JAFODS010000003.1 GCA_017380575.1 Clostridia bacterium | reverse complement strand
TGTATAGGTTCGTGCTGTTCCCCACTCAGTGCTAACCTTATCAAGTTCCTCTTTTGTGTAGTGGTTAAGGTTCATATCTGCAACTGAATATTTTCCTGCCGGAACTGCTCCTTCAACACCTTCTGCATACTTAATTTCAAAATTGTCAAGGTACTTTGTTTCTGAGCCATTTGATGAAGGTACTTTAGCAGCACTTGATTCTACATTTCCGATAGCACCAAGAAGCGCGTTGTTTGTTGCTGCATTCTTATTGCTCTCATATGCATTCTTCGCTGCATCATACTCTGATTTTGCATTATCAAAATCTTTTGTATCGTATACTCCTAAAACTTCAACAATTTTCTCAGCTTTAGCTACTCCGTCTGCTCCGATTACAATACCCGATACAACTTCCTGTTCGCCCTTGTAATCCTTTACGAAATCGGCAACCTTATTGTCCGTATCCTCAAGCTTATGCCATACTGCGTAGAGACTCATATTGTCTTCAGGAACAAACTTATCATTAACTTTGTATTTAACTGTTGTGCTGCCGTTTGTTTCTGCCCATCCTTTGAGAACGTACTCTCCGGAAGCATTTTCCTTTTCAATGAACGGTGCAGTTATATCACTGTTCTCTGCAACAGCCCAGATTGCATAAAGATCATATATTTTTTCGCTTGCTGTTTTGTAACGATCGGCTCCGCCGGGATTAGTTACGAGCTGAGCATCGCTGTAAAGTTTTTCTATGTTACTTGCAGATTCGCTCCAGAAATCAAACTTTGTTCCGATAAAATCAGTTTTTCTTAAAGTGTCACCGTCATAGAAATCAACTGTACGGCTCGAGGTATCCTGTGCTTTTTCAAGAGCCTGCTCTTCTCCATACAAGAATTCCTGATCAACATCAAAAGCACCCAAGTGCATACGTACAACAACTACATTAGGCACCCAGATCGGATAAAGATGCTTGTTTCCGATGTCCTCGGGTTTGAACTCCCACTGTTCTACCTTATTTGTACCGTTACCGTCTTCCTTCATATCGGTTCCCCAACCTGCGAAGGTGTAATAATTTCTCTCAAGTTGCGGGAAATCGGTTACCAATCCGCTTAATTCATCATATTTTGAAAGCGGGTTAGCCTTTGTAACAGAACTATCCGGATTCAGATCTTTCGTGAAATCTGTAATATCACGTACGCAGATTTCAGAAAATACTACCGTTGCTTCCGGTGTATGTGTACCAACTCGGATTGTAGCAAAAGATCTTCCTTCAGGGATTTTAAACGAACCTTTCACCTCTCCCGAACTATTTGCATTGATATCTTCCTCAACGGAAATAAAATCTTTATTGTAACCATCCTCTGTAATTTCATCTGTCAAACCTTCAGTTGTAAACGTAAAGAAATATAAGCTTGCATTAGCCTTTTTTGCAGAAAGATTTTCAACCGTACAAGAGAATTCATAGGTTCTGCCCGGAATAAGAGTCATAACACCATTCTGATATTCAGTATTATAATCATTGGAGTATGCATCGGTTCTGCCGTTAATCTCTCCGTCGGCATAATCCCCTTCCGAAACCAACTTTACGGTATTATTTGTGTAGTCAGCGATACCTGTAGAATAGCTGAATCTTCTCCAGGTAAACTCATCAAAGTCAAACAGATTGCCGAAAACAACCTCATTCAGGCTCCACTGTGCATAGAGTTTTACCTCTCCACCATTATTTTCCGGAGCAATATTAATCTCATCTTCATCAACATATGCCTGACCGGTACCGTCAGCTTTCGTATTCCATCCTCTGAATGCCCAACTGGTTTTTGTAAATGTGTTTTTATTAAGTTTCTTGGGCTTATCATATTCCATTGGCATATCTGCCATTGAACCTGTACCGCCGTTAGCTTCAAACTTAATTGTGTAGCTGTAAGCATCGCCCCACTTCGGGAACAACTGAATGTTCTCTTCTTCCAGCGTTACTTCTTTTATAATAGTGTCCGGATCGTTTTTATCATACCAACCGATGAAATCGTAACCGTCTCTTTTTATGGTCGGGAAATCGTTAACGATACCGCTTTCAGATGCACTCTTATATATCTGATCAGGTCTTGTGATGCTACTATCCAAATCATGGTGTGGCGCAACAAACGTTGAAACATCACGGATATAGATTTCAGAGAATCTGATTTTTGCCCCCTGTGTTATCGTTCCGACACGAATTGTGGCAAACTGTCTTCCTTCGGGAATTTTAAACGAGCCCTTCAACATTAAAGAATCATTTCCATTGATAGGCACCTCAGTGGAAGTAAAGTCTTTATTGTGTTCAACGACCCCTCCCAGCAATTCTTCATTATCAAATGTAAACAGATGCATGCTGGCAGTAACCGACATCGAAGAAAGATTTTCAGCTTTACATGAGAATTCATAAACTCTGCCCGGAACGAGAGTCATAACACCCTTCTGGTCAGACGTGTTTTCATAAAGTGCTGTATAACTATCATTACTTCCAGCTTTTAAAACAAGTGTATTGGAAGTATAGTTTACATCTAACGACGAACCGTCTTCTCTAGCTTCCCAAACATAGCCGTCAAAATCAAGTTCATTACCGAAAAGTACATCGGTAGCACGCCATATCGGATAAAGTATTTCGTTTTCGCCTGATGAAGGAACTGTGAAAGGCAATATAACCTTTGCATTTGCATCGCCGTTACCGTTATCCAACTTATCTGTTGACCAGCCTACAAACTGATATCCGTCCTTTGTCATTGGAGCCAAGGAGGCGATTGAAGCTCCCTGAGCCGCAGTTATAACTGGCGGGGTCGGAAGAGCTGTGTCTCTTTCTTCCTTTTTTTCACTGAGATCAGTAACGTCATAGATTCTGATGTTTGAGAATTTGACTTTTTTATTCGCTGCTGCAACATCTTTGTAGTCAGCAATACCAAGACGAAGGGTAAAATATTCACATCCCTCGGTCATAACAAATGTATCGGTATATGTACCTGAGCCATTAGCTTCCGCAATATGGTAATGATCCCTGGCAGTTGTCCATTTTGTAGAAGGAACAATCGGGTAATCAAAGGACATAACTCTTATCGGAGCTTTCGAACCGGAAAGATTTTCATAATCAAATGAAAGCTTATATGTTCTGCCCGGAATAAGTTCAAGATAACCCGGCTGTGATCCGCCCGGAGCATATGTTTGCGTGTAGTTGTCAGCACCGCTACCTGCAGTAAAGATAACAGAATTTGCAAGGTGGTCTACCTCAAGACTTCCCGCGTTAGGCCTCGTCCAATAATAACTGTCAAAGTCGAACTCATTGCCAAGAAGAACATCGGTATGTGTAATTTCATAGAAATACACGAGAGATATGTTTGAATTCAACGCGGTCTTGAATGTCGCTGTGCCTTCGACCATTTTGAATTCAGCTCTTTTTGAGGATTCTGTTACATTATTAGTATCTTTTGTGATTGTTGTCTGACAAGTGTTCGGGTCAGTAACAATTCCGTGTGCGTATTGTGCGTCCGAATCACTGAATGACGGTAGTGCCGCCAACAGTCGTTCCTGTACCATTGATTCAACACCAATAGTTGTGTCTCCGAGATTAACAAATCCGAGGTAGGAGTAGCCTTCGAATTTTTCATCTTCGAATTTAATCTGATCACCATAATTATAGGTTGTCTTCAGCGTCTCTTTATTTCCTACTTTTGCCTCTGCGATTTTAACGATTCTGTATCCGTTTTCTGTGTCGTTTGTGTTTTTGATAATGC
Source organism: Clostridia bacterium (assembly GCA_017380575.1). Lineage (GTDB taxonomy): Bacteria > Bacillota > Clostridia > Oscillospirales > Acutalibacteraceae > CAG-488. The sequence continues at coordinate 38,134 of JAFODS010000003.1, read as the reverse complement.
CGACATTGTACTGTACTGCTGTACCTGTTTTGTGACATGTGGTGCCTGTACCGCCCACGTCAGCCTTAAGGTTAGCAAGTGCAGTATTAAGTTCATTTGCAAGTGTATCAGGATTCTTTGAGGGAGCCATATTAACATAAATCAATGATGAGTATGCTGCTTTATAAGCATTGATAAACGCTGTGTACTTGCTTCCACTGACTGTTGTTCCGTCAGGCTTTTCATCCCCGTCTTTATAATAATAATGGCTGTTATAGCTATTGTCAGATACACCGAGTCTTGCAAACTCTCTTGTTGCATTATAAACTGCAGTACGGAGGTTTTTCTTATTGTACTGCTGAGCCTGCATATTCATAATTGAACAAGCAAGAGCACCATCTTTATCACGATTTGAGTAGGCTGCCGACTTGATCTTATACATCTGCGTTGATGATGTCTGATCGGCTGAAATCACAGCTCTGTTCCATACGCCAGCATATTTAACCTCACAGTTTTTTGCTTCTGTACTTCGTTTGTCCATAGAACCGTAGCCGGCGATTACAGGGCCCTTATCGTCCCAGGCTTTTGACATTTCAGAGCTGTAGTTTGTGTCTTGAGAACCGCCGAGCAAGTCAAGGTTGACATTACCGTTGATATCCTTCTGCGTCCAGTCCGTGAAATCGGCAACATACCAAGCACCATCTTTTGAACCATCACCGTGGGTAATCATCATACCGACACCAAGATTCGGAACCTGACTAAGGTTTGTGTATCGACTTGTATCTATATAAATTTCACCTACAGAACTGTTAACTCTTGACTTCCATACACTAGTATCATTTGTACCACCGGGGTCACGTTCAATACCTGAATACTGATGCGCCTTCTGATTCAAAGCGGAGTGATCGTTTTGATTTGTTGACATATCGGCTGCGTCCGGCTCAACGTGCCAGTCATATGCTTGCTGGTTGTTATAACCGTGCTGCGAAGCATAGAAGAAGTCATAGGATGTATTGGTTGATGCGAAATATGCATTAAGAGGAGTTCCTCCTCCGCTGTCCTTTGTAGCAAAATACGAACCCGTTGCGCCGCTGCCGTTGATACCGTCAAGATTACCCGGGGTAAGGAAAGGTAAAAAGCCCTTCTGACCAGTTGCACCTGAAGCACCGTATCTGGAATGGCGATAGTCATCGTATTCGCCCGAAACAGGACCTGTACGGGCAAACTTATGGAAACCTGTTATCCATGCAATCTGTCCTATTCTGTTGTCTTTGTCTCCTCCGCCATGCTGGTTGAAAGCAAGCGTACCAGTAGCAACAGGAACTACATACGGCTGATAGACATAAGAATATGCGACAACGGATTTGTCAAGATCGTCTACATTGTCGTGATAAGTAAGTTTCCATTCAAGGACACAACTCTGCCCTGAAGCCAAAGTCGGGCTTTCCATATCACGGCTGATTTCTTTCCACACACCGCCCGGCTGTGTGCAGTCACCGCCCGAATTGCCGAAAAGAAGGGCGCCGCCGTCATTATAAACTGACAGAAGATCAGTTGAAAGCCAACGGATTTCAAGATTTTTATATGTACCGTTAGCGTATTTAAAGTAAACCTTACCGTTGCCCGTTGTTACGGCAGACTGAGCCTCCGGCTGAGACATCAGATTGCCGCTGCCATCCAACACCTTGTTTTCAACAAAGAAATGGAATTTCGACTTGGTCGAAGTACCCCATGAATTACTTACGGGGCGTAAGTAGATTGCCTCGGGTACATAGAACAGCACATCCTGGAGCGTTGTTGCTGTGTTCGTCACCTTAGCCTCGGGTTTCGTGATACCGATGTCGAAGAAGATCATCGTAGTCATAACCATAGCAAGGCAAAGGACAATGCTCAATGAGCTCTTTGCAAAGCGTTTGATTGACTTCATTTTTACCACCTCGTTAAAAATTTTTGTATAGAATTTGCGGGGTAATGGTGCAAACCCGAACAGTGCGCGGTTGTTTTCGGGACGGAAACTCGGATTCGCCTGTGTTTAATCATTATTTGCCGAGATTGATTTGTGCGTAGCGCCCTCTGATGAGGGAGCTTCGAGCGTCAGCGAGACTGAGGGAGAGAAAACCGGTTTTGTTATTACACCCTACCAAACTACCCCTCCGAGTTTTGCTTTCGCAAAACCCACCTCCCCTGACAAGTGGAGGTTCGCACAATTCAATCAAAAACGCAAGCCAAACATCTCAACAAACCCGGATTCACCTGTTTTTTAAATCCTTTTGTAGGGTGTGCTTGCGACACACCGTTAATTCTGAAGGATATCGGCACGTCGTAAACGTCGTGCCCCACTAAACAGATTCAGGCGTGTCCGTAGGAGAAGATATTATCTTCCCGTTAATCTTGTGCATTTTTAACGGGACGTCGAGGACGTCGTCCCCTACACCGTTGATTGAACCGGGTTCATGGGGGTGTGCATTGCGCGTCCGACAAATCAAGCCGATTTCGGAACGATGTTCCGAAACCGCTCGTAGGGCGGTGGCTTGCTGCCGCCGTTTTTGTTGCGTTTTTTAACCACAATGCCTACCTTACCCTAAAGGGAGGGGGACCACGGAGTGTTGGAGGGATACATTGTGATTTTTCGGAAACAACTTGCCTGTTTCTTTTCCCCTGTCAGGGACATAACCTTGCAGAAACGAAGGTTCTTTGTTGGTTTTACTACGCACAGAAAATCTTTCTTTTTTCTTGCAAAACCCTTCGCATAAGCGTTCCTTTCGGACTTGCACCATTACCCTATAGTTACACCTATACTTATTGCCATAATAGCATAACAATCACAATATTTCAAGAGCTTTTGTTGTTAATTTTTGATTTTTTAAATAATTTTCAGTATTTCTTTCAAATTTATAGCTTTTCCCAAAACCTTTTCTATATATTTATACATAACCGCAGTTTTTATAGCCCACCACAACACCACAATTCACCTTTATTTTAACAAAATTTGGCAAAACCGCCCCTCCTCCCACCCTCACCAAACCAACAAATTCGGGGTTGTGGAGTTCTTCTTTTTTTAAGCTAAAAAAGGGCGTAGCTCCACTTGTCAGGGGAGCTGGCTTGCCGTAGGCAAGACTGAGGGGTAGTCAAGATTTGTAATATCTCTCCCTCCGTCTTTTGCTTCGCAAAATCCACCTCCCTCATCAGATGGAGGTATCGGATTCTGCAAAATTCAAAGACCCGACAAACCCCGAATTTTACTGTGGCGTGTGGGATTTTTGAACATAGAATGTAATAGGCACACATATGCCGAGTAAATAAAAGGAGCTAATCAAGTTGAATAATCCACAGTATATTCATCATCACGTCAAGCCGACGGGTTACAACAGACCTCGTTTTGCTGATGATTGTGGCTGCCGAATGACGGAACTTCCCGAAAATCCGCAAGTCACAATGTTATACGTTCCTTTTCAGACAGATTTTACCACCTTTGACGAAATGACGGCTCTTCGCTGCGGAACACTTTTCCCTGTTCTGAGCAAGCCGTTTCTCGGAAGTGGTAACAGATGACAAGAGGAATTATTCTTCAGCGGCTTGATGCCGTGCAGTTTGCAATGTGGGAATTGCATCTTTATATGGATACTCATCCCGACGATCTTGCAGCACTTTCACTTTATAAAAAATACGAAGAAATGAACGAAAAGCTCGTTTGTGAATACGAAGAACAGTTTGGCCCGCTTTACGGAAATTCCGATCCCGGAGCTTCTTGGCTGAAAAATCCGTGGCCGTGGGACATAGGAGGTAGTTGCTGATGTTTGTCTATGAGAAAAAGCTGCAATATCCCGTAAAAATTACAAATCCTAATCCTAAATATGCACAGATCATAATTTCACAATACGGCGGTCCTGACGGTGAGTTGGGTGCATCACTCCGTTACCTGAGTCAGCGTTATTCAATGCCGTTCCCTGAACTCAAAGGTCTTCTTACAGATATAGGAACCGAGGAGCTCGGTCACCTTGAAATGATCGGTGCTATCGTTTACCAGCTGACAAGAAATCTTACTCCCGACGAAATTAAACGAAGCGGTTTTGACACCTACTTTGTTGACCATACAACAGGAGTTTATCCGACAGCGGCAAGCGGTTTCCCGTGGAGTGCTGCAGGTATGCAATCGAAGGGCGATCTTATTGCTGACCTCACAGAGGATATGGCGGCTGAACAGAAGGCAAGAGTTACTTACGACAATATTCTTCGCCTTGTTGACGATCCCGACGTGCGTGAACCGATTAAATTCCTTCGTGAAAGAGAAATCGTTCACTTCCAGCGTTTCGGTGAAGGTTTACGACTTGCTACCGATAAAATGGACTGCAAAAACTTCTACGCCTTCAACCCAAGCTTTGATAAGTAAAAAAGAAAGACCTTCCGCTGTGGAAGGTCTTTTGCTTTGATTAATCCTCAAGTGAAGCTTCTGCTTCAGCCTGAATTTTGGGATCATAGGAAAGAACGGGTTTTTCGTTCTTATTTTTAACCTTACGGTTAATATAGTTCTGTGTGATTTTCATAACAATCGGGAACAGCACAACAACACCAATCAGGTTCGGGATCATCATAAGGCCGTTGAAGGTGTCTGAAATATCCCATGCAAGTGAAGATGTCATCACAGCACCGAAGATAACGGTGATAACGTGAATAATTTTGAATACGATTGTGGTCTTTGTACCGAACAGGTATTCCCACGCTTTTGAACCGTAGTGTGACCAACCGAGTACAGTTGTGAACGCAAAAAGGAACATTGCAACAGCAATGAATTTTTCACCGATGTCTCCCCAGGAGAATACAGAGTTAAATGCACCTGCAACAAGTGTTGCATCTGTAAGTCCTTCGGCGAGAGCACCTGTTTTTGCGTCGAATACACCTGAAGTAAGAACAACAAGAGCAGTCATTGTGCAGACAATCATTGTGTCGGCAAAAACCTCAAATATACCCCACATACCCTGTTTTACAGGCTCTTTGATGTTTGAGTTAGAATGAACCATAACGGAAGAACCGAGACCTGCTTCGTTAGAGAAAACACCGCGTTTGAAACCCTGAGTAACAGCGGCACTGATTGCAGCACCGAGCGTACCGCCGACAAAAGCTTCAGGTTTGAAAGCATTAACGAAAATTGTTTTAAATGCAGGGATAATCTGGTCGTAGTTAACACCTATAATAATAAGACTGCCTGCGATAAAGAGAATAATCATAAACGGAACAACTTTTTCTGCCACACTTGCGATTCTTTTAAGTCCGCCAAGAGTTATAAGTGCAACAAGAATCATAATTATTACACCGAGAAGAACATTGTAAAGTGAAACTCCGCCCAAAACTTCAATTGACGAAATAGCTTCTACATCAAAAGCCGTTGCTATATTGGCAACAATTTTGTTAACCTGACCCATACTTCCGATACCGAAAGAAGCAAGCATTGTGAAAATGCAGAAAAGGACAGCAAGAATTTTACCTATTGTTTTGCAGCCCTTCTTACTTCCAAGACCGTCACGAAGATAATACATTGCACCGCCTGACCATTCATTGTTGATGTTACGGCGACGGTAATAAATTCCAAGCACGTTTTCCGAATAGTTTGTCATCATTCCGAAAAATGCAGCAACCCACATCCAGAAAACAGCACCTGCACCGCCAATACAAATTGCAGCGGCAACACCTGCGATGTTACCTGTACCGACTGTTGCAGCAAGTGCAGTACAAAGTGCCTGGAAAGGAGAAATTGAACCCTTCTCCTTTGAATGTCCGATTACGTTTTTGGCAAAAAGGCTACCGATTGTGTTTTTCCACCAGAGCTTGATGTGTGTTACCTGAAACACCTTTGTAACAACGGTCATAAGTATGCCTGTGCCGATAAGCAGTGCAAGACCGAATGTGCCCCACACAACGCCGTTGACAGAGCCGTTTATCTCTGCAACTTTTTCAAAAAAAGCTTCCATATTAAATCCTCCGAAAAAATAAAAATAAAAAAGTCGGATTACAGGGCGTAATCCGACAAAAGCACAGTTTTCCCGACAGAATCGGGTAATAAAACTTTGTCCTTTTGCCTGAGAGATTAGTGCGAAAACACTTTGCCCCTTCGGCACTCAATTTAATGAGATTCTCCAAAGTTATGTCCGTTTGCAGTCCTTTTCCCTTTCGGGAAGCCTGAGAGCGTTACTCCTTCGGCAGCAATAGCTTCTTCAGCAAACATCATCCATAATATATTTAATTTTTCAGAATTATAACACCTGATTATTACAAATGCAAGTGTTTTTTTATAATTATTTAAAGTTTTAAATAACTATTACAATCTTACAGTACATATCCCGTCACAATACCAAGCACGGCAGCAAGAACAATTATGATAATCGGGTGAACTTTTTTGAAAGCAAGAACTGTACACAATACAAAAATTGCAATATAACAGTAGAATGCGATATCCTTAATTGAAGCCATAAGTCCTGCCATTGAAACTCCTGACGGCAGGAACACCGTCAATGCAACGGAAATAATTGCCGAGCCGATAAGACCGACAACCGCAGGCTTAAGCCCTGTCATACAGCCTTTAACAACAAAGCTGTTTTTGAATTTTTCAAAGCACTTTGCAACAATAAGAATAATTATAAAAGACGGAAGTACAACGCCGAGTGTTGCACAGAATGAGCCAAAAACTGAACCCATAACTCCGTATACACCGCCGACCTCTGAACCGACGTATGTTGCCATATTGATCGCGAACGGACCGGGTGTACTTTCGCTGACAGCGATGAAGTTGACAACAGAAGAAAGCTCCATCCACTTGTGGGCAAGAACCTCTTCCTGCATAAGCGGAAGCATCGCGTAACCACCGCCAAAGGTAAATGCACCTATTTTAAAGAAGGTAAGGAAAAGATCAAGGAAAATGTTCATTTTTGTGCCTCCTTCTTCTTAATGATTACGGAGGTCACAAGTCCGAACACTGCACAGCCGATAATAACGAAAAGCACGTTAATGTCAAAGAAAGCTGTAATGATAAACGATGCTGCGATAACGATGTATGAAACAATATTTTTCGGTGCCTTCTTGTACATTCCCACAAGTGCCTTGATAAGAAGGGCAAGAACACCTGCACGGATTCCGTTGAATGCATACTGAACAGCCTTGATTGACTGGAATTCTCTTAACACAAATGAAATTAAAAGAATGATAACAAACGAAGGAAGAACCACTCCGAATGTTGCAAAGAAAGCACCCCAGAAGCCTGCAACACGGTAGCCGACAAAAGTCGCTGAGTTGATTGCAATCGGTCCCGGTGTTGATTCGGCAATCGCGATAATTTCAAGAATATCGTCGTCTGTTATCCATTTTTTCTTTTCAACGATTTCTTTCTGAATAATAGGAATCATCGCATATCCACCGCCAAAGGTGAACGCACCTATTTTAAGAAAGGTGACGAAAAGCTGTAAGACTTTCGAAAATTTACTCATTATGTTTATTCGCCCTCTTTTTCTTTATTATTAAAACTTTCAGGGACAGCAAGAACGTCCCACGGTGTTTTTTTCTCTGTTTTCATATCGTCACGGACGAGCTTGTAAATTGTTGCGGCAATCGGCACAGCGATAAGCATACCGATGATTCCCGAAACCGAACCGCCGATTGTAACAGCAGCAAGCACCCAGAGACCGGGCAAACCTGTTGAACTACCGACAACCTTCGGATAGATAAAGTTGCCTTCAATCTGCTGAAGCAAAATAACGAAAATAATAAAAATCAAAGCCTTGATCGGTGAATCCATAAGGATAAGGAATGCACCAACACCTGCACCGATAAGTCCGCCGAAAATCGGAATAAGTGCGGTGAATCCCATAAGGGCACCGATCATCGGAGCGTACGGTATACGAAGAATAAACATACCGATTGTGCAAAGAGTACCAAGGATAACAGCTTCAAGGCACTGTCCGACGATAAATTTATGGAAAGATTCGTTAAGCACGGATAAAACGTGACAAATCTTTGCAAACACACGTTCCGGCACATAGTGCGAACCGACCTTTTTAACCTGACTTAAAAGCTTATCTCTTTCAAAAAGAACGTAAAGAGAAATTATAATGGTGATAACAACATTTGCAACCGTTGTAAAAACGGAAGAAATTGCAGTAAATGCAGCACCGACCGTGCTTCCGACACCTGCAGCAATTTTTTCTGTCATATCGGCAAGCTTTGCCTGCCAATCAAACTGCGTTATAGCACCGACAACATTTTTGGAAAGGAATTCGTTTTCGTTGAATTTCTGTATAACCCAGTCTACTGCAGGCGGAATCTTTGCAACAAGCATTTTGATACAGGCAACAAACTGCGGTGCAACAAGCACAACAACCAGTGCTACAACACCGATAATTGAAACAACAGCCGCCAAAAGGCAGACGGGCTTACGGAGTTTCAGGACAATACCTTTCTCGCTCTTCGGGAAAAAGTGACGTTCGTAGAAGCTGAGAAGAATATTGATCGGATACGCTACAACGAAGCCAAAAATGATAGGTGTTGCGGCAGACATAACGGAGCTGAGAACACCTGCGATATTCGGCCAATAGCGTGTTGTAAGATAAACAATAATAATTGCCGCAGCAACACTCGCAACAATTTTTAAATCTATTTTTTTCAAAAGAACAACTCCTTTTGCAGGGATACATATATAATAGACAATAATTATATCACGTATAAAGAAAACATTCAACAATAAAGTTTCCGGGGCGCATTCTTATATTCAACCGCAACATTTTTTATTTAAATATTGAAATTAAAATTCATATATGATACAATTTTAAAAAATTATTGAAGAGGTGTTCTCGGATGAAAAAAGGTAAAGGATTTTTTAACGAATTTAAGAAGTTTGTTCTCAGAGGCAACGTAATCGACCTTGCAGTCGGCGTTATCATCGGTGGTGCTTTCCAGGCTATCGTTAAGTCATTGGTTGACGATATCGTAATGCCGCTCGTAGGTATGGTTACAGGCAACATCGATTTTTCACAGCGCGTATGGAAAATCGGCGAAGGCGAATTTGCAGCAACAGTTACATGGGGTAACTTTGTAACAGCAGTTCTTAACTTCCTTATCATGTCATTCGTAATCTTCTGCTTTATCAAGCTTATCAACAAGATTACTGAAAAGGCTACAAAGAAAAAGGACGAGCCCGAAGCAGAACCCACAACAAAGAAGTGCCCGTACTGCTGTTCAGAAATTGACATCAAGGCTGTTAAGTGCCCGAACTGTACATCTGACGTTGAATAATATTAATTACTGATTAAGGTGATACACCTTGGAAAAAGAAGTTATATTAAAAAAAGCAATCGTCGGCGGTTTTGACCGTGTTCAGGTTATGAACTGCATCGCTTCCCTGCAGGAAGAAGCACAAAACGCAAAAAGCGATGCTGAGGAGTTGGAAACTCTTCAGGCAACTCTTCAGGAGCTTGAAAAAACTCTTGAAAAAAAGGACGCTGAAATTGAAAATCTTTCTGCAGACATTGCTGAGGCTGAAAGCAGACTGCGTGTTTCAAAAACCTCTGCACAGCTTATGAAGGAATCTGTTGATTATGCGGACCGTTACGTTGAAAGTGCAAAGATTCTTGCACAGGACATAACGGAAAAAACCTCCCTTAAAGTAAAGGAGGCAAAAGAGAAAATCGACTCCATTCTTTCTGAAGTGACAGGTCTTTCCGACGATATACTTAAGCTTTACGGAAACCTTGCAGAGCTTAAAAGCGAATACGACGCTTTTGACGATGCTTATCCCGTTAATCCTGAAGTTAAAAATGACGCTCCCGTTGAAGAAGCTGAAGATGTTCCTTCTGTGAAAAAAACGGACGAAACCGAAGCAATCAGGCTTCTTCGTAAAGCAAAGAAAAAATACGAAAAAATGATTTAAAAAAAGCTGCTCATCGAGCAGCTTTTTGCTTTAGTTGTGATAATAAATCTTGTTTGTAACAAAGGTAGTAACGCCTTCGCTTACCCAATGAAGCATTGTTTCGGGAGAATCAATTGTCCAGCAGGCAATTTCAAGCCCTGCTTCACGCAATTTGTCAATCTTTTCGGGAGTATTCTTCTTTTCGTTTCCGTTAAAGCTGACACCCATATTTTCTGCATCAAGACACTTCTGCATTTCTTCATCATCAAGCTTTGAAACCAGTTTCAGAATTCTGACTTCTTTGTTATGCTCTCTGACAAGTTCAAGGGCACTTCGTTTGAAGGAGATGATTGAACAGCTCTTTTCAAATCCGTATTTTTCAACAAGCTCAAGAAGCTTCGGAATTCCTTCGGGAGCGTAATCCTTAATTTCAATCATCGGAACAATGTTGTATTCCATACACGCTTTGAGAGCCTGTTCAAGTGTCGGCACCTTGAGGTCGGGATATTCCTTCGCATTCGCACCGCGTATAACGTTACAGGTTACAAGGTCGTAATATGTATACGAGGAAACCTTGCCTTTTTTATCGCACACGCTTTTAATATCCTCGTCGTGAATTACAACCCATACGCCGTCCTTTGTCTGACGGATATCGATTTCAACGTAATCGAATCCGTACTCGGCAGCTTTCTGAATTGCGGGAATTGTGTTTTCAGGTGCCTGTGCCGAATATCCGCGATGTGCGACAAGCGTAATTCGTTCTCTGTCTTTTTCCTGTGTCAGAATATCCGTCAACGGAAGCGGAGTTTTGGCATTGAATCTCTTTTGTGAGCTTACTAATGATATCGTCACCGGTAAAGCGATAGCTACAACCAGAATAACAGCAATTAAGGCAATCGGCCATTTTTTTCTTTTGATAATTCTCAGCTTGCGTTTGATGCTTTCTTTGTTCATAATACACCGCCAATTTCAGAAATTGCCTTGTGCCGATGACACAAGGCAATTTGTTTATGTATATCAGCCGTTGAGAAGCTTGAAGTTTTCCTTGTTGCTCTTGTAAAGCTTTTTGAACACTTCGAAGTTCTTATCGTAAACAGCTTTGTTAGCCTTATTGGGCTTGAATGTCTTAACTGCAGGGACAAAATCCTTAACCTTTGCAACATTCTCAATAACACCGAGACCGATAGCTACCATTGCAGCCGCACCGACAGCACCGATATCCTGCGGACGGTTTACTGTTTCAACAGTCTTGCCTGTGATGTCAGCAAGAATCTGGCTTGTAACGTCAGAAAGTGCACCACCGCCGACAAAACGGATTGTGTCAGAAGTTTTTATCTTCTTATCCTGTGCCTCAAGCATCCAGTTAAGGTGGAAGCAAACACCCTCAATAACTGCACGGAGCATCTGCGACTTACCTGTGTCAATGCTGATGTTAAAGAACATACCTGCGGCATTCGGATCTTCGAACGGGCAACGGTTACCGTGAAGCCAGGGGGTAAAGATAACTCCGCCTGAGCCTGCAGGAACCTCGCTGATAACCTTTGTCATATAGTCGTAAAGGCTTGTGTACTCTGTTTCGGGGTCTTCCGCAACGTCTGTCTTCTGCTTGAAAATACCGATTTCATCAAGGCAAAGATGGTCACGTACCCATTCAAGGCACTTACCTGCTGTTTCAAGCTCTGCGAAATAGTTGAATGTATCGGGGTCTGCACCGACGATTGCCGCAATCATAGCCGATGTATCAACAAGCTGTTTTTCAACAACTGTGCCGACCCAACCTGATGTACCCTGATAAACGTGAGTGTCACCGACAGCACCGCTGCCTGCACCGACACCGATAAGCGAAGCGTCACCGCCACCGCCGAATACTGGAGTACCTTCTGCAAGTCCGAGCTGTTCAGCTGCCTTAGCTGTAACCTTACCTACAATATCTGTTGACTTAACGATATCGGGCAAGTGATTCATATTAACATCAAAAATGCCTGCAACGCTCTTGCTCCAGCATTCCTTGCCCTTTCTTGTATCGTAAAGAAGAGTTGCGAAAGCTGAGTCCTTTGTCATTGCGAAAACATCAGTACAACGGCAGATGAGGAAATCCTTAACATCGAGCCATTTATGTGTTTTCTTGTAATTTTCGGGTTCGTTAGCTTCAACCCACTTATATTTATAAACAGGATCCTTGACGCTACAAGCAACCGCACCTGTTGCAACAAGTGACTTGAGAAGAGGAACGATATTTGCACCCGCAATTTGAATACCGTATGCCATATATTTTTTAAGCTCTTCCTTAGCACGCTGGTCCATATAGCTCATCGCTCTGCGGACAGGGTTGCCGTCCTTGTCAACAAGAACAAGACCCTGAGCCTGTGAACAGAAAGAGATACCCGCAATCTGTGAAGGTTTGATATCGGTTTTGCCGAAAAGCTCCTTTGTTGTGGAACACATTGCACCCCACCATTCTTCGGGATCCTGCTCTGCTCCACCGTTGCCGACCATATAAAGGTTATATGCGCCGTATGCGTTTGCGATAGGTTTAATCGTCTTGTCAATTTCGAAAAGACAAGTCTTCATGCCGGTTGTTCCGACGTCATAAGCGATAACATAAATTGCCATTTTAATAACCCCCAAACTATATTGAGTATATTCTAACATAAAAACATATAAAATTGCAAAAAATTTTTAAAAAAATGTAAAAAAATATTTTATTTTTATTTCATTTGTGTTATACTCTATCTTGGGTATAAAGCAAAATGCATTATATTGCAAAAAAATTACATACATCGGAGGAAAATGAAATGGCTAACACTTTTGGTATCACCAAGTATCTTGATGCTGATGCTGTAACAAAACAGCTTGATGAGCTTATTAAGAAGCCAATCTACAGTGTCAAACCCGAGGCATTGAAAAAGTATGAAGAAGAATACTTCGCAAAGAAGTGTGTTAAATCAAAGGAAATGATTGACGTTGCTAAGGGACGTATTCCCGGTGGCGTTCAGCACAACCTTGCTTTTAACTATCCGTTCCCTCTCGTTTTCACAAAAGCTTCAGGCAACAAGCTTTATGACATCGACGGCAACGAATATTACGACTTCCTTCAGGCAGGCGGTCCGACAATCGTCGGCAGCAACCCTGAAAAGGTTCGTAACAAGGTAATCGAGCTTCTTAACGATTGCGGTCCTTCAACAGGTCTTTTCCATGAATATGAGTACAAGCTCGCAAACAAAATTGCTGAGTGCGTTCCTTCAGTTGAAATGTTCCGTATGCTCGGTTCAGGTACAGAAGCTTGTATGTGTGCTGTTCGTGTTGCACGTCTTGCTACAGGTAAAAAGAACATTCTTAAAATGGGTGGTGCATACCACGGTTGGTCAGATCAGATGGCTTACGGTATGAGAGTTCCCGGAACAAAGAACCTTCAGTCTCCCGGTGTTCCGATGTTCGTATTCAAGCATACAGACGAATTCTTCCCGAACGATCTTGAAGACCTTGAGAAGAAGCTTAAGAAGAACCAGCTCATCGGCGGTACAGCTGCTGTATTCCTTGAGCCCGTTGGTCCTGAAAGCGGTACTCGTCCTCTCAGCAAGGCATTTGTTAAGGGCGTTGAAAAGCTTTGCCGCAAGTACGGTTCACTCCTTGTTTTCGATGAGGTTGTTACAGGCTTCCGTATCGGCGTTTCAGGTGCTCAGGGTTACTTCGGCGTAGATCCTGACCTTACAATCTTCGGTAAGATCATCGCCGGCGGTTATCCGGGTGCAGGCGGTATCGGCGGTCATAAGGACGTTATGGCTCACCTCGGTGCAGGTCTTGACGGTTCAGGCAAGAAGGTTAAGAAGGCAATGTGCGGCGGTACAATGGCTGCTACTCCCCTTTCTTGCGTTGCAGGTTACTACACACTCTGCGAAATCGAAGAATCAAAGGCTTGTGAAAAGGCAGGCGCTATGGGTGACAGACTTGTTAAGGGTCTCCAGAAGTCAATCGAGAAGCACAACCTTCCCTTCGTAGCATTCAACCAGGGTTCAATCTGTCACCTTGACACAGTTGGTACAATGCACTATTCAATCGACTGGTCAAAGCCGTGGCTTATTCCTGAAGTTCTTAAAGAGACAAGTGCTCGAAAGAAGGAAATGGAGCACATGGGTGCTGCTTACATGGCAGAAGGTATGGTTACTCTTGCAGGCAGCCGTCTTTACACAAGTGCTGCTTACACAGAAGAAGATATCGACGATGCAATCGCACGTTTCGACAGAGTATTCGACAACTGCGGCAGAATCGGCTGATCATAAATTAGGAGAAAAATTATGGCTTATAGCATTCAAGAAGCAAAAGAGCTGGTTGTTGAAGCCGGTAAAAAGCTTTTGGAAACTGGGCTCATTGCTCGTACATGGGGCAACGTAAGTGCAAGAATTTCCGACACTCAGTTTGTTATCACTCCGAGCGGAAGAGCTTACGAAACACTCACTCCCGACGATATTGTTGTTGTGAATATTGCTGACTGCAGCTATGAAGGTGATATTAAGCCTTCAAGCGAAAAGGGTGTTCACGCTGACGCTTACAGACTTCGTCCCGAAGAGAATTTTGTTATACATACTCATCAGATCAAGGCTTCTGTTGTTGGTGCCGCAGGCAAAAACATTGAAGCAATCCCTGAGAAATACGCTGCACTTTTCGGTGACTGCGTACCCGTCGCAGATTACGGTATGCCGTCAACTTCAAAACTCCGCAACGCTGTTGCAAAGGCTTATGAAGATTATCCGAAGAGCAAGGCAATTCTTATGAAACAGCACGGTGCTGTTGTTACAGGAAGAAGCTTTGAAGAGGCTTTCGAGGTTGTTTCTGAGCTTGAAAACCTTTGCGAAGAAAAGATTCAGCAGGCTTACAAGATGTATGAAGGCACAGCTTACTATTCACGTACAGCTATGCTCAACAGCTACATCAAAGCAGTAGGCAACGGCAAGATGCCCAAGACAATTGCTGACCTTGGTGAAAGTGCAAGAATCGGTTCAAAGTTTGAGATTTATTTCAAAAACGGTAAGACCTTCACTGTAGACATCAAGACAGGCAAATCTGCAACAGAAGAAAAGCTTCCCGCTGCAGTTCTTGTTCACAGCGAGATTTACAAGAATTCAGACGTTGATTACATCAAGCACCTTACAGCAAACGAGATTATTGCAGTAAGTATTGCTCAGAAATCAATCGCTCCCCGTCTTGATGACTTTGCGCAGATTGCAGGTACAAAGATCGGCAGCTTCAAGTGGGACGGTTCAAAAGCTTCAGGCAAGGCTGCAGCAAAGGCTCTTAAGGGCAACAATGCAGTTCTTGTTTCAGGTGCAGGCGCAGGTGCTCTTTGCACAGGCACAAAGCTTGGCGACCTTGATGCGGTTGAACTCATTATGTCAAGAGAATGTCAGACGATTATCGGTTCAACATTCTTCGGCTCAGGTGATACACTCAGCCCGATTGATGCAAACATAATGAGAATTATCTATCAGACAAAATACTCCAAAAAAGCTGAATAATTCAAACAACAAAATCCCGGAACAGTTGAACGCTGTTCCGGGATTTTTTGTTTGCGTATTAAAAGAATATATACAGTTGCAGACCTGATGAACTTGCAAGGTATTTTACACCATCGAGGTCGGGATAAATTTCAAAAAATCTTCCTTTGTCAAACAGGCTTTTTTCAGCACGTTTTCTCTGGTTTACAGAACTGAACTTTACAACGATATACTTTTCCTGTTGCTGACGTTTTGCAATTTCTCTGAACCTTGAAAAGCTGTAATCTCCGCAGTAAAGATTTTTGTATGTATAATAATTATATGTTTCTGACGTACATCCGGGAGCTGTCGGATTTTCTTTCAGGAAGTGTTGTGAAGCAGAAAGCTCCTTTTTTGTTACGGCAAAGAAATCGTGAGTGTAATCAAGATACTGCTTCAGCTCGTCCGAATCGAAGCTCGTATCGTCCCAAGTGAGGTCGAAATAGTAATAATCTTTGCCAAGCTTACAGTAATTCCAGACGTGTCCTTCCGAAGTTTCGTTGTGGCTCATTTCATCAAACTCCGCTCCGCAGGTCAGACCCAACTTCTGCATTATCGAAGTGAATGCGAGTGTATATCCGCTGCATACTGTTTTTCCCTCAACAAGGCAACCGTATGCCGAAAATCCGAGCAATGCGGTTTCGTCGGTTTCCGCAAGGCTGTGGTCATAATCTGTTTTTCTGAGTATTTCATCATAAACATAAAGTACCGCATCAAAAAGATAACCTTTTTCTTTTGCTCCGTTGACGATATCATTCACGCGTTCATCGTAAAGCCTTTTTCTTTGTATCGCTTCAACTTCAGAAATTGTGAAATTCGGGTCAACGTTCAGGGTGTACTTATCCCCTTTCTGAATCTCCTTAAAAGTGAAAGAGTTCGGGTCAACCCAGAAATAATCGGGCTGTTCATATACTATTTCCCTGTAGTTTTCGTTAACCCAGTCTTCAGCAAGCTCCATTTCGCTTTCGGTTTCAAATCGCTCTAAAAAAGCGGTTGATTCATAATCCTCAAACGCCGCACAAAGCTTCACGTAATAATCCTGATAACTTTCGGCAAGAGAAGTATAAAACGGATAAATTTCAGGATTGCTTTCAAGCTTCGCTTCAATATCTATCTGTGTCTGGGTCGGCTCGGGTATCGCATCTTCTTCCAACGAAGTTCTGATTGTAAAAACACAATAAAAAGTCAGGGGTATCAGCACAAAAAGCATTAACCATTTTTTCACCGTGCTCACCCCTGATATTTTTAATCTTTTTTCTTGTTTCGAAGCTGTTTGAAAAACTCTGTCAGAATTTCCGCGCATTCCTCCTGCATAAATCCCGACACCATTTCGGGCTTATGGTTGTACGGTAAATCGAAAAGATTTACAACACTTCCGCAAGACCCCGCCTTATAATCAGACGCTCCGTAAACAAGACGTTTTATTCTGCTGTTTATAATCGCACCCGTACACATCGGACAAGGCTCAAGCGTTACGTACATATCACATTGCCAGAGCCGCCAGCCGCCAAGCTTTTTACAAGCTTCGTCAATCGCCTCAAGCTCAGCGTGTGCAAGGGCATTCTTACCCTTTTCGCGTCTGTTACGTCCCCTGCCTACGATTTCATCACCAAGAACAACAACCGCACCGACAGGCACTTCACCCTCGTCAGCTGCCTCACGTGCGAGCTTCAGAGCTTCATTCATAAAAAACGAATCATTCATACAATCATCCTACCAACGTAAACAAAGAAGCTATCGGAAACACAATACTTGCAATTATAAGAAGCACCTTTGAAGCCGTATACATCTTCTGATATTTAATCATCTTCTCTGTTCTTATTACGTTAACCCACCTGAATAAATTTAACATAATGAAAAACAGACCTGCAAGAACCAAAAGCAATCCAAGCATATTTTTTGTCTGGGTAAGTCCGAGCGTTGTTATAATAACAGAATTGATTGCAATAATTAAGGTAGGAGTTGTAACGAAAGCTGCTTTTTTCAACCTTTTGTGCTTATTCATTGCCGTCGGATCTTTCTTTGTCTTTACCGTGCAATTTTTTCTGAACACAATCATAGCCACAACACCGATAAGAACAAGTGCTGACGTTGCAACATAATAAATCAGTATGCTTGCATCCGGATAATTTTCAAAATACACGCTGAACAAAACCGAGATAAGGTTGTTCAGAAAATGGATTGTAACGCTCGTCCAGATACTCTTTGTCTTGATGCAGAAATAGCCAAGCGACACACCCGCAATAAATGCAAATGGAATCTGCACCATATTTGCGTGCACAATTGCAAAGCAAAATGCGGACATTAAAATTGCAAACCAGTCGCCATACTTTCTGAGCGGTTGCATAACAACTCCTCTGAAAGCAAATTCCTCAAACAGAGCAGGCATAACAGCTGTGCTGAAAATATATATAAGAGCTCCGACAAAAGAAGTCGGTATTGCCATATCCTCGCTGCCTGAAAAGAATGTTACACCAAAAACTTCAAGTGTAACCGAAAACAGCGTTGTAACTGAATTTCCTGCAAGACACAAACCAAGTCCTGCAAAAACACCGAGCACATACAGAATTCCCGATTTTGGTACATTAAAAATATTCATTTTGTTTTTATATTCCGAACCGCTGAACAGGTAAAAAGCAAAAAACGGCACAAACATATAAAAAATCTGTGCAAGTGCTGAAACTGCCATAGAAAAATTGACATTTTCGTTACAAAGTTCAGCTATTGTTCCGTTCGAAATCATCAGACCAACAATGAACTGCAACGCAAACACACAGAGAATCAGTGCACCTGTTATCAATCCGTATCTGCTCAGCTGTACAGCTTCTTTATCAACGATCGGATTATATCCGCCGAACATATTATAGAGATTCTGATAATAGCTGTATCCACCGGGATTATTTTCCTGAGGTGTGTGGCTGTAAATCGGCGGATAGTAATATCCCTGACCGTTCGGTGACGAGTACTGATTGTTGTACTGAGTGCCGTAACTGCCGTTCCCTGTATTGTTATTGTAATAATTAGAGTTATTGTCCATTTTATCGCCTCTCTTATCCGACAAAAACATTCGGATAATTTATTATATCCTAAATACGCACTATAATCAAGATTATCAAATGTTAACTTTTTAAGAACATGAAAATATACTTGTTTTTTGTTCAATAATAATGTATACTTATGGAGTATATAATTAAAAAGGAGCTGAGTCTATGGACCCAATTAAGGTTGACTTCACCAAAAAATCCGATCAGGGACCGGATAAAAAAACAGGTGTTGTTATTCCCCCGGAGAAAAAGGGACTTAAGATCGTTATCAACTTGCTTCTCACAGCAGTTTTCGGTGCGGTGCTTTATTACTTCCTTCTTCCCGCATTCAATTTCAAATCAATTTTAATGTACGCTTTTCTTGGCGCATTGTGTGTTTTCTACTGTGTCGCAAACTACGTCACAAGCGGTGCCTTAAAAACTCCTGACTATGCACCGTATGCAAGAAAATCATCTCTTGTTCCCAAAATCCTTATCGGCGTACTTCTTGCCGTTGTCGCAGTCGGATTCGTTGTTTCTTCAGTTGTTTTCAGAGCATCAAGCTACGCTGAAATCATTGATGTTCAGACAGGCGATTTTGTACAGGAAGTTGACGAAGCTGATTTCTCAAGCGTTCCCGTAATCGACGAAGCTACAACAGCTGTTCTTGCACAGCGTGCTGTTTCTGACCTTGACAAGCTCGGTTACGTTTCACAGTTTGACATTCAGCCGAACTATTTCCAGATCAACTACAAGGATTCTCCCGTTCGAGTTGTTCCCCTTCAGTACTCAAACATCATCAAATGGCTCACTAACGCAAAGAACGGTCTTCCCGCTTACGTTATCGTTGACGCAAGAACTCAGGAAGCTGAGCTTATGGAAGTTAAGGGCGGTATGAAATATTCAACTGCTGACCACTTCAACGACAATGTTATCCGTCACGTGCGTTTCAATTATCCGACATACCTTTTTGACACTCCGACATTTGAAATTGACGAAGAAGGTCATCCTTACTGGATTTTTGCAAAGCTCGATATGACAATCGGTCTTTTCGGCGGTAGAGATGTTACAGGTGCTATCATCTGCGACAGCGTTACAGGCGAATGTAACGAATATTCAATTGAAGAAATCCGTACAAAGGCAGAGCTTCAGTGGATTGACAGAATTTATTCTGCAGAGCTTCTTAACGAACAGTATAACTTCTTCGGAAGATATCAGGGCGGTTTCTGGAACTCAATCCTCAGCCAGAAGAACACTTACTCAACAACAGAGGATTATTCTTACCTTGCAATGAACGATGACGTTTATATGTACACAGGTGTTACATCACTTACAAACGACGAATCAATCACAGGCTTTATCCTTATTAATCAGCGTACAAAGGAAGCTAAGTATTACGTGATGTCAGGTGCTAAGGAAGCTTCAGCTCAGGCTTCTGCACAGGGTCTTGTTCAGCAGTATGAATACACTGCATCTTTCCCGCTTCTTCTCAACATCGACGGTGTTCCGACATACTTTATGTCACTCAAGGACGCAAGCAGCCTTGTTAAGGGTTATGCAATGATTAACGTTGGTCAGTACACACTCGGTACAACAGGTTCAACACTTGAAGAGTGTATCAACAATTATGTCAAGGTTCTTTCTGACAACAACATCAAGGTTTCTGTTAACACAGACGGCATTGACGAGAATATGGGTTCTGCGGGCAACGCTGAAGAAAAGCTTACAGCAACAGGCGTTATCACAGACATCAGAACTGCAGTTGTTAACGGCAACAGCGTTTACTACATCAAGCTTGACTCAGCTGACTGCTACTATTCAGTAAAGGCAGCTGACGCTGAAAACATTGTTCTTGTTAACAAAGGCGACGAGGTTACATTTACAATCACAACAGACGAAGGCAGCATTATTCCTGCCTCTGCTCTTGAGGTTAAATAAAAATGAACCAAACAAAAAAAGAAGTTGAAATTTTCTGGACGGGCGGTTACGACTCTACTTTCAGAGTCGTACAGCTTTCCCGAATGGATGTTGTTATCCGTCCGTACTATCTTTCAGACAACCGTATTGCTGAAAATTATGAAATTTCTGCAATCAAAAAAATTACGGAACTTATAAGAAATCATCCCGACACAAAAGCGGAGCTTCTTGATATTGTTTACGTATCCGTTGCAGAAAGACCCGAAACCGATTCTGAAATTGAAAATGCATACAACCGCATTTTCAGCGAAAATTGGCTTGGCAATCAATATGTATGGTTGGCAAACTTCGCAAAACAGCACAAAGGAATTGAGCTTTCAATCGAGAAAGGTACCAATCCCGTTAAGCTTATCGAAAAGAATGGCGGTTTCAGAAAAGAAACTGTTGAAGGTATTGGCGATACATTCGTCGTTGACAAAAAAACGCACCCTGACTATTTTGCTCTTTTCGGAAAATTCAGTATTCCCTTACTTGAAGTTTCAAAGCTTGATATGAAAGACTTTTTCGTCCGACACAATTATGTTGACATTATGAAAACAACGTGGTTCTGCCACTCGCCAATCAACGGCAAGCCTTGCGGAAAATGCAATCCCTGCAAAGGGGTTGTTGAGGAAGGTATGGCTGAAAGGCTTGACGAAGAGGCACTTGAAAGATATCGCAAGGCCAAAAAGATTGAAAAGTTCAAATCAACTCCGGTTTTCAAACTTGCTAAAAAAATTCTTCACAGATAAAAATTAAGCTGTATCAGATTTCGGTCTGATACAGCTTTTCTTTATTTATCCTGTTGTGGTTCTTTTAATTTAACTCTCGGCAGGTCGAGTTTAAATATTGTCGCTAACAATCTTATTACAAAAGTAACCGCAACTGCAACAACAATTGACAACGTCCTGTCCATATTAGCAAGGAACATATTGTAATAAACAATTCCGCCTGCAATTGAAGCAAGTGCATAAATACGTTTTTTGAGCACAAACGGAATTTCCCTTAGCATAACATCACGAAGAATACCGCCACCGATTCCCGTTATAACACCAAGGCATACAGCGAGAATACCGTTCATTTTAAAGCCTGATTCAATAGCCACCTGAACACCCGTAACGGTAAAAATTCCAAGCCCGACAGCATCGAAAACATTGTTCACGCTGTCAACAATCTTCTGACTTTTCTGATAATGGTTACGGAAAATGTAGGCAACGAGAAAAACAAACAGTGCCACCGCAACGGCAAGAGTAACATATCTGTAGTCCGAAAACATTCTCGGAGGAAGAGTACCGATAAGAATATCTCTTATACATCCTCCGCCAAGTGCTGTAATTGAACTTAAAACAAGAACGCCGAATATGTCCACTCTTTTGTTAATTGCGACCATTGCACCAGACGTTGCAAACGCAACGGTACCCATCATCTCAACTATAAAATATATCAGTTCTTCAATTTCCATTTTAAACCTCAATCAACCTGTATCGCTTTTGCACCGCTTACAACATAAGTAAGAATTTCAAGTGCATCAGACGAATTGATTTTTCCGTCCCTCGTGCTGTCTGCACTAAGTCTTCTTGCAGGGCCAAGACTCTTGGAACCAACTGAATACTGTAAAACAAGCAGTGCATCACTTGAATTTATTACAGAGTTCATATCTGTATCGCGGTTAACAGAAATTACATATTCCGCAAGAATCTTGTCACCGCCGACAATCTGCACCTTCGTTCCCGTCGCTATGCAACCGCCAACTGTCGTTGTGTAATTCACGGTTGCTCCGTCCTTGAGTTCAATATATTTTTCGGTAAAATCCTGTGTTGTCATCTGTGATTCAATACCGTAGATGATTGAACTATCATCATTGAAAGTAAAGCCATCAATCTCTTTAAATTCAAACGAAGGTTTTGCTATCGGCTTGTCCTCACCCTTGTCATAACCGCTCATACCGAGGTTTTTAATTATCTGCGGATAGTCATAATAACAGTAGTCAAGGTCGACGTCTCCCTTTAGCCCGGGAACCGACCCTGTTTCGCTATACTGCCACATTCCGTAAGGTCCGTCATATGTACATTTATTTGCATACTGTGCAATCCAGAAATGGTAATCAGCCAACTGGTGTGCATAAAGCTCATCGCGGGCAAAGAATTTGTTGCAATAAATTCCTGTGTAATAACCGCCTTCTTCAATCGTTTCACAAAATGCTCTTGCAACAGCTGTTGCAGCAGACTGTGAAAGATTTACCTGTGCATCAGTTTCCATATCATAGTAAACAGGCATTTCCATTTTACAGTCATACTTTTTAAGAATTTCAAGAACAAGCTCTGCTTCTTTGACAGACTCCTGAACCGTTGTTGCTGCACTGAAGTAATAGCATCCGACCGGCAGTCCGTTTGCCTTTGCATTTTCATAATTTGATGCAAACTTCTTGTCTTCTCTCATTGCCTTGTTTGCAGTTGAGCTTGAGCCGATTCGCAGAATAATGGCATCAACGCTGTCCGCAATTTTACTCCATGAGGTTATTTCGTTCCAGACTGAGATATCAATTACATCCCACTTGATTCCGTCATAATCATCTTCAGGTCTGTCAAGAGCATTGACAACAAAGCTTTTTTCAAGAAGCACAACATTTGTGTTATACTTATCACTCGCAGTAATTCTGTAAACATATTCACCCGGCTTAAGCTTTGAGAAAGTCATATATCTGTCAAGTCCCGCAACAGAATATGACTCAGAGGCAGGATTAGTTGTTTTTGTAAACTGAACCGTACCGCCCGCACTTTTTACCGAACATGTGACGGATGTTATTACATAATCTGATGTAACTGTTCCTTTGATTGAGAATGTCTGACCTTCCGTCATTTCCGTCGGATAGTTCGCATCGGTCAGCCGGAACGTATTGTAATGGTCCTTTGAAACAACCGTAAACTCTTTTTTGAGCATTTCAACATTACTTTCCTTTGTATCCGAAACAACTATCTTGTAAACGTAGTCACCTGCTTTTAGCTTTGAAAACGTAAGAAGGTAGTCAATGTTATGTATATTATATTCTTTTTCACCGGGTTTTCCCGTATATTCAAACTCAGCTTCACCGTTGGCATTATATACGCCTATGGTAACAGCGAGAATATTATTTTCAGAGCTAACTATTCCGTAAACAGAAAATGTATTCCCTTCAATTATTTCGACAGGATAAACTTCGTCTGTGAGCTTAATGTCAGTTTCAGCTAACGCAGGCACCGTCAGACAAAGAATTACCATTATTACGGCTATCACCGCACATCCGATTTTCTTCATCAACATTTTTGTTTTTCCTCCATTTTTTACTATGTTCAATTATACCATAAAATTAACTGCATGTATACTTGAAAAGGAAATATTTTATTGGTATAATTTAGAAAATCAGGGGGATTGTTATGAACATTTTTGACAGAAGTGAAGTATTGTTAGGTAAAGACGCTATTGAAAAACTGAAGGCTTCCTCAGTAGCAGTTTTCGGAGTCGGCGGAGTCGGCTCATATACAGTTGAAGCTCTTGTTCGCGGAGGTATCGGCAAGCTGTTTCTTTTTGACGGAGATGTCGTTTCACAGACAAATATTAACCGTCAGCTTGTCGCAACAACCAAAACTATCGGTATGGACAAAGTTTCAGTCGCCGCAGAGCATTGCCTTGAAGTCAATCCCGATGCAGAGGTTCACGCTGAAAAAATTTTCTTCAACAGCGAAAATGCAAACGATATCGATTTCTGTCAGTTTGATTACGTCGTTGATGCAATAGACACAGTTTCCTCCAAGCTTCTGTTGATTGAAAAAGCAAAAGAGGCAAACGTTCCCGTAATAAGCTGTATGGGTGCGGGCAACAAGCTTGACCCGACCCGTTTTGAAGTTGCGGACATCAGCAAGACAAGTGTCTGTCCCCTCGCGAAGGTTATGCGATATGAATTAAAAAAACGCGGCATTTCAAAAGTAAAGGTTGTGTACTCAAAAGAAGAGCCTATCAGGCACGGACTGACAGAAAACGGCAAGCCGTTACCGGGCAGCGTTTCGTTCGTTCCGAGTGTTGCAGGATTGATTATTGCAGGAGAAGTTATCAAAGATCTTATAAAGAGCGAAATCACCGATTCTCAGTGAATCGGTGATTTTTCTTTTTGTTATTTTTTATCTATCTGTTTGTCTTCGCTGTTCTGTGAACCCGGTCCCGGTCCGTAGCCGTATCCGCCATAACCGTAGCCATATCCGCCGTAGCCGTAACCATAGCCACCGTAGCCGTAGCCATATTCATTGCCGTAACCGTAACCATAGCCGTTGCCGTTACCGTAACCGTAGCCACTGCCGTAACCGCTGTTTCTCCTCTTACGTCTGCCGTAGTATCCACCGTAACGGAGATAGCCCTTACGCTTGTAGTATCTGCTGTTTTCTTCGTTACCGCTCATTGTGAAGATTGCACCGACAACGTCGATATCCGCACTGCGGATTTCCTCCAACGTACGGTTGATATCCGCAACCTTAGCGTAGTCACGTCTGATGCTGTAAATAATACCGTCAGCAAGAGGAGCAATAACCAAGCTGTCCGTAACAACATTTGACGGCGGTGAGTCGATGATAATATAGTCAAACTCACGGCGAGCCTGTTCAATAACGTTGCGTACTTTCTCAGTATCAAGAACTTCGGTTGACTTAAGTGAAATACCGCCCGTCGGCAAAACAAAAATACCGAGAGATTTGATAAACTTGATTGAATCAACATATGTTGATGTTCCTTTGATAATCGGAATAAGACCGTATGTTGTATCGCTCTTAACACCTACAGCATGAAGAACAGCAGGCTTTCTCAAGTCACTGTCAATAAGAAGAACCGACTTGCCCTTCTGTGCAAGAGAACAGGCGATATTAACCGCAACCGTTGTTTTACCTTCATCTTCATATGTACTTGTAACAACGAATGCCTTGTATCCTTTTTCGCTCTTAACATTTTCAAGCTTTGTTCTGATTGATTTGAAGCTTTCTACGAAGGCAAAGCTGACCTTTGAAGAGTCTGTAATAAGCAATGATCCCTGCGGAGTTTTGGATTTTCTGCCGAAAAGTCCGACCTGTTTTTCAAGCAACGGCACTGAACCGAGCACCTTGACATTGACCTCACGGCGAAGATATTCAAGACTTGTAACAGTGCTTGTTGAAAGAGTGATTACAAAGATAATCAAAGCAACGATAGCCGCACCAATCATAAAGCCATAAAGTGCATTTGTCGTAGCCTGATCGCTGTTTGTGACAACAGGTGCTGACGGATTTTTAATAACCTTGATTGAAATTGAATCATCAAACTCACTGACATATCCCGGGAACTCTTCAAGAACAACCCTGAGTGCACGTTCGCAATATGCCTTATCGGTACTTGTAACACTTATTTTAAAGAAACCGTTAATACCTTCTTCTACTGTTGCAATATTAAGACTGCTTTCAATTGCACCCTTACTGTAATTGCTGTCGGGATTTTTTTCTTTAAGCTTTGACTGGATTCTTCCTACCATCTCATCACTCTTAAGAAGAAACTGATATATCCGCACACCGTTAGCACCATAGAACGCTGTTTCCTCCTCATACTCGACAGGAGCGTCCTTTCTTCCCGAATAATCCTTTACAATGACCATCTTTGTCTGCATAAAGCTAAGGGTCATCTGGGCAGAATAAACTTCGACATATGTAGCCTTTGCAATTGCAAGACCGCCTGCGGCAAAAATTGCACCGACAAGCAAAATAGCCCATATTTTATTAAGAAGATTTTTCACAAAACGGCTTACATCAAAGCCGGAACCTTCCTCGTTATAATAAATATTTTTATTGGTATCCAATTCCTGCATATTTACCATCCTTTCCGCCGCATTTTTCTTGCGGCGAGGTGTACACCTGAAACAACAGGCTTATTATAAAATATCGTAATATCCGTGTCAACTGTTAAAAGCTTCCGCGCTTATGTATTTCTCTTCTTTCCGCCATCGGTATCGGATTATCTGTCAGAACCGCTTTTGCAGAATCATGCACCATCATCTGCATATTATACTGACTGATGTCAGGCGGGAAATAGCGCATCATTTCAGAAAGATTGGTAGCTCTGTGACTCAGCGAGTGTGCATCCGTACCGATCAAGGATGCCAGTCCGTTGTATGCCATTGAATAAGCAAGTTCAAACTCCTGTAAGCCGTCAAGACTTGCAAGACTCGTTGCATTAATCTGAAAAATTACACCGTTTTTTGCGAGCGAATTGACAGCATCATAATCGAACTGAAAGAACTCATACCTTTCAGGATGTGCGATTATCGGCACAAGACCCATATCGATTATTTCATTAAGATAATCGTAAATTTTTCTCAGATGCACATTTCTGAAATTGAATTCTATAAGTATATACCGGCTTCCGTTTATTGTAAGACACTTCAGATCGTTTGCAAAAAAGATATCGTCATCAACAAAAACCTCTGCTCCGGGATAAAGCTTTATGTCTATTCCCCTGTCTGCGATGTGTTTACGCAAAAGTTGTAATCTTTCATCTCTTGTTTTAATGAAGTGATCAATGTTGTCCACCGTGTTTGTGTGCGGAGTTGCAACAATATGCTTGATTCCGTTCGCCTGTGCAAGATGACACATTCTTATTGCTGTTTCAAGGTCACGGGCTCCATCATCAATATCAGGAAGAATGTGACAGTGAATATCAATCATATTTTATCAACTCCTTAAAAATCTATTTCTTTTATTGCAGCTACTGCAAAGCCCTGTGCTGCAGGCACAACTCGCAACGAATCCGAATAAAATCCGATTCCCATTGTATCGCCCTGAGCATAATCGATCACACCGTTGCGACGGGTACAGGTTTTAAGATGTCTGAGTGTTTTTTTGCAGCAATCTTCAAGCTCATCACTTTCTGCAAGCTTTGAAACATATGCAAAGCAATACGCAAGCATAGCACCTGCAGAACTGTCTTCAAGTGACTGAGTAAAAATTATTCTGGTGAATGCACCGTCCTCGCGCTGATATTTCTTCATCACTGTAATGAACTCAACGCAATATTTCAGAAGCATTACCTTTTCAATGTTATATGTTTTACTCTCCATAAGAGTTTTCAGACTGTCTGTAATACCTATTGCCCACCAGGCACAGCCTCTTCCCCAGCCGTAAATGCCGAGAGGAGCTTTCGTCTGCACATTGAAGCAATGGCAGGGGATTTTTGTTTCTTTATCAAAACCATACTTGCGGTATTCTTTTATCTGATCAATTGCAATGTCCACAAAACGAGGTTCATTGTAAACAACTGCATACTTCATAAGGAACGGACAAATCATTCCTACCGTATCAACAAAACGAACATCACTCGCGTTCACATTATACGGTACTGTTCCGTACTCATTATAAAGAGCTTCAAGAAAAGATGCAACACAGTCCATAGCAGGACGAATCAGATCATTGTCAATATAATCGCAACAAAGAAGCTCATATGCAAGCATTGCGGAATCAATACGTTCGGGTTTAATCTTCCATTCACCGTTATCGGTGTCTATGTATCGGTCAAGCAAAACGAACGCACCTTCATCCATATTGCCAACAGCCGCTGCTGCCTTGAGTACAGCTGCATCCTGCCAATATGCCGTAGATTCAACTTTGCCGATATTTTTTATTCCGCTGACAAGCTTAAGCCTCTTGTTTTCATTGATCGGTACTTTCGGGGTACCGGAGTCAAGCCATTTTTCAATTACTTTTTCTGTTGTTTTCTTCCACTCGTTATCATCAGTTATTGTACCGATTTTTATTCGTCCGAACCAGTTGAGTGCAGTATCGAGAAAATCAAATCCAAGAATCACCAGCACAATCAGCAACAGAATTATAATCAAAATCGACATACGGCTTTTCCTTTCATCTTAAAATAGCGTAAAACTTTTCGAGTTCTTCTTCGTTTCCTGTTTTTTCTTCTGAAAGATTCAGGGTCAATTTATTCCTTAACTCCGCATCATTTAAAAGTGTTTCTATTTTTGCGGCAATATCGCTCTCGTTCATTTCACAGACCAGTCCGTTTATGCCGTCCTGAATCTGATCGGCAACCGTAGAAAAATTAGTTGTTACGATCGGTCTGCAAAGACATTTCGCTTCGTCAATTGCAATCGATTTTCCCTCGTAGCGTGAAGGCTGAACATAAATATCGCATTGACCGATATAAGGATACGGATTTGATCTTTCACCAAGAAGAATGAATTCATCCTCAACTCCGAGTGAAGAAATCAAACCTTCAATCTCTGTTTTGAGGGCACCCGTACCTATGTGATACCATTTAAAAGCATAATCTTTTTCTTTAAGAACTGCAGCAGCTTTAACGGCAAGATCGATTGCCTTCTGCGGTGCCAATCGGCCGACAGTTGTTAGAATAAACTTACTATGTTCCCTATCATACGGTGTTTCTTCTGTCGCATATTTATTAATTAATTTCGGACTCGTTATATTTTCAACCACCGTGAATTTTCCGCTAAGCTCCGGAAATTCATCCATAAGACTATCCAGGCAAACTTGCGAAACCGTAACAACTTTATCGCATTTTACAAAGATTTCGCGATTTCTTTCTTTGCAGAGTCCGAGCTTTTTGAAATCATTATGTACATAACATATTTTTCTTTTTGCCTTAACATCATCTGCTACGAAATAACTCGCATTTCCTTCAAGGTAACCAATTGCACAGTCATACTCTTTGTGCAGTTTCGGCAACTGCTTTTTCAGAATATTCCATCGTTCGTTTTCAGTTGCAGAACTTTTTGCATATTTTACCCGATCAAAAGCAGATAAAAATTTACCTTTTTTTATAAAATACTTAACTGCAACCTTTGCATCGCCGTCAAACATCTCATAATCTTCAGTTCCTTTTATAACATTTACTTCCTGAGGAATTTTGTCGAAAAAAAGTCCGTCCCGCCTAAAACACAGTAAATCGACATCATATTTTTCATAATCCATAAGCGACAGCAACGTAATAAGACTTTTTTCTGCACCTCCGCTGCGAAGCGATGGGATTACAAAAAGTATTTTTTCTTTCATGCTGTCACCTCTTTTCATTAAAGTTTGATAAGCTTATCACCCATCTGCATTGCATTACGCAGATAAACAGGCATTTTTTTCATAAGTGTTTCTTTGATTTCTTCTTCATTTTCGATTAAAGCGTTAAATTCATCAATAATCGGTTGAGCATCTGTCAATGCTCTTGAATTCAGAACATACTTTTCCTCTCTGAAAAGATCCTTTGCAAGCCCTCTTGACTTGACACTGTATCCAAGCACTGCCGTCGGTACTCCACTTGAATAAGCAGCGATTGTTGCATGCGTACGTGCTCCGATAAAAAATCTGGTATTGGCTATATATCCCTTGTACTGCTTTGCATTGAGATCTGGCGGAAGAATTTCTATACGTCCGCTGTCCCTGAATTCCTCATAAAAATTCATCATATATTCATAATCATTATTTCCATTCTCTATAACATGAGGAATTAACAGTATTCTGAGTGTTGTATTTTCAAAAATATATTTTATAAAATCTTTAGTAATCTGTGTGATCTGAGGATTATACCCCTCAACCAGCGGGCTGACATTGAGTCCGAGAGTATTTTCTTTGGTAAACCCCTCAATAACTTCGACATTATCACGTTCCATACAAAATGCCGGATCTGGATTCAGAAATATATTTTCGTTTGCATTTTTATTTTTCAAAAGATCATAAGTTAAGGATTCTCTTGTAAAAATCGCATCAAAAACCTCAAGGCTTTTGAGTTTTTCTTTGCTGAGATCTTCCTCACCTATAGAAGCTCCCCAAAGAACGACTTTCTTTCCGCTTTTTTTCAGCTCTCTTGTCAGCACCTGAATACCGTGATTATCTCCGTAACAATAAGTGTCTCCTCCTACAGAAAGACAGATGTCACAATCCTGTGCCTGAGTCACTACTTCCGAGTACATCTTTTTCAGAGCATACTCTTCAGAATGACACAGTTTTATACTGAAAGCAGAAAAAATTTTCTCACAAAAAGTAAGCGTTCTTGTTGCAAAAGTTCTTTTTTCAATTGCATTAATGCAGTTATCCGTTTCAGGGTTAAAAGAAGAAAGAACGAATTCCGCCTTCGGATCAGCATTACTGATTATATTCACAGTACCTCTCACTATAGCTTCACAGCCGTGATTAAAGCTTCCGACATGATTAAACAAAAAATATTTCATATCACTGACTCCTGAAAAGTTTTCGTCCCGGCAGGAAATAATCTGACTGATACGCAGCGATCATAAATGAATCCATCCGGGAATACAGGAAATATACCGCAACCGTTGCGAACACAAAGATAGACCGATCTTTGGGCGGAACAGCATAATTTACTACCCATACAACAAATATTATAAAATAAATTGCAAGATAAATTGCCAGACGCGCAAAAATCCAGTTGTACATAGCAATCATGTATATCGCAACGTCCACAAACACAATATTTACAAGTATATCCCCTATCCGTCCGAGCATCTTCAGCCTTTCTTTGTTAAGGTATGCAATAACAAGAGGATATGCAATGAACATAACTCGAATCAAACTGCTGCCGCCTGTCTGGCCGCTTGTAAACCAGCCGTTTTGGGAATAATGTGCATAATCAGTCTGCTCAAGTGCCGAAAGGAAAGACGGAAGGATTGTGTCAAAAATGACTACTCCGACTGCGCTGCCCAGAACCATAAGATACGAGCTCATCTGCCACGCCCGACGTCTTACAACAAAATACAGAGGCAGCATTATGATTGCACTGTTGTGCATACAGTATGCAAGCATAATAATCACAGCATATTTTATAAAATCCGTTTTCTTTTCTGAAAAAAGATATCTTGTCGCCAACAAAACGATCGCGGTCGCCATATACTGTCGCATTCCGTTCATTGCTCCGCCGAGGTAACTGAATGCAACAAACATAAAAATCGCCATTTCAAAACGCGGACAATATTTATAAAGTATGATCAGCGGAACCGGGATTGAAAACACTGCAGTAAAAGCAATCAGCCACTGAGGGTCATCCGTCAAATTCCTGATGGCACTCTGAAAAAAACTGTACATGCTCGTAAAGAAAAGCTCTGGTGAAACCAGGTTCTCATCAGGCATAAGATTAAATGAGTGCATATAGAAATACGTATCACCAACCGTTTTTCTGAGGGCAACAAAAACCGTAAAAAAAACTATCGGCAGGATTACTGCAATCGGATTAGGCAACGGTTGACCGAGACCGCCCGGTCTTCGGAGAGGTGCTCTCCGGCAGGCAGCCGCTATTGCACACATTATGATTGTCATAACCCAGACAACTATTTCATAAAAGTCAAAATGAAAATATCCCATATATGCCTCAATTTATGTATTGACTGTAAATCTCCTTTAATTCCAAAAGAACACTTTCTTTTGAGAATGGCTTTATCAACTTAATTGCATTACCGGAAAGCCTTTCATAAAGCACATCATCTTCAAGAATTTTGCATATTCTCTGTGCCATCGCTTTATAATCATTAATATTTATGATATAACCGTTTTCGCCGTTCACTCCAAGCACTCTGTGTCCTCTGTTATCAGAAAGTACAACAGGCAGACCGCAGGCAAGTGCTTCCATAACATTTACCGGCAGACCTTCGCGGTAGCTTGAACCCACAGCTATATCACTCGCGTGAAGCAGGTCATCAATATCCTCGCGATGTCCGAGAAAATCGACATTTGCTTCAATACCGAGTTCTTTTGCAAGACGCGGATATTCACCGTTGAAATTATCTGCACCTGCAATAATCAGTCTTACATTTTTATGTGTTTTTAAAACTTCATTCAATGCACGTATAAGCATTGCCTGATTTTTATTAAGATTCATCTCTGCAACATAAATAAGAAGCTTTTCGTTCTTCTTATATCCCAATTTCTCACGCAGAGAAAATTTTTCTTCTTTTGATACGGAAAAATAGCGGTCGCTGTTGTAACCGACACCGTTTACCTTCGCAACGTTTTTTGCCTTAAGATTCTTTTTCGCACACTTATAATCCTCATCGTTGATTGTAATAAGACAGTCTGTAATCATCGACATAACATACTCTATCGGAAAATAGACCATCCAGTTAGCCTTCGGTGCACCTTCATAAAAATGGAATCCGTGAGCAGTATACAAAACCTTCGTACCATTTTTCCGTTGAAAAAAAGAAGCAAGCCTTGCAAGTATACCGCCCATCGGTGTATGACAGTGAACAATATCATAATGATTGTTCTTTATAATT
Organism: Clostridia bacterium; assembly: GCA_017380575.1. Classification (GTDB taxonomy): domain Bacteria; phylum Bacillota; class Clostridia; order Oscillospirales; family Acutalibacteraceae; genus CAG-488. The sequence continues at coordinate 5,467 of JAFODS010000003.1, read as the reverse complement.
TTTTTAAGCATAAAATATGCTTTGAGATTATCTTTATCTGCAGGAGAACGCTTTATCGGAATTTCATATCTGTTGTCGCAGAACGGAAGCTCAATATCGCCATAACTTGCAACATCGACCTGCCAGCCGAGGTCATGAAACATCTTAAGGTATGGCAGATGAAAATAGTAAAAATGCTCCGTTATCGTTGCAACAAACAGTATTTTCTTCATTCCTTCACTTCCTCTTTTTCAGTACCGCGGAATTTTTCCATAGTATTTGCTTCACCGCTGTTTATGCCGTCCTGTTTAAGTACATTAAGAACCGTTTTAATAAGTATATATATATCCATTTTAAGGCTCATCTTGTCGACGTATTCCACATCATATCTGAACTTTTCTTCCCAAGTGATAGTATTTCTGCCGTTTACCTGAGCCCAGCCTGAAATACCCGGTCTTACTTCGTGACGTCTCATCTGTTCCGGTGTATAAAGCTCAAGATACTCTGTAAGAAGCGGACGCGGTCCGATAAAGCTCATATCGCCTTTGAGAATGTTTATAAACTGAGGTATCTCGTCAACACTTGTCTTGCGCAGCAAACTTCCTATTTTTGACATTCTTTCAAAATCCGAAAGCTCCCTGCCGTTCGGATCGTGAGTTTTTACTGACATCGTTCGGAATTTATAGACAGTAAAAATTTTTCCGTTAAGTCCCGGTCTTTTCTGCTTGAAAAGCACGGGGCCGTCACGGTTGATTTTAATTAGTATTGAAACAATCAGCATCAACGGAGAAAAAAACAAAAGTGCGACAAACGCCACCGCAAAATCCATTCCCCTTTTGATGTATTTATACATACTAATCCCTCTTTAGGGTGACGATAATAATCCAAACCGTGTTTTTTATCGGATGATTTCCGCCACTTCTTCGTTAAAATACTCGCCAATCCGCAAGGATTGGCTGTGTTTTTGCCTTGAATTGCCAAAAATCCTCTCGATAAAAAATCTTCGACCCGAAAGCAGAGGATTTTCAGATGATTTTTGGATATTGAGGATGCCGACAGGCTGACGCCTTTCAAATCCGAAACGCCGAAAAGCACTGAAAAGACTTGCTTTCGGGCAGGTTCGGATTACTACCGTCACCCCAACAATTATTGAGCGTGATCGTAATCCTTCTGTTCAACATAATTCGGGACAACTTCCTTGAGAAGTCTTCTGATATCTCCTTCTTTTGCAACCCTGAGTTCTTCAAGCTTTTGTTCAAACAATTCGTCATCCATTTCAAGTGGCTTTGTGACAAAAATTTTATTATTCGCAGTCATTCTGCGTTCATTTGATTCTTCCTCAAGTGCAAGCTCTTCATAAAGCTTTTCACCCGGACGTAAACCTGAAAATTCAATTGCAATTTCAGAATACGGCTTATAACCTGAAAGTCTTATAAGATTTTCTGCAAGCGAAAGAATCTTAACAGGCTCACCCATATCAAGAACAAAAATTTCACCGCCGTGTGCAAGGCCTCCAGCCTGTGCAACAAGCTGAGATGCTTCCGGAATTGTCATAAAGTATCTTGTTATATCAGGGTGTGTAACAGTTACGGGACCGCCCGCCTTGATCTGTTCCGCAAAAATCGGAATAACACTTCCGCTTGAACCAAGAACATTGCCGAATCGTACAGCCGCAAACAATGTACTTCCGCCGCATTTTCTTTGGAAATACTGGATAACCATTTCCGTAACTCGCTTGGTTGCACCCATAACATTGGCGGGATTAACAGCCTTGTCGGTAGAAATGCTTACAAAACGTTTTACGTTAAAGTCAATTGCTGTTTTCGCCACGTTATATGTTCCGAAAATATTATTCTTTACTGCTTCTTTCGGGCTGTCCTCCATCAAAGGCACGTGCTTATGTGCTGCAGCGTGGAAAACAACAGTCGGTTTGAATTCTTCAAAAACCTCACGAAGTCTTACTTCATCACGAATTGAACCGATTCTGATATGCACTTCAGGTTTACCCTGATTGTGCGAATCGAGCTGATTTTTAAGCATATATGCATTGTTTTCATAAATATCGAAAACAACAATCTTTTCCGGCTTGTACTTTGAAATCTGGCGACAGAGCTCACTTCCGATTGAACCGCCACCGCCCGTTACAAGTACAGTCTGTCCTGTAATATAATTGCAGACATGAGGATCAAGCTTAACCTCAGGGCGGGCAAGAAGGTCTGAAATATTTACATCACGAATTTTATTTTTACTTACACCTTCTTCCATTTCAAGAATGCTCGGTGCAGTTTTGATTTTGCATCCTGTTGAAACCGCAATTTTAACAATTTCTGTCTGACGCTCTGTTCCGGCTGTCGGAATACAAACAATAATCGTGTCAATATTATATTTTTCTGCAAGCTGCGGAATTTCATTGCAGTTACCCTTAACCGGCACGCCGCGGAGTCTTTTTCCTATTTTGGCAGGATTGTCGTCAACAGCAACAACAGGCTTACCGTTTGAATAATTACTTGCTCCGAGTTCGCTGATGATAATCATACCCATATCACCTGCGCCGACGATCATAACCTTGTCAACTTTCTTCTGTCTGTGCATGCTCCTCATACGCATCTGACGTCTTATAAGCCTATACATAAGACGCATACCGCCAACAAAAATTATGGCAAGAATAGTTCCGAAAACGTAAACATACATATTAAAGCAGCCATTCGGCACTTTTGATATTGAAAAACCGAATGATGACATCGCAATATCAATCGCCACGCTGGAAAGACCGCCAATGAAAACGGATGCACAAATATTTGAAAGCTCCCGTATGCCGGCATACTCCCACATACTTGCATAAACTCTGAAGGCATTAAGAAGCATAAAGAATACAATAGTTACAGGTAACGCTCTTTCTGCAAATACCTTCATCCAGAAATCGATGTTACTATCCCCAATAACTGTGGATAAAGATAACTGTGCAAGAAAATATGACAGGTTTACAGCTACGATATCGTAGAGCACCATTAACACCTGTTTTGTGAACATATCCTTCCAATTTATACGCTTCATTTTACACCCTCCGCCGAACGGCATTTTAAGTTATATCCTGATTCAAGTCCTACTACCCTAAATTAACTATAATAATATAAGTATATTCTAATACACAGCAAGTGAAAAGTCAAGCAAAGCGAACCAATTGTTCCTTCCAAAATCAGGTATTTATATTGACAGAAAATTTCACATATGATAATCTAAATAAAAAGCGAAAAGGAGATACAGATATGATAGGACTTGGCACTTGGGAAGCTCAGATTAACACGATGCTCTTCAGAGGAACAGGCAGAGTTACAATCAGCGACGTTAACGGAGAATATGATTTTAAATTCGAGCTTGTCGGAGAACAGCTTCCGAAAATCACGGTAAATGATGTTGAAGAAGACGGCGATACACTTACAGCTGTCGGTGAATGTGAAGCTTTTCCTGGAAAGGAAATTCCTGTTTCTGTTACTTTCAACGATGACGATACATTCCTCTGTGTTGTAAAACTTCCTTTCGTTGGAAAAATCAAGCTTAACGGTAATAAAATTTCAGACTGATAAAAAAATTGACGGAGTTGCAGATGCAACTCCGTCTTGCTTTTCGATATTTATCTGATCTCGTTAATAATATAATTGATTTCTCTTTTGAGAATATTGAACCACTGACGGAAAACTCTGAAAATCTTTTCCGCAAGCCATTCACGGTCATATTCACCGTTTTCACCGTCACCGCCGTAACAGCCGATATTGTTGCTTGTTATTTCATTTCCGAAGAAGTCCGTTGTAAGGTCATCTTCAATTGCCATACCCTTGCCGATAAGTGGTGATTTTGTAACAAGCTCGTAGGCAGTCAGACTGTCACCGCCAACAAATCCCGGAACGGTATTAATTGAAGAAAGTTTTTCAAATATCGGAGACGGACAGTTATAGTAGCAGTTGTTCGAGAATACTGTACCTGAACCGATTATATCATCAAGCTCGAAGTAAATCTTTTCTCCATCCTTCGGAATAATGATATTATTTGCAAAAACTCCGTCATAAACGTTCGTTATCTGAAACTCTCCGCAACCGATAATCGTGTTGTTATAGAACTTGAACCCGTACTCGCCTGACGCTGAGCTCGTTTTACTTCTGCCACCACCGTCATTAACTGAAAGACAGTATCTTACAGTATTATTGTGCTGACCGCTGTAATTTGCATTGTTGCACATAAAACGCATATTATCGTGTGAATAAATATACTGATAAGTGCAGTTGTTTGTATGTGAGTCAAAGTCGATGGACATACCGTCACCGAAGTTTTTCTGACCTGCGATTTCACAGTACTGGATTGTACTGTTTTCACTTCCCCAGAACCACATCGCAGCTGTAAAGTATGTCGGGCCTCCGTTTTCGTCAACACCGCTGCCCTGACAGCAATCAATTGCACGGCAATCGGTAACAAGTGCACCATCACACATACCGACAACTATAGCTTCGCTGTCCATATCGTGGAAATAGCAACCCTTGACGAGTACACCCGTGTTGTATACAGGGTCAATTTCTTCCTCTGTTTCACACCACGGATTCTGCGAATCGTTCCAGGAACCCCAGATGTTGATACCGTTACCGCAATCGTACATTTCACAGTTTGTGATAGTAAGATCGTTTACAGCATATCTTGAACGTGCCGGAAGACCCTTAACCATAATACAAGTTCTTGCCAAAGCCGCGCCTGCAGATGTATTGTCACGTGCAGGAAGATGATAATTCTGAATGTCATGAAATTCAACATTATCAATTGTGATACCGTAAGATGTCTTGTTAAGAGTATCAATCCATATGCCTCCGCCATTCGGAGCAGTTATTTCAAGGTTTGAAATTGTTATGTAGCTACAGTCGATAAGCTGAAGAACTTCTTTGTTTTCTTTAGTTGTAAGAAGAGGCCTTTCACCCTCACCGTAAGATGAAATCACAATCGGATTTTCTTTTGTTCCCGATGTTGAAAGAGTTGCGGCAAATTCATAAACACCACCGCATTTAAAGAGAATTTTATCTCCGACATCAATCGTGTGATTTGCAAACGAATCGATTGTTTTCCACGGATCGTCAAACGTTCCGTCGCCTGAATCATCACCTGCAACAGAGTCAATGTAATACTCTCTTGCTCCTGCTGCAATAACGTGCGGAACACAGAACGCAAAAACAGAAAAAACCATAATAACCGTCATAAAAACCGAAAATAATTTTTTCATAAAATCCCTCCCGAAATCTATGGTTTAAGAATATCACACACGGTATGCTATGTCAAATTAATATAATTTCACCCTTCAGGCAAGACTTTTAAATTCGGGTTTGTAGGGCTTTTCAGTGGTGCAGTTTTCAGGCCCCCTTGCCTAAAGGGGGCTGGCACGACGAAGTCGTGACTGGGGGATATTTTTAAAGAAAACAACGAAATTCAAATATTTTTTCTAAAAGTATCCCTC
>JAFODS010000047.1 GCA_017380575.1 Clostridia bacterium | reverse complement strand
GACTCCTGTAAAAGAAGCAGAGATTAATGCACTTGCAGGCATAACGGAATTGAATAATTCAGCTCTAAGCAATATGGCACCTCGTATTCGCATGCTTACATTATATGCTATCGCTGCAAGTGAAAACCGACTTGTTGCAGGTACAGGAAACCGTAGTGAGGCTTATGTTGGTTATTTTACCAAGTGGGGTGACGGAGCACATGACTTTAATCCTATTGCAGATTTGACCGTAACCGAAATTTATGAATTTCTGCGTTATCTTGATGCTCCAAAGCGTATCATTGAAAAAACCCCGTCTGCTGCTTTGTTTGACGGTCAGACAGACGAGAGTGAGATGGGCGTAACCTATGCGGAATTGGATGCTTATATCGCAGGAAATGCTGTTGACAAAGACAAAGCAGAGATTATTGATAGATTGCATAAAGTGAGTGAACATAAAAGAAAAGGAATACAGAAATTTTAGATTGTTTTGATATAAGATCTAACTGTATTTTCCAAGTAAAAAATACGTGTTATATAATGTAAGTTATGTTGTACTTTGACCTTCTAAATCGTGTAATATAATATGAGAGTGTTACATAATTTTAGGAGGTCTTTTTTATGAACGAGTTTGAAAAATATCTGAAATATGAAAATGTTTCACCGAACACAGGAGATACATATTTGATTGCAGACCGGCAATATCATAAATGGTATCTTGAGTCTTTCGGTGAGGAATTTACAAAACTCTATCGGCAGAACGTGCTGGAGTTCATTTCATACCTGAAGAATATCCGTAATTTGAAGTATGAATCTATCAATGTTAAAATTGCTGCTCTGGTAATATATAATTCGTTCCTCTCTTCTGTTGATCCTGAGCGGGACCGTGTGGTGGACAAGCATGACTATCTATCTGTCCAGACTCAGTTTGCAAGTCCGAGTACAGCAACAGAAAAAGATGTGGATGAATTCAGATAACGTGTGATCTTCGGGAATGGTGTCCGTGATCTCGCCATTGCAACTCTCATTTGTTATTCAGGTCTTAGAATATCTGAAATAGTTAATTTGAAATTGATGGATATATTCTTTGATAGTCGTGAAATCAAAGTTGTCGGACCTGGAGAGTCGGGAAATACAAATCTCATTAAGATTGAAAAAATCTAATTGTGAGATATGATTTTTATAAAATTTAAAAAAATGTAAAAAAACTATTGACAAATCAAAAACAGAGTAGTATAATTCAAATCAAAATTTGAATATCACAAAAAACGACTATGACGAGGACGGTCGGATTGTGGAGCCTGGAGAGAGTTGCCGGTTGGTGCGAGGCAATGGTGAGACTTTCCAATGACTTATCACCTCTGAGTCGAAGGACCGAAAGCGAAAGCGAGTAGACTCCTTCCGTATTGCTGCGTAAAGGCAAAGGACTTGTTAGAGTTCGGTAAGTGACGGGGAATTTAAAATTTTCCGTAATTTGAGTGGTACCGCGGGTTGTTATAACTCGTCTCAAAGTTTACTTTGAGGCGAGTTTTTTGTTTTATTCAGATTTGTAACCAAATATCAAATTTGTCAATGATGAAAGGGGACAAAAACAATGGATTACAGTTTGAAAGAAGTAGCAAGAAGAATCAAAGACTTGCGCGAGGCAAAAGGATACACACAGGCAGAGCTTGCTAAACTTTGCGGTGTATCGGTGGAAGATTACAAGGTTTTGGAAAAAGGAGAAACAGACTTTAGCTTCACATTCATTTACAAATGTGCAAAAGCATGTAATGTTGAGGTGGTGGATTTGCTTGAAGGAACAAGCACAACGCTTACATCTTTTGCTATCACAAGAAAAGGTGAAGGTCTTAAAATCTTAAAACAGCATGGTGTCGAATATAACAACCTTGCACCTAAGTTCAGAGAAAAACTCGCTGAACCATTTCTCGTTAAATTCCCGTATCTTGAAGAAGAGCAGAATGCTCCGATGCAGTTAAATTCACATAACGGTCAGGAATTTGATGTTATCGTTAAAGGTTCACTCAAAGTACAGGTTGGAAATCATGTAGATGTACTCCACGAAGGAGACTCTATTTTCTATAACAGCCTTATCCCACACGGTATGGTTGCTGTTTCAGAAGGCGGTTGTGAATTCCATGCAGTCGTATTAAATCCCCAAGACGGCAAGGTTTCTGAGGAATATCCGGAAGCCCCTATGATCGCTGCAAAGGTTGCCGCTAAAAAGAAAAAGACAGAAACAGTTGCAGATAAATTTATCGAATCATACTATGATGAAAACGGCGTATTCAACGGAATCAAATTCAAAAATGCTGATTCATTCAACTTTGCATATGATTGTGTTGATGCAATCGCTGAAAAGAATCCCGATAAGCTTGCAATGATGTGGGTTGCAAATGATAAGACCGATAGAAAATTTACTTTCAGCGATATGAAAAAGTATTCTGCAAAAACAGCGAATTACTTTGAATCTCTTGGTATCAAAAAAGGCGATACGGTAATGCTTGTATTAAAACGTCATTATCAGTTCTGGTTCTGCATGCTTGCACTTCATAAAATCGGTGCTATCGCAATTCCTGCAACAAATCAGCTTGTAGAACACGATTTTGATTACAGATATAAAGCAGCAAGAGTAAAAGCTGTTGTATGTACAGCAGATGGTGATGTATCAACTGAAGCTGAAAAAGCGGCAGCAAATTACCCGGATATGGTTAAGGTATTAGTTGGCGGTAATAAAGAAGGCTGGCACGATTTCAATGTTGAAATGGAACGTTTCAGTACACACTTTGACCGTACAGAAAATACGCCGTGCGGCAATGATCCGATGCTTATGCTCTTTACATCAGGAACAACCGGATATCCGAGAATTGCAACGCACTCATATAAATATGCTTTGGGACATTATCCTACAGCTAAACACTGGCATAATGTAAATCCTGACGGACTTCACTTCACAATCTCCGACACAGGTTGGGGTAAAGCTCTTTGGGGTAAGCTCTACGGTCAATGGCTTTGTGAAGCAGCACAGTTCACATATGACTTTGACAGATTCCATTCGGAAGACATCTTACCGATGTTTGCTAAATACCATATCACAACATTCTGTGCACCGCCTACAATGTATCGTTTCTTCATCAAAGAAGATTTGTCAAAGTACGACCTTTCTTCAATCGAGTATGCTACAACCGCAGGCGAAGCATTGAATCCTGAAGTGTTTAATCAGTTTAAAAAGGCAACAGGGCTTACAATCATGGAAGGTTTTGGTCAGACAGAAACAACACTTTCTATCGCAAACTTTGTTGGCTCTACACCGAAAATCGGTTCAATGGGCAAACCAAGTCCTCTTTATGATGTTGTTGTCCTTGATCCGGACGG
>JAFODS010000046.1 GCA_017380575.1 Clostridia bacterium | reverse complement strand
ATAACAGGCTTGTCCTTTTCCTCTGAGAACTTATCATCATAGGTATAGCCTACATACGTATAGGCTGAGTTATAACGTTGTATGCTGCTCGGAAACTTCACAAGTGACATATACTTCGGCAATACGCCCATACAACAAAATATCAGATATCCTGCTATTACAAGCGCTGTGAGTTTCAGTCCGTGGAATCTCATATTTCCCCCTCCTAAAAAGAAAACCCCAAAACCGAAGTTTTGAGGTTTTTTGCTGAAATAAAGTTATCTCTTTGAGAACTGAGGAGCACGACGTGCGCCCTTGAGACCGTACTTCTTTCTTTCCTTCATTCTCGGGTCACGAGTGAGGAAGCCTGCCTTCTTGAGAACAGGACGAAGAGCCTCGTCATACTGAAGGAGAGCTCTTGAAAGACCATGACGGATAGCACCAGCCTGACCTGTTACGCCACCACCGTTTACACGGCATACGATGTCGAACTTTTCAGTTGTGCCTGTCAACTCGAGAGGCTGACGAACGATGAGCTTAAGTGTTTCAAGACCGAAATAATCGTCGATATCTCTGTCGTTGATTGTAACTTTACCTGTACCTGCATATACACGAACACGTGCTACAGACTTCTTTCTACGGCCTGTACCATAGAAATACGGAATTGAATCGTACATTATATTTGCCTCCCTTCATTAAAATGCCCACTCTTCAGGCTTCTGTGCTGCATGCTTGTGCTCTGCACCTGCATATACACGAAGTCTTGTAAGAGCTTCACGGCCGATTGTTGTGTCAGGAATCATACCCTTGATAGCCTTTTCCATTGCGAAAGTCGGCTTTGTACGCATAAGTGTGCTGTACTTAACTTCCTTCATGTGGCCAACATAACCTGTGTGATGGTAGTACATCTTCTGGTTGAGCTTGTTACCTGTAAGAATAGCTTTTTCTGCGTTGATAACGATTACATGGTCGCCGCAGTCTGCGTGCGGTGCGAATGTGGGCTTATGCTTACCACGGAGAAGATCAGCTGCTACAGTTGCTACGCGGCCGAGCGGCTTACCTGCTGCGTCAAGCACATACCACTTACGAACGATGTCGTTCGCCTTAGGCATATAAGTTGACATAAACTTACCTCCAAATAATTTTTAATGCTCGGATAGTTTATCACAAGCCTCAAAAGAAGTCAATACCTTTTTTGCAATTTTTTAATTTAACTTTTACAAGCTCGTTTTTTCTCCGTTTTTCTCGTTTTTTCATATCAAATGCTCTTTTTTAAAATATAAAAAATTTTTATTTTGTTTTTGTAAAATATCACAAATTTTAATTTTTCTTTCAGGCTATACCCTTTTCGGGGTATAAGCCTTCTTTTTTTGCACTATGGGTGAGAGGATTTTCTCAGAACAATCAAGAACAAATCAGAAAGAAAGGAAATGCAAATGGCCCTTAAAGAAAAAGAAAAGCTTTTCTGTTCATATTTCTGCGAGTCAAGAAACGCACGAAATGCCGCCGCAAAGGCAGGCTACGGTATACTGACACACAGGAGTGCGGTCAAGCTTCTTGCACGTGAAGAAATCCGTAAGGAGATTGAACGTATTGACCGTACCCGACTTGTCAGTGCTGAAGAGGTTATTTCAGGTTACCGTCAGCTTGCTTTCGGCTCTGTTGCAGATGCACTCAAGCTTGTTTATTACGATGAGCAACCGGACAGGTATGAGCTCGAAACGCTTGACCTTTTTAACGTCAGCGAAATCAAGAAGCCGAAGGGTGGCGGAATCGAAATCAAATTCTTTGACCGCCTTAAAGCTCTTGAGCATCTTGAAGCTTTGAGCGGAGGGAAGAACGATGATTCTGCCCTGCCCTTCTACCTTGCTCTTGAAAAAAGCGCCGCCGCATTAAAGGTAAACGAAGATGAGTAACAATGCTCTTGCAAGCTTCTCTGAGTTTTCGCCGAAACAGCTTGACGTGCTTACGTGGTGGTGCCGTAATTCCGACAAACATCGCTACGATGCAATTATCTGTGACGGTGCCGTGCGTTCAGGAAAAACCGTTTGTATGTCCCTTTCGTTTGTCGCTTGGACATTCTACGATTTCAACGAAACTTCATTTGCAATCTGTGGCAAAACAATAGCATCACTCAAACGCAACGTAATCACACCGTTGACACCAATTTTAACCTCCCTTGGCTTCGGCTTGAAAATGAAGTCTTCGCAGAATTTTATTGAAATCACGTACAAAGACAAACTGAACCGTTTTTATCTTTTCGGCGGAAAGGACGAAGGTTCTGCCTCGCTGATTCAGGGTATGACCCTCGGAGGCGTTTTGCTTGACGAGGTGGCTCTTATGCCACGTTCCTTCGTTGAACAGGCAATCGCACGTTGTTCGCTTGAAGGCTCAAAAATGTGGTTCAACTGCAACCCCGAGCATCCCATGCATTGGTTTTACCGTGAATGGATAAAGAAAGCAAAAGAGAAAAACTGTCTTTATCTTCACTTTACCATGCACGATAATCCTGCCCTGACACCCACAATAATAAGGCGATACGAAAGCCTTTATTCGGGTGCTTTCTACAAGCGTTTTGTCGAGGGCAAATGGGTTGCGGCTCAGGGTACGGTTTACCCGATGTTTTCATCCGAAATTCATGTGCGAAAACCGCCCGCCCCGAGCCTGATTGACCGTTATTATATCTCCTGCGACTACGGCACGGTCAACCCGTGTTCGTTCGGATTGTGGGGAGAATACAACGGCAGATGGTACAGAATCCGCGAATACTATTATAATTCGCGTTCCGAAGGTGAACAACGGACGGATATTGAGCATTATGAAGAGCTCGAAAAGCTGGCAGGAACGCTTACGCCCGAGGCTGTTATCGTTGACCCGTCAGCCGCAAGCTTTATTCAATGTATCCGCCGTAAAGGCAGATTTACCGTTATACCGGCTAAAAACGATGTTCTTGACGGTATACGTCAGGTGTCCGATGCACTCAAGCAGGAATTGATTTATTTCTCGCCTGAGTGCGAGGACACGCTGAGAGAATTTTCTCTTTATAAATGGGACGAAAAAGCTGTCCGAGATGCACCGCGCAAGGAGAATGACCATGCAATGGACGAGCTTCGGTACTTCGTCACAACGGCGCTAAACGCACCTGACAATGACTTTTTCGTTATGAGTGTATCGCGTTAGATACACTCTCCCGTTATTTTCTGAAAGGAGAGTTTTAGTGGGAATTTTCAAAAAATTATCTTCTGCAAAAACTGCAGTTTCCGTCCCTCAGACTTACAGACACAATCCTTTCGACCGACTTGATAACTATGTCCCTCTTGCTTCTGCACAGAATTCGTTATTCAGAGAACTGCGTGAGGCTGTACCCGTGCTTGATGCCGCAATCCATAAAATCGTTCGTCTTACGGGCGGTTTCACGGTTGAATGTTCAAAGGAATCAACAACGGCAGCACTCAACAGCTTTCTCAGGAATGTTTGTGTCGGCGGCAATCAACAGGGCATAGAAGCATTTATTTCAACCTATCTTGAACAGCTTCTGACGTTCGGCACGGCTGTCGGTGAAATTGTCACGGACAATCACGGCAGTTTTGCGGCACTTTACAACGCTGACCCTGACGATATTGAACTCAGACGCGGTGATGACGGAATTTCCGCCATTGTCTGCGTAAAGAATTTTTACGAAACTTCACCCGTCGCATATCCTCAGCTTGTGACCCTTTCCGTCCTCAATCCTGATGCAGGTCAGCTTTGCGGAAACTCGATTATGAAGGGTCTGCCCTTTGTGAGCAATATTCTTATGAAGATTTACAACACAATCGGCATCAACTGGGAAAGAGTCGGCAATGTCCGCTTTGCCGTTACATACAAGCCACAGAATGATGTTGTGGACAGAGCTTATGCAAAAGACAGAGCTCAGCAGGTCGCACGCGAATGGAGCGAAGCTATGCAATCTGGCAAGCAGATACGCGATTTCGTCGCCGTCGGTGATGTCAGCATCAAGGCTATCGGTGCCGACAATCAGATTCTTGACAGCGAGGTTCCCGTCCGTCAGATGCTCGAACAGATTATTTCAAAAACGGGTATTCCTCCGTTTATGCTCGGTCTTAACTGGTCGGCAACGGAAAGAATGTCTTCTCAGCAGGCGGATGTTCTTACGAGTGAGCTTGAAGCTTACCGAAGAATCCTTACACCCGTTATAGAAAAGATCTGCCGTTTCTGGCTTGCTTCGAACGGTATTCAGGAAAAAACCGAAGTCATCTGGAACGACATCACTCTTCAGGATGAGGTTGAGCTTTCAAGAGCCGCGCTTTACAGAGCACAGAGCAAGAAGATCGAACAGGAGTTGAAAAACAATGAATAAAGAATTTAAATCAAGTATTTCTCCCTGCACGGTCACAGATGAGGATCTGAAGCTTATCAACAAACTGACCGTCAAGGAGCTTACGGCAGAGGAAGTTTATACATTTAATGTTATCCTTTGCGATAACGAGGTTGACCGCGACTGTGAGCGTTTCGACATTGCAGCGCTTGAAAAAATGGCCGAGCTTTTTGTGGGTGTAACAGGAATTTTTGACCACAATCCCGGTAGCGGCAACCAGACCGCACGAATCTTTTCCGCAAAATGCGAAAAATATCCCGAAAAGAAAACATCACTCGGTGATGACTATACCTGCGTTAAGGCAAGGGCATATATGCCGCGAACAAACAAGAACGCTGACCTCATCACTGAAATTGATGCAGGAATCAAAAAAGAAGTCAGCGTAAGCTGTTCCGCAAAGACATTCACCTGCTCCGTCTGCGGAGGCGATATCCGCTACGGCAACTGCAACCACATCAAGGGCGAAACCTATAATGGCAAGCTTTGCCATTGTATTATTTCGGATATCAACGATGCATACGAATGGTCCTTTGTTGCAATTCCCGCACAGGTTAATGCAGGGGTTACCAAAGGATTTGAAAGCAAGTTCAGGCATACACAGAATCTTATCAAATCGATTAAAAACGGAGAATGCGTTAAGATTGACCGTCAGCAGGCAGAAGAGCTTTGCGGATATATTTCCTTGCTCGAAAAGCAGGCAGATGACGGCAGAATCTTCCGTCAATCGCTTATGGGTGAGATTAACAAGTTTGCTTTAATCTGCCTTCCTTCGCTTGATTCGGAAAGTTTTGAAAAGATGTGTGCCGGTTCAGACACGAAAGAACTTATTAAGTTAAGGGATGCTTTCAGACTTAAGGCAGGCGAAATCGTTCCCCTTTCGCCACAGCTTAAGGCAAAGAAAGAAAACAACGTTACAAACAACAATGAATTCAAATTTTAAGGAGGACTTGAAATGAGTTTTGACAATATAAGACTTGAAAAAGGTATGTACGGCACAGGCCGTTCTTTTACACAGACACTTGAAGCTCTTGACCCGACAGAAAATTACAAGGGTACTGAGCTTGAGGGACTTGACGCTTACGAAAGACAGCTCAAGCGATTCAACATCAAGCCGACAGGTGCAGACAGCTCTGTTGTCGGCAAGTTTTTCCAGACAAGCGATGCAGCTGTTCTTTTCCCTGAATATGTATCGCGTGCGGTACGTTACGGTATGGATGAAGCAAGCTTTCTTCCCGATATCGTTGCCGCAACAACAAACATCGATTTAATGGACTACCGCGTTATGGACTTGCAGATGACAAGCAACAACGCAACAATGAACGTTGTTTCTGAAGGCGAAGTGCTTCAGAATTCAGATTTCACCGTCAGCGACAGAACAATCCGCCTCAAGAAGCGCGGCAGAATGATTACAACATCTTACGATGTGCTCCGCTTCCAGCGTCTTGACATCGTTTCAATCGCACTTAAGAGAATCGGTGCTTACCTTGCACAGAGCCTTATGGCTGATGCTGTTGACGTTCTTCTTAACGGCGATTCTGAAGGTGCAGGTAATGCAGCTGAAAACGTTGAGGCAGGATCAACACCTTGCACATATGCAGACCTTATCGATTTCTGGTCAAGCTTTGCACCGTATGAACTTAACACAATCCTTGCTTCAAGAAACGTTACAAATAACCTTCTCAAGATGGAAGAGTTCAGAGATGCTGCTGCAGGACTCAACTTCCACGGCACAGGCAAGCTCATCACACCTTTCGGTGCTAACCTTATCAAGACAAGCTTTGTTACAAGCCCCGATATGATGATTGGTCTTGACAAGAACTGTGCCCTTGAAATGGTTAAGGTCGGTGACATTGAAACTGACTACGGCAAGCTCGTTGACAGACAGCTTGAGCAGATTGCCATTACATCAATCACAGGCTTCGCACGAATTCTTCCCGGCTGTGTAAAAACACTCTCTGCTCAGGGATTTAATTCAGGCGGCGGAACAGACGGAACAATTGAAGGTGAATAAAATATGACAGCATGGGAAGTTAAAGACTATCTTTCACACCTGACAAGCTGGGAAGAAAACGAAGAAGAAAATATTCTCTCTCTTTGTAAAGCCTCACTTAATGAAATTACTTCCATGCTCAAAGCTGATGCTGACCGTGCAGATGCAAGAATCGCATCCGCTGCCGCCGCCAATGCTTACTACAAGCTTTCGCTCAAACGCAGTTTTTCCTCTTCTCAGGAGGAATTCACAAGCTTTAAAGCAGGTGACGTCAGCATTACACAGGGCAACAGTCAGAACCGAAGCGAAAAAATCCTCGACAAAGCCGAAAAGCTTTATAACGAAGCTCTCAGAAGTATTATCCCGCTTTGTCAGGATAACGGATTCGCTTTTGAAAATGTAAAGATAAAGGTGATGCCATGACATTGACAGCATTATTCGAAAAATACGGGCAGGAAATCACCTTCAAGGGTTCAGACGGATGGAGCACACCGATTTTCGGTGGCTTCATCCAGCCGCTGAGATACAAAAATAAAATGTACCTTAACGGTGTCAATACGGTTATCGGCTTCAACAGTCAGGGACATTACCTTTATATCGGTCCGCCTGACCACGACGTCAGTCGACTCGGCAGCGAGCAATGGATTGAATCCAATTCGCAGAAATTCACCGTTGACAGAAGCGAAAAGGTTTATTTCAAAAACGAGGTAATTTACGTCTGGGCAATCATCCGAGAGATTGTGGAGGTGGATTGATGGACAGTATTGTTTCTTTACCGCAACAGATTGTTGACTGGCTTTCATCTCAGGACGATATGGAAGATATCAAATTTTTCGTTGAATATCCTCCCGTTAACAAAGCTGTTCCTCTCCGAAGGTCAATCGTTGCCGTCGGAATTGATAACATTGAAATTGTTGATAAATTTGTTGCCAACGATGACGGCGTGCTTGAAAGGCAGGAATATTGCAGGCTTGCAAAAATCAAAGCAAACCTGAGCATCTGTGTCCCTTTTTCAATGGGCGGACAAACCTGTCACGATATTTTCACACGGATTGCAAACGCACTTACCTTCCGTACCAATCTTAATATACTTGAATCGGGCTGTGTCGAAATCAAATCTGACCGTGACACGGATGCACTTGTTATGACGGGTTGGTTTCTTATGGAAGCAGATTTTTGCCCTGCACAAAGCACGGACGAAAATTTTGCTTCTTTCCTTGATAAAGAACTTCTTTGCGGAAGCCACATTCGCAACAGCGTTATTCACGTTACTTCCGAGGATAAGCTTAAATGGAACGAGCCATTCGTCACGGGTTTATATTTCGGAAACGGTGAATCTTCGCAAACGGTTGCTCTCGGTTTCAAGCCGTCTTTTGTTATTGTTTTTGTTCCCGGTTTCCCTGCAGTAAGAGTGAATTTTGCTTCTTCTACATCAAAAACTTACTTTGCTATGGCTCTGCAGGATTCAACGATGGGAATTATTATAACCTCTAACGGATTCAGGACTCAAAACGGTATCGCAGGAGGATCCACCCTTGCTTTGAACGAGATGGGTGTTTCATATAATTTCATAGCGTTTAAATAAATTTTAGAGAGGTCGGAATTTCCGACCTCTTTTTTCCGTTGACATAAGCATAAAAATCAAATATAATTAATTTGGTATAGGATATAACCTCATAAGCTTTCAGCTTATTATTTATGCTTAGTTAACAAAGGAGAGATAAAAATGAAAAAATCAATTTCCGTTTTGCTTTCTGTATGTATTATTCTTACAACTCTTGTTTCAGGGGTTGTTACAGCGTTCGCAGAAGGCAATGTCATTCCCGGTTCAAACGTAACCTGGAGCTTCAATACCGAAACCAAGGTGCTCACCTTTGAAGGTGAAGGCTCTATTCCAGACTATAATGAGTACATTACAGACGGTGAAATTACCCTTAAATATCCGTGGAAAGACGTTGAATACACAAAGGTTGTTTTCGGACCGGATATCACAGGTATCGGTAACTACGCTTTCTGTTACAGCAACAGTCTTCAGTCTGTTGAAATTCCTGAAACCGTTGCAGTTCTCGGTAAGGGTGTTTTTATGGGTTGCAGTGCTCTTGAAAGTGCAACTCTCCCCTCTTCTGTCAACAGAGCAAACGAAAGTATGTTTGCTAACTGCAAAAAGCTCAAAAACGTTACTCTCAGCCCGGTTACACAGTCAATCGGCAAGGAAGCTTTTACACAGTGTTCATCGCTTGAAGAAATCACTTTCCCTGCAACACTGAAAACTATTGACGAAGGTGCATTTGCAATGTGTACTTCGCTCAAAAAAGCCATCCTCCCTGAAGGCTTCACAACTCTCGGTGCACGTGCTTTCTACAGCTGTGAAAAGCTTGCGGAGTTTACTCTTCCCTCAACTCTTACAACTATAAAAGAAAGTGCTCTCGACGGTTGCCGTGCAATCAGGGCTCTTACCTTCCCTGACTCTATAACAAAGCTTCCTGCTAATGTATGTAACGGTTGCCGTGCACTTGAAACCGTTACTCTTCCGAAAAATCTTACTGATATCGGTGAAGGTGCATTCAATATCTGTCCTTCACTTAAAGAAATTACAGTTCCCTCAACAATTACTTCTATCGGCAAAAAGGCTCTCGGCTACGGATTGACAGGAAATAAAGTGACCGGTTTTACAATCAACGGTTACGCTAACACTCCGATTATTTCTTACGCTGAAGCAAACGATTTCATTTTCGTTTCTTTGGGTTATGTTACAAGCGGAACCTGCAATGAAAATCTGTCGTGGGAGTATAATGAAGAAACCAAGACACTTTACATCAAAGGCGAAGGTGCAACACCGAACTACAATAGTACAGACTTTATTCCATTCAATCTTTTGCCGTTTGAAAAGGCTGTAATTGACGAAAAGATTACAAAAATCGGAAGTTATATGTTCTATAATGCACCCGTTGCCGATTTTACTCTTCCCGGAAATATTGAAAGCATCGGTGAAAACGCTATCGGTTATTACGATGAAAAAGGCGAACCCACACTTCGCGAAGGCACATCAATCACCGGCTATGACAAAACAATTGCTGTAATCTACGCAGCTAATAACAACCTGAAATTCAATTCACTCGGCGATTTTGTTGCTTCGGAAGGTAAGCTCACAGACGAAATTTCATGGATTTACGACAAGGAATCAAAAACTCTTGCCGTAAGCGGTACAGGAGCAATTCCGAGCTATACACCCGATGCTGTTCCTTTTGCAGAATATGACATTCAGTCAATCCTTGTTTCAGAAGGCATTACATCAATCGGTGACCACGCCTTCCTTACAAACAAGCCCTGTGCGACAATCAAGCTTAATACCGATCTCATTGAAATCGGAGAAAAGTCTTTCGGTTACACGGTAGCTGAAAAGATGGACGAGGACGGCAACCTTCTTGGTGAATATGAGCTTACATTAAACCCTGAATTTACTGTCCGCGGATACATCGCAACTCCTGCTGATGAATACGCAAGCTTCTATAAATTCAAGTTTGAAGCTCTCGACGGTGACAAGTATCCTCTCTTCTCACTTATCGTTAAATCAGTAATCGACCACATTAATAAATTCATTATTATTTACAGCGAAGACCCCATGAAGGCACCTGATGCTGCAGCTATTATGGCTGCTTTCCCGTCAGCAGACTTCAGCGAAGTCAAGGCTCCTGAGGTTTTCGGTACTGGTAATGAATTTACGGTTGTCAATGCAAACGGTTCTTATACTTATAAAATTGTTGTCAAAGGTGACAACAACGGCGACGGTAAGATAAACTCAACCGATGCCCTTGCAGTTCTTAAGCACTCGGTTCAGTCAGCTGTTATGGAAGACGACAGCAAGCTTAACGCAAGCGACCTTGACCATAACGGCTCAATCAACTCATCCGATGCTCTTGCAATCCTTCAGATTTCTGTCGGCACTAAAATCATCGCAAATGATTACAATCCCGGTGTTGTTAAATAATTCTCAAAAACTGTCACTTTATACAAAACAGACAACTTAAAATTTACACTGAACGGCTGTGGGCTTTATTACAATGCTCACAGCCGTAATTTTTTGGTTATTTTTTAAATATTTTATACATAATTTTTAAATATCTCTTGTTTTTTCTGTTAATATGTGATATAGTTGCAACATGACGTATAGGTAAGCAAGTTGATTTTTAATACATAAAAACCACAGCAAATATAACCTGACGCCCAAAAACAAAGGAGGAATTTGTTTTGAAATACTATAACGCGAAAGATATCCGTAACGTTGCTCTTGCAGGTCATGCAGGCCGAGGCAAGACATCACTCGCAGAAGCTATGCTTTATATTGCAGGTCTTACAGACAGATTAGGCAGAGTTGAAGAAGGCAACACAGCTCTTGACTTTGACCCTGAAGAGAAGCGCCGCCACGTTTCCGTTGCGACTGCACTCGCTCCCATTGAATGGAAAGACTGCAAGCTTAATATAATCGACACTCCGGGTCTTTTCGACTTTGAGGGTGAAATGGCAGAAGGTATCACAGCTGCAGAATGTGTTCTTATCGTTCTCGGTGCAGGTCACAAGTATGACGTTGGTGCTGAAAAAGCATTCAAGGCTGCAAGAAAACGCGGTAAGATGTTTGCTATCACTCGTTGTGATAAGGAAAATGCTGACTTCTACAAAACATTCGAAGAAGTCCGTGCTGTTCACGGCGGTGCTGTTTGTCCCGTTATTGTTCCTTACGTAGTTGACGGTCAGGTTAAGGCATATGTTAACCTTGCATCACGTAAGGGCTTTGAGTACAAGGACGGCAAGGCAACAGAAATCCCGATGCCCGATGATGCAAAGATTAAGGAAATGCTTGATATCCTCACAGAAGCTGTTGCAACTGCAAGCGATGACCTTATGGAAAAATTCTTTGCAGGCGAAGAATTCACAAGAAAAGAAATTATCCAGGCTCTTAACCAGGGCGTTAACGAATCTTCAGTTTATCCTGTATATGCATGTTCAGGTTACACAATGGACGGTGTTGACCTTCTTATGGACGAACTTGCATACTCAGCTCCCGACGCTGCTTCTTACGCAGGCGGTAAGGACGTTGACTGTGACGAAGACGGTCCTCTTGCAGCTCTTTGCTTCAAGACAGTTGCTGACCCGTTTGTTGGTAAGATGTCTTACTTTAAGGTAAGCAGCGGTAAGATCACTCCCGAAACTCCTGTTTATAACGCTCGTACAGGCGAAACTGAAAGAATGGGTAAAATCATTACAGTTCGCGGTAACAAGTCAGAAGACTGCAAGTGCATTCCTGCAGGTGACATCGGCGTTGTTACAAAGCTCAACTGCGTAAAGACAGGCGACACAATCTGTGCAGCTAACAACGTTGTTGAACTCAGCGGTGTTAAGTTCCCGACGCCTTGCCTTTCAATGGCTGTTAAGGCTTGCAAGAAGGGCGACGAGGAAAAAATCGTTTCTGCTATCAACCGTCTTCTTGAAGAAGATCCGACAATCAAGTTCGAAATGAACAAGGAAACAAAGGAACAGATTATTTCAGGTCTTGGTGAACAGCATCTTGATATCATCGTTTCCAAGCTCAGAAGTAAGTTCGGTCTTGACATCGAGCTTACAGTTCCGCGTGTTGCATACAGAGAAGCAATCCGTAAGACAGTTCAGGTTCAGGGACGTCATAAGAAACAGTCAGGCGGTCACGGTCAGTTTGGTGACGTTTGGATCCGCTTTGAGCCGACAGAAGAAGAAGGACTTATCTTTGAATCAGAAGTTGTCGGCGGTTCAGTTCCGAAGAACTTCTTCCCCGCAGTTGAAAAGGGTCTTAACGAATGCATGAAGAAGGGTGTTATGGCAGGTTATCCGATGGTTGGTCTTAAGGCTGTTCTTTACGACGGTTCTTACCACCCCGTTGACTCTTCAGAAATGGCATTCAAGATGGCTGCAAGCCTTGCTTTCAAGGCAGGTGTTCCGCAGGCTAACCCGACAATCCTTGAGCCCGTCGGCACATTGAAGGCTATTATGCCTGAAGCATTCCTCGGTGATATCATGGGGGACGTTACAAAGCGTCGCGGCCGTGTTCTCGGTATGGGTGCTTCCGAAGAAGAGCCGAAGTATCAGGAGCTTGTTGCTGAAGTTCCGATGGCTGAAATGAACAACTTCTCAACAGTTCTTCGTTCAGTAACAGCAGGCAGAGGCTACTACACATTCGAATTCACACGCTATGAAGATGCACCTGCAGCAATCGCTGAAAAGGTTATCGCAGAAGCTAAGGTTGAAGAGGAAGAATAATTAATAAATTTTAAGGGAGACGGAAAACCGTCTCCCTTTTTTTGCACTTGCATTAAAATATGATGTATGGTAAAATTGCTTTGATTTGGATTATCGGAGGGATTAAATGAGCGAAATTAAAGATTATATCAATTACCCCGCTGATGTAAAGAAATATGACACTTCAAAGCTCCCGAAAAGGCAGAATTTCTTTTTTACATCGCTTTTATATATTGCATCAAACCTTGCCGTTGCAACCGTCAAAGGAGGCAGTAAGGTCGAAAAAATCAATATGGAGGGTCTTAAGCCGCCGTATCTGCTTTTAAGCAATCATATGCAGTTTATTGACTTTCCTATCAAATACAAGGCCACATTCCCTCACAGAGTGCATACAATCGCAACGCTTGAGGGTTATTACCACAAGCCGTGGGTTATGGAACAGATCGGCTCAATCTGCAAGAGAAAATTCACAACAGATATCAGTCTTGTCCGTTCATGTGCAAAGGTTCTTCGCGAATACAAAGATGTTCTCTGTATTTATCCCGAAGCACGCTATTCTCCTATCGGTACACAGTCAATAATTCCCGAGGTTATCGGTAAGCTTGCAAAGAAAAACAAGGTTCCCGTTGTTGTTATCGTACACCACGGAAACTATCTCCGTGCACCGTTCTGGGACTTCAGACGCAAGAAAAAGGTTCCGCTTTATGCAACGATGAAGCAGATTCTTACCGCTGACCAGGTTGCTGAGATGAGCGTTGACGAAATCAATGCAACCATCCGCAAGGAAATGGAATATGACGAATACAAGTGGCAGAAGGAAAACAACATCCGCATAACTGAAGACTACCGTGCAGAGGGTCTGCACAAGGTGCTTTATCAGTGTCCGCACTGTATGGCAGAGTCAAAGATGAATTCAAAGGGAATCCACCTTTTCTGCGAGGAATGCGGAAAGAAATGGGAGCTTACCGAGCTTGGTGAGCTTAAGGCTCTTGAAGGTGAAACAGAGTTTCCGCACATTCCCGATTGGTTTGAATGGGAACGTGCAAATGTCCGCAAGGAAATTGAAGAAGGAAGATATTCCTTTGAGGATGATGTTCGCGTTTACACATTGCCCGGTGCACTTAAATACTACTATATGGGCGATGCAAAGGTTCGTCATAATATCGAAGAAGGCTTCGTTCTTGAAGGCAGCTATAACGGCGAACCGTACAGAGTTCAACGTACACCAAAAAGTCTTTACAGCCTTCACGTTGAGTATGATTACTGTCATATTGAACCGATTGACTGCTTTGATATTTCAACACAGCACGATTCATTCTTCTGCTATCCGACAAAGCAGAACGTTATAACAAAGCTTTCCTTCGCAACAGAAGAGATGTACAAAATCCTTACAGAGAAAAAAGATAAATAAAATTTTAAAAAGCAGGGCATTGCCCTGCTTTTGTGTGTTAAATCCATGTTTATATATTCTTCGCAATCATATCGTTGATTGTTTCTCTTATTGCGAGGGTTGCTTCGGTGCCTCTCGGGTAGAAACGGAACTTGATATCACCGAATTTCTTATCGAGCTTTTTAAGAATCTTTTCTCTGCCGACAAGGGATTCAAGAAGCTGCATTGCTCTCATATCCTGCAAGGATTCAAAAATAACCTCGCCTCTGACAGACATAATTGCTCCGTTATCATAAGGATAAACAAGGAACGAGTCGCCTGACGGGAAAGCACAGTCTGCATCCGTTACCTCGTAAGGACTGATGTGTCTTAACGATTTAGCTGAATTGTAGAAATTGAATCCCCACTGAAGGAAGCCTTTGATTTCATGAATATAAAGCTGTGTACCAAGGATTCGTGTTGCAGAAAGAGGCATTCCGAAGAATCTGTTGCTGAGGTCTTCGCCCTGACCGCAACAATAGTATGTCCAGCGGTTTTCAAAGCCTTTTTCAATAAATTCTTCGATGCTTGATGTTGCAGGAATCGGCTGTTTGATGAAGCCTTTTTCAAAAAATTCGTAATCAGAAAGTGCATCAATAATCGTGAAATCCTTGAGAATTTCTGCGACAACATTCTTTGCTTTCGCATAAGATTCAACTTGTTCCTCGCTCGGTTCATCGGAAATATGGAAAACAGTTACATCCTTGATTCCCAGCTCTCCAATAACCTTGATAAGTTCAGGCAGGAATGTGTGCAGAAAAGTTGAATACTCCTCCCCTGCCGCCTCGGTTTCCCAACCGAAAATACGCTTGTACTCGCCATCAACCTCTGCCATAACCTTCGGTGCGGCAAAAGCACCCCACTGGGAGAAAAGATGAGAGATTTCAAAATACTTTATGCCGACTTTCTTTGCGAGCTCAACCCAACGGCGGAACTTATCGAAGTTGAAGGTATAAGCTCCGTTTTCTTTTTTTACGTCAACAAGCTGTACCGTTGTACGCTCACCGCCGATATCCGTATCAAGCGGAGGTGTGAAAACGGGAGTTAAAATCATATTGTTTCCGCACTTAAGGAAAGCTTCCATAAAGCTCTCAATATAAGTCCAATGCTCTTCAGAGAAAACAGAAACGTTGAAATAGTCAGCGATACAATCTGCATGGAACCATTCTGTATTGATAAGTGTCTGCTCGGGAAGAACGGTGTCAATAACCGTAAGAGTAAGTTTATTCGATGAAAGCTCTTCTTCATCTTTATAAAGCTTAACTTTGATATCGTATTTTCCTGCCTCGACATTTTCGGGAAGTTCAACAGTTATCCACAAGCTGAACCAATTACTCGGCTTTATGAAATGGCTTTCCTTAACAGGAAAAAGAACATCGGGGAAAAGACCCGGCTCGGTTCGCTCAGCATAAAGCGTTTTATCAGGATAGCAAGGAAGCTCTGACGGAACATTTCCGACTGCACGGATAGTTATATATTTTTCAAGCTCGGATTCAATCTTTACCGTTGAAGTAAATCTTTCGTCCGATTTGTATGCAATCTGATATGAAAAACGCTCGCCCTTGAGCATTTTAGCTTTTTTTATTTCAAAAAATTCACCTTTGCCGTCAAGGTAAACTTTACTGAGTGAAGAAATCTGTTTAACCTGAAAGTCCATTATTTTTTCCTCCGTTGTGTTTTTCTTTATTCTACCACACGGAACGGTATTTTGTAAACTTTATTTACGCTTATTTACAGCAACAATTCCGCCGATTGCAGAAAAAAGAATGTAAAGTGCAATAAAAATCCATCCTGTGACGGAAACAGAGCTTTTTGCAATAAGCACAGATATAAGAATTATTATGGCACACGGCACAACCGAGCTTAAAGCACCGAAAGCTATTCCGTTTTTCCTGACAGGTCTTACGGCAACAAACCCACCGATGAAACCCGAAACTGCACTTAAAGCGAATATTACATATTTAAAAGAATTTGTATCTGCATCGTTTTTCCATAAAACAAATCCTGCAAGAAGAGCGAGCAGGAAAAAGACAACCAGGCTTACACCTGAACCGATTGCAGTTTTGATTGCAATATTTTTCGCTGTGGTGTTCTGCACCTTGCTTTTTGTCTTTCTTTTTTTATGCATAAAAAATCCCTCCTCATTTCAAGCTATGAGAAGGGAATTTATATTATTACTGATTTCTTTTAATTTTAGCTGTTGTTGTCTTTGCAAATTCTTTTTCCATAATTTCAGTTTCTTTAATTGCCTTGTAAGCGACGACCTGACTGTTGACATTTCGGACAGCCTTTTTAACGGCTTTTTCAATTTCTTCGCGAGAAACATTTATATTTCCTGTTTCTGCAGAAATTGCACTTACATCGGGGAAAATCCTTGCTTTGACAACAGTATCTTCCTTGTCGCTTTCAGAACCGACAACCATACACTCTTTGACAACCTTTTCCTTAAGGAGAAGTGCCTCAAGCTCTTCAGGATAGATGTTTTTACCGTTTCTTGTAACAATCACATTTTTGCTTCTGCCTTGAATATAATAGTATCCGTCCTTATCGACCGTTGCAAGGTCACCCGTATGGAACCAGCCGTCATAATCGAAAACAGAATTTGTTGCTTCTTCGTTTTTATAATAACCGAGCATAATCATCGGACCTTTGACACAAAGCTCACCGATACCGTTTTCGTCGCAATTGATAAGCTTTGCCTCAACGTTCGGAATCGGTCTTCCGATTGAGCCGTGCTTGCTTTCTTTGTCGCTGTTGCAGATAACAATCGGTGAACATTCCGTAAGACCGTAGCCCTGGAAAGTTTTTATACCGAAGCTGTTCATATCCTCGATAATTTTCGGGTCAATGCCTGCGGCACCTGAAATAATCAATCGTATATTTCCGCCGAAAGCATCCTTTATCTTCTGGAAGAAAATGTCACTTGTATCAATGCCGAATTTCTTTGCAACTTTATAAATTTTACTTGCAACTTTAATTTTCGACTGTGCCTTTTCTTTTTCAAGAGCTTTCTTTATTCTGCCGTAAAATTTTTCAATAACGAGAGGAACAACAATAAGTATATCAGGTTTGTATTCCTCAAGATTTTTTGTAATGTAACGTATACCTTCACAGAAGCAGATTGTAACTCCGCCGTAAACACAGCAAAGGAAGGTAACCGTACATTCGTAAGTATGATGAATGGGAAGTATGGACATAATTCTTTCGCCCTTGTTGATTTTAACAATTCCCATAATCGACATAATGTCTGAGCATATATTACGGTTGCTGAGCATAACTGCCTTTGACATTCCCGTTGTACCCGAGGTGAACAGAAGAACAGCAAGCTTATTGCTGTCAGGCTTTGCATTGATATACTCTTCGTTTCCGTCAGCGATAAGCTGTGCACCTTTTTTGACAAGAGAATCAAGGTGAATTACATTTTCATCCTCAATTTTATCCATACAGATATAAATCATATCCTTCGGAAGCTCATCACGGTGTTCAAGAATTTTCTTGCCGAATTTTTCATCAAAGATAATCGCCTTTGATTCAGAAACCTCAAGAATGCTCTTGATATCCGCAAACGGAAGCTCCTTGTCTGTCGGCACAACAACACCTGCACCGCAGACAACAGCCATATAACTCATGCACCATTTGTAGCTGCTTGCACCTGCTACTGCAATTCTGCAGTCCTTAAGACCAAGATCAAGCAAAGCTGTACCAAGAGAAAATACATCCTCATGGTACTGATTATAGCTAACATCAATGATCTGGCCAATTTCATTTTTCACTTTGAACGCGGGACTTTTGCCGTAAATCGCCATACTTTGCGTAAGAAGCTCACGGAATGTATGGAATTCTCTGACATCATATAACGGACGAGTCATATTTCAACCACTCTTTATATATCAAAATCTTTCAAAAGCTTTTCAACGGCTGCAAGCTTAACACATACACAAAGAAGCTCAACCGCTTTGTTAAGTTCATCAAGTCCGGGGAATGACGGAGCAATTCGAATATTGCTGTCATATGGGTCAATACCGTACGGATAAGTTGCACCTACGGTTGTAAGTGTGAGTCCTGCTTCCTTACAAAGCTCACCGACACGCATTGCACAACCCTTCATAACGTAAAGGCTTACGAAATATCCGCCGTTCGGATTCTTCCAGTGTGCGATACCTGTTCCCTCAAGCTCTTTTGTAAGACCGTTTGTTACAGCCTCGAACTTCGGTCTGAGAATTTCAGCGTGCTTCTTCATATGAGCCTTGATACCGTCAAGATTCTTGAAGAATCTTACGTGTCTCATCTGATTCATCTTATCGTGCGAAATAGTCTGCACTGTCATTCTGCTGAGAATTGCTTCAATGTTCTTTTCAGATGCTGCAATAGCAGAAACACCTGCACCTGCAAATGTAATCTTTGAAGTTGAGCAAACCTCGATGAACATATCTTCACTGCCGTATTCCTTCGCAACATCGAAAATATTGAGAAGCTCATCGGGCGTATCGTTGATATCGTGAACAATGTATGCATTATCCCAGATAACTCTGAAGTCGTTTGCTGCAGGCTTAAGCGCTGCAAAACGTCTTACAACCTCGTCTGAGAAAGTAATACCGTCGGGGTTTGAATACTTCGGTACACAGAAAATGCCCTTTACGCTGCTGTCCTTTACAAGCTCTTCAATCGCATCCATATCGGGGCCGTCATCTTTCATTCTGATAGCAATCAGATCGATACCGAAATGCTCAAGAATAAGGAAATGTCTGTCGTAACCCGGTGCAGGACAAAGGAATTTGATTCTGCCCTGCTTCATCCAAGGTTCACCGCCGCTACCCATAACCATACACTGTGAAATGTAGTCATACATAATTGTAAGGCTTGCGGTTCCGTACATAACAACGTTCTTCGATTCAACACCCATAAGATCGGCAAAAAGTTCTCTTGCCTCAGGGATGCCGAGAAGAAGACCGTAGTTTCTTGTATCAAAACCATCAACTGTTTTAAAATCGTTTTCTGATGTAAAAACGTCGAGAAGTCCGTTACTGAGGTCAAGCTGTTCCTTGTTCGGTTTACCTCTTGACATATCAAGCTTCAGATCGAGCTTTTTGAAATCTTCGTATTTTTTTTCAAGTTCACTTTTAAGTGAAAGTAATTCGTCTTTTGATAAATCTTCGTATAGTGTCATCGTGACTCTGAGTGCCTCCAAATTTAAAGGGCACTTCCGTGCCCTTTTGTTTAATTAATCTTCTTTATCCATATGCTTTGCGATGAATGCTTTAATCTTTGCTTCGTATTCATCCTTAGCATTGTAATAACTGAATGCATGTGCTGTGTTTTCAACCCAAAGGCAATCCTTTTCTACCTTACAAGCTTCGTAAAGACGCTTGCCGTGTTCAAACGGAACAACCTGATCCTGATCACCGTGAACGAAAAGAATCGGATTCTTCGCCTTGTTCATATTCTTAAGAGGATTGCTTTCCTCAAAGAAATAACCTGCCTTAAGCTTGCTGAAAAGGCTGCCGACCTTAACAGCAGGAAGGAACTTGAAGCCGATCATATCCTTAAGCTTGAGATTCATAACTTCGGTTGCACTTGTAAAGCCGCAATCCTCAATAATAATCTTAACCTGGTCGGGCGGTGACATTTCGTTACAGTTCATAACTGTTGCCGCACCCATTGAAATACCGTGAAGAATGATTTCAATATCATTACCGAAACGGTTTATAAGATAGTCTACCCATAAAAGGATATTTTTTGCATCGGGAGCACCGAAGCCGATATAGTCACCCTCACTTCTGCCGTGAGCTGTAAGGTCAGGAAGAAGATAGTTATAACCGAGGTCGTTGTGATAAAACGGTGCCATATGGCTGAATTCGTCGGGTCCGTTGCACTTGTAACCGTGAACGCAGATAACAAATCTCTTTGATTCTTTCTCAGCAGGAAGGAACCAAGCTCTCATATTATCGCCGTTGATTGCTGTAAGTGAGAGATCTTCCGGCTCACAATTGTAGAAATTACGGTTATTTCTTTCTCTTGTCTGTGCACGCTTGATATATACTTCGCGTGTTTCAGGCTTTTTTTCCTTCAAAGGATCGGGACGCTTGATTGCAAGATCGCAAGCCATATTACCTGCAACCGCAACAACAGCAGCAGCACCTAAAGCAACCTTTGCAGCTGTACCTTTCTTACTCATAATATCATCTCACTTAAAATTATTTTTTCTCGCCAAGAAGCTTTGCAAGTTCATCCATAAATGTGTTTATGTCTTTGAACTGGCGGTAAACTGAAGCAAAACGCACGTATGCAACTTCGTCTGTGTCCTTAAGTTTATCCATTGCCAATTCACCGATACGTGTAGCAGTAACCTCACGGTCAAGTGAATTCTGGAGAGTAAGCTCAATGTCATCCACGATTTTTTCAATTGTATCGATTGAAACGGGACGCTTTTCGCAAGCTCTCAAAAGACCGTTGAATAATTTTGCGCGGTCAAAAGACTCTCTTGATTTATCCTTTTTCACAACGATGATGGGTACACTCTCGATTACCTCATAAGTTGTAAATCTCTTCGCGCAGCTCGTACATTCTCTGCGACGGCGGATGCGTTCACCCTCATCAGTCGGGCGTGAGTCGATAACCTTGCTCTCTGAAAAACCGCAGAACGGGCATTTCATATTCAGTCACTTCCTTACACTTTGCGCATAATAACGCATTATTTTGGGTATTATACCATACATTAATATAGAATTTCAATATGTTTATGCGAGATTTTCAGGCTATCGATAAAAAAGAGCAGCGTTATCAACACTGCTCACTCTGAATTTTCTGATAAAAGATTTTCCAAATAGCTTTTTGCTGTTCTTAATTCCTCGACCTCACCGTAATTATGGCGGTAAAGCTCGATGATTGCCGTTTTGTCATATCCTGCACCTTTAAGTGCTGAAAAGAGCTTCTCAAAATCATATTCTCCCACTCCGGGTGCAAGACAATCCTTACCCGGAAGACCGTCGCTGATATGCACCTGATAAATCTTCTCTCCAAGCAGATTTATGAAATCGTATGCACTCTCAGAGCACCTTCTGCATTGCTTTATATCAAGCACCATACGGAATTCATCTCCGACCAAATCTGCCAGAGCTTTCATAAACTCAGGATTTCCGCAATGGTGATTATGCACATTCTCGTGCGCGATGTGAAGTCCTTCGCGAAGTGCCGTCTCGTGAAGCGGAATGTAACTTTGTGCATACTCTTCGGGAGTAGTTTCAAGATAAACTCTTCCTCCGTGCAGGACAACCATTTCTGCACCAAGCTCGTTTGCTGTTTCGAAGTAGTTTTTGTAAAACTCAATTCCGTCTTTGAGCCTTCTTTCATATCCGCCAAAAAATAGTACAGGCTCATAGGCC
This sequence comes from Clostridia bacterium, assembly GCA_017380575.1. Taxonomy (GTDB): domain Bacteria; phylum Bacillota; class Clostridia; order Oscillospirales; family Acutalibacteraceae; genus CAG-488. The sequence continues at coordinate 132,080 of JAFODS010000046.1, read as the reverse complement.
GATGTGAACGGATGAATTGAACGGACGTTGATTCCGTAATAATCTTTTATGCTTTTAATTTCACTCAGAAGAGGCTTTTTCAGCTCACAATAGGAATTAAAGAAAATTTCAGCCGTCTTTGCACCGAGCTCACCGACGGTTCTGAACGCATCCTCCACCTGCATCGGATAAAGACACGAGGACGAAATACCGATCTGCATACAATCACCTGCTTTCCTATGATATGATACCACTATTTCGGTTAGTAGTAAAGAAGATAAAACATGCATAAATATTATAAAATTGTTAATTTTTCCAAAAGGGGTTGATTTTTTCAGAAAATGTGGCTAAAATAGATTTAGCACTCAGAAGAAGAGAGTGCCAAATCAATATTTAAAACATTTTTCATAGGAGGAATTTTTATGAATATCAGACCACTTGCAGACCGTGTTGTGGTTAAGATGACAGAGCTTGAGGAAACAACCCAGAGCGGTATCATCCTCGCAGCTGCTTCAAAGGAAAAACCGCAGGTTGCTGAGGTTCTTGCAGTAGGCCCCGGCGGAATCGTTGACGGTAAGGAAGTTGAAATGTACGTCAAGGTTGGCGACAAGGTTATCACAAGCAAATACGCAGGCACAGAAGTTAAGCTCAACAAAGAAGAGTACATCATCGTACGTCAGAGCGACATTCTTGCTGTTGTTGAATAAGGGAGGCTTTTAATTATGGCAAAACAGATCATTTACGGTGAGGAAGCTCGTAAGGCGTTACAGAACGGTATCGACAAGCTCGCCAATACAGTTAAAATCACACTCGGACCCAAGGGCAGAAACGTAGTTCTTGATAAGAAGTACGGTGCTCCCCTCATCACAAACGACGGTGTTACAATCGCTAAGGACGTTGAGCTTGAGGATCCGTTTGAGAATATGGGTGCACAGCTCGTTAAGGAAGTTGCAACAAAGACAAACGACGTTGCAGGTGACGGTACAACAACAGCTACACTTCTTGCACAGGCTCTCGTTCGTGAAGGTATGAAGAACGTTGCAGCAGGTGCAAACCCGATGGTTGTCAAGAAGGGCATCAAGCTTGCTGTTGACACAGCAGTTGAGGCTGTAAAGAACAATTCAAAGCCTGTTACATCTTCAAACGACATCGCTCGTGTTGCTACAATCTCTGCTGCTGACGAAGAAATCGGTAACATCATCGCTGACGCTATGGAAAAAGTAAGTGCAGACGGTGTTATCACAGTTGAAGAGTCAAAGACTGCTGTTACAGATTCAGACATCGTTGAAGGTATGCAGTTTGACCGCGGTTACATCTCACCCTACATGGTAACCGATACAGACAAGATGGAAGCTGTTATTGATGACGCTCTCATCCTTATCACAGACAAGAAGATTTCAAACATTCAGGAAATTCTTCCGCTTCTTGAGCAGGTTCTCAAGGGTGGCAAGAAGCTCGTTATCGTAGCTGAAGATGTTGAGGGCGAAGCTCTTTCAACAATCCTTGTTAACAAGCTCCGTGGCACATTCACTTGCGTTGCAGTCAAGGCTCCCGGCTTCGGCGACAGACGTAAGGATATGCTCCGTGATATCGCTATCCTCACAGGCGGTGAGGTTGTTGCTTCCGAACTCGGTCTTGAGCTCAGCGAAACAACAATTGATATGCTTGGTCAGGCACGTCAGGTTAAGATTTCTAAGGAAAACACAATCATCGTTGACGGTGCAGGCGACAAGACAGAAATCGCAAACAGAGTTGCACAGATCAAGACTCAGATTGAAACAACAACATCTGACTTCGACCGTGAGAAGCTTCAGGAAAGACTTGCAAAGCTTGCAGGCGGTGTTGCTGTTATCCGCGTTGGTGCTGCAACAGAAACAGAAATGAAGGAAAAGAAGCTCCGCATCGAAGACGCTCTTGCAGCTACAAAGGCAGCTGTTGAAGAAGGTACTGTTGCAGGCGGCGGTGTTGCTCTTCTTAACGCTATCCCCGCTGTTAAGGCTCTTCTTGACTCAACAGAAGATGCTGACGAAAAGACAGGTATCAAGATCGTTCTCAAGGCTCTTGAAGAACCCGCACGTCAGATTGCTGCAAACGCAGGTCTTGAAGGTTCAGTTATCGTCAACACAATTATGACAAGTGACAAGGACGGTTGCGGTTACAACTTCGCAACAGGCGAATTTGTTGATATGTTCGAAGCTGGTATCCTTGACCCGACTAAGGTTACACGTTCAGCTCTTCAGAACGCATCAAGCGTTGCTTCAATGGTTCTTACAACAGAGTCACTTGTTGCTGACAAACCCGACCCGGCAGCAGACGCAGCTGCAGCAGCTGCAATGGCAGGCCAGGCAGGCGGAATGTATTAATTCCAAAAATCGATATTTCAGCAGGCTGTACCACGCGGTACGGCCTGTTTTATTTATAAAAACACAAAATATATCTCAATCTCATTTAATTGCTTTTATACATATTGAAATGCTACACACGTTGTGATATACTGTTTTTGATTTATTCACAGATATATTTGTATCTTTCAAACCTCGGAGGATAAATAAATGCCAACATTTAGACTAGGTGAATTGTTTTGCGGTCCTGGTGGAATTGCTTGTGGTGCACTCAACGCCAAAAGTGCCGATGATCAATTTAATATTGTGCACTCTTGGGCAAACGACTATGATTTTGATACGTGCCAAACTTATACCAAAAACATTTGTCCCGACTCGCCTGAAACAGTTTACTGTGGAGATGTTAGAGATCTTGATATAAAGTCCCTCAAGCCCATTGATGCCTTTTGTTATGGGTTTCCTTGCAACAGCTTTTCCAATGTTGGAGAACACAAAGGTTTTGAGAATAAAAAATTTGGTCAGTTGTATTGGTATGGTATTGAAGTATTGAAAATTCATCAGCCAAAATGGTTTGTCGCTGAAAACGTTTCCGGTATACGTTCTGCTGGCTCAGGAGATTTTGAAATTATATTGAACGATATGCGCGAAGCCGGTTACAAATTAACTGTGCATTTATATAAAGCTGAACAATACGGAGTACCTCAAACTCGACACAGAGTTATCATCGTCGGTATACGAAACGATCTTGATGTTGATTTTAAAGTGCCAAGTCCTGACATTTATTCAAAAACTGATATTTCTTCCGGTACAGCCCTTTCGAATATACCATTAGAAGCAACTAACAACGAAGTGCGTACACTTTCAAAAAAAGTCATAAAAAGACTATCTTTGATACGACCTGGAGAAAATGTTTGGCAAGCAGAAGAGCGATTGGGTAAAGATTTTCCTGACGACTTAAAAATACACACTAAAACTAAAATTAGCCAAATTTATCGCAAATTAGACCCCACTAAACCAGCTTATACTGTGACAGCTGCTGGCGGCGGTGGCACTTTTATGTATCACTGGACTAATCGTGAGCTTACAAATAGAGAGAGAGCCAGACTACAAACTTTTCCAGACAATTACGAGTTTGTTGGAAATTATAGTAGCGTAAGAAAACAGATAGGTATGGCTGTTCCATGTAAACTTTCAAAAATTGTTTTAACCGCTATTCTTAATAGTTTTGCTGGAATTGAATACCCCTCTATTTCAGCAAACATGGGGGAATATAGATGATTTGCAAATATGATAATTTAACAGGTCTTCCTACCTTTCTTACATCAGAGTTTGACGAACCTGTTTTATATGCACCTGCAAGAACCGATTTTATCAGTCCATGCCCTTCTTTAAAAATCATCACTGCATTTACCGATTGTGAGAGAATATCTACTCATATGATACATCTCTCGGAGGGAATGAAAAACAACCGTTTAATTAAAGGTTTGTCTGTAGAGATTATTCTTGGAATGACAAAATCCAGTCTTTCACAGAAAAAGCACGAAGATATCTGTCGTTTGATAGGTTTTTTGAACAATTCTAAGGATATGCCAAACATATCGTGTAAATATATCTGCAACGGACCTGAAGTACACTCTAAGATATACATTTGGACACAACCTGATAACGAAATTGGAGAAATACCTCGTATAGCCTTTTGTGGTTCTCTAAACTATACAATGAATGCTTTTTATAAAAGAAGAGAGTCTGTAAGTATGTGCCACACTACACAAGCTTATACCTATTACAGGGAGTTGTTACCAGACACTATCGATTGTTTCGATAAAAATGTTTTTGAACACATAAAGAGTGTCTCCAACAACACACCAGACACTTTTATTGACCCCGACAATTCAGAAAGGGATTATCTTTTTTACGATCAAAAGGAACCAATAGATATTTTGCAAGTTTCTCTCTTGCGTGCAGATGGTTCAGACACTGGCTATGGTTCTGGAATTAATTGGGGTATTAGAAAAAACGGCACAAAAAGAAACCAGAACCAAGCATATATACCCTATAATCGTCAAGATAAACGGGATGGCTTTTTCCCAGACAGACGAAATTTAGATGATGAAAACTGTCCTATGTTTAGAGTAATCACAAAAGATTTCGGGTCGTTTCATATGCGAATGGCACAGCAAGGGAATAAAGCTTTGCACAGTGTTGAAAGCAACGCTATTTTAGGTGAATGGATTCGCAAACGCATAGGAGCCCCATTGGGCGGTTATATTACTAAACAAATGCTCGAATTGTATGGAAAAACATTTGTCACTTTCAGAAAATATGAAGACGACATATACCTGTTAGATTTTTAAATGTTATCACTCAGACAGGCTGTACCAACACGGTACGGCCTGTTTTTTTGCTTTAAAAGGGATATTTTACATTTTTTCCCGTAACTGTGTTTACTTTTCTTTCAAAAGTTGGTAGAATAGTTTTAACAATATTCTGAGGTGATATTATGAGTAAAAAATTAGGCGTTGCAATCATCGGATGCGGTAACATTTCAGGTTCACACATCCCGAATTATCTTAAACTTGATAATGTCGAAGTAAGATATTTCTGCGACATTATTCCCGAAAGAGCAGACAGAGCTGTTGAAAAATACGGTTGCGGTACTGCTGTATATAATTACAAGGAGCTTCTTGGCAAGGACGATATCGACATCGTTTCTGTTTGTACACATAACGATTTCCACGCTCCGATTTCTATCGACTTTATGCGTGACGGTAAAGACGTTCTTTGCGAAAAGCCCGCTGCGAGAACTGTTGAAGAGGCTCTCGAAATGCAGAAGGTTGCCAAGGAAACAGGCAGAATGCTTCAGATTGGTGTTGTTAACCGTTTCTGCGACAATGTTAACCACGTAAGAAAGCTTATTGCTGACGGTGAACTTGGTGAGGTTTATCAGGTATATGTAAGCTTCCGTGCTCACCGTTCAATTCCCGGTCTTGGCGGCGACTTCACACAGAAGGCTAAGTCAGGCGGCGGCGTTCTTATCGACTGGGGTGTTCATTACCTTGACCTTACACTTTACTGCCTTGGCGACCCGACTCCCCTTACCTGCTCAGGTGAAGCTTATTGCAAGCTCGGTAAGGATATGAAGAACTACGTTTACACAGGAATGTGGGCTGAAGACTCTTCAGATAAGGAAAACGGTACATACGACGTTGACGACTTTGTTTCAGGATTTATCCGCACAACAGGTGCAAACATCACATTCAACGGAGCATGGGCACAGAACATCGGTCAGTCAGAAACTTTCGTTGACTTTATGGGTACAAAAGCAGGCGTTCGTCTTTACTACGGCGGAAAGTTCACAATGTACTCAACAATGAACGGTATGCTTACAGAAATCAAGACTGACTTTGCTACAACAGGCTTCGACTACTTTGCAGAAATCAAAGCTTTTGTTGAATCTGTTGAAACAAGAAAACCGAATCAGGCACATATCGACAAGGCAATCCTTACATCAAAGCTTCTTGATGCTATTTACAGATCATCTGACGAGCAGAAGGAAATCACATTATAATACGGAGGACGTTAAAAATGGAAACCAGAATTTTTGAAAATGCTGAAGAAATCGCAGTTGCAGCTGCCGAGCTTTACAAAGAACTTATAAACAACAAGCCGAACGCTGTTCTCGGCCTTGCAACAGGTGCAACTCCCGTTCCGACATACCAGAATCTCATCAAGATGTATGAAAACGGCGAAGTAAGCTTCAAGGACATCACAACATTCAACCTTGATGAATACTGCGACCTTGACAAAAACGACAAAAACAGCTACTACACATTTATGCACGAAAACCTTTTCTCAAAGGTTGATATCAACGAGGATAAGGTAAACTTCCTTGACGGTAATGCTCCTGACTGCGACGCTGAAAGCAAAAGATACGCTGAGGCAATCAAGGCTGCAGGCGGTATTGACCTTCAGCTCCTCGGTATCGGTACAAACGGTCACATCGCTTTCAACGAGCCTGCTGACGAATTCACAGACGAAGCTTTCAAGGTTACTCTTACACAGAGCACAATTGATTCAAACCAGAAGTATTTCGGTGACACTCCGATGCCGAGATATGCTATGACAATGGGTATCGGCTCAATTATGCGTTCAAAGAAGATTCTTCTTATCGCAACAGGCGAAGCTAAGGCCGACGCTGTAAAGGCTCTTCACTCAGGTGAAATCACACCGAGAATCCCCTGTTCAATCCTTAATCAGCACGATGATGTTATCATCATGCTCGATAAGGCTGCTGCAAAGCTTCTTTAATTTTCATATTTACAAACCGTCTTATGCAACACATAAGGCGGTTTGTGTTTTTTAATCTACTTTTAAAAAAGAAAAAGCTTCGGTCGATATGATTTTTTTCACTTGTGTTTCTTGCGTTTTCCGACACTGTGTGGTATACTACACAAGAATAAATTTATTGAGAGAGGTATTTTTATGAAACCGATGAAGGCTAACGTTGCCGGTAGAAAATGTCCCCCGCTCCCCAATTTTGAAACAACTAAGGAAATCGTTCTCTACGGTGCTCAGGCAGGTGGAGATAAATTACAGTATAAATACTATAATTTCAAGGATGAAGTTGAAAGCAAAACTTTCAACGAAGTAAATTATGAATTCAGAGGTATCGGTGAGTATCTTTACAAAAAAGGTCTTGGCGGCAAAAAAGTAGCAATTCTCAGCGAAAACTGCTACTACTGGATTGCTTGTTACTTTGCAATCATCACAGGTAACATGACAGTTATCCCGATGGACCCGAAGCTTCCCGATGAAGACCTTACAGACGTTATCGTAAGAAGTGACTGTGATGCTATCATTTACTCAAAAGATTTCAAGTCTTCAATCGAAATGATGAAGAAAACAGAAGGCGTTGTTCTCACAGAGTACATACAGCTTGAAAATTATTACGACATCATTGAAGAAGGCCACGCATACGCAAAGGAAACAGGCAAGAGTTACCTTGACGAAGAGGTTAAACCCGATGACGTTGCATTCATCGTTTACACATCAGGCACAACAGGCAAGAGCAAGGGTGTTATGCTCACTCAGGGCAGTGTTGCAGCTGATGCACTTGCAGGTGTTAAGTCTGCACCGAGCGGACACGCAATCGGCTTCCTTCCGCTTCACCATACATACTCATGGGTAAGTGCACTCTTCACAGGCTGCCTTCTTTCAGAGTGGGGCTTCATCTGCAGAAGCATCAAGGACATTCAGAAAGACCTTGCAGATTATCATCCGCACAACTTCGCCGGTGTTCCTCTTGCAGTTGAAACAATTTACAAAAAAATCTGGTTCACAGCTAAAAAGACAGGCAGAGATGAAAAGCTCAAGAAAGGTCTTAAGATCAGCAACTTCCTTATGAAGTACGGCATCGACAAGAGAAGAAAGCTTTTCAAGACAATCATCGACAATCTTGGCGGTGAGCTTGCTCTTATCATCTGTGGTGGTGCTTACCTTGACGAAAAGTACGAGCGCGGTATGTACGATTTAGGTATTCACATTGTTAACGGCTACGGCATTACAGAATGCTCACCCGCTATTACTGCTAACAACCCTGACCACTTCAAGTTCGGCAGCTGCGGTACTCCGCTTGAGTGTAACGAAATTAAGATTCACGACCCTGACGAAGAAGGTGTTGGTGAAATCTATGTTCGCGGTAAGAACGTTATGAAGGGTTACTACAAGGATCCTGAAGCAACTGCTGCAGCATTCGACGGCGAATGGTTCAAGACAGGCGACTACGGCTACATCGATGAGGACGGCTTCCTCTTCTTCCGCGGAAGAAAGAAGAACCTTATCGTTCTTAGCAACGGTAAAAACGTTTCTCCCGAAGAAATTGAAGATAAGCTTTCAACAATTGAGTACGTTAAAGAAGTTGTTGTTTACGACGAAGACGGCTTTATCACAGCTGAATTCTTCCTTGACACACTTGAGGTTCCCGATGCAAAGGAAAGAATCAAGAACGACGTTAACGAAATTAACAAAAAGCTTCCCGGCTACAAGCAGGTTGCTAAGATTAAGACACGTGACACAGAATTCCCGAAGACAACAACACTCAAGATTCTCAGAAACAACAGAGATAAATAAGTTCAAAGACCGAGGTTCAATTAAGCCTCGGTCTTTTCTTTACATAAACGTATCCATCAGGTTGTTCGCTGTCTTCATTGCCTTGTTTGCCATTTTCTTGTAGTTCATTTTTTTTGAACCCTTCATTGAACCGCCGATAAGTGCAGTTGCTCCGCCGACAAGCATTCCGACGCCAATACCCTTCATTACGTTTGAAGTTGTGTTTTTCATTTCAAAATCCCTCCTCGTTTTTATTGTTTGCGAAAGAGAGAATAATATACTTGATGTTGATTTTTCCTGTCAGAGTTGATATAATACTTTTTAGATTTTTTCGGAGATGATAATTTTGGAAAAACAGAAAAAAATTGCACTGATTAACGATATGTCCTGCGTCGGAAGATGCTCGCTTACCGTCGCACTTCCTATTATATCCTCCTGCGGTTTTCAGGCTGTGCCGATGCCTACGGGAATTTTTTCCGCACACACGGAATTTGAAGGTTTTGTTTGTGCTGACCTGACGGATAAAATGCAATCATTTGCAGACCACTGGAAAAACATCGGAATCCGTTTTGATGCTATTTACACAGGCTATCTCGCAACAAGAGAGCAGGCAGAAACCGTTAAAAGATTTTTAATTGATTTTAAAAAGAGCGATACTCTCTGTATCGTTGACCCGGTTATGGGTGATAACGGTAATTTCTACAGCCAGATTGACGAAAGCTTTATTTCGGAAATGCGTTTTCTTTGTGCTATGGCAGACATCATCACACCGAACGTTACGGAAGCGGAGATGCTTGCCGGCGTTGAATGCACACAGGCTCCTTACAGTGCTGATCATATCAAAGAGCTTCTTATAAGCCTTCGCAACCTCGGCACAGGTCGAATTGTCATTACGGGAATTGAAAGCGAAGACGGACAGATCGGCTGTGCTGTTTACGACAGCTACACAAGAAAAGCAAATATGTTTTTCACTCCGAAAGCTGAAGGTCGTTTCCCCGGAGCGGGCGACGTTTTTGCTTCTTCGCTTGTTTCTGCAGTTATGAACGGCAAAGAATTTACGGATGCGGTACAGATTGCAATGTCCTTTACCTGCGACTGTGTTGAAAAAACAGCACTGACAGACGAGCCGAGAGGATTCGGACTTCAGTTTGAACCACAGATAGAAAAACTTATTAAAGCGGTGAAATAATGGCAACTCTTAACATAGTTCTTGTTGAACCCGAAATTCCGCAGAACACAGGCAACATCGCACGTACCTGTGCCGCAACGGGAACAAGGCTTCATATCGTTGAACCGATGGGTTTCAAAATTGATGACAGAAAATTAAAAAGAGCAGGGCTTGATTACTGGCACCTGCTTGACATTACATACTACAAAAACCTTGACGATTTCTTTGAGAAAAACCAAGGCGGTGAATTCAGATTTTTCACAACAAAGGCTCAGAACAGACACACAGACGTTGAGTATCACAATGACGTTTATCTTTTCTTCGGAAAAGAAACAAAAGGTTTGCCCGAACAGTTGCTTTTTGAAAATCCTGAAAAATGTGTACGAATTCCGATGATTAACGATTCGTCCGCACGAAGCCTCAATCTTTCAAATTCAGTTGCAATTGCGGTTTACGAGGTTCTTCGTCAGTGGGACTACCCTGACCTTTTGTGTTCGGGAAAATTAACACAATTCAACTGGGAAGATGCATAACATTCAGACTTCAACATTTTAAACAATGTTGGGTCTTTTGTTTTGTGCAACATTTTGCCTCTTATATATTTACATTTATTTCTTTTTTTGCTAAAATCCGATTGAATCCAGCATAAAGGGGTGTTAAAATGGCTGAAATAAGTAACAGGCCCATTCCTTCCGAGTTTCGCGATAAACTTTATTCTGTTGTGAAGCCTGAAGACATACTTTTTATCGTCGTAGGTGATTTGAACCTCAACGGAAAGTATGCGGAATCAATGGCTGTGTTCTTAAAAGACCGTGTTATAACCTTTGATGAATGCCTTGATGTCGAATATAAAGAAACAAAATATTCTGACGTTGAAAAAGCAAAAATCAAACGACTTTACGGTAATGCAATTTTCAAAGTCAAAAAGAACGACGGCACTTATGAAGCCTTGCTCAGGTTTTCATATGCTGCAGCTGAGGTTGCCGATGCAGGTGCCAATTTCATCAACGTAACAAATCAGAACGGTTACAAGGAAGATGAGCTTGAGGTTGTTGAGGCAGTTTACAGTAAGCAGCGTTCTTTCTGTCCAAAGTGCGGACGTAAGCTTCCAAAGCCTAATGCCGAATGTATCAACTGTTCAGGTAAAGGCAAAATAATAAGTAAATTTGCAAAATACATCAGTCCCGAAAAAGGTTCACTTATATTTTGTATGATTCTTTCCGTTGTTACAACGGCTATGTCACTTGTTCCGCCATACATAACCAAAACGCTTGTCGACAGCGTTATCCCCGATCATAACAGAAAGGGTCTTATTGCAATAATCCTGTTGCTTGTCGGTGTGTATGTTGTACAGTATGCAGTTAACGGACTTCGTGCATACCAGCTCCGACTGACCGGTGACAGAATCATTATGGGAATCAAAAAAGATATCTATGCGAAAGCACAGTATCTCCCGATGAGCTTCTATGACAAAATTTCAACAGGTTCTGTTATCAACAGAGTCAATTCCGACGCTTCTGTTATTCAGAACTTCGTTATGAAAATATCTCAGGAAGCAATTGTGCAGGCTTTCACGCTTATCGGTCTTATAATTATTATGCTCAGTATGAACTGGAAGCTGACCTTGTTTTCGCTCATCCCGATTCCTACTGTTGTAATTGTTGCAAAAATTTTCACAAAAACGATAAAGCCGAAATATATGCGTTTGTGGCGCAGAGGTTCTGCAATTTCAACTATCCTTGCAGACACCATTCCCGGTGTACGAATTGTTAAAGCATTCACCAACGAAAAAAGTGCTATCCGTAAATTCGATTCATACTGTGACGAATGGTACCACGAAGACAAAAAGGTTGCTGCACCTGCAGCTATCTTCCCGTCAGTTATCACGTTCCTTGTTACCTGCGGTTCGCTTGTAATATGGTTCATCGGCGGTGAAATGGTTATCGGAGGAGAAAGCGACATCACTCTCGGTTTGCTCGTTTCGTTTATTTCATATGCAAGTATGTTCTATACTCCCGTCAATTTCTTTGCAAATATCGGCGATACATATCAGAACACTCTTGCTTCTGCTGAAAAAATCCTCGACATCCTTGATGCTGAACCCGAGCACAACTTCGGTAAAGGCAACACAGAGCCCCGACTTGACGGAAGAATTGAATTCAAGAATGTCAACTTTGCTTTTGACCGTTCAAAGAAAGTTCTTTCAAATATCAATCTCACAATTGAACCGGGCGACATCGTCGGCATTGTAGGAACAACAGGTTCGGGTAAGTCAACGCTTATTAACCTGCTTATGCGTTACTACGACGAATATGACGGTGAGATTTTTGTTGACGGAGAAAATATCCGTAACATCGATATGGATTACTACAGAAACTCTATCGGTTTTGTTCAGCAGGAGCCGATGATGTTCCGTGACACAATCTTTAACAACATTGCATACGGAAGCAACAACACTAAAGTTGAGCAGGTTCTTTATGCAGCAGAGGTTGCCAATGCCCACGGATTTATTTCCAAAATGCCCGACGCTTATGACACAATGCTTGGCGAAAGAGGTGTCGGCCTTTCGGGCGGTGAAAAGCAGAGAGTTTCAATTGCAAGAGCTGTTCTTAAAAATCCGAGTATACTTATTTTTGACGAAGCGACAGCCGCCGTTGACTCTGAAACTGAAAATCTTATCCAGGGTGCTATTGAAAGACTCATCAGCGGACGTACCACAATCATGATTGCTCACCGTCTTTCAACTCTTCGCAAGGCAAACAAAATCGTTGTTGTTGACAAAGGTGAAATTGTTGAGTGCGGCACACCTGAAGAGCTTATGGCACTTAAGGGCAAGTACTACAAGCTGATTGAAATTCAGTCTATGGGCGACTTGCTCAGGAAGAAAAAAGAAGAAGAAAACTTTGAATAAGGAGTGACAAAATATGCCGAACTATATTGAAGGAAGTTCATTGAAGCTTACACCTGTTGATCGCATATTTGTCAATGCAGAGTTTTATTCAGGTGAAAAGTTTGAAAACGCTGAACTGCACAGAATGTTTCCTATCACAGGCCTTACGCAATACATCGCACTTATAGACTCTGAGGGTAACGAAATCGGTATAATCCGTGACCTGAACGATCTTATTCCCGAATCGCGCGATGTTGCTTTAGGCTGTCTTGATGAATACTATATGATGCCGAGAATCAAGCGTTTTATAAAAATGAGTGAAAAATTTAAAATATGGATGTGGACAGTTGAAACGGACAAGGGTATCTGTACTTTTGAAATCCGTAATCATATTACCGCAATCAAGCCTTTGTACGACGGACGCATACTTATCAAGGATGCAAACGATAACCGTTACGAGGTGCCCGATGTAAAAAAACTTGACAAAAAGAGTTACAATATGTTAGCTCCGAAGATTTAACGAAAGGGTAAAAACTATGAAATTACTTATTGCTATTGTAAATAACGAAGACAGTGCAGTTGTTTCTTCTGCATTGACAAAGGACGGATTCAGCGTTACAAAGCTTTCCACCACAGGCGGATTCCTTATGGTAGGCAACACAACCTTCCTCATCGGTGCTGAGGACAAGGATGTTCCGAAGGCAAAGGAAATCATCAAAAAGAATTCTGAAAAAAGAAAGCGTTCAGTCCCCTCAACATCAGCTCTCGGCAGCGGTCTTTCCGAAGGTGATCTTGGAGTTGAGGTAACAATCGGCGGTGCGATAGTTTTCACCGTAGACGTTGAAGGCGTAGATAAATATTAATACAAAAAAGAAAGAGGAAGCATCAGCTTCCTCTTTTAATTTATACTGCAACATTTAAAATTGTAAGTCCAAGGCACATCTGTGCAAAGAAGTAAGTCCAGACATTAATTTTTCTCATCGAGTAACTTTTCGAATACATCGGTGTGAATCGGAGCAATGCAAGAGTGAAATCGGAAACATCAAACATACAAACTCCGACTGCAAGTATAATTCCTGTCAGAAGTCCGTTTTCTATCGGGCTTTCCTTCATAAAATGTATGCTCAAAGTAATCGCTTTAACGAACATAACCATAATTACGTTCATATAAATCGTGCACGGAATAAAAGCTTTTCCGTAATCAGCTTTAAGCATATGCAGTCGGCACTGACCGAAGCACACACCGCCAATCAACAGAACTGCTTCCGCAATGCTGAGAAACGGAGCTTCCGGGAAGTACATATTCTGCACTTTCATAAATGCAATTATGTAACAGATATGACCCAGAAGGAAAGTGATAATTCCCGCAACGAAGAAGTTTTCGTTCGTGTTGTAATGAAGAACGAAATCGCCTACCCACGAAATACACAAGCCGAGCAGAACAAGCCACGCATAGCCTGTAAAATTGTTTGCACAAAACATCGAAAGAATTGCTGTCAACACAAAAATCGTTGAACAGGTAGCCTTCATTGCCAATGATTTTTTGCTTGGTTTCGGAACTTCAACCTTCAGAAAAATACTGCTTGAAACTATTTGCGCCACAAATAAAGCGACAAATCCTATAATATACGGTACTGACATTCCGCATTCCTCCTCATTTTTATTTTTCTCTGATTCCCTTTACTTTGTTGTGCTTCCGAATCCGCCGTTGCGGACATCGGTTACGTCATCATCAAACGTGATTCCGTATTCAATGAAAATACCCTGTGCAAATCCCTGACCCGCTTTGACTTCAACAGTTTTCCCCTCGTTGGAGTCATTTGTTATTTTAATGAAGATATGACCCTCATTGTCCGAGTAGAAATAATCGCTGTCGATTATGCCGACGGTGTTGTTAAGCTGAAGACGGAATTTAAATCCAAGACCGCTTCTGGGATAAATTTTCAAAACCCAACCCTCTTCAATTTCACAACGGATACCCGTCGGAATTTTTATTGTCTGACCGGGTTCAAGAGTGAAATCAACAGGGCTGAAAACATCATATCCTGCGGAGCCTGATGTTGCTCTTCGCGGAAGGTTGATTCCGTCATAAATTTCTTTGATCTCTTCAGGTGTACCGCCGAAGTCATCTGCCCACGATTCGCAGAAGTTTTCAAAGCTTACCTTGCTGAACTGTGCAACACGTTTGATGTTAGCATTTTTATTTCTACGTTCTCTTCGTTTTTCTCTCTTCTTTTCTTTATCTCTCTCTTTTTCTTTGTCCTTTTCTTTCTTCTTTTCCTTCTCTTTTTCTGCATCCTCATCAACAAACTTACCCTTGTGGGTAACATCCAACACGTGATGAGCCTGTTCAAAAGCTTTAACACCAAGAGTCTGAATCGGAGCAATCTGAGGCAGGAAATGATCCATATCATGCTTAAGATAATCTGCAATTGCCGTTATCGGAGGTTTGCTTGACGGGCTGAACGAAACTTCGTCATCGTCAAAAGTAAATTTAATTATACGCTGGCAGACAGCCTCAATCGGTCGCATATGGATTGTAAGCTCATTCTGCGTTGTCCACGCTGCAGTTGAGTTTGCCGTAAACGGCATCTTCGCAAGAGTTATCGGACTGCGGCGAGGTTTACCGTCCATACCGCAGACGATTGTGTTTTTCTCGTCACCCTCTGCCCAACTCATTGTGCAGGTATCCTCATAAAACTCAAAAACAACGTCCGTAATTCCGCCCGCTTTGTCAGCAGACATATAAACAATCGGAATCGGAAGCATACTTACAGGGAAACCTGCCGCAGAAAGAACCATATTCTTTGAGAACTTCATTTTCTTACCGTGAAGCCATTCTTCAAGAAGACTTCTCTGCATTGCGGGAAGATCATCGTCAAGAGGAGCCAGTGCAGGTCTTTCTTCAAGCGTTTCTTCCGCGTCAGCTTCAATAAGACATTTCGGGAAATGACGCCAGATGCAGTCACGTGTTTTCTGCTCATTAACCTCGCCTGCTGTCATAATGAAAGCAGCATCATAATCCTTCGCAACTATACCGAACTGAGAGAACATACCGTCAGCTCTGTAACCGTTAACACCTGCACAACGCCAGAAGCAATATCCGTAGCCTGACTGTGAGTCAGGAGTCTTATTGACAGCAGAATTATCTGCCTGAATTTTCTGTGATTTATGCACCCAATCGGCAGGAATAACCTGCTGACCGTTGAAAACGCCCTTCTGCTGATAGCAGAGCGTAAATTTTGCAATATCTTCTGTTTTGAGGAAGAGTCCCCATCCGCCTGCTTCAATACCGTCGGCATCCTTTTCCCAGAAAGGAACATCAATTCCGAGAGGCTCAAACAAACGCGGAGTAAGATAATCAATAACGCTCATACCTGTAACTCTTGTGAGCATTGCACAAAGCATATACTGATTTTCGCTTATATACTCCCATCCCTCGCCCGGCTTGAATTTCCACGGAGCATCAAAGAAATCCTTAATCCACTGATTCTTACCCTTGTCTGTAAAAACGCTTACGCTTTTACCCGACTGCATCGAAAGAAGATGATGCACGTTAAGAATCTGAAGGTTTTCGTCAGGCTCGCCCTCGCAGTATTCGGGGAAAATATCCATAACTCTTGTGTCAAGTGAAAGAAGTCCTTCGCTGACAGCAAAGCCGACAGCGGCAGAAGTGAAGCTTTTGCTGACGGAATATGCGGCATGCGGCATATCGGGAGCGTATGGGTCTGCCCACGTTTCAAAAGCAACCTTGCCGTGTCTTAAAACCATAATGCTGTGGACTTCAATATTGCTTTCTTTAAAATCTTTTATAAGCTCGGCAATCTCCCTTGAAGAAACGCCGATCTGTTCAGGGTAGTCAGCCCTTTCGAGGCTGATATTCTTTTTGTTTTCCATAACCTATCACCTCAGAAATATATTAATTAGCCTTCTTGTTTTTGTCTCTTTTTCTGAAAAAGAAAACCTGTGCCGCAATTATTGCACCACCGCAAAGAACAACCGCAATAAGACGTCCTGCAGTGAATTCAAACTTAAGTGTAACAGCCTTTTTCTCACCAAGAGTAAGATTATCATAAGCCAACTGCAAAGCGTGACGTGCATTCTGCATTTCAGAAAGAGAACCCTTTCCCGAAAGAAGATTTTTTGCTTCGTCAAGTGCTGTTGAAAATGCTTTTTCAGAATCCGTTGTGTACGGTTGAAGATCGGTTGACTTATACAAATCAACATAATAATTGAGCTGTTTTTCTTCGTCTTCAATTTGTTCAAGGTATTCGTTGAACTGCTCGGGATAATCGGTTTCGATTACGGAATAACCAAGTCTGATAAGGTCATCCCAACCGCGTTCGCTGTCGGGTCGCTTGCCGCTTCTGCCGTTTACCATTGAAGCCATCGCTCTGCCTTGTTCGTTAAAGCGATCCATAAGGAATTCATCGTAAAGCACACCGTTTCCGTTTTTGCTTCCGAGCTCAACAACATTCATGCCGTTTTCAAAAGATTTTTTCACGGCTGAAGTTGCAAGAAAAATTATATTACCCTGATAATTGCCGAAAACCGTAATATCGTCATATACCGATGTTGTTTTAATTATATCCGAATTTGAATCTGAAAGAAAACGGAAGACAACCTTCTCTGTTGCTCCGAGAGCCTTTACCTCGGCATAAACCTTTTCAAAATTCTCACAGTTTGTGTTGAGGATAAGAAGCGAATCTTCGCTTACAAAAGAGAGTGCGGAGTCAAGACCAGAAACACGGCAATCGGTTTTCGCTTTGTCCTCAGAGCCGTTTTCAGCACGAAGATAAAGTGCCGTCAGCTCTGCGTATGTTTTGTCAGCAACATTTCCCGAAACAGTTTTTCCGTCCGCGTCAACAACCATTCTGTCCGTTGTGTCGTCTGCCAAAAGAACAGCCTTGCCGTCCTTTGTCAGCTTTACGTCAACAGAAACAAAACCATATTCACAGCCTGCCTTAACAGCCTCAGCCGAATTTTCAGGGAAGGAATGCCAATCGCCCCTGTGTACAATACAGATTATTTTTTCTGCCGAATCAAGGTCTTCCCTTGATACAGCTCCGACACTAATTGAAAAAATGTTGAAAACTAATGTCAGGCTTAACATCGATAATACAAATTTATTCCAAAAACGAACCATTTTGTTCTCCTATGCCATATTTTTCTATTATTATAGCACAAAATATATAAAAAATAAAGAAAAAATTTTTATATAATTTAGCAAACAAATGTTTGCTTTTTCTGAAAATGTGTGATATAATGTCCTCAACAATAGTGCAAAGAAGGGATTTCAGTATGCAGATTAATGATACCCAACGAAAAATATATGAATTTCTTGTTGAAAGAAGTACTGACGGTGTTCCGCCTTCAGTTCGTGAAATAGGTGCAGCAGTCGGCCTTCGTTCAACCTCGTCCGTACAGTCAAATCTCGACGCTCTTGAGGCTGCCGGCTACATTCAGCGCGACCCGCTTCTTAAGCGTTCAATCCGAATTATGGGTCAGGCGGATAACGTTACTCAGGTGCCGATTCTCGGTACAGTAACCGCAGGTGCACCGATTCTTGCCGTTGAGCAGATTGAGGGTTATTTCCCCTACACAGGAACAGTTTCAAGGGACAAGCCTCTTTTCGCTCTTCACATACGCGGTGAAAGTATGATTCAGGCAGGTATCCTTGACGGTGACCTTGTTATTGCAGAAAAAACTCCGTTTGCAAGAAACGGAGAAATCGTTATCGCTATGGTTGATGACGAAGCAACGTGTAAGACATTCTACAAAGAAAACGGATATTACCGTCTTCAGCCTGAAAACGACACTTACGAACCGATTATTGTTGACGACTGTTCAATCCTCGGTAAGGTTGTCGCTGTAATGAGATATTATTAATCCCATAAAAAATTAACACCACGTCACAAGACGTGGTGTTCTGTTATATTGTAAGGATTCCTACAATCCAGATTGACATAAAAACAAAAACAACGGCGACAAGTATGTAAAAATAATACACTGCAGTTTTCATCATATACTTAAGTTTTTTCTCTTTATCGTCTGCAGCTGCAGCACGCTCTGCACTTGCTTTCTGTGCAGCAATAATTATTGTAGAAAGAAGAGCCAAAGCACAGATGATACTTAACCAAAGAGGTGCTTCAAAATCGCCTGTCCTTAAAAAGAAGCCACCGACAGCGATTACACAGGAAATCAGAAGCCAAATGAACTTTTCAAACGGTTTCGGAAGCTTTTCTTTTTTCTCGTTCTTTGCCTGCTCACTCATCGCTATCCCTCCTTTTAAAATACGTTTAAGGTATAATACCATATTAATTACTGAATTTCAATATAAATATTGAAATCTAATTTTCTGTATGATAAAATTACATTGTTATTTTCTTTATTTTCAAGGAGGTCAGTTTTATGCAGAAAAGAAAATTTGAAAACCTTGGTGCAGAGGCTTCGGTTCTCGGCTACGGTTGTATGCGTTTCCCGATGAAAGACGGAAAAATTGATGAAATTGAATCTGAGCGTTTGCTTGACCGTGCTATGGAAGCAGGCGTTAATTATTACGACACCGCTTATCCGTACCACGACGGTGAAAGCGAGCCGTTCGTCGGCAGAGCACTTAAAAAATATGACAGAGAGTCATTTTATCTTGCAACAAAGCTTCCCATCTGGAAGCTCGACAGCATTGCAGACGTAGAAAGAATTTTTAACGAACAGCTCGAAAGACTTGGCGTTGATTACGTTGACTTCTACCTTCTTCACGCTGTTGATATGGAAAAATGGAAGACTATTCTTGAGCTTGGTATTCTTGATTACTGCGATAATCTTAAAAAAGAAGGCAAAATCCGTTACTTCGGTTTTTCTTTCCACGATGAATATGAAGCTTTTGAAGAAATTATTTCATACAGAAAATGGGATTTTGTCCAGCTTCAGCTCAATTACATCGACATCCGCGAGCAGGCAGGTTTACGAGGAGTTGAGCTTTGCAACAAGCTTGGTGTGCCGATTATCGTTATGGAACCTGTCAAGGGTGGTACACTTGCAAAGCTTCCCGATGAGGTTGAGGCAAAGTTCAAGGCTAAGGATGCAGATGCAACAACAGCTTCATGGGCAATGCGCTGGTGCGGTACACTTGAAGGCGTTAAAGTTATCCTCAGCGGTATGAGCACAATGGAGCAGGTTGAGGACAACCTTAAAACATTCGGAGAATTCAAGCCTCTTGATGAGGAAGAAAAAGCTCTTGTTAAAGACGTTGCAGATACCCTCAACAGCAGAATGAGAAACGGCTGCACAGACTGCCGTTACTGTATGCCTTGCCCTGCAGGCGTAAACATCCCCGCAAACTTTGACCGTTGGAACAAGTATGCAGTTTACGGAAATGCAGAAGATGCCAAAAACCGTTGGGCAAACTTAAAGGATGAAGAAAAAGCTCACAACTGCATTGAATGCGGTGCTTGTGAAACAAAATGTCCGCAGAAAATCAGCATCCGTGAAGACCTTGCAAAACTTCAGGTTGAAATGGACAGCATCAAATAAAAGGAGCGATTTATTATGCCGATGATATCAACAAAAACCACAACACCCATCACAAAAGAACAGGAATTAATTCTTAAAGAAAAGTTCGGAAAAGCTATCGAAATCCTCCCCGGCAAAACTGAAGCCTGGCTTATGCTCGGTTTTGAAGATAACTGCAGACTCTGGTTCAGAGGTGACAATTCAGCTCCGCTTGCTTACATTGAAGTAAGTGCACTCGGAAAAATCAGCCCCGCTTCTGCAGAAGAACTTACAGCTGAAATCTGCAACATCTGCAAAGATGTTCTCGGAATTGACGGCAGCGGAGTTTACGTCAAATACGAAGAAACTGACAAATGGGGATATAACGGCGTAAATTTCTGATAAAATCTTATAATTTTATAAAAATATAAGCGGTAAAGTATTGACTTTACCGCTTTAAAGTGTTATACTTTCGGAAATCAAATTAAAGGAAGACCAATTATGCCTATTACAGAAATACTTGACAAGAACGCGGAGCTTTATCCTGATGATATTGCTCTTGTTGAAATTAACCCTAAAAATGAAGCTGACGGTGTGCGTGTAACGTGGCGTGACTATTCGCTTATTGAGGCTAAGCCCGACGAGGCTTACCGCCGTGAAATCACTTGGAAGGACTTTAACAAAAAAGCTAACCGCTTTGCAAACCTTCTTATGACACGCGGAATCAAGAAGGGTGACAAGGTTTCAATTCTTATGATGAACTGTCTTGAGTGGTTACCGATTTATTTCGGTATTCTTAAGGCGGGTGCAATCGCAGTTCCCCTTAATTACCGTTACACAGCTGAAGAAATCAAATACTGCGTAAACAAGTCAGATTCAGAATTTGTTGTTTTCGGTCCTGAATTCATCGGACGTATTGAAGAAATCTGCCACAGAATGCCCAAGGTTAAAATGTGGCTCTATGCAGGTGAAGGATGTCCGACTTTTGCAGAGAGCTATGAGTCACTCATTCAGTACTGTTCAACTCACGCTCCGAAGATTGACATCACTGACGAAGACTATGGTGCAATCTACTTTTCATCAGGTACAACAGGCTTCCCGAAGGCAATTCTTCACAAGCACGAAAGCCTTGTTCACGCTGCACGCGTTGAGCAGAACCACCATTCACAGACAAAGGACGATGTTTTCCTTTGCATTCCTCCCCTTTACCATACGGGTGCAAAGATGCACTGGTTCGGCTCTTTCCTTGTTGGAGGTAAAGCAGTTCTCCTTAAGGGTATTAAGCCTGAATGGATTTTAAAAGCTGTTTCGGAAGAAAAATGCTCTATCGTATGGCTTCTTGTGCCATGGGCTCAGGACATCCTCGATTCAATCGACCGCGGTGACATTGACCTTTCTGAATACGAGCTTTCACAGTGGCGACTTATGCACATCGGTGCACAGCCTGTTCCGCCCAGCCTTATCAGACGTTGGAAGTCAATTTTCCCGAATCACGACTACGACACAAACTACGGCCTCAGCGAATCAATCGGCCCCGGTTGCGTTCACCTCGGTGTTGAAAACATCCACAAGGTCGGTGCAATCGGTAAAGCAGGCTTCGGTTGGGAAGTCAAGATTGTTGACACTTGCCGTAACGAGGTTGCGAAGGGTGACGTTGGTGAGCTCGCTGTCAAGGGTCCCGGTGTTATGACCTGCTACTACAACGACGAACAGTCTACAAACGAAGTTCTTGCTGACGGTTGGCTCTTCACAGGTGATATGGCACAGGAGGACGAGGACGGCTTCATCTACCTCGTTGACCGTAAGAAAGACGTTATCATCTCAGGCGGTGAAAACCTTTACCCCGTACAGATTGAAGACTTCCTTCGTAAGAACGATGCAATCAAGGACGTAGCGGTTATCGGTATTCCCGATGCACGACTTGGCGAAATTGCGGCAGCGGTTATTGAAGTTAAGCCTGAATGCACTCTTACGGAAGAGGATGTCAACGACTTCTGCCTTGACCTTCCGAAGTACAAGAGACCGAGAAGAATAATCTTCAGCGAAGTTCCGCGTAACCCGACAGGCAAGATTGAAAAGCCTGTTCTTCGAAAGAGATACTGCGGAGAAAGCGTTGTTGCACAGCAGAACGAAATTAAACAGTAAAAAATTAAGGTAGCAACCGTAAAAAGTTGCTACCTTGTTTTTTATTTTTCAGTTGTTGGTACACCCTTGACGCTTCCGCCTTCTTTAGGAATGAAAATCGTTTTGATTTCCTGCGGTTTGAAGTCAAAAGCAAACTTTCTGTCAAGAAGCTTGAAATTGAACTCTGCCATAACAGGCTTTGAGGCACATTCAACAGCACGTGCGATATAACCCGTTCCGTCCTCTGAAAGCTTGAGAGCGGTAACGATAACATTGTCACAGTCAACCGTAATGCCCTCAAAAACAGGCGGTAATGTGCCCTTATGGTGAGTTTCCTGATAAAGCTGAAGAGGCATATTAAGAACTTCAGCTTCTTTCACTACTGCCGTGAAGTCATCCTTCGCGTGCGGAATAAGTGCATATTCAAGCTCAAGCTCATCCATATCGATGAATGCGATTTCATCGTCACGTGAACGCTGACCGAAATGATCAAGGTATGCACAGGTACGAGCTACAACCATTCGCATTTCATTATCCTTGACACAGAAGCTGTATCTGCCGTTATTGATAAGAGCAACACCGCCGTTGTCACCGTTAACAGAAATCCATTTCTGTGCAGGTTCTTCAAGTCCGTCGGGAGCTTTTTTGATAAATCCGTAAGGCATCGAATAAACAGCCTCGGGATTTTCGATGTTCATCGGGAATGTAAGCTTGAGAATCTTGTACTTTTCTTTGAAGTTAATTCTGCTCTTTACAGCCACCTTCGGGCTGTCCTTGTAAAGAGTGAAATACTGTTCAAGCTTTGAATCGTTATAATACGAAGTTACCTTGAGCGTTGCACGGAGAGTACCTTCTTCAAGGATTTTAAACTCTGCATTGGAGAAAGAGCCGATATCCTTGTTATAGTCAAAGACCATATGACCCCAGGTATCGCTTTCAATATCCTCACAAACAACAGCCTTCATTGGTGAAGCACAATATTCTTTGTTTTCAAGCTTATTGAAGTAAGACTTGATTGCACCGTCAGCGTCAAATTCAACCTTTACAACGCTGTTTTCGATTGAATTTTCCGTGATAACAAACTGATTTTCAATTGTCTTTGCTTCGTGGTTCTGATCTTCTTTATAGATATAATATGTAGCGTAGCCGAATGCAGGCATCTCGACTTCGAACATACACATATTCACGTGGTCACCGTCTGTGTAAGGTGCACGAACGAGCTGGAACGGAACATCGTTATCGTTGGAATCAACAACACCCGATACCCACTGTGTGCCGAAGCTGACATATTCCTTTACAGGGAAAGAATGAGGATTGAAAACAACCATCGGACTACCTTCGCCCTCACGTACCCAGAGTCTTCCGCGCTGTTCGGGAACACCGTTTTCGAAGAACTTTGTTGTGTTTACTCTCCACGAAATTCGCTCTGCAGCAAAAGTGCCGACTTCAAGAGCAACCTCCTTCGCACAACCGAATGCTGAATAAGCATCGTCATAAGCAGGCTTGATTGAACAGCCTGCAAGGATATCGTGGAACTGATTGAACATAACCCTTTGCCACGCTCTTTCAATTCTGTCAGTCTGTGTATCTGAGCCTGTAAGAACATTTGCCATAACGTCAAGCTTTTCTGCATAAACAAGTCCGTTTTCAGCCTGACGGTTGAGCATCTTCACCTTTGAATTTGCACTGTAGCAACCGCTTGCATGGTGCTGTAAATCCTCTTTGACTACAGGGAAATCGTCGGGTTCATTGTTTCTGACATAGTCAAAATATTTATCAACACCCGAATAGATGTATTTTTCTTTACCTTCGCCCTCACGGAGTTTTTCAGCCATCTGAAGAGTTTCGATTGACGGGCCGCCGCCGTGGTTACCGACACCGTAAGCTAGAATCTGCGAATGCGGCTGTGATTCATAGCGTTCAATTCTTTCTTCACGAAGGTTGTCACCGTAACCGTCAAGAATCCTGAAAGCAAGAACACGGCTTCCGTCGGGACTTTCCCACCAATGGAGATTTTCAAACGGAAGGTTCGGCTTTTCAGGGCCTCTGTGCGGACGCATATAAACATAATTTTTTATGCCGGACTTTGCCATAAGCTGAGGAAGCATACCGTTGTGACCGAAAGAGTCAACGTTGTATGCAGACTCGGCTTTTTTGCCGAAGTTTTCCTGATAGAACTTCTGCGAATAAAGGAAATGACGCGCAAATGCCTCGCCTGAAGGAATGTTACAGTCGGGCTGTACCCACATTGCACCTGTGTACTGCCATCTGCCCTCTTCAACCTTTTTCTTTATTTCTTCAAACATTTCAGGCTCGGAAAGCTTTATCCACTGATAATAGCCTGCACAAGCTGAAGTGAAAACATAGTCGGGGAATTCTTCCATTCTGTCAAGAGCAGCCTTGAAGGTTGACTTTACAAGTGCAAGTCCTTCGGGTACTCTCCACTGCCATACGGGATCAAGATGGGCATTGCCCATAAGAAAATACTTCTTATCCATAAATTTCTCCTTATTTATAGCACTCAACTACTGTCATATCTTCGCCTGTGATTGAGAATTTATTTTTAATTGCTTCGGGAACGAAGAAATAATCACCCTTGGTGACTGCTTTCTCGTAGCTGTCACCAACGATTTTGCCATTGCCCTCAGTAACAACGTAGATGCAAGCACCCTTATCAAGGACGAAGTTGCCACCGTCAAAGATAATCTTTCTTACCTTGAAGCTTTCTGTAATGCTCTCGTCAATTACTGACTGATAGTTAACTCCCGATTCGCTTGCAAGCGGTTTGCTTGAAAGGGGTGCCGGGAAAGTTTTTTCCATATCAAAGCATTCAAGTGCAGTTTTCTTATCAAGACCGAGATACATCTCGTTATCCGAAAGTCTGTATTCACCGCACCAACGTTCAGGCTGAATTGTGAAATCCGTCGGCTCCTGAACTTCAAGAAGAAGACAGCCTGCACCGATAGCGTGAACCATTTTTGCAGGGATGTAAATGATGTCACCTGACTTAACAGGGAAAGATTCAAGCAGTTCTTCCATTGCCGTGAGGCTTGTTTCGCTCGCTTCAATAGCCTTTTCAAATTGCTCCATTGTTACGCCTTTTTTGAAGCCGTAAAAAATCTTCGCATCGGGCCTTGTTGCAAGGATAACCCAGCTTTCTTCTTTACCGTAATTAGAGTTGAAATGAGCTCTTGAAAAAGCCTTATCCGGGTGAGCCTGAACAGGAAGACGGATTGCACTGTCAAGAATCTTTGTAAGAATTCCGATATCCTCTCTGTCGCCGAGAAGCTCGTTTTTATATTCCTTAAGAGCATCGCTGAGATAAAGGTCAGCACCCTGAATTTTTGAAATGCCCTCGTATTCGTCTGTACTGCCCTCATTAAGAGCGTGAACTGCAGAAACTACCCATTCTTCGGGATAATTGCCGTCTGTTGAGTCATCGGAAAAGAAATCCGCAAAAAGCTTTCCACCCTTATAAACACGGAAAACACGGTTCTTTTCAAAAAATATAGGATAATCAAAAAACATAAAATCACCTGTACTTAATAAGTTTTTGTGCTTCGTCGATATTTTCAGCTTTGCCGATTGCGACAAGAGAAGTCAATGCTGCACCGTATGCCGCCTCTTCCTCGTAAAGAGGAATTTTTATCTCTGCCTCAAACATTTCAGAAACAACCTTCTGCAAAGCGAGATTTTTTCTTATACCGTTGCCCGAGCAAACAATTTTTTCTGTTTTACCGCCTGCATACATTGCACGAAGCTCACCTGCAATTGCATAAAGCATTGAAACAGCCACATCTCCTGCCGTGAAATTATCCTGCGACATATTCGAAAAACCTCCACGGATTTCAGGATTTGCACGAGTACCGCAGAAACGGCTGTCCGCAACAAGGTCTGTCTGTGTTTTTGTTTCAAGCATTTTATCAATCTGTTTGTAAAGTGACGGACACTCCTCACCCGTTGCCATTTCAACAACAGAAGCAAAGAAACGTTCAAGCATTGAGAATGCACGTCCTCCGCAGAGTGCCGCACCGACGATAAGAAAACGTCTTCCGTCATACGGACGTGATTCGATATTTTCGCCTGTTACGGGTGTGTCGTTAAGATATGAAATCTGCGAGCCTGTACCGACATTAAGAAGCGGAGCGTCCACTCCGACAGAGCCGATAAAGCTTGCCTGATTATCACCGACAGCAACCGAAACCTTAATTCCGTTCCATTCACCGACGGTTGCAAAATCTGCCGTAACCTCGGGAAGCATACCATTGTCGATTGTAAATTCGTTTTTATTAATGTCAAAGCAACCGAAGCTTGCGGCATTTGTGATGTGCATAAGTGCTTTTTTCGTTCCCGTAAGCTTCATTGCGATATAATCACCGATTGTGCACACACCTACAGCTTTTTCGGGAACAAGCGAGTTTTCACGGTTATAAAAATCCGTTACAAGGCCGTAGCCTGCAAAACTGCCAAGATACTGTGCATAGGTTTTGCCGTCCTTGTAAGGAAGATTGCCTCTTTCGTCCTGCCAGATGTAAAGCGGACTGACAGCATTACCGTCCGCATCGTAGTACATAATACCGTGCATCTGGTTTGAAATGCCGATAGAGTCAACCTCACCGTCGGGTTTGTTCATAAAAAGATGACTGATTACTTCAGAAACCTTTTCTTCTATCACAGCAACGTCCTGAATCTTTTCCCACACATTCGGTGTCGGAATGAAAGAATCGTTCTGATGCGTTGCCGTAGTTATAATTTTACCTGTTTGTGAATTCATCAGCACTGCACATATGCTTGTTGTGCCGATGTCTATACCAATTGAATACATTTAATCTACCTCAGCAACCAAGATTTGATGATTTCGGGTCAAGACGTTTGATAATATCCTGCTGGATTGCGGGTGACAAATCAAGGAAGTTAACAAATGTACCGTGAATTCGCATAATGTAAACTCCGCTCGGAGCATACTTCTTCGGATTTTCAAGTACCTTTTTAAGGATTTCTACTGTTGTTACGTTAACGTAGAGATAGAACGGAGCAACGCCTTCATTAAGCTCGTTGAAGAAAAGAGGATTGATGATTTTATCTCTGAATTCAACACCATTACCTTCGTCAGAGTCGCTTGTGAAATATTTCGGGTCAATGCCGAGGTGTGAAGCGTAACCGCCGTTGAACTTTTCAAACGGAAGCTTCATATTTGAAAGCATACGGAAGCCGAGTCCGTTTTCTGCACTGCCGTAAAGCGGGTCAACACCGTAGCCGAGCATATCTCTTGATTTTCTGCCGTCAGGTGTTGCACCTACCCAGTAACCGTAAAGAAGGTGTGTTGACGGGCTTGAGAAGTCGGGACGTAAGCTGTTGCCGAGGTAATTCTTTGCATTCGCAACGATATCAGCAACCTTTGAAGCAACCTCTGCCGCATAGTCGTCTACCTTTTCGATGTTATTTCCGAATTTATCTGCCGAAAGAAGGAATTCTCTTAAATCCTCGTAGCCTTCGAAGTTTGCCTTGAGAGCAGGAACAAGCTTGTCAGCATCCTCAGGACGTTCTGCAAGAAGCTTGTCAATTGCGCTAAATGAGTCGGCGATAACAGATGTGCCGTGGATAAGGCATCCGCTGCCGTTATACTTTGTTCCCTGAGCGTTGAAGTCACGCATATCGATACCGTTTTCCATACCGCCCATAAAACATGAAAGGAAAGGTACACGCTGTGTTGAAAGAGCAACGGAAGCACCGTTTGCTGCACCTGCCATTTCTGCAACAAAAAATTCAACATTTTTGTAAAACTCTTCCTGAATATTCTCGAGTGAAGCTACTTTTGTATCAGCAAGGCGTTCGCCTGTAACTGTTGAAATACCGCCCGTGAGTGTCATTTCAAGAATCTTCGGAAGGTTGAGCCAGCTGTTTGTTGTGTTGCCGTTGTCCTTACCCATAATAAGCGGTTCCTGACAGCCTGCGATTGAGATATCGGGAAGGTCAGCTTCGTCAACACCGTTTGCTCCGAGAACCTCAAAGAGTGAATCGTCGTTGAACATTGACGGTGTAAGCACACCCGGTGTGAAGAAAAATCTGCCAAGCTCCTCATAAAGCTTCTGCGGTGTATTCTTGTGAAGCTTAACCGAAAGAATCGGCTGAGGAAGGTTCATATCAAAGTATGCATCAAGCATAGCGTATGAAGTGTCGTTTGTAAGGTCGTTGCCGTCCTTGTCACGTCCGCTGATGATAATGTTCTGTGAAATTGCCCAGCTTCTGTCAGCAACGTTGAAGAAAACGAGGAAGTGCTTGAAAAAACCTGCAACCGTGTCGCGGTCAAGTCCGTTTCTGTACGGCTCAAAAATTCTGTCTGCATTACCTACTGAAAATGCGAACGGATTCGGAGTCTGTTCAAGACACATCATCTGCCAGAGGAGAATGAAAGACTGCATTGCTTCGTACATATTTTCCGCACCGTTTTCGGGCACCTTGCGAAGAGTTTTAATCATAAGTTCAAGCTCAGCTTTACGTTCATCGTCAGCATCAGCAAGCTTTTCTTCTGCAAGGTCAGCATACTTGTTTGCAAGTGCGACAACGCTTTCAAGAGCAATTTTAAAAGCCTTGTAGCCGTTGCCGTCCTTATCCTTGATTGCATCAATCATTGAACGAACACCGTTTTTGATTGCATAACGGAAATCAGGGATAAGATGTCCCGTAACCTGCTCAACGAAATAAATAACTTCCTTTGTGCTGTCTTCGCACTTTGCATATGTTTCGCCAAGCTTCACAGCGTAGTCAGTTTTACTGAAAACAGCCTTTGCCTTTTCAATTCTTTCGGCGGTGAATTCTTCATTCGGCTCAATGTCGCCGAAAACAGCCGCAGGGTCACAATAACCGCTGAAGCCTTCAACCCTGAAAGAGGGATTGATAAGAGCATAGCTTCTTGCGAATGCATCGTCCTGTGTGCCTGCAAAAATCTGATTATCATCAATCCAGAGAGGTACGATATCAACAAGCTCGCGGAGGATGTAAGCTTTCTTTACTTCCTCGCTCTCGTTCTTATATTTCTCCTGAAGGTTGAGTTCAGCTTCCTTTGCAATAAACCAGCCGTCAAGACGCATTTTTGCTCTTTCATTTATAAAGAGTGCCTTTGCCTTCTTAGTTAATTTTTCGGGAGTGTAAATTTTTTGCATAGCTATTCTCCTTTATGTTTTCGTTACTTTCATTCCGTTTTGTTTAAATAATTTTATAAATTTCTCAATCGTTTCGTCTGAAACAAATCCGTCCTCTATTTCATAATCCTCTGTCCATTTATCCTTACCGAATTCGTGGTAGGAAAGGAATTCAAAGACGGCAGATGAGGTATCAAAACTTTTGAAATAATCAACAAAGCCTTGCGGATTATCGTTGATGTTTTTTATGACAGGAATTCTTATATGAATCTGCCTGCCCGAAGCGAATATTTTTTCAAGGTTCGCCTTGACCGCTTCGTTACCGACACCTATCCATTTTTTGTGAATATCGGTATCATAATGCTTGAAATCTGCAATAAGATAGTCGATATTTTCGGCAATCTTCAAAAGATACGGACTTGATGCATTCGTTTCGATTGCGGTGTTTATCCCCTCTGCCCGAAGCTTTTTCAGAAGCTCTGTCAGCTCCTTATACTGAAGCGTACATTCTCCGCCCGTGAAGGTTACTCCGCCACCGTCAAAAAACATCATACGGCTACGTTTTGCCTCCGAAAGAAGCTCCTCCACCGTGTAATTTTTTGCGTTTTTGTCCTCACCGTTCATACTCTCGGGATTCGAACACCACTTGCATCGGAAGTTGCATCCTTGCAAATGATACACAAGTCTGTTTCCGGGTCCATCCTGTGAATAATTGAACCCTTTTTGCAAAATTAACATTATTTTCCCTCATACTATACCATTGTAATATTAACTTGATTGTATACTTTGACGAACCATTTGTCAAGAAATAAAATAAATTGTATATATGCAATAAAAAATATAATATTCACGTATATCCCTTGACTTTCTGCGAAATAACTGTATAATTATTCATTATCAATGAATATAGGGTGATTAGGTGAAAAAGATTTTTATTGACGGAAAAGCAGGCACAACAGGACTGCGTATATACGAAAGACTCAGCGAAAGAAACGATATTGAGCTTATGCTCATTTCTGACGAATTACGTAAGGATGTAAACGCAAGGAAAGAGATGCTCAATGCATGCGATATCGCTTTTCTCTGCCTTCCGGATGCGGCGGCTATGGAGTCTGTTTCTCTTATCGAGAATCCTGATGTAAAAGTTCTCGACACTTCAACAGCTCACCGTACAAATCCTGCATGGGCTTACGGTTTCCCCGAGCTTTCTGACGCTCATAGACAGAAGATTATTGATTCCAACAGAATTGCCGTTCCCGGATGCCATGCAAGCGGATTTATCTCTCTTGTTTATCCCCTTGTTGAAAAAGGTGTTCTTTCTGAAGAAGCACTTCTTGCCTGTCATTCACTTACAGGCTACAGCGGTGGCGGTAACAAGATGATCGGCGAATACGAGAGTCCTGAGGTTGAAGAAGCATACGGTTCACCCCGTCAGTACGGTCTTGCACAGACACACAAGCATCTTCCTGAAATGACGGCAATTACAGGCATAAAGAACGCTCCTGCGTTCACTCCTATCGTTGCAAACTACTACAGCGGTATGCTTGTGACCGTTCCTTTGTTTAAAAATCAGGTAAACGGAGCAAATTTAGACGAAATTCGTAAAATTTATAGTGAAAAATACCACGGACCTGTGGTACAATATAAGTCTGACATCGGTGAGGGCGGATTTATCTGTTCAAACAAGCTTTCATTCAACGACGGTATGGAAATCTTCGTTGAAGGTAACGAGGACAGAATTATGCTTATGGCACGTTACGACAATCTCGGCAAAGGTGCTTCGGGCGCAGCTATCCAGAATATGAACATTCTTCTCGGTGTTGACGAAACTACAGGACTTAATTTAGAGGTGTAAGACATGAAAGAAATTACAGGCGGAATCTGTGCCGCTAAAGGATTCAAGGCAAACGGAATCCATTGCGGAATAAGAAAGAACAAAACCAAAAGAGACCTCTCTCTTATCACAAGTGATGTTAAGGCTGCGGCCGCATCAGTTTATACAACAAACCTTGTTAAGGGTGCTCCCCTTACAGTTACAAAAAATCATATTGCTGACGGCTATGCTCAGGCAATCATCTGCAACAGCGGCAACGCAAACACATGCAATGCAAACGGAATTGAAATTGCTGAGCAGATGAGCGAGCTTGTTGAGAAATCAACAGGTATTTCAAAGAACGACGTTGTTGTTGCATCAACAGGTGTTATCGGTCAGGTGCTTGACATCACTCCGATTGCAAACGGTATGGATGAGCTTGTAGCAGGTCTTGGCGACCACAGCGACTTTGCAGCAGAAGGCATTATGACAACAGACACAGTTAAAAAGGAAATCGCAATCAGCTTTGAAGTTGACGGTGTTGAATGCAAAATCGGCGGTATCGCAAAGGGCAGTGGTATGATTCACCCGAATATGGCAACAATGCTTGTTTTCATCACAACTGACGTTGTAATCGCTCCCGAGCTTCTTCAGAAGGCTCTGAGCACAGACATCGCTTCAACTTTCAATATGGTAAGTGTTGACGGCGACACTTCAACAAACGATATGGTAACAGTTATTGCCAACGGTATGGCAGGCAACAAAATTATCGATAAAGAAGATGAAAACTTTGCAGAATTCTGTAAGGCTCTTAACAGCGTAACGGTTTATCTTTGCAGAAAAATTGCAGGCGACGGTGAAGGCGCAACAAAGCTCCTTGAATGCAAGGTTACAGGTGCCGCAGATGAAAAGACAGCAAAAACTGTTGCAAAGTCAGTTATCTGTTCTTCTCTTCTCAAGGCTGCAATGTTCGGTGCCGACGCTAACTGGGGCCGTGTTCTTTGTGCTATCGGTTACAGCGGTGCAGAAGTTGACGTTAACAAAATCGACGTAAGCTTCGAATCCTCAAAGGGTAAGCTTGATGTCTGCGTCAACGGTGCAGGTATTGATTTCTCCGAAGAAAAAGCAAAGGAAATCCTTCTCGAAAAGGAAATCGATATCCTTGTTGAGCTCAACTCAGGCGAAGCAAACGCTACAGCCTGGGGTTGCGACCTTACATACGATTACGTTAAAATCAACGGTGACTACAGAACCTAAGAGGTGTTACAAATGAAGATTTCAAATGCAGACAGAGCTCACGTTCTTACACACGCTCTGCCTTACATACAGAAATATACAAACAAAATCCTTGTTGTGAAATACGGCGGCAACGCTATGATTAACGAGGACCTTAAGCAGTCCGTTATGAGCGATATTATCCTTCTTTCAACAGTAGGCATCAAGGTTGTTCTCGTTCACGGTGGCGGTCCTGAGATTACAGAGATGCTTGCAAAAATCGGCAAGGAAACTCAGTTTGTCAACGGACTTCGCGTTACAGATAAAGAAACTGCAGAAATCGTACAGATGGTTCTTGCAGGTAAAATCAACAAAAGCCTTGTAAGCCTTATTGAATCAAAGGGCGGTAAGGCAATCGGTCTCAGCGGTGCTGACGGACATATGATTATTGCAAAGCCGCGTTGTGCCGAACTTGGATTCGTTGGCGATATTGAAAAGGTTGATGTTACTCCGATTCTCGATACACTTTCAATGGGATACATCCCCGTTGTTTCAACTGTCGGCTGTGACAAAGAGGGTAACGTTTATAACATCAACGCTGATACAGTTGCTGCTAAAATCGCAGGCGAGCTCAAGGCGGAAAGCCTTATTTCAATGACAGACATTGAGGGTATCCTCCGCGACAAGGACGACCCGTCATCACTTATTTCAAAAATTTTCATCGAAGATGCTCCTAAGCTTACGGAAGAAGGCATTATTTCAGGCGGTATGATTCCGAAGGTTCAGTGCTGTGTTGATGCTATCAACTGGGGTGTCCGCAAGGTTTTTGTTATTGACGGACGAGTTAAGCACTCAATCATAATTGAAATTCTTACCGATGAAGGTATCGGAACGATGTTCGTCAAAGGTGAGGATTACAAGAAAAGACACCCGGAGGCAAAATAAATGAGCATTACAGAAATCGATAAGCAGTACGTAGCCAACACTTACGCACGTTTCCCCGTTGAGCTTGTCAGCGGAAAAGGTGCAATTCTTAAGGATTCCGAAGGCAAGGAATA
The DNA here is from genome assembly GCA_017380575.1 of Clostridia bacterium. GTDB lineage: Bacteria > Bacillota > Clostridia > Oscillospirales > Acutalibacteraceae > CAG-488. Next base: position 98,750 of record JAFODS010000046.1, on the reverse strand, counting down.
CATCGACCTCGGTTCAGGAATTGCGGTTAACGTGTTCGGTGTTGCTGACGACGAGTGGCTCAAGGCGGTTACAGACCAACTTTCAACACTCACACATACATCTAATCTTTATTTCACAGAGCCTTGTTCAACTCTTGCAAAAATGCTCTGCGAAAGAACAGGAATGAAAAAAGCTTTCTTCGGCAACAGCGGTGCCGAGGCTAACGAATGTGCAATCAAGGTTGCTCGTCGCTACGCTTTCGACAAATACGGTGACGAAAGCCATTCAACAATCATCACTCTTAAAAACAGCTTCCACGGAAGAACAATCGCAACTCTTACAGCAACAGGACAGGACGGTTACCACACACATTTCGGTCCGTTCGTTGAAGGCTTTGTTTATGCTGATGCAAACGATGCAGAGAGCGTAAGAAAGCTTGCCGAAGAGAATAACTGCGTTGCAATTATGATGGAGCTTGTTCAGGGAGAAGGCGGTGTCTGCAAGCTTGACAAGGAGTTTGTTGACGAAGTAAAGAAAATTGCCGATGAAAAAGATATGCTCATCATCGTTGATGAGGTTCAGACAGGTAACGGCAGAACAGGTTCGCTTTACGCTTTCCAGCAGTACGGATTTATGCCCGATATCGTTACAACGGCGAAGGGTATCGGCGGCGGTCTTCCGATCGGTGTTGCAATGCTTGGCGAAAAGGTTGAGAATGTTCTTGTCCCCGGCTCACACGGAACAACTTTTGGTGGAAATCCCGTGTGCTGTGCAGGAGCTTGTAACATTCTTTCAAGAATCGACGACGAGCTTCTCAGCGAAGTTCAGGCAAAGTCAAAGTATATCTTTGAGGAATTTGAGGGTGCAAAGGGTGTAAAAAGTGTCAGCGGTCTCGGTCTGATGATAGGTATTGAAACCGAGAAGGACGCTAAAGAAATCGTGAAGGCTTGTATGCAGAAGGGTGTTCTTATCCTTACTGCAAAAACGAAGGTAAGACTTCTTCCTCCGCTTAACATCGGTTGGAACGAGCTTAAAAAGGCTATCGCGATTCTTAAAGAAACTATCGCTGAATAATTAAAAATTAATACAAATAATAAAAGGGCGGATTGTTGAAAAAACATTCCGTCCTTTAAATTTTATGAGGTGAAATTATGTGTACAGCAATAAGCTTTAAAACAAAAGATCATTACTTCGGCAGAACGCTCGATCTTGAATATCATTATAATGAAAGCGTTGTAATAACTCCGAGAAACTTCTCTTTCCCTTTTTCAGACAAGCATTATGCTTTAATCGGTATTGCAACAGTTATAGACTCCTACCCTCTTTATTACGAAGCATCAAATGAAAAGGGATTGAGCGTTGCAGGGCTTAACTTTCCGGGTAATGCAGTTTTTCATCCCGTTGATGAAAGTAAAATAAACGTCGCACCGTTTGAGTTCATTCCGTATATTCTGACTCAATGTGCAAATGTCAGCGAAGCAAAGGCTTTGCTTGAGAATGTCAATATCGCTGACATAAACTTTCGTCCCGATTTGAAGGCATCTCCCCTTCATTGGATGATTTCGGATAAAGATGAAAGCATAACCGTTGAATCAGTAAAAGAAGGTCTGAGGATTTACAACAATCACGTCGGTGTGCTGACAAACAATCCGCCGTTTGATTGGCACATAACCAACCTTGCAAATTATATCAATCTGACAGCAGAAGAGCCTGAAAACACATTTGCTCCGTCTGCGGACATCTGTACATTTTCAAAAGGAATGGGTGCTGTCGGTCTGCCGGGTGATCTTTCTTCCGCATCAAGGTTTGTACGTGCAACTTTTACAAAGCTGAATTCCGTCTGTGGTGAAAGCGAAGAAGAAAGCGTTAGTCAGTTTTTCCATATTCTCGGTGCGGTTGAGCATACAAAGGGAACAGTCCGCCTCGGTGACGAAAAATATGAAATCACCGTTTACACCTCGTGCTGTAATACAGACAAAGGTATTTTTTATTACAAAACGTACGAAAATCCACAGATTTGTGCAGTTGATATGTATAAGGAAAATCTTGACTCAGATACCCTTTCCGAGTATCCGCTAAAAAACCAACTCTGCATTAACTTTATTAACTGAAGATGTTTATCAAAGCGATACTTCAAGCAAAAAGGACGGTTCTGTGAACCGCCCTTTTTGTTTATTATTTAAAACTGATGGATAACTTCTGAATATTTTTCGAGGATTTCTTTTGCGACTTCGATTGTGTCTTCTTCGCAGATTCCGTCTTTTCGGGGAATATAATTTTCAAGGAAGTTGTTCTCGAAAAGTGTAAGACGCTTGTGCTGATAAGAACCGTTATATTCGTTACGGTCAAGCGGCTGTTTCTTTGAATAATCCTTGAGCTTCTTGGGGTTATCAAAGTATGCGGCAAGTGCACGGAAATACATAAACCAACGCTGAGCGTAGAAATCCTTGACCATTCCACCGATTTCTGTCCATGCTGTATCGTAAAGAACACTGCGGTCGAACGGCCCCCAGATTGTATGGTACATAAGGAAGTTTATATCAATCGCCTGCATCTCTTCCTTATTATTACCAAGCTCGTGAGCCTTCTCGTAAACAGTTGAAAGGTTTGTGCTTTCCTGCGTTTTAAGAAGTCTGTCCATATCCTGACAGATTTCAAGGAAAAGGTTGCTTGCCTGCTCATAATCGCGTGCATTTTCTTCCTTGAAAAATGCGGTTGCGGTCAGGTAAACGGGGTAAGCAAATTCCGAAAGGAACTGACGGACAAAGGACACGATATCAAGTCGCATTTTGTCATTCTTTGTTGCTTCGTTTTCAAGGATATTTTTTACAATAGCATAAATTTCCTTGAAATCGTACTTTCTTTCGAGTGTATCGAAAGGAGCTGTGTGCTTAAGCTTTGTTGACGGTCTTGCACAGATGATTGAACCTGCACATTCGTCCGTGTTATAACAAAGATTCTTGAGCTTTATAATTTCATCTGTGAAATTTTCTGTGCGATAACGCTTCTTTGCAAAATCTTTTACAAACTCATCAGCATCGAAAGCTTCGTCTGTCTTAATCGATTCAAGAACAGCAGCACAGAACATCGGATTTTCACTGAATGTGTCAACCTCAACAGCTGAACCGAGGAGGTTTTCTGTTTTTGCCTCTGCATAGGGGCAACGGCTGATTTTGCCGATATCGCCGCAAAGTCCCGTTCTGCCGTAGCGATTGCCCTTGATAGCAACAAGGTGCTTTTTGTCGCGGAGAATTTCAGGATTTGCTTCGTCAGAATCGTTGATGATAATAAATCTTTCGTGCGAAGTTTTCTTGAAAAATTCGCTGTTGATTGCACTCAAGTGAGTGTAGCAGACTGCGTTTTCATCAAACTCATCAAAAAGCTCGTCGAGTGCCCTGCCCAAAGAAGCGAGGTGCGAATTATACCCCTTCATATTTACGTCGTAAAGTGGTTCTGCAATGTAACTGTTTGTTTCGCCGAGCAAATCACGCTGAAATTCAAGAAATCTTTTGTTGAAAATAGTGAAAAACGCGTTGTCAGGTTTCATACAGAAAATCGGCGGGAGGTTGTGCCAAAGCGGAGCTTTAAAAATATCCATTTTAATATATTTCCTGCGGATACTGAAAGGCACACTCGGCATCATAGCAGGGAAAACAGGGGTGATGCCCATATGCTTTTCTCTCTGTGTAATCTGCTTGCCGATATAAATTTTTCTTTCAAGGTACTCCTTGCTGTTTACGGAATTTGTACCTGCAACATTACCCGTAAGCTGTCGCATAAGGAAAGCAGGACCGCTTGAAAATTCAACAGCGAGCTCTTCCTTGACACCGATATCGCAGAGTGTGCGGTAAAGAACACCGTCAAAACCGACGGGCTGAAGTGCAGTATTGATTCCGTGCATCGCCATAAAGTCGATTTCTTTTTCCCAACGGTCAAAGCCCCAGTAATTTCCTTCAAGAGAAAACATTTCGTAGCTTGTTCTTGCACGGATTTTCTGCTTTGCGGTGTATGTTATTTTTTCTTCGGGAAGCGGAGTTGTTGCGATGTATGAAATATCATAATCACCATCAGTTATAACGACGTTGCAATACTCGTTAAGATAACGGTAATATGCCATTGCGAGGCTTAAGTTGCTGTTACCTGCAAGGACAACTTTTTTGACCTCAGAATATATTTCATAGCAATCGTATCCGTTGTCGGAATCAATTTTTCTGACAATAAAATTATCTATGATTTTAGGTGTGTTTCTCTGAATAAAATCAAACATTCTTCTGCCTCCGGACGTATACAATAAAAACTAAAGCTATTATACATTGTCCTGAAGAATAAATAAAGATAAAATTTAAAAAAATAAGAAAATTTACAGTTAAAGGCTTTACATAAGACTTGTTTTAAAGTAAAATATATAATGTAATTGTGTATTATTCAACATCAACGGAGGGTTGAAAATGTTTAAAAGAATTTTGCTTAAACTGAGCGGAGAAGTGCTTGCCGGTGAGCAGGGTCACGGAATTGACTTTGATATGGTAACAAACGTCTGCTCATACGTTAAAAAGGTTGCAGATATGGGTGTTCAGGTCGGTCTCGTTGTCGGCGGCGGTAATTTCTGGCGTGGCAGAAGCTCAGGCTCAATGAACAGAACAAGAGCAGATAATATGGGTATGCTCGCAACCGTTATGAATTCACTTGCTCTTTGCGAAGCACTTGAACAGCTCGGTGTCAAGGCACGCGTTATGAGTGCCGTTGCAATGCAGCCGATTGCTGAGCAGTTTGTTGCTCGCGATGCAGTGAAGCACCTTGAAAACGGCGAGGTTGTTATCTTCGGTTGCGGTACGGGTTGTCCGTTCTTCTCAACAGATACAACTGCAGCACTCAGAGCTGCTGAAATTGAAGCTGACGTTATCTTCAAGGCAACAAACGTTGACGGTGTTTACGATAAGGACCCGAACAAGTTTGCTGACGCTGTGAAGTATGACACGCTTACACATTCTGAGGTTCTCGCAAAGGGACTTAAGGTTATGGACAGCACAGCGGCTTCACTTTGCAGAGATAACTCAATCGCAATTCTTGTTTTCAATCTTGAAGACCCTGAAAATATCATCAGAGCTGTCAAGGGTGAAAACATCGGTACACTCGTTAAGGAATAATTTAAAATTTACATAAACTTACATAAAAGGAGAAATAGTCATGAAAGAAGTTTACAGCTTTACAAGAGACAAAATGACAAAAACAACAAACGTACTCAAGGAAGAGTATGCAGCAATCCGTGCAGGCCGTGCAAACGCTGCTGTTCTTGATAAGATCTTGGTTGATTACTGGGGAGTTCCCACACCGATCAATCAGATGGCTGCTATCTCTGTTGCAGAGGCAAGAATCCTTGTTATTCAGCCGTGGGATAAGTCTTCTCTTGAGCCTATCTATAAGGCAATCCTTACTTCAGATATCGGCATCAACCCGCAGAATGATGGTGTTGTAATCCGTCTTACATTCCCGGCACTTACAGAAGACAGACGTAAGGAAATCGTTAAGGATATCAAGAAGCTTGCTGAGGATTCAAAGGTTGCAATCCGTGCAGTCCGCCGCGATTCAATCGATAAGATCAAGAAAATGCAGAAGGCTTCTGAAATCACAGAGGACGACCTTAAAAACGGTGAAAATGAACTTCAGAAAATCACAGATGAGTTCGTTAAGAAGGTTGACGAAATCGCATCTGCAAAAGAAAAAGAAGTTATGGAAATCTAAGTTGTCTGACAAATCAGAAAAACCGGGGCAGACTTCATTGTCTGCCCTGTTTGTTTGAGGTAGAATTATGGAAAGAAAAATTCCCGAGCATATCGGAATAATTATGGACGGTAACGGCCGTTGGGCAAAGCAACGCGGTCTTGAACGTTCGGAAGGCCACAAAGCAGGTGCAAATGTTTTTCGCAGAATTTGTGAATATGCCGGTGAAATCGGCGTAAAATATATCACATTCTATGCTTTCTCAACTGAAAACTGGCGCAGACCTCCCGCAGAGGTTTCTGCACTTATGAACCTTTTCCGCGATTACCTTGACGAAGCAGAAGAGCGTCAGGAAGAGAATGTACAGAAAGGTATGCGAATTCATTTTATCGGTCACCGTGAGGGTGTTCCCGAGGATATCATTGAAAGGTTTGAAACAACCGAGCGTGATTCAAAGGATGCCGATAAGATTGATGTGAATATCGCAATCAACTACGGCGGAAGGCTTGAAATTGTTGATGCAGTTAAGAAAATTGCACAGAAGGTAAAAGACGATGAACTTAATCCCGAGGATATAACCGAGCAGGATATTTCCGATAACATTTACACTGCAGGTCAGGCTGACCCGGATCTTATCATCCGTCCGAGCGGTGAATACAGACTTTCTAATTTCCTCATCTGGCAGTCAGCTTATTCGGAATTCTGGTTTTCAGACATTCTCTGGCCTGATTTTACGGAAGCTGACCTTGACAAAGCGATTGATGATTTCAACAACCGTAACAGACGTTTCGGAGGTGTCTGATGAAAACTCGAATTATTGCAGGACTTGTCTGTGCAGCGCTGTTCATCTTCCTGCTTTTTAATATGGATACAATTCTTTTGCCGCTTATCGCTGCAATCGCCAGCGGTATCTCGGTTTACGAGCTCAGCAGAGTGGCAAAAGTGAAAATGCCGATGACGATCCTTTCAATGGTTGTCGGTGCATTTATTCCGTTTAATGTTTCTTATAATCTGCTTGACAGAATCGGCATCACACCGGTAGCGGCAATTTCTGTTTATTTTATCACCTTGCTTATTATGATGGTAAAATGGAACAAGGAAGTAAAGTTTGACCAGGTTTCAATGTGCCTTATGTCATCACTTGCCGTGCCGAATGCAATCGCTTGCCTGATCAAGCTTTACGACTGGCAGTTTGTAACTGATGCACGTCACGTTGAGTCACATGTAATTTATATTATCTTTACCTGTGCTGTCTGTGCCTGGGGTACGGACACATTCTCTTACTTCTCAGGAGTATTTTTCGGCAAACACAAGATGGCTCCCGTCATCAGCCCGAAAAAAACATGGGAAGGTGCAATCGGCGGTGTATTTCTGGCAACGTTGATGAATATCGGAGTATTCTTTGTTGCAAAAAGATTTTTCAGTGCTCCGTTTACAGGTTGGGATTGGTATTTAGTGATTCCGATTTCAATCGCTCTTTGCGTTATCAGTATTTTCGGCGACCTTTGCGCATCGGTTATCAAGCGTAACTACGGTATCAAGGACTACGGAAATCTTATCCCCGGACACGGTGGATTAATGGACAGAATTGACAGTGCATTGTTTGTCTTGCCGTCAATGTATGTTATTCTCAACATAATAAACACACTTAAGTGATATACTTTCGGGATAGCATGGTGATTTTATGAGTAAAACTGTAACAATACTTGGCTCAACAGGTTCAATCGGCACTCAGGCTCTTGAAGTTATAGAGATGCAGGGTTATGAGGTTGTCGCTCTTACCGCAAGTACAAATACTGACATAATTGAAGAACAGATTCGTAAATTCAAGCCGAAATATGCGGCCATGGTTGACGAAAAAGCTGCTGCAGACCTGAAAGTCCGTGTGGCTGATACAGACACAAAGGTTCTTTCGGGAATGGACGGTGTTTGCGAATGTGCGGCACTTGGTGCAGACTATGTTCTTAACAGCATTGTCGGAATGGCAGGTCTTGAGCCTACGGTGGCAGCAATCAACAAGGGCAGCGAAATCGCCCTTGCGAATAAGGAAACACTTGTTGCAGGCGGTCAGCTCGTAATGAACCTTGCGAAAGAAAAAGGTGTCAGCATTCTTCCTGTTGACAGTGAACATTCAGCAATTTTTCAGTCCCTTCAGGGATGTGCAGATAAAAAAGAAGTCAAAAAGCTTATTCTTACGGCATCGGGCGGTCCGTTCTTCGGAAAGAAGCGTGCCGAGCTTGAAGCCGTAACGGTTAAGGAAGCACTTAACCATCCGAACTGGAGTATGGGTGCAAAAATAACCATCGACTCTGCTTCAATGATGAACAAGGGTCTTGAGCTTATCGAGGCTGTATGGCTTTTTGATATGAAGCCCGACGATATTGATATCGTTGTGCACCGCGAGAGTGTTATTCATTCTCTTGTTGAGTATTGTGACAATTCTGTTATTGCACAGCTCGGTGTTCCCGATATGCGGATTCCGATTCAGTATGCACTTACTTACCCGAACAGAATTCCGTCACCCGTGAAGCCTCTTTCGTTAACACAGTACGGTAACCTTACCTTCTTTGAACCCGATTACGAAACATTCGGACTTATCAACGTCTGCAGAAAGGCAATCAACGACGGCGGTCTTTATCCTGCCTGTGCGAATGCGGCAAATGAGGAAGCAAACCTTGCTTTCCGTCAGGGTAAAATAAAATTCCTTGAAATTGAAGAGTTCGTACGCTCAGCCGTTGAAGCTTCACAGCATTATGATACTTATACCCTTGACGATGTTCTTGCAATGTACAGTTGGGCAAGGGAATATGTAAAAAATAAAATTAACTGAGATTTCAAAACACTGCGGAGGTGTTTAAGATAGAATTTCTTTCCTTTATCGCAAGCAAATGGACGGTGCTTATTGCACTTCTGTTTTTCGGTGTAATCGTAATGGTGCACGAGCTCGGACATTTTACTTTTGCAAAGCTTTTCAAAGTAAAAGTAAATGAATTTTCAATGGGTATGGGGCCTAAGCTTTTCGGCAAAAAGAAGGGCGACACCCAGTATTCGGTGCGACTTTTCCCGATTGGCGGTTTTGTCAGCATGGAAGGCGAAGACGAGGACAGCGACGATGAACATGCATTCAATAACAAGCCGTGCTGGCAGAGAATTGTTATCGTTGTTGCAGGTGCACTTGTAAACATTTTCCTCGGTCTGATAATTGTTGCCGTAACGCTCAGCATCAACGACGGACTTGCAGGAACGAACAGCTTTCATAGCTTTACCGTGGATTCAAAGCAGGTTGCAGAATATAACGGACTTAAATCCAAAGATGAGATAATCAAAATTGACGGAAGACGTGTTCTTTACTATACGGATATCGGTTACCTTCTCAGCAGAACAGACGGCACAACAGACTTTGTTGTTGAACGTGACGGTGAGAAAATCGAGCTCACAGACGTCGAAATATCACCGTTTCAGATTACGATTCTCGGTGTAGATAAATCTTTCGGCAATGTTTTCACAGACACATTTAAGCAGTCTGCAAGCATCTGCCGTATGGTATGGCTCAGCCTTTTTGATATGGTTACGGGCAAATACTCAATCAAGGATGTTTCAGGTCCTGTCGGTGTAATTGATTTTATGTCCGATGCGGCGGCAGAATCCGTAAAAACAACGGACTACACGGGACTTTTCACAATGATGGCTCTCATCACAATCAATATCGGTCTTTTTAATCTTTTGCCGATTCCCGCACTTGACGGCGGAAGACTTCTTTTCCTCTTTATCGAACTTATAAGAAGAAAACCGATAAATCAGAAGTATGAATCTCTTGTTCACGGAATAGGAATGGCAATACTTCTTCTGTTTATGGTTGCAATTACGTTTAAGGATATTTATACGTTATTTATAAAATAAATTTTTCGGAGGTAGGTTTATGGAACGCAGAAAAACTAAAAAAGTTAAAGTCGGCAGTGTTTACATCGGTGGCGACGCACCTGTCAGTGTGCAGTCAATGCTCAATAAACCTGCCCACGATTTTGAAGCAAGCGTAGCTCAGGCTGTCGAGCTTGAAAAGGCAGGCTGTCAGGTTATCCGCGGTGCAATTCCCGATATGGATGCCGTTGGTCTTATCCCTGCTTTGAAGGAAGCTGTAAAGGCTCCGATTGTTGCGGATATTCATTTTGATTACCGCCTCGCAATTGAAGCTGTTGCAGCAGGTGTTGACAAGGTGCGTATCAACCCCGGCAACATCGGCTCGGACGACAGAGTCAAGGCTGTTGTTGACGCTTGTAAATCAAGAAATATTCCGATCCGAATCGGTGTAAATTCAGGCTCATTAGAAAAAGAAATCCTTGCGAAGTACGGTGCACCGACTCCTGAAGCTATGGCAGAAAGTGCAATGTACCACGCATCTTTACTTGAAAAATTTGATTTTGACGATATTATTATTTCAATCAAATCGTCAAACGTTGAGAATATGATAAAGGCATACGAAACTGTTGCAGAAAGATGTAACTATCCTTTGCACCTCGGTGTAACGGAAGCAGGTACGGCTCGTATGGGACTTATCAAATCCAGCGCAGGTATCGGAAGCCTTCTTATGCACGGTATCGGCGACACAATCCGCGTTTCGCTCACGGACGACCCCGTGAACGAGGTTTATGCAGGCCACGATATCCTTAAGGCACTCGGACTTAAATCCGACAGTGTACAGATTGTTTCCTGCCCGACCTGCGGAAGAACAAAGATTGACCTTATCAGTGTTGCGAACGAGGTTGAAAACGCTCTTCGTAACTGTACAAAGAAAATCAAGGTTGCGGTTATGGGATGTGTGGTTAACGGCCCCGGTGAAGCAAGAGAAGCGGATATCGGTATCGCAGGCGGTGACGGCTGTGCAATGCTCTTCAGAAAGGGCGTAATCTTAAGAAAAATTGACGAAAAAGACATCGTCAAAGAATTATTGGAAGAAATTGATAAATTATAAAACCTTTTCAGCCTCCCTTGCCTAAAGGGAGGGGGACCGCGTAGCGGTGGAGGAATTGACACAAGGAAGTGCAAAATGAAGGCAGTCAGCTTTTTAAGCCTTTTCGGCGATTATCTTGACAACAGCATATTAGCTTACTTCGGTAACGCGACCGTCGAAAGCATCGAGGCGACCCTCGCTGACAGAGCAGTCAGTATGGTTGTCAGCTTTGGTGCACCCGTTGATACGTATGTTATCAAGAAGGCACAGGATGAGCTTAAAAGAGTGATGAACCTTCGTGAAATCAGAATGGATTTCCGTTTTCCTTCCGAAAGCCTTGACCTTAATTATATTTCAGGCTTTGTTAAGGAAATTTACGAAAATTTTCCTGCTTCGAAGTCGATTCTTGAAGGTGCAGAATATAATTTCAGCGTTGACAAGCTTACAATCAACCTTGCTTCAAACGGCAAGGATACCCTTATAAACCTCGGCTGTGACAAGTTCATTCGCGACACTCTCGACAGCCGCTTTGAACGCCTTGTAAAGGTTGAATTCATAAGCAATTCTTCATCAGAGGATGATGTTGAAAAGCTTATCGAATATCAGAAAAAGGAAAACCAGAAGCTCATTGAAGCTCAGCCGAAGAAACAGCCTGTTGTTGCCAAGCCTTCGGGCGGTGAGCCTGCACCCAGAAAACCTGTTGAGCAGACTTACGAAGATTTGCCGATTTCACTTTCTAACGCAAAACCGATTTACGGCCCTGCCATAAAAGTGAAGCCGAAGCCGATTGCAGAATGTCTGCCCGAGGATGGTGAGGTTGTTATCTGGGGCGATATTTTTGCCGTTGACGTAAAGGAATCACGTGACGGCAAGTACAGCATTATTAATTTCAGTCTTACTGACTACACTTCATCTTACATCGTTAAAGTTTTCGGTGAAAAGAAAAAGTGTACGGAAATTGTTGATACAATCAAAAAAGGTATCACTGTTATGGTTCGCGGTCCTATCAGTATGGACACATACCAGAAAAGCTATATAATCACGGCAAGAGCAATTATGCTCATTGACAAAATAAAGAAAAAAGATGAAGCCCCCGAAAAACGAGTTGAGCTTCACCTTCATACTAATATGTCCACAATGGACGGTATGACAAGTGCCAAGGCTCTTGTAAGCCGTGCTGCAGAATGGGGTCAGAAAGCAATTGCGATTACTGACCACGGCTGTGTTCAGGGCTTCCCCGAAGCTTGTAACACGGCAGCAAAGGCAGGAATAAAGATAATCTACGGTATGGAAGGTTACCTTGTTGACGACGATGAGTTTTATCCGAAATATAACTTCAAAGACGGCGATGAAATTCCGACTGAGTATATCGAGGAAGTCAGAAGTCAGAGAACGTACCATATTATCATTCTTGTAAAAAACACTCAGGGACTTAAAAATCTCTATAAATTGATTACGGAATCAAACCTCAAGTTCTTCAAAAAGCGTCCGCGTATTCCGCGTCACAGACTTATGCAGCTTCGCGAAGGTCTTATCATCGGCAGTGCCTGTGAAGCAGGTGAGCTTTATCAGGTTATGATGGACGGCAAGAGTGACGAAGAGCTTATGCAGGTTGCATCATTCTACGATTACGTTGAAGTTCAGCCAATCGGCAACAACCGATTTATGGTTCGCTCGACTGATGAAAAATTCTATGACGTTAGAAGTGATATTGACCTTCAGAATCACAACAGACGTCTTATCTCTATCGCAGACAGACTTAATAAGCTTGTTGTTGCAACGGGTGACGTTCACTTTATGGAGGAAAAGGATGCGGTTTACCGTGAAATCCTTATGACTTCAATGGGCTTCAAGGATGCATCCGAACAGGCTCCGCTTTATATGCGGACAACTCAGGAAATGCTTGATGAGTTCAGCTACCTTGGCGAAGAAACCGCTAAGGAAATTGTTATAACAAACACAAATAAAATCGCCGATATGTGCGAAAAGGATATAACACCCTTCCCGAGAGGAACATTCCCTCCGAGCCTTGACGGTGCGGACGAGGATCTTACACGAATCTGTTGGGAAAGAACAAAACGTGACTACGGCGATCCTGTTCCCGAAAACGTTGCAAAGCGTCTTGACAAGGAACTTAAATCAATTATTTCAAACGGCTTCGGTGTTCTTTATATGATCGCGCAGAAGCTTGTTTATAATTCCGAAGAGCACGGATATTACGTCGGTTCACGAGGATCGGTTGGTTCTTCCTTCGTTGCACACGCGGCAGGTATTTCGGAAGTTAATCCGCTTCCGCCTCACTATGTCTGCAGACAGTGTAAGCACAGCGAATTTTTCGAAGACGGTTCCGTTGGTTCAGGCTTTGACCTTCCGCCGAAGGATTGTCCGCATTGTAATATTCCGATGCACCGTGACGGTCACGATATCCCGTTCGAAACTTTCCTCGGCTTCAAGGGCGACAAACAGCCCGATATCGACCTTAACTTCAGCGGTGAATATCAGTTCTATGCTCACCGTTATACCGAAGAGCTTTTCGGACTTGACCACACTTTCAAAGCAGGTACAATCGGTACGGTTGCCGACAAAACTGCATACGGTTTCGTTAAAAAATGGGAAGAGGCAAAGGGTATTTTCCTCAGCCGTGCGGAAGAAGACAGACTGACTCAGGGTTGTGTCGGTGTTAAACGAACAACAGGACAGCACCCGGGCGGAATGGTTGTTATCCCCGCAAGTAACGATGCGGAGGATTTCACCCCGATTCAGCACCCTGCGGATGACGTTGCAGGCGGACTTCGAACAACTCACTTTGATTTCCGTTCGCTTCACGATACTATCCTCAAGCTTGATAACCTCGGTCACGATGTTCCGACACTTTACAAGCACCTTGAGGATTCAACAGGCATCAAGGTTTTTGAAGCCGATGTCTGCGACCCGAAGCTTTATCAGCTCCTCACCTCGCCCGAACCGTTAGGCGTAACGGCAGAGGATATTGAATGTGAAACGGGTACGCTCTCGTTGCCCGAACTCGGCACTCCGTTTGTTCGTCAGATGCTTATGGATGCAAAACCGAAAAACTTTTCCGATATGCTTCAGATTTCAGGTCTTTCGCACGGTACGGGTGTTTGGCTCGGCAACGCACAGGACCTTATTGAAAAAGGAATCTGTACAATTTCAAACGTTATCGGAACACGAGATAATATCATGGTTTTCCTTATGCACAAAGGACTTGAACCTGATATGGCATTCAAGATTATGGAAATTGTCCGTAAGGGTAATGCGACAAAGCTTCTTACGGAAGACCATATGAACGCGATGAGGGAACACAATGTTCCGCAATGGTACATTGACTCTTGTATGAAAATTGAGTACATGTTCCCGAAGGCTCACGCTGCAGCTTACGTTATTGCCGCTATGCGACTTGCGTGGTATAAGATTTATCATCCGATTGAGTATTATGCAACGTATATGTCCGTACGAGGTGAAGACCTTGACACGGTAGCAATTATGAAGGGCAGAGATGCCGTAAAAGCGTGTATGAAGGAAATCAAGGCAAAGGGACACGAAGCAACGGCAAAGGAAGAAGGTATTTACACTTCAATGCAGGTTGTTAACGAAATGATGGCCCGCGGAGTTGAATTCCTTCCCGTTGATATTTACAAATCGCACGCAAGCACCTACCTTATCGAAGACGGCAAGATAAGACTTCCGTTCTCCGCAATGGCAGGTACGGGCGAAGCCGCTGCGGTTTCGTTGATGAAAGCACGTGACGACGGTCAGGGCGAGTATATGTCCCGCGAAGACCTTCAGCAGAGAGCAGGAATCAGTAAATCCGTTATGGAAACCCTCGATGCCTGCGGTGCACTTGAAGGCTTACCCGAAAGCACACAGATAAGCTTTTTTAACTTTTAGGAAAGAGGATTTAAATGGTAGACTTAACTAAACTCTGGAAGATGAGAGATATTCTTCCTGTTATCGTTGTTGACAGCCTTACAGGTAAGGTTATCAAGCACGGATATATGAATAAAGAGGCTTTTGCCTATACTCTCAAAAGCCACCGTGTGTGGTACTACAATCTTGAAACAAAGGAAGTTGAAAAATTCGGTGAAGAAACCGGTGAGGTGCAGAAGCTGGTTTCTATCAAAGCGGATAACAGCTATGAATCGCTTCTGATTTACGTTGAGCAGATTGGCTTTGTTTTAAGAAAAGAAAAAGGTTATAAGACCTGCTACATTCACGAAATTTATTCAAGAACACGCAGAGGTGTTTCAAAGCACAGAAAATTCGGTAAAGTTGAAATAGACGACAATTTTGATTATTCAAAGGAAGACTACGAAGACGATTACGAATAAGAAGAATAAAAACGAAGGAATGATATTATGTGGTGGAAAATTTTACTTGCGGTACTGGCATTAATTATTATTGCATCACTCATAAGAGCCGCAACGCTTAAGCCGAAAAAGATACAGACGGTTAAAATCCGCGATGTTGACATCGACGAAAATAAAGTGGCAGAGCATCTCTCTGATGCTATTAAGTTCAAGACAATTTCCAGAGTAAGAGATGAGGGCGTTGAGTGGGAGGAATTTGAAAAATTCCACGAATACCTTGACAAAACTTATCCGCTTATTGCCAAGAACACAACCAAGGAAGTTGTTGACAAGGCAAGCTTACTTTATCTTTGGAAAGGAAAAAATCCTGACCTTGAGCCGATGGCTATGCTTGCCCATCAGGATGTTGTTCCCGTTTCTGAAGGTACTGAAAAGGATTGGAAGTACGATGCTTTCAGCGGTCATATCGACGGTGAGTTCGTATGGGGCAGAGGCGCTCTTGATATGAAAAATCATCTTATCTGTGTTATGGAAGCTGTCGAAAGCCTTATGGCAGAGGGCTTTCAGCCTGACCGAGATGTTTACCTTTGCTTCGGTCACAACGAGGAAACTGTTTCAACAGTTTACACAGGTGCAGGTACAATCGTAAAAACTCTCAAAGAGAGAGGCGTACATCTTGACAGTGTTCTTGACGAAGGCAGTGCACTTATTGACCTTAACATCAAAGGCGTAATCAAGACAAAGCTTGCAGCTGTCGGCACAGCAGAAAAAGGCTATGTTGATATGAAGATTACTCTCCACGACAAGGGCGGTCATACATCTGCGGCACCGAAGCATAGTGGTATGTGGAAGCTTGCAAACGCTGTTCGTGACCTTGAGAAAAATCAGTTCAGGTCACATTGGCTTCCGTTCCTGTCTGAACTTCTTGATACACTTGCAAGCAGAGCAACATTCTTCGGAAAAATCTTCATCGGAAATTATCCTCCGTTCATTCCGTTGCTTAAGTTTATTCTCAAGCTCATTCCGCAGGGTGCGAGCATGTGCAGAACAATCACAAGCGTTTCAATGTGTGAAGGAAGTCCTGCAGCAAACGTTCTTCCGCAGCGACCGAGCATTACCGTAAACTTCCGTCCTCTTCCGGGTGACAGCATCGCTGATGTTGAAAAACACGTAAGAAAGGTTATCCGATACAAGGATATCGACATTGAGCATTTCAACGGTAAGGAAGCAACGCCTTTCTCTCCGACAGATTCAAGAGCATTCAAGGCTATTGAAAGCGTCGAAAACAGCCTCCATCCCGAAGGTGTTGCTGTTGCACCGTACCTTGTAATGGGCGGTACAGACGCTTACCGTTACGGCGAAATCTGCGACAATATTCTTCGTTTCGCTCCGTTCAATGTTCCTCTTTCTCTCTTCTTCACAACTCACGCAACAAACGAGCGAATCCCCATCGCTTCCCTTGCAGAAGCAGTTGTGTTCTTCAGAGAGTACATAATCAAAGTTTCAGATAAAGATTAAAAAACACGGGTATCTCGTTGAGATACCCGTGTTTTTAGTTACTGCATTGAAAATCCGTGTTCTTTCAACTGTTCAGTCATATCGTCGATGTAAAAAAGACGTTCATCAACATCGTTGTAGCCAACACCCGTAAAACGCAGTATTAAAACAGCACGAGAGAATCTGTCGTCGGCACAAAGGTTATAAAAATGACTGTCGAAAACAATACTTCCGTCATCGTTTTCCTTATAGCTGTACTTAATCGATTTCGGATCGTTTTCTCTGTCGATAAGAATTTTATAGGTCTGAAGCTCAGCCTTCATATTTTCATAATCAGGATAATTTTTGTCGATTTCCATATGAAAAGAAAAATGCTCAACAAGGTTGGTTGCTGTTGAGTAATCAGCACCGACAGTTATAAAGTTTGCATTGTCGATTTTATAAACCCAGAAACGATTCCCCTGTGTTGCGGAACTGTTGCTCGTCTGAGTGTCTTTCACAGTTTTATCGGTTGTTTCTACCGTGGATGTTTCGCTTGTACCAAAGGTGGTAGATATGTAATCAGAGGTATTGTTTTTACCGCAACCTGAAAGCAAAAGCAGTGTTGTTGCAATGATAATGGCAAAAGTACTAACTTTGTTTATATTCATCATTTTAAAGCCTCCTTTTGACGAATGACTACATAATACATTTTTTATGTGTGGATGTCAACAATAAAAACAACCTTCATCCTAGCAAATTCAGGGTTGGCCAATCGCTTTGATTTCCACCTCATCCGTCATTTTCTTGCGAAAATGCCACCTTCCCCTCAAGGGGAAGGCTGAGAATCTGCGAAAGTCCAAGGCTTCCCCTTGAGGGGAAGCTGTCACGAAGTGACTGATGAGGTGTAGGTTGCAACGCAACCGTCATAATTGCCCCCCTACAAACCCGAATTTATCTATAGCTAATAAACTCTATTTTTACAAAAAACAGGCGAGTGCATCTGCACCCGCCTTTACTTATTTATTCTGATTTCTCTTCTTTTCCTGATATTCTTTTTCTTCTCTTGCTTCTTTTAAGGATTTGATTATAACAGGGACAGCACCTAATGAAAAAACTATCACAAATGCTACTATTAAAGTAACTATTATCATGCCAATGCCCATCTTGAATTTCTCCTTTTTATTTCACGCCTTTAATCTTCACACTGTACTGGTATGTGCCTACCTTGAGTTTGTATGGCTCATGAAGACAAGCGTTACCGGGCATATCGCCGCCGACACCTCTCTGACGGTGGTCGATATTGAGTGTGAGATAATCGTCCTTAACAAGCTCATAAAGGTGCTTTGCACTTTCAAGCTTTTCCTGTGAATATTCACGAAGGCTGAAATCGAATGTCTTGTCTGCAGAAATTTCGAATCCGTAGCCCTGTGAATTTGTGATTGTAAGGCTTCTTGTATCTGTACGGTTACCGTTTTCCTGCGGACGCATATATCTGTGTTCAAGAGTTTCAGGGGTTGCTGTGTATTTGCCGATCTTCTGTCCAGTCTTTCTGTCGATGTATGCTTCGTGCGGACCTCTGCCGTACCACTCTACATTTGTGAAATCCTTTGAAAGGCCGAGTCTTACACCTGCCTTAATCATCGGAAGAACAAGACCTGTCATACTCTGGCTGAGTTCAACTGTTCCGTCAACGTGGAAAATAAACTGAGTTTCAACATCCTTTGCAAGCGGAGTTGACCACTTTGTAAGAGCATAAATTGAACCCGAAAGTCCCCATACTTCAAAGTGCTTCGGCTTCAACAAACGGCTGACGTAATCCCATGTATAAAGCGGATTGATTCGTTTGAACATCGGTGCAAAGTTGAAATAGTTTACGTCATTATCCGTAAGCGGACGGAAGAAATTCGGACGGAGAGTAAGACTTGTATCAAGCACGTTACCTTTGCCGAAATCAAGGGCTACAAGCTCACCGTTATAGAATCTTGCTGTTGTTTCGCCTGCTTTGATGTTATAAACACCGTCAATAACCTTGCAGGAAACAACACCCTGAAGAAGTGCATCCTCTTCCTTGATATCGCTTACAACAAACTGGCTGAAGCTGATTTCCTCATCCTTAGCGTGCCACTCGTTCTTTGCCTTGTAGCGGAAGGAAATTGTGAGAATATATTCACCGATACCGAAGTTTTTCTTGTAAGGAATTTCAACACTCTTCTGAGTCTGCGGAGCTGTACCGTCAAGGTTAAGCTTACCGCTTTCAACTTTTTTGCCGTCATGTGTGATTTCCCATACAGCGTAGCAATAATCAAGAGAGTCAAAATAGTTTTTATTGTTAATGCCGTAAATCTGTTTTTCCTTATCAAGCTCAACAGCACAGATATTTGAATAAACCTGCTTTACTTCGTAATATGCAGGGTGCGGTACACGGTCAGCACCGATAATACCGTTGGCACAGAAGTAGTAGCTTGAGCCACCTTCTTTGAAGTCGCCGCCGTAGAGCCATTTTTCCTGACCGTCCTCAACAACACGGATTGACTGGTCAACATAGTCCCAGATGAAACCGCCTGTCATATGGTCATACATTTCAAAATCGTCAACATACTCTTTGAGGTTGCCGAGGCTGTTTTCCATACAGTGGGCATACTCACAGTAGATAACAGGATGTGTTTTGAAAACGCTTTCGGGAACAGGCTTGTTGTCTGCAGCAAGAGCATTTGCAACGTTATCAAAAAGAGTTGTCTTGATTTCGTGCTGATTTACAAGGTCCTTGACGATTCTCTCTGTCGGATACATACGGCTGATGAAATCTGACTTCGTAAAATCAAAGTCACCTTCGTAGTGAACGGGATACAAATCGCAGAGTTCAAGCATTGCTTCCTTCATTCTGCTGAAGTTTGTGCCGTCGCCTGCCTCGTTACCGAGTGACCAGAAGCAGATACAAGCGTGGCTTCTGTCGCGGAGAATCATTCTTTCTGCTCTGTCAACGACTGCCGCTGTCCAGAGAGGATTATCGCCGGGTACGTTCTTTCTTCTTACACCGTGAGTTTCAACGTCGCATTCGTCCATTACATAGAAGCCGAGTTCATCGCAAAGCTCATAGAAGAACGGGTCATCAGGATAATGGCTTGTTCGGATTGCATTGATGTTTGCCTTCTTCATAAGGTGAAGGTCTGTGATAAATGTTTCCTTCGGCACTGCCCAACCGTGGTCAGGATGGAAGTCGTGACGGTTAACACCCTTGATGATAACCTTCTGACCGTTTACGTAATAAACATTGCCGATGATTTCAACACGTTTGAAACCGATTCTTATCTGCTTTTTAACAATGCACTTTCTTGAATCATAAATCGCAACCTCAAGCTTATAAAGCTCAGGAGTTTCTGCTGACCACTTGCGTGCATTCTTTTCAATATGCTTTATCTTGATTGTTTTTCCGTCTGACTTTTTCTCGTAAATCACTTTACCGTCAAGGCTTACCTTGCAGGTAACGTTAGCCTCCTTGCTGAGTGTAACGGTAAGGTCAAGAATACCGTCTGTGATTGTTTCGTCAAGAGTTGCAGCGGCATAGATATCCTCGATTGTTGTTTCAGGCTCAGCAACGATATAAACCTCACGGTAAATACCCGAAAGCTGCCACATATCCTGATTTTCAAGATATGTAGCGTCGCTGAAACGCATTACCTTTGCGGCAAGGATGTTTTCTCCCTCAACAACATAATCCGTAATATCAAACTCTGCAGGAGTCATAGCACCCTGAGAATAGCCGACATATTTTCCGTTAACATAAACGTAGAGAGCAGACTTAGCCGCACCGAAGTGAAGAATAAGTCTTCTGCCGTCAAAGTTTTCGGGCAGAGTAAACGTTTTTCTGTAAAGTCCGATTTCGTTTTTGCAATGGCTTACCTTCGGAATTTCGCTTTCAACAGTTGAAACCTGAGGAGGCATAAAAGAGCAAAGGTAAATCGGTTTGCCGTATCCGAAACTCTGCCATACTGAAGGTACAGGAATTTCATCCCATTCATCATCATAGAAACCGGGCTGTTCAAAGCAGGCAGGAACATCCTTTATTCCCATCTGCCAGTAAAACTTCCAGATACCGTTAAGGCTGAGTTTATATTTTGATTCGTCAAAAGCAGCCTTGTCTCTTGCATCAAGAGGCAGAGCAAGGTTGTGTCCGTCGAGCTTGTTCTCCTTGAAAAACAAAGGGTCTTCCCATTTGTGCAGTTTTGTACTCATAACAAATCCTCCTAAGGAAATTTAGTGCGCAAATTACCGCATATTATATTTATTATACATTGAATATGTCCTTTCGTCAAATAAAAAAACTATGCAAATTTTTGTGGAATTGTGTTGTAAAATTTCCGTTATTATATTATAATATTTAAGTATTTTGAAATTGAGGGTGTTTTAAGATGACCAGACAAGGTTTTGACAACGAAAAATATCTCCAACTGCAATCTCAGCACATCAAGGAGCGTATCAATAAATTCGGAGGTAAGCTTTACCTCGAATTCGGTGGCAAGCTTTTTGATGATTTTCACGCATCACGAGTTCTGCCGGGTTTTGCTCCCGACAGTAAAATTAAAATGCTTGAACAGCTTAAGGATCAGGCTGAGGTAGTTATCGTAATCAACGCTGCGGATATTGAGAAGAATAAAATCCGCGGTGATCTCGGCATCACTTATGATCTGGATGTTCTTCGTCTTATCGACGCATTCAGAAACATCGACCTTTACGTCGGCAGCGTTGTTATGACCAGATACACAGGTCAGCCTGCCGCTGATGCATTCTGCAAGCGTCTTGAATCACTCGGAATCAAGGTGTACCGTCATTATCCGATTGAAGGGTATCCGTCCGATATTGAAAAAATCGTAAGCGATGACGGATTCGGTAAAAACGAATATATCGAAACCTCACGTTCACTCGTTGTTCTTACTGCTCCCGGTCCTGGAAGCGGAAAGATGGCAACATGCCTTTCTCAGCTTTACCACGAGCATAAAAGAGGTGTCAGTGCAGGTTACGCTAAATTCGAAACATTCCCGATATGGAACCTTCCTCTCAAGCACCCTGTAAACCTCGCTTATGAGGCAGCTACGGCTGACCTTAACGACGTTAATATGATTGACCCGTTCCACCTTGAAACTTACGGTGAAACGACAGTTAACTACAACCGCGACGTTGAAATTTTCCCTGTTCTTGCCGCAACATTTGACCAGATTTACGGCGAATGTCCTTACAAGTCTCCCACAGATATGGGTGTAAATATGGCAGGTAACTGTATTTTTGACGACGACGCTTGTTGCGAAGCATCACGTCAGGAAATTATCCGCCGTTATTATGCCGAGCTTTGTGCTGTTAAGAAAGGTCTTGGCAGTAAGGAAACCGTTACAAAGCTCAAGCTTATTATGAAGCAGACCGGCATTACGGTTGATGAGCGTCCGGTTATTGCAAAGGCTCTTAACAGAGCCGAAGAAACAGGCGGCCCCGCAGTTGCAATCGAAATCGGTGACAATGATATTGTTACAGGTAAAACCTCACTTCTTATGGGTGCAAGTGCGGCAGCGATGCTCAATGCACTCAAGAAGCTTGCAGGAATAGAGGAGGATGCTCTTCTTATTTCCCCCGAGGTTATTGAGCCTGTGCAGGAGCTTAAAGTGAAGTATATGGGCAACCATAATCCACGCCTTCACGTTGACGAAGCTCTTATTGCTCTTTCTGTTTCAGCTGCTACAGACCCGAGAGCAAAGCTCGCAATTGAGCAGATTCCGAAGCTTCGCGGTATGCAGGCTCACGCAACGGTTATCCTCACAAGCGGTGACGAATCGATGTTTAAAAAATTCGGTATAAACCTTACTTGTGAACCGCAGTACCAGACGAAAAAGCTTTATCATAAATAATTTATTTTCCTCTTGTAAAAGAGAGGTAGTTTCTGTTAAAATATTACTATCAAACATAAAGGAGTCTTAATTATGGCAATCCTTAACAATGCATTTTGCAGAGTATATCAGAAAACATTTAAAATGGTTATGCCCGTTTTCAACTGGGACGAGCCTGAACTTCTTAAGGGGCCGGGTGCAATCAAGGACCTTCCCGCACTTGTAAAGTCAAAGGGCATTACAAATGTACTTATCGTTACAGATAAAGGTCTTATGAGCCTTAATCTTCTTGACAGCCTTTTCGAAGCTCTTGAAAAGCAGGGCATCAAGTATACTGTTTATGACGGTGTTCAGCCGAACCCCTCAATCGAAAACATTGAAGAAGGCAGAAGAATTTACCTCAAGAACGACTGTCAGGGTATCATCGCATTCGGTGGCGGTTCACCCATGGACTGTGCAAAGGTTGTCGGTGCAAGAATTGCTAACCCGAACAAGTCTGTTTCTCAGATGAGAGGTCTTCTTAAGGTTGTTAAAAAGATTCCTCCGTTCTTTGCTGTTCCCACAACAGCAGGTACAGGCTCAGAAACAACTCTTGCAGCTGTTGTTTCAAATATGCAGACTCATGAAAAGTATGCAATCAACGACCCGCAGCTTCGTCCGAAGTATGCAGTTCTTGACCCTGAGCTTACAACAGGTCTTCCCAAGAAGATTACTTCAACAACAGGTATGGATGCTCTCACTCACGCAGTTGAAGCTTATATCGGTCAGAGCGGAGTCAAGAGCACAGACGATTACGCTAAAAAGGCAACAAAGCTTATCTTTGAAAACCTTGAAAATGCTTATGAAGACGGTAAGAACATCGAAGCTCGCGAAAATATGCTCGTTGCTTCTTTCTATGCAGGTATGGCATTCACAAGAGCTTACGTTGGTTACGTTCACGCAATCGCACATAACCTTGGCGGTATGTACGGCACACCTCACGGTCTTGCAAACGCTGTTATTCTTCCTCACGTTCTTGAATATTACGGTGAAACAGCATATAAGAAGCTCGCAGAGCTTGCTGATATCGTAGGCATTGACGGCGACAGCGACAAGGAAAAGGCAGAAAAGTTCATCAAAGAAATCAAGGAAATGAACGAAGAAATGGATATCCCCGAGCACTTCGATTTCATTAAGGATGAAGACATCCCGACAATCGTTGAAAGAGCTCTTAAGGAAGGCAATCCGCTTTATCCCGTTCCGAAGATTATGGACAAAGAAGACTGCACAAAGGTTGTTAAGGCAATCCGCGGATTCTGATTCGATAAAAATCAATCACTCTGAGTTACTGCTCAGGGTGATTTTTTATACAAATATTTAATTTGACTAATTGACGAAAGTGTCACAAAAAAGTATAATACACTGTGGAAAAAGCGAGGTGCATACTGTGTTAAAACGATTTTTAAGTTATTATAAACCGCATAAAAAGATGATGACTCTTGATATGCTTGCCGCGCTGATGATTTCAGTCATCGGTATGGTTTATCCTGTTGTTACAAACAAGATGCTCAACGAGTACATTCCGAACAAGATGTATACAACCATTGTTATCGCGGGTGCAATTGTTCTTGCACTTTATTTTGCAAGAATGGCACTCAATTATTTTGTTCAGTATTACGGTCACGTTATCGGCGTGCATATGCAGTCGCAGATGCGAAAAGACCTTTTCGCTCATCTTGAAAAGCTTCCTTTCACATTCTTTGACAACAACGAAACAGGTAAGATTATGACACGTCTTACGAGTGACCTTTTTGAAGTTGTTGAGCTTGCCCACCATGGTCCCGAAAACGTTCTTATCAGTTCTATTATGATTGTACTTTCCTTCGGTTACCTTATTACGATTGACTGGATTCTTACTCTTATCATTTTCACTTGTGTGCCGATTCTCATCGTTGTGACAATCAAGCTTCGTAAGGCGATGAAATCTGCCTTCAACGACAGAAGAAAAAGCACCGCAATAATCAATGCCGCGGTTGAAAGCAGCGTAACAGGTATCCGCGTTACAAAGGCTTACACCAACTACGAAACCGAAATTAAAAAGTTTGAAAAGGGCGACAAGGAGTTTGTTGATTCATCATACCGTGCATACAATGCGATGGCAAAGTTCCATTCATCAACAACTTTTATTACAGAAGTTTTTAATGTGTTCATCCTCATCGCAGGCGGACTTTTCCTTTACTCAGGCAGAATTTCTTTCGGTGATTATTCAACATTCATAGTTTCGGTTAACCTGTTCATTCACCCCGTAAATACACTCATCGGCTTTATGGAGCAGTTCCAGAACGGTGTCAGCGGATTCAAGCGTTTCTGTGAGATTATGGACGAAGAGCCTGAAACAGACAAGCCTGATGCAAAGACTCTTGAAAATGTCAAAGGCGAAATTGAATTCAAAAACGTAAATTATTCTTACGACACTTCAAAGGGTGTTCTTCACGACGTTAACCTTAAGATTGAAAAAGGTAGAAAGGTTGCACTTGTCGGACCTTCGGGCGGTGGCAAGACAACACTTTGTCACCTTCTTCCGAATTTCTATAAGCTTGAAGAAAAAGACGGAGCAATCCTTATTGACGGAACGGATATCCGTGATATAACTCTCGATTCACTTCGTCAGAATATCGGTATTGTTCAGCAGGACGTTTTCCTTTTTGCAGGAACAATCCGTGACAATATTCTTTACGGCAGACCCGATGCAACTCAGGAAGAAATTGAAGAAGCCGCAAAGCGTGCTAACATTCACGAATACATCGAAACTCTTGAAAACGGCTACGATACGGAAATCGGTGAACGCGGTGTCAAGCTTTCGGGCGGACAGAAACAGCGATTGAGCATTGCAAGAGTTTTCCTTAAAGACCCTGCAATCCTCATCCTTGACGAGGCAACAAGTGCTCTCGACAACACAACGGAGGTTCTTATTCAGCACGCTCTTGACGAGCTTTGTAAGGGCAGAACGACGCTTGTTGTTGCACACAGGCTTTCAACAATCCGTAACGCTGATGAAATCGCGGTTGTTATCGACGGCAAAATCCGTGAACGCGGAACACACGATGAGCTTATCGAAGCCAACGGAACATATAAAAAGCTCTATTCTCTCCAGTTCAGAGAGAATGACTTGGTTGAATAAAAAAATAAGACTCAGCACTTCAAAAGTGTTGAGTCTTTGTTTATTCTGCTATGCCGTGGTAACGGTAGAAATTCTCTCTGAACAAACCTCGGCATTCATCAATTGTAATTCTATCACCGATTTCAAGTGTGCCGAGCTTATCAACCGTCACATATGTCTCTTTTCCGTCAGGTGCAGTAAAGTATACATCTGTATCATATCTGCTCCCATACCCAAAATCAGTAATTTCCGTATCAAAGCTGTTGCAAGTTGTGTAGACAGTCTGGTTTACAGCACCATATAACGCCGCGGACAATCCTACCATAACAGCAGCCATTACAATGACTTTGATTGTTTTTCCGAAAAGTTTGTTTTCTGATGATTTTCGTTCAAAGAGAATTAAAATTATCAGAGAAATTATGAAAAGCACACCCGCGAACCATGGCGCCATTTCGCCACCAATAATGAAACCATACAACAAAGTTAATATAGTTGTAACAAGAGGTATAATTATATACTTCTGATAGCTTTTCATTTGATTTGACCTTTCACTCATAATTTACACCTTCGAAATCAGTATAGTGCAAGTTTTACACCCTGTCAATAATGAAACAAAAATTACCGAACAGTTTTCTGCACTTTGGGATAATGAATAATGGATTTACACAAAAGAATCTACAAACTCGGGCTTGTCGGGATGATTGTTTTTGGATTTGAATATGAGCAAAGCCTCCCTTGCCTAAAGGTGCACTATCCAAGAGACCGACAAGCCCGAATTTGTCAGCATAACACTTATGATATTTAACTGCCTGACAAAAAATTACACCTTGGAAAATCAATTCCAAGGTGTTTTCTTTTGTTCTTTTGTTAATCTGTAATCTCGTCTGCAATAACTTCTGCGAGGTTCTGTCCGCTGACGTCTTCTGAATCTGCGACGGATGTGCTGACATTTCCGCTGTCGTCCGTTGTGAAAACGATTGTTTTTCCGACACCGTTCATTTTAAGAACGATAATCAGAAGCATAAGAAGAATAAAAACGGACGTGCCGATTAAAGACAAAACCGCAGCCTTGCCCTTCTTTTCGCTTTCGCAAGCTTTATAATACTTATCCATTCGCTTCTGCACGTCGTTAAGATTAAGTTCGCCTTCTTTTTTCTGCTTATCTTTCTTTGCCATTTTCATCAACTCCGACTTGATTATATATTAACGGTTAATTTTTGTCAATCACGGCTGAACGGTAACAGGCTTGTCCTCACTCTCGTGCTCAAAGGAAATGAAATTATTTCTCTTTGCATAAGCCCAACGCATATCAAACAGTTCACAAGCACTCGCAGGCATATAAAGCTGACCTTCATCAAGACGCTTAACGGGAGCTTCAAGCTTCACTTCACCGTTTGCTGTAACGGCAACGTCGCTGTTTTCAAAAAATTCAGCCTTTTTACCGTAGATTTCAAGGGTAATCTTACCCTTTTCTTTTGTAACGGCACCGCCTATGTAACCCACAAGAACACCGAGAGGAGCATACCATACACCGTCGATTTCGTGGCAGGGTGTCGCAGACTGGCAAAGACCGAGCTGAGCACCCTTGAACATCATTCGTGTGCGGTTATATTTCGGTGCAATCGCATAAGGTGTTATTTCGTCGTTATCCTTGTCGATTGTACATTTGTCAACGATTCTTCCGTCCTCAAAAATTGTTGAAGTAAGAGTCATTTTACCGCCCTCAATTTCAACAACTGCGATAACAGACACGTTCTCTTCCTGAGTATAGAAAGCAGAGTGCCATACCTTTACGAGTGCTCTTGTTCCCGGAGGATTCTGATTGGAGTTGCCGAGCATATAATGAACAGTTCCCATTGACGGACGTTCGAAAAGTTCCTCGTTTTTCATCGGGAAGCTACGCGAAAAATTGTGCTCGTGACCGGAGAAGCAAAGGTCAAGCATTTCAAAGCCTTCGCGCATTACAGGGTAAGCATCATAATTCTGACAGTCTGAACCTGAGTAGCAGATCGGGAAGTGATATGAACCGATTTTCCACTGCTTGTCGCAGTTTTTAAGGTCGTTTATCATCCACTCGTTAACTTCTTCAGGACCGTTGACACCGATAACCATAAAGTGTGCATTACCGTAGTCAAAAGTATAGTTCTCTGTCTTCCAGTTTTCGGGGCCGTTATCTGCATATGAACCCTTGAACTGTTTGCCGAAAAACTCTGCAGGCTCTGAATAATATCTTCCGATGCCGTTTCTGTAGTCCTTGAAACCGCGGTTATCGTGGTTGCCGAGGGTCATCATAAACGGAATATGCTCAACAACACCCTTAAGTCCGCTGAATGCACCGTTCCACTGAACTTCGTGCTGTCCGCAGTCAGTATTGTCGCCACCCGAGAGTATAAAGCGTGCATCGGGATGCTTTTTAAGCGTTTCTTTCAAAACGTTGTTAAAGTATGAATAATCGGGGCAGTCGTGCGGTTCGCCCTTCTGCTGGTCTGAAACGCAGATAAACTTGAACTTTTTCAGATTTTCAGGCTCTGTTTCAAAGTAAAATTCTTCGCTTCTGTTTTCGTCATCACCGCAGGTATAGAAATACTTTGTACCGGGTTTAAGTCCTTTAAGCTTTGCCCAGAACATATTGCTGATGTCGATATCGCTTTCGAAAACCTCTGTTTCAGCTTCGCAACGGAGCCAATCCTGCGAATTTTCTTCACGGTAAAGAACGTATCCGTCTGCAACATCCGTGCAGGTACGCCACGTAACATTCATCGTGGTTTTTGCATCGTCTGCAATGCTTATAAAAATATGGTCAGGTTGCTTCTGTGAACCTCTTATCGGCTTTTCTTTCATAAAACGTGCCTCCTATTTAAGAACAACCTTTGCAGGCTGTTTTTCTTCAGAATTACAGAAAATCTTTAATTTGTGTATTGCTCTTGAAGCCTCAATGTAAGAAATGTCGCTTTTTGAATTGAGCTTTGAAAGCACTTTTTCGTAAATCTTATCGCCCTTTTCAACATTTTCCTCGGTTACATAATTATCAAACATACTGCAAAGTATTTCGCCCTGCTGCTGAAGTCCTGCCTGAGCACCGAGAGTTTTACAATATCTGAAATATTTAAGAAGGGTTTCGCCCTTGATTGTCTGGTCGCCTTTTGTAAGAATGAGAGTGTAATCATCCGTTCTGTATTCGATTCTTTCAGCTACCGTGTATTCAAGTCCTCCCATCGCATTTATTGCAAGAGCGAATGTATCCGCATTTGATGCAATATATTTGTCAATTTTTATTTTCTCAGTTTTCTCAACAACAGAAACAAGCTCCTTTTCACCGCCCGAGGCAAGAGCCTTGATATAATCAGGATTGTCGGGAGCTAAGGGATGAACCTCGAAACACTGCTTGTTCATATTCGCATCGACCATCGCAAGGAAATAAATTTCACTTATCTCCCTGTCTGTGCAGTAGAGAAGAATCCTCATCCTGCCGTTAAGCGACTCATCAATTTCAACAAGCTGATTGTCCGTTGTTTCCTGCTCTGCCGTCGTCGGATGCGGAGAAAACAAATCGCTCAACAAAGAGTTGTTGTTTTTCAGGATTACGGCAACCGAAACCGAACCGATCAGCACCGCACAGACGAGAAAAAATACAACAAATCTCATTATACCGTTTCTCTTATCCTGTTTTGAAGTTTTGAATTTATGTTTTTTTGACATTTTATCACATTCTTCTTAAAATTACTGTTGATTTTGCGCCCACGTCAACAAGCGTTCCGCGGACATAACTGTTGCCGAGCAAGTCTTCGGCATCGCTCCATTCGTCCCTAACATAGTAGGTTATCGGATGAGGATTGCTGTTTGAAATAATAAGCACAGCGTTGTCTTCATTTCTTCTTGAATATGCAACACAGCCTGCAACGGCAGAAAGTATTTCAAGCCTGCCGTCAACAAAGCATTTGTTGGTACGTCGGATTTCTCCGAGCTTTTTATACCACCGGATTAAATCTTGATTTTCATTTCCCCACGGGTAACAGCAACGGTTGAACGGGTCTTTGTAGCCCTGCATTCCTGCTTCGTCACCGTAATAAATGCTCGGCACACCCGGCAGAGTAAACTGCAAAGCGGTCGCCATTTTCATAAGATGAACACCGTAATGATAATCCTTTTCGTTAAGCGAATGAGTGCTTTGCCAGAATCTGTCGCGGTACTCACAGCTTTCGCCTGCAAGAGCCGTAATCGCCCTCATTGTATCGTGAGTCGAGATATGGTTCATAAGCACATCAAGCACCTGCTTGGGATAATTTTCCGTAATCGTCATAACTCTTGAACAGAAAAGCTCGGCAATTCCCAT
The DNA here is from genome assembly GCA_017380575.1 of Clostridia bacterium. Lineage (GTDB taxonomy): Bacteria > Bacillota > Clostridia > Oscillospirales > Acutalibacteraceae > CAG-488. The sequence continues at coordinate 68,949 of JAFODS010000046.1, read as the reverse complement.
ACGGACAAAGTCAATGACTGCACCCGCAAACGGATAATTCATAACGCTATCAAGCTGGTCACCTGTAAGGTAACGTCTGCGTTGACCGTAGCTGAATTTGTTGGAAGCATCTTCCCAGACTTCACCCATAACAAGTGCATCGGGATTTTCTGCCTTTACTGCTTTTCTGAAGCTGTCAAGGAAAACGTCGGGCAATTCGTCGGCAACGTCAAGCCGCCAGCCTGATGCACCAAGCTTCAGCCACTTTCTTGCGATTCCGTTTTCGCCCGTTATATATTCAATAAACTCAGGGTTTTCTTCAATAACCTCGGGAAGAAGCTTGATTCCCCACCAGCTGAGATAATCGTCAGGCCAGTTTTTGAATTTATACCAACCGTAGTATTCCGAATTCTGCGACTGATATGCTCCGACGGTATCGTATCTTCCGTACTGATTAAAATATTTACTGTCGCATCCCGTGTGGCTGAAAACACCGTCGAGGATGATTTTTATGCCTTTTTCTTCCGCTTTTTTGCAAAGGTTTTCAAAATCCTTCTGAGTGCCGAGAAGCGAATCAATCTTTGTGTAATCTCCCGTATCGTAACGGTGATTGCTGTGTGCTTCAAAAATCGGGTTAAGATAAATACAGCTTACACCGAGGCTCTGGAGGTAATCGAGCTTTTCGCAGATTCCTTTAAGGTCACCGCCGAAATAATCGTTGTTAAGTACCTTGCCGTTTTTATCGGGTCGCCAATAAGGCTCACCGTCACGGTCGTCGCGCATAACACGGTCGTCGGGTACATTCGCCTTTGATTCACCCGAAAAGGCAAATCTGTCAGGAAAAATCTGATAAATTATTCCGCCCTTGAGCCAATCGGGAGTTTTGAAATTATTGTCGTAAACCGTGAGCTGCCACGAATTACCGCTTTCGCGTATTTTCCCGATTCCGTCACCGAAATTAAAAATTCTGCTTGTGCCCCACGGAGTGTCATATTCGAATCTGTATTCGTAAAGTCCGCTTTCTTCCGTGCTGAAGCTGACTTTCCACCATTCCTCAAAATCACCCTGCATACAGTCCCATTGCATTTCAAAAAAACGCTCGTACGCATCGGTATCTTTTTTCACAACGAGCCTTGCGTGGTGACAGCAAAAATCACGGGGCAAAACAATTCTGAAAACAACGGTCTTTCCCGTTTCGATTGCCCCGTAGATGCTCTTGTGATATTCAAATCTTGAATTATATGGAATATACATTCAAAAACTACTCTTTCATCTCGTTATTTTGCATTTCGTCAACCTCATCGGCAGGGATTGTTACCTGATTTTCAAAGTAATTTTCTGCGAGGTCGGTTGTTGCTTCGGTTGTTATTTCCTCTTCCTCATACGGAGCCTTGGAAATTTCAAGCAAAGCGTCGGTAATAATGAAGCTTGCAAACGCGATAAAAACAAAGATAAGAGCAATTACGATAAAGCTAATTAACGGTTGCCACCTTGCTCTTTTATCTGTACTGATGAAATATTTTTTATTATCGCTGTAAGTCTTTCGGAATTCCGTATAGCTTCTGCGACGTTTATTGTAATTGTTGTTTTCCATTTTATCACCTTGTCTGCCATTATTTGATGGTTGAATACACAGGAAGACGGACATATACTTTATATGTACAACTAAACCTGAGGGGGATTTTTTGTGGATATTCAGCCAATCGGCAGTAATAAATTTTTGGTCGGACTGAGCCGCGAGGATTTGCGGCAGCTTGACATTACATACGACACCATGGACTATTCAAACATAGAAACACGGCGCGTGATATGGACAATTCTTGACTGTGTGAGAAAAAATACAGGGCGTGACATTGACCCTTCGGGCAATCTGCTGATTGAGGCGTCACCTGACGGCTCGGACGGCTGTATTCTTATGTTTACTGTTCCCGTTTCACGTGCAGATATCGGCACGGTTATTTCAAAAAGCAATTCTGTGCAGATTTTTGAATTTAAAAATTCCGACAATCTTCTTGATGCTATGTCCGCTGTCGGAGCTGACAGCATCAACGGCAGAATTTTCACAGACGGAATTAAGTTCCGTGCAGAAATATCTACGGAAAAAGCGGCAGTTTACCGACATATTATTGAAGAATTCGGCATATTTATCGGCAACGACAATCTGACCGTCACCGCAACTCACGAGCATTGGAAAGAGGTGTGCAAATCAACCTCTTAAGGCTTCAATCATCGCTGACGGGTCTTCTGCACCGAAAACGGCACTTCCCGCAACAAGTACATTTGCTCCCGCTTCTATTGCAACGGGTGCTGTTTCAAGGGAAATTCCGCCGTCAACCTGAATATCAAGGTCGAGTCCCCTTTTTTCTGCCTCAGCACGAAGGGCAGAAACCTTCTGCATCATATCTGCCATAAACTTCTGACCGCCGAAACCGGGTTCAACCGTCATAATAAGAACCATCGAGAGCTTATCAAGGTAAGGATAAACCTCCTCAATAGCGGTTGCAGGTTTAACGGTAAGACCAGCCTTACAGCCGAGCGAAAGGATTTTTTCAATCGTTTCGTCGATGGGAGAATCACTTTCAACGTGGAAATTGATTATATCCGCTCCCGCTTTTGCGAAATCCTCTGCATATTTAAGAGGATCGCTTATCATAAGATGGCAATCAAACACCTTGTCCGTATTCTTTCTGAAACACTTGATAACAGGTGCACCAAAAGTGATGTTCGGAACAAAATGTCCGTCCATTACATCGATATGAATGTAATCAGCTCCGCAAGCGTCCATACGGGCAACTTCCTCACCGATTTTCGAAAAATCACAGGATAAAATTGACGGTGCAATCTTAATCATAAAGCCACAGCCTCTCTTTAAATATATGCATACTTTGATTACCAACAACACATAAGTCTGAAATACCACATATCACGCACATTCGTGCAGTTTTCTCTTTGCTATACGCGCGATTTTTAACGAAGCCGAGGCAGAAATATTCCTTCCAAAACCTTATGGCTTGTTGGTAATCAAAGTATAGATATAATATCAATTTTTTTGCTTCAGGTCAAGGTTATGCGGCAACTTCCGTGTGTTTTATTTGTCATTTTCTGCAATTCCCGAAAGAAATCTGTCTATGGGAAAATTTGACTTTATTTTTTAAAAAAGGTATAATAATTTTATATCAAAATCGGGAGGTATATTTTATGAAAAAATTTCTTGCCGTATTACTTTGTATAATTATGCTTGTTTCCGCTTCAGGCATTTCTGTTCTTGCAGGAAATTACACATTTGTTACTGTTGATAAGGATTTTGGCGAAGTGTCTTTTGATGCTGACTTTGCCGAAATCGGTGTGCCTGTTAAGGCTGAAGTAGCCGGGGCAGAGGGCAGAAAATTCATCTACCGTTGGTACATCGACGGAATACGAATTGAAAATGACGGAGATACATACACCCCCATTGAAAGCGATATGCAGTCAATGATAAGTGTTGAGGTTTTCGATGTTAAAGGTAACGCAGTCGGCTCTGCAAATATGTTTATGAGTAAGCTTCCTGTTGTCTATATTGAAACAGAAGGCAGGCAGGAAGTCGCTTCCAAAGAAGAGTATATCGATGCCGACATAAAAATTCAGGGCAATACGGAATATAATTCCGATAAGGTTCTTTACGAAGGCAAAACCCAGATCCGCGGACGTGGTAATTCGACGTGGAATGCACTGAAAAAACCTTACCGCCTCAAGCTCGATTCAAAGGCAGACCTTTTCGGAATGGGTAAAAACAAGCACTGGGTACTTCTTTCAAATCCGTTTGACACAAGCCTTTTGAGAAACAGTCTCTCGTACAATCTTGCTGCAGATATGGGCTTGGAATCTCAGAAAATCGTATGGGTTGACCTTGTATTCAACGGCACTCCTGTCGGTAACTATCAGCTTTGCGAGCATATCCGAGTTGACGATAACCGTGTTGACATCACCAACTGGGAAGACCTTGCTGAAGATGCAGCGAAGGCGATTTACGAAGCAAATAAAGCAACAATGACAAAAGACCAGCGTGATGAGCTTATCGATATTATGGCTGAGGATATGAGCTGGACTACAAGCGACATAGTTGAATATAACGGAGTTGCATATACCGTTTCTGATTATATCGACGTTCCCGATATCAACGGCGGATATCTTCTTGAAATTGTACGAAAGGCTGATGAATATACCTTCATAACCAAAAATGGTTCGCATATCTGTGTTGATACACCCGAAGTTCTGAGCGAAGATATGCTGAATTCCATTCAGGGTTATTATCAGGCATTTGAGAACGCTTTATTCGCAGAAGATTTCTGTACTGAATACAACGGTGAAACAATGAGATATACCGATTTCATCGATATTGAATCCTTTGCTAAGGGTGTGCTCGTCAACGAATTGTTTGAAAACTATGACTTCGGCCGCACAAGCACCTGGCTCAGCAAGGAAGTTGACGAGAAACTCGTTTACGGCCCTGTCTGGGACATGGATTATACTACTCCCGCAACAACCCACAAATGGACTTCCCTTAATGTGTCCTGGCTTAAAAGACTTCTTTCAGATCCCGTTTTCCTTCAGGAATTAAGAAAAGCCTACTTTGAATACAGATACACAGCAATCCATGACCTTGTAAAAGACGGCGGCGACATTGATTCGGCAATGGAATTGCTTTCAAGTTCCGCTAAGCATAACGATTATCTTTGGTTCAACGATATTACAGCAGAAGAAAATGCACTTGATTTAAAGCTCAGATTACAGGCGAAAATCAACTGGTTTGATTCAGTTCTCAAGGATATTCCGTCAGCGTACGCTTCAATGTCCAGTGTTCCGAATATGGATTTCGTTGGCTCCGACAAGCTTTCACTTGCATTTGACAAGACTGAAAACACATTGAATATCGCTTTCAAGAACAATATTCCGTCGCTTGTAAAGGTTTTTGCCGACGGTAAATTCTGTAACGAATTCGCCCCGACTGATAAAAACACAAAGATTACTCTTCCGAAAATTTCGGAAGGTTCAGTTATTACAGCTGTGTGCTATGACGAAAACAACAACGTTGTTTCCGGTTCATATTGTCTGACAGAAACAGAATTAATCCGTCTTTCTGTTTCATCCGAAAACATAAAATTAAATTACAATGCAGGCGAAGCACTCGACCTTGAAAACATCGGACTGACTGCAACATACAGCGACGGTACCGTGCAGACAGTTAAACCACAGCTTGCATATACATACGTTAAAGATTCTCTCGGTGAGCAATTCTTCGCCTACGGTAAGGTAACCGAAGAAATCGGAAAAACTTTTGTTGTTCTTCGATATGGTAATGCTTCAACAGAATTTGAAATTCAGATAAACCCGAGAGAAAATCATAAAGACGTTATCAATATGATAAAGATGTTGCCGAAAGAAAATACAGGCAACCGTTTTATCCAGGAAATTTTTGAAGCACAGGTTGCTTATGATGCTTTAAGTGACAAATCAAAAGCAAAGGTTACAAACTACAGTAAACTTTCCTCTCTTATTGCAGGACTTGCGGATACAGAGAATGAAACAACAGGTGTTGTTGCCTGTGCGGCAGACGGAGTATTCAGAATCAACTCAAGAAGCAGCCTGATTGTTGTTTCAAACGGTAACCCGACCAAGCTTACATTTGCCGGTACCAACGGCACAACAACTTATACAGAAACATCTCCTGCTTACCTTTACAAAAAGACTGTCGGAAACTATACGGTTTCTACAATTAAGCATCTGTTCCCCGATGATGAAAACTACAGCTTCCAGGTTACCCCCGTCTATGGCGATTTGCACAAGACCGAGCCTTTTAAAATCAACGTTGCAACTATCATAGATGAAATGAAAGCTCTTGAAAGTGTACGCTATGTTGATTGGATTAACGAAGGCGACACCTATAAAATAAGAGTGTTTAAGGATTCTGCAGTTAAAACCTTTGCACTTTATGAAGACGGTGTTGCTGTAAAATTCAGGATGAAAGACAACGGATCCTCTGTGACAATTATGCCTGAACTTAAAACAACGGGCAAGCACACTCTCCTTCTTCGCTATTCTTACGGTAACAGCAGCCTTGATTACGGAAACATTGAGGTTTTTGTACGCGAATATACTGAAGAAACAAACCGAATTTTTGATATTGATTATCCTGAGGAAAGCTATAAAGAAACCGTAAATGTTGAAATCACAACTTCCGGTGACGTAGAAAAGCTTGAACTTGTCTGCGGTGAAACAAAGGTTGAAATGACACCGACAACAGCAGAAAGCTTCCAAATCTGGTCAGCAGACATCGATATTACCGAAAACAAAGCGTATACTCTTTATCTCAATTCGCAGGAAACACAAACGGTTATTGCACCGAAGCTCCTTGACCCGTTCAAGATTGACGGTACAAAGATTGTCAAATTCCTTGCCGATACAAAAACAGCTGAAATCCCCGAAAACATAACAGAAATTGCAGACGATGCTTTTGACGGATTTGAAGGCAAAATCATCTGTTACCCCGGTTCTGTTGCAGAAGAATTTGCAAAGGAAAAAGGAATCGACTTTGAAACCTTTGAAATTAAAGCAAATGTTTCCGAAATCAGAATTGACAGCGGAGAAAGCTTTGAAGTTGAAATTACAGCTACACCTTATATGCCGAAGGATTTCAACCTCAATTATGACTTCGACGAAAGCGTAATCAGCTTTGAAGGAAAGACTGTTACAGCTCTTAAACCCGGATATGCAAAGCTTAACCTTTACAGCGACAATAAGCTTTACAACGAAACAATTTATGTTTATGTCGGAGGCGGTCCGCGTTTGGCAGACATTAATGCGGACGGAAAAATTAACTCATTAGATGCATTAAGTGTTCTTCAGCACAGTGTAGAAAAAATTACACTTACAGGTGATGCTTTTGCTGCAGCTGACGTCAACGGTGACGGTAAAGTAAACTCTGTAGATGCTCTTACAATCCTCCAGATTTCAACAGAAAAGAAATCCATCTGGGATTTGATTTAAGCCCAAAGCACAGTGTGTCAGAATTGACACACTGTGCTTTTTTATTCACATTGAGAATTAATCACCACAAATATATTTATTATACACAGTGTTGACTTTTTGTAAGGTTTTGTGGTAAAATAAGCCTATAATTTTTCGGAGGGATGTAAAATGCCTGTAAAGCCACTTGACAGACGTGCAAAAATGACACGTGAGCTCCTTAAGCAAAGCCTTATTGAACTTATGAAGGACAGACCAATTCACGAAATAAGCATTAAGAAAATCTGTGAAACAGCAGATATCAATCGCAGCACATTTTACCATCACTATGATTCTCAGTATGAGCTTTTCAACGAGATTCTTAATGATGTCAGTCATGAAATTGCTCAGATTGTTGCCAAGCATCAGACAAGCATTGTCTGGCTGGAAGAAATTCTCTGCGAAGCTCTGACTTATGTTGACGTCAACAAGGATACCATCCTTGTTATTCTTGGCGATAACAGCGGTTTCAGCGTTGGCGAAAGCTTTGCATCTCTTATTGACCGTTTTATCGATACATCCTCAGAACAGTCAAATGAAGCTTTAAAATACTGCATACAGTTTGCGGCTGCAGGAATGACAACCGTTGTATGGAACTGGCTTAACGCTCAGAACCGTATGTCAGCGCAAGAACTTGCACATATGATGACAGTTCTTCTTAAACCCAGCATCGGCAAATTCTCCCTCTTCCCGTTACAATGATAATAAAGTTAAAACGGAGTGCACGAGCACTCCGTTTCTTGTTTTTATAATCTTATTTATTCTTTGCTCTTAACTCAAGCACCTTTTCGTGAACCTCTTCCTTTGTTTTGCCCGTAAGCTTATAGAAGAAGAACGGTACGCCTGCAAGGAACATCATAATACCGTGAACAATTGTGTAGAAGAAAAGAAGAAGAATCTTTGATTTCAATGACTGTTCAGGGTTCGGAATTGCATCCGTCGGCTGAATGTACTGAATAATTGAATCTGCACCGTAAAGAACCTGCGGTGCAAGTGCACTTGCAACTGTTCCGCTGATAAGTGTTCCGATAGAAATAACGAACGGAAGCGATGCATCAAGACGCTTACCTGTCTTAACCTCCATATCCTCAAGCACGTCAGCCTGGAACATTGACGGAAGAAGGTTTGAAGCACCGAACTGCAAGCCGATGAGGAAAAGGAAAACTATGAAAACAATCTGTAAAACAGGATTCGGATTTGTGAAGTAAATATAACCTACACCGAAAGCTGCCGTGTTTGCGATGATTGAATAAACACCGCTTGCGATATAAAGCACCTTTGAATTGAACTTCTTAAGAAGGAAGTTAATTACAAGCATACCGACAGCTGTACCGATACCCGTCGGAAGTCCGAAAAGAAGGAACTTTGACGTTGAACCGAGAAGTGCTGCTGCAAGGAACGGTCCCATATATGTTGCAAGATTTCTGAAGCTCTTAAGGAATTCCGATGCGATGATAACCCATGCATATTTATTCTTAAGAACATCGCCGAAGCCTACAAGAGGATTTTTCTTTTCAGCCGTGTAGGGCACTCTTTCCTTTACTGCACCCATACCGAGAAGAACTGTTATAATACCGACAACACCGCAAAGACCTGCACCGATTATGTACTGTAAGCCTTCGTTATCCTTCCAGATAAGACCGATTACAAGCACGATTACAAGAGGAGCAGAGTTTCCGACTGCAGAAGAAATGCTTCTGAAAGAAAGAACATTGTCGCGTTCCTTCATATCGGGTGTCATAACGTTTGCAACCATATTGATTGAACCGCCGAAGTTGCACATAACGCCCCACAAAACAGCAATGGTGATTATGTAAGTCATAAGCCATGTGCCTGCGAGTCCCGGAGGTGTCCAGAAAGAAAGCATAAGCAAAACGCCCATAGGTACGGCAATCAGCATTGCAAGGGGTTTGAACTTTCCGCCTTTGCCCGGTTTTCTTGAGTCAATGTACATAACAACAAAGAAATTAAGAATAAAGCCGACAACACTTGTAATCGTGTTGAACATTGTTGCCTGGTCGTCAGTAAGTTGCAAAACATTGACGAGGTAAGCGTTTCTGTATGAGCCGATCATACCTGTCATATTGGTGTAGAAGAAAACACCGACGAGATAAAGAATAAATTCTTTCATCTTGACGTGTTTCTCGTTCTGAGTTTCAATGGTTTTTGTAGCCATGATCTTTCTCCTTTTTAACTGTTATACGGAAAGTATACCATTTTCAGGCGGGCATATTCAATCTGTATTTTCTATAAAAAAACAATAGCTTTTTAGTGACTTTGCCAAAGAAAACTGCCGTCCTCCGAAAGAAGACGGCAGTTGCATTATTTTATTTTAGAAATAACGGATTTATGAAGAATTACGTAACAGATTACAGACACCGTAAGCGATGTTAACTCCGCAACGGGATATGCGAACCACACAAGGTCGGGATTTCCTACCTTCTGTCCGTAAAGTGCGAGCAAAAACGCAACCGGAGTAAGCACAAGAAGCTGGCGGATGAGCGAAACGATCATTGAGAAAAAGCTCTTTCCGAGTGCCTGGAATGCCGCACCGAGTGCGATACAGATACCCGCAAGAATAAAGCTTGAGCCGATTATTCTCAGTGCAGGGATACCGATTTCAAGCATTGCCTCGGAAGCACTGAAGAATCCGAGAAGCTTGTCAGGAATTGTCAAAAACAGTATTGCACCCGACACGCTGAAAATTTCAGCATAAACCGCTGCAAGCTTGATTGTCTTAAGCATTCGCTCCTTCTGCTTTGCACCGTAGTTATAAGCAATTATCGGAATAACACCGTTGTTAAGGCCGAAAATCGGCATACAGATAAAGCTGTTAAGCTTGAAGAAAGCACCGAAAACCGTTGCCGCTGTTTCCTTACCGGGAGTGTAAAGGATGAGAATTTTGTTCATACAGTAGGTCATAACCGAGCCGATTGCGACCATAATAATTGACGGCACACCGATTTTATAAATCTGACCGATAAGCTTAGCGTCCGGTCGGAAATTTTTGAAGCTGACCTGAATTTCAGGGTTCTTTTTTGCATTAAGTATAATTGCAATTACAGCCGCAACAATCTGTCCCGAAACAGTTGCGATTGCCGCACCCGTTACACCCATTCCGAAACCGAAGCCAAGGAAGGATTCTTCAGAGCTGAAAATAAATATCGGGTCAAGGACAATGTTGATTATGGCACCGACACCCTGTGTGCACATTGTAAGCGTAGTTCTGCCTGTTGACTGTAAAAGTCTTTCAAATGTGATTTCAAGGTAAATTCCGAGTGAAGCACAGCTACAGACTCTGAGGTAGGATGTACCGTATCTTACAATCTCTTCAACGCCCGTCTGTGAACGCATAAAGGGTTCTGCACCAAACAGACCGAACAGAACAAATGCCATTGAACTTAAAACAGCAAGGAAAATACCGTTTTCAGCAAGCTTGTTTGCTTTTTCAAAATTTCTTTCACCGAGCGAACGGGACAAAAGAGCATTGATACCGACGCCTGTACCCGTTGCAACTGCAATCATAAGGTTCTGTGCAGGGAAACAGAGTGAAACCGCGGTAAGCGCCTGCTCGCTTATCATTCCTACAAAGACAGAGTCGACAATGTTATACAAAGCCTGAACAAGCATTGAAATCATCATCGGCAAAGACATATTGATAATGAGTTTGTTTACGGGCATAACGCCCATTTTATTTTCCGCCACGTTTTTTCTCCTTTGTGCAAAACTACTGTTCAGTATTATAACACAATATATAAATTTTTGAATAACAAACTTTTACTTTATTTGACAGCTTTTTTTGTGAAAAGTACTGCAACAATATATTTTTGTGCAGTTTTAAGGCAAAATTAGACAGTTTTTTTCAATTTACGTACAGTTAATTCTATCAATTAAAAGTTGAAAAAGAAGGAAGTATATAGTATAATTTTTTCGAATGGTATAATACCATAAATAGGATTTAGTCACAGCTTTCAACTTTGCTTAAATCCAAAGAAAGTCAGGTGATTTTTATGAAAACTGTTTACGCTGATAACGCTGCTACAACAGCTCTCTGCCCCGAGGCTCTTGAGGTTATGGTAGAGTGTCTTAAGGACAACTATGGTAACGCTTCAAGTATGCACCATTCAGGACAGGCTGCTGCTGACGTTGTTTTTCAGGCAAGACAGGATATTGCTGATTGCATCGGTGCTGATGTAAACGAGATTTATTTCACATCAGGCGGAACAGAGTCCGACAACTGGGCAATCACAAACGCTGCACGTCTTGGTGCAAAAAAAGGCAAGAACCACATCATTTCAACTTCATTTGAACACCACGCTGTTCTTCACACATTGATGAAGCTTGAAAAAGAAGGTTTCGAAGTAACATATCTTGACGTACACGAGGACGGTTACGTGCGTATTGACGAGTTTAAAAAGGCTATCAAGGATGAAACCTGCCTTGTTACAATTATGTACGCTAACAACGAAATCGGTACTGTACAGCCCGTTGAGGAAATCGGTGCAATCTGTAAGGAAAAGGGAATTTATTTCCACACAGATGCTGTTCAGGCTGTCGGTCATCTTCCGATTAACGTTAAGGAGCAGAATATTGATATGCTTTCATTCTCTGCTCACAAGTTCCACGGCCCCAAGGGTATCGGTGCTCTTTACTGCCGTAAGGGTATTCCTCTTATCGGCTTTATGCAGGGCGGTGCTCAGGAAAGAAACAAACGTCCCGGCACAACAAACACACCCGCAATCGCTGCAACTGCTGCAGCACTCAAAAAGAGTTGCGAGGAAATGGACAAGAACATCGCTTATGTAAGCGGTCTTCGCGACAAGCTCATTGACGAAATTGTTAAAATCATTCCTAGAACAAGAGTAAACGGCGGACGCTCTCCCCGTCTCCCCGGTAACGTAAGCTTCTGCTTCGAGGGTATCGAGGGTGAATCACTTCTTCTTTACCTTGACCTTAAGGGAATCTGCGGTTCATCAGGTTCAGCCTGTACTTCAGGCTCACTTGACCCGAGCCACGTTCTTCTTGCACTCGGTCTTCCTCACGAAATCGCTCACGGTTCACTCCGTCTTTCATTGAGCGAATATAACACAGAAGACGAAATTGATTATATAATCGAACAGCTTCCTCTCGTGGTGAACAGACTTCGTGATATGTCACCCGTTTGGGAAAAGATTATGAAAGGAGAAAATTAACCATGGCATACAGTGCAAAGGTTATGGACCATTTTGAAAACCCGCGCAACCTCGGCAAAATGGACGATGCAGATGGCATCGGTGAGGTAGGTAACGCAAAGTGCGGAGATATTATGAAAATTTACCTCAAGATTGAGGATGGAATTATCGCAGACGTTAAGTTCAACACATTCGGCTGTGCTTCAGCTATTGCAACAAGCTCAATGGCTACAGAAATGATTAAGGGTCAGAAGATCGAGGACGCTCTTCAGCTGAGCAACAAGGCAGTTGTTGAGGCTCTTGACGGTCTTCCGCCGGCAAAGATTCACTGCTCTGTTCTTGCAGAGCAGGCTGTAAAGGCAGCACTTGCTGACTACTACACAAAGAACGGTATTGAATTTGACCCTTCACTTCTCAGCGGTTGCGGCGGACATTGTGATGACTGCGAATCCTGCGGACACTGAGGTTAAAATTATGAAAAAGGCTATGATTGCCATGAGTGGCGGAGTTGACAGCTCCGTCGCTGCTTTTATAATCACTCAGCAGGGTTATGAAACAGCAGGTGCAACGATGAAACTCCACTCCGACGACACCGAAGCTCAAAAAGAGGCCTCGTGTTGTTCAAGTGAAGATATCGAAATCGCAAGGAGCGTTGCAGAAAAGCTTGGAATGCCTTACTATGTTTACAACTATTCAGAAGATTTCAAGGAACACGTTATTTCACGTTTTGTTGATGCTTACCGTAACGCGAGAACTCCGAACCCGTGTATCGATTGCAACCGTTACATCAAATTTGCAGAGCTTGTTAAAAAAGCTACGGAGCTCGGGTACGACTACGTTGTTACCGGACATTATGCAATCAACGAGTATGACGAAAAAAGCGGACGCTATCTTCTGAAAAAAGCAGCCGACGAAACAAAGGATCAAAGCTATGTGCTTTATTCCCTCACGCAGGAGCAGTTAAGTCACATCCTCTTCCCTCTCGGCTCAATGAGCAAGGACGAGGCAAGAAAAGTTGCCGAAGAACAGGGATTTATAAACTTCGACAAACCCGACAGCCAGGATATTTGTTTTGTGCCTGACGGTGATTACGCGAAATTTATCGAGGACTGGTGCGGTTTTAAGTTTGAAAACGGCAATTTTGTTGACCTTGAAGGTAATGTTATTGCTCAGCACAAGGGCATCATCAATTACACAATCGGTCAGCGTAAAGGCTTGGGAATTGCCGCAAAGGCGCCATACTACGTCGTTGGTAAAAACCTTGACTCAAACGAGGTTGTGCTCGGCTCAAACGACGACCTTTTCTCCTGCACACTTACTGCGACGGATGTCAACTTTATCTCAATAGACAAGCTGACGGAGCCGATGCGGGTAAAGGCAAAAGTCAGATATAAACAAAAAGAAACCGACGCGACAATTTCACCACTTGAAAATGGCGATGTCAGCGTAGTTTTCGACGAGCCTCAGCGAGCAATCGCTTCAGGACAGGCGGTCGTCTTCTACGACGGTGACATAGTTGTCGGCGGCGGCACGATAGTATAAAAATAACCTACGAAGTTTTTACGCTTCGTAGGTTTTGTTTTTTATTCAAAAATCGGTGTTTCTTCAACGAAGCCTTCTGCATTCACTCTGAATGTCTGGAGCTCGTAAGGAAGAATTTCACAACGGAAGCCTGCATCAATTGCATCACACATTACAGTGAGAGCCTTTTCCTTACCTGCAGTTTCCTTGATACGGATAACAACATCTCCGCTGAGGTCTTCTGTATACTTAAGATCAACAACCTTAACCTCATCGCTGTTGAATTTTATAAAGTCATAATCAACCTTGCTGTCGCCGATAATTGTTTCTGCAACGCTTGTCGCAACATCATCGTCGCCCATAAACAAAGCAATCCAGCAATTCTGAATCTCATCCTGATTCTTCCTGCCTTCCTGAACACAGATTGCTTCTGCTTCAAGAAGAAGCTTTTCAGCTGCTGTTGCTTCGCCTGTATAAACGGGCTGTTTAACACTCTTAAGGTCAAGGTCTGTCTGATAAACAGCGATAACCTCATCCTCGATTGATTCGAAATCGTTTGCTTTGATGAAATCGTCATCAATGTCGTTGATATCAACCTTTTCAAGACCTGAGTAAACAAGTGTTCTTGTGTAAGCTGCATTATCAAGCCAGTAAGTTTCTGTTTCGCTGTCAAGAACGCAAGCATCAAAGTTTGCTGTGTAAATTACCTGAGTGAAAGCATCGTTATAAATCTTTGCTCCCTGGAAAACTCTGTATTCCTTACCAAACTTCTCTTTGAAGTATGTTGTTGAATAAAGCACGTTACGGATGAGCTTTTCTTCTGACATATCGCTGTCATCAGCCATCCACATACCTGCTGACGGATACCATCTGTCATTTTCAATCTGCTTTGCAACAGCCTCAAAAAGAACAGGGGCAATCTTTTCAAGTTCATTAAGTTCAAATGCGGTAAGACCGTTTACAACAAGCTTTCTGAAATCGTCAAGCTTCTGAAGTGCATCTCTTACTGCCTCAATACTGAATTCGTTTAAAACTGCAATTTTGCTCATTTCTGACCCTCCTCTGCGATAAAGCCGTAGTATCTGCCTGCCCAGTAAGCGAATGTGTACGGGTAGCATCCCTCATAGTGAGAGTTTCTTGCATCACTTCTTATGAGATACTGGAACGGATTACGGTCAAACTTCTCTGTTGAACGCTCGTCCGGCATAAGAAGAACTGACATTTCCTTATCAACGTCAGCACCGTGGCGAAGTCTCTTAACAGGTACATCATGACGCTCAAGACGAACAAGAGCCGCGTGACGTGTAATTTCGTGGCGGTAGAACCAGTCTGCCATTCTTTCGAAATCAAGTTCGATATCAGGACAACCTGCAAGCATCGGGAATGCATAACCCGGCTGCACCTCGCGAAGGAGTGTGTTTGACCATGTCTTGAATGATTTGCGGTAAGTTGCAAGAAGCTCTTCATCCTCTTCAAGTGTGCAAAGCATCCAGAATGTTGCAAGAGCAAGAAGATTGTCACCGTACATAAGGTCTTCTTCCGGTGAAGCACCAACGCCCATTGCACCGTGGAAGAAACGGTCAAAGTGCTTTGTTGAAAGCTCTGCATAACCGTCTGCGATAAGTGCATCGTAAGTTTCTTTCCAGATGCTTTCTTCGCCTGTTACGTGCATTGTGACCTTGAGATACATAAGAAGCTCAGCTGCATTAAGAGGAGCATCAACATAACCTGAGCCAGCCTGTGCAAAGTAACGCTTGCTCCATTTTGCCCATGTTGTCGGCTTACCTGAATGCTCAAGGAATTCAAATTTACCGTTGATGATATGAGTCATTGTTCTGCGGCAAGAATCCTTGATAAGCTCATCAAGCTCGGGATCACCTTCACCGAGAATATCGTGTGCAAGACGGTAATGAAGGAAATGGTTAGTTACCTCGTCACTGCTTGTGTCTGCTTTGTATGCGATATCGTCATCTGTATAGCCAAGGTCACGGTAAAGCTTTGCAAGACGGTCCGGAATCGGATATGAGCAAGGAACTTCCTCGCCTACTCTGCCTGTTTTCTTTGACTCGTTTGTTTCGCAGCAGGTTGCAACGTCGCCCTTTCTCTGATAGAAATGGCCGTCATCGGGAAGAGGTTCACCTGTTACGTGATAAGAACGTGCGATAAAGCCTTCATCTCTGCCGTGAACATATGTAAGAAGAAGCATAGCCTCAGAAGTGAGGGTTGCAAACTTTCTTGCTTCGATTGTCTTGGGATGGTCTTCACCGAGCTCACGCTTGAGAACAGCGTAACGGAAAGCTTCACCAACGAAATGGTCGCCTGTGAATGTACCGTCGTTATCGCAAGCAGTGTAACCGAGAGCTGTTTCAATCTTCTTCGGTTCTGTTGTGTTCATATGGCAGATCATACCGCGACGCATAACATACTTATGTGACTCTTCACGGAGAAGGTCGCCTCGCTCTTCACAAGTGAGCATAATCATCTCGATGTAAGAAACGCTGTCTTCACCGTTAAGAACCCAAACGTTATCGCCTTCGGGAAGGATTGCTTTTACCTCGTCATCATCAAGATGCTTGTGTGCGCTGAAGAACATAATGATGTCTTCGGGACGCTCAGCCTTTGCATCGTAACGTGTAAGTCCTGTTTTTGCACCGTACCAGATAACACCGTTGTTGCCCTCTGCAAAACAAGTGTAGTCGCTCTTCTTTGACGGAAGAGGATACGGGAATCCCTTAAGGTCGGGAGCCACATTCACAGTCTCAAAAAGAGCCTGCGGAACACGGGCATCGTCCTTTTTCATAAATGTAATTTTTCTTGTAAGGTGTGGTTTTAAGATATAAGGTTTCACTTCGCACCTTTCCTTTCTTTAGAGTGTCGGCAATAACCCGAATCGTATTTTTCAGATTTTTCCGCCACTTTTATATTTAAATACCGGTAAATCTTCAAAGATTTGCCGTTGTTGCCTTGGATTGTCAAAAAACTCGACCCGAAAGCTGAGAATTTTCAGATGATTTTTGGTTGCTGAGGATGCCGACAGGCTGACGCCTTTCAAATCCGAAACACCGAAAAGCGCTGAAAAGGCTCGCTTTCGGGTAGGTTCGGATTGTTGACGATACTCTTACAGGTAATCTCTGTTAAATCTTTGTCTGAATGTGAGTGATCCGTCGTTTGCGACGTTAACCATCGTAACGCCCTGAACCCATTTTTCTTCGGGCCAGCCGAATCTCTCGCCTGCTGTGTATGTATTATATCCGTTGCACTGTGCATAAACAAGATAAACTCCTTTATACAGTGCACAGAAATCGTTGAGGTGGTCGTGACCTGAGAATACGGCATTCGTGCTGCCAAGCTCCTGAATAGCATCGAAGAGACCGCTGTTATATGCAGATGAGCCGACATCTTCACGCATTTCACCGAAAAGAATTTCAGCCTCACCCGTCGGAATATAGTTGCCGTTTCCGTCAGGCTTTGCAACCTCCTCATATTCCTTGATCGGAATATGCATAAGCACCATTGATTTGAACTTTCCGTACTCAACCTCAAGCTCTTTAATGCTGTTCTTATACCAATCAATCTGACCCTGCTTGATGAAGTCATATCCTTTAAGGTCAGTCTGAACTCCGTGAGCCTCACAGTGTTCGGGAATTGCATCACGGCCTGAGTCGAACATAAATATACTCTGCTTGATTGTGTTATCAGCATTCATAATATTTATCTTGAAGTTTCCGAAGCCGAAAAGTTCAGGATCACCGAACTTTGAAAGACAATGCGGGAAGCTTTCAATATTCTTGAGCATAAAATACTTGTGAAATTCTTTCTCGGCTCTTGCTTCATGATTACCGAAGCAATATGCCCAATATATCCCTGCTTTTTCCATAAATCTGCCGAACTGGATACAGTCAAGCTGTTGGAAGTCTGTAAGAATTGCGTCGCCCGTGATAAGAAGAAGGTCAGGCTTCTCCGCAGCAAGATGACGCGCAAGCATATCAAGCGACTTGTTGACAAGGTCTTTTTTATTCCAGAGATGAAGGTCGGTTGTGACCATTATCTTGAAATTTTTGTTGTCAATTCTGCCCTTTGCATCGTACTTTGCGATGTAGGTTGTGTCGTCAGTTTCTTTAAGGATTCTGACGCTGCTGCCGACATACTTCGGCTCAACATCAAAAATGTTACCGACAAGCTTTCCGCCACCCATTTTCTTAACCGCAGTTTCTGCAGAAATGAACGCTTTGAAAGTGTTGTGCAGAACAAATGATTTTATCTCTCTGAACATAAAACTCCTCCGTTAAACTTTTGAAATGATTGAAAAGGCTCGATTTACAATCCAATTATAAGCATTAATAAAAGGTTGCGAATCTCTCTTATTATAAATCATAAAGACATCTGTTTTTCTGACATCACTCAACCATTTCATTATGCTGATATTTTTATCCTTAACGTGGTTGAGATCGTCTCTCTCACACATAAGCACGGTTTCTTTTATTTTGCAATCACCGACATCTTTACCCAGAACACCGTTATACCAAACAAAAGGAATGTTGAACCCTGCTTTTGTGAACGCATAAGCAATTGCACCGTTTCTGAAGTTTATTTCAATAAAATAAGGAACTCCGTCAACTAGCAGAATTTCCAAATCAAAAAGACCTTCGTATCCGACAACTTCAAGCATTTTATCAAGAACATTCTTTTCAAAATGAGTTATTTCTTTTTTGACTACTGCATAACTCGTACTGCCCTTATTTGTGGGATATTCTCTTAATTTTTCAAGTTGTCCGAACACCTGAACCTGTTTTCCTGCAACTTTACAGCCACCATATTCCATCATCTGCTTTTTTTGACCGTCGATAAATTGCTGAACTAATATCCTTGAATAGTTCTCTTCGGATTTGCAGAATAAATCATATGCTCGTTCCAGATCATATTCATCGTGGCAGATTTGTATATCCGACTTTTTACCCTCAATACTCAGAACAGGCTTCAATATGCACGGAAACCCAAAATCTTTAATATTCTCTTTGAAATTATCATCTAAAAAAAATGTGTCTGTTTCAGGAACGATAAAGCCAGCTTCTTTTGCCGCTTTACACATATTTTCTTTGTTCATATATTCTGAGGCTTTGCCTTTAAGTCCCGGCAAAAAACATTTATCTTTAAGTTCTTCGTAATGATTATCCAGGGAAAAAGCCGCCGCATCGCAAGCAGTAAAGATAACAGGTTTTCCTTTGTTTTCTTCAATAACTGTCATAAGAGCATCAACAATTTCCTGCTCTTCCTCGCCCGAGTGATAAGTTTTAAAGGTGTATCGGCTACTCTCACCGTAACCGCCTTCAGAAAGATTTATATAAATAACAGGTATGCCTTCCTCACCTAGACTTCTTATAAGGCCAAGGGAATTAAAGTGCCAGTCACCGATTACAACGGCATAATTCTCAATCAGAGTTTTTTCTGCACGATCCATAAAATCCTCCTCAGGTTAAGCCTTCTGCGTTTGAAGTCAAGAACCTCGATGTTCTTTGTCCTCGCGTAGGTGTGAACACCCTCTGCGTTCTGCACGCCTATGCTGAATTCTTTAGGCGATAGCTTATACATCTGCGTTTCAGAGAATTTCCCGTCTTTTTCTTCAATCTGATAAAACACGAGTCCTGCCCCGTAAACTCCGCCTGTACAGTCTTGTGCAGGCCTTATGTCATTACCATCTACTGAAACAACTCTGCCCGCACCTCTTGCTTGCTGACTATCCTTATGCAAGGACTTCATAACAAGCTCACCGTTCATATTATAAATATCAACATCTACTCTTTTTTCACTGCTGTCTGTTACAACTGAGGTTATAAGCTTTTCACCGTAAACAACGGTATCAACAGCATTTTCAACCCTGACAAGCTCCTTATGCTTCACCCATTTTTCAGGGAAATTAACAGCCTTGTAAAGCTGAATACAACCGTCTGCTGAGGTTTCAGGCATCATAAAAACTTCGCCGTTTTCTTCATATACAAACGGATAAGACAAATGGAAATCTTCTTCTAATACGATTTTCGGGAAGCTAAATGTTCCGTTTTCATATTTTGAACAAGCAATAAGACCTTTTTCAGTTTTATTATCAAACGCTTCTGTAAAAAGCCAAGTTTCGCCTTTGTACTCAAAAAGAAATGGATCTGCATACCAATAACGTTTATTTTCCTTAAGAGTCATGAAATTTTTATTTTTGTTCAAGAAAACGAAATCATTTTCTTTTGCTTCTCTGAATGCAATATTCCAATATTCTTCAAGCAATAATTCTTTAATTGGTCTCATTGAGATCATCTTCTTTATCAAATAATTTTTCCAGTTTCAGAACCTCATCTTCGTTTGACTGATAAGTTTCAAGATTGCGTTTTATTTCTTCATACAGCACCTTGTCTTTAATCAGCATTTCGATTTTTTCAGCGATTGCTTCAGGTGAAATTGCATCTGCAACAAGACCCGTTTTATTTTGATCAATCTGCGAAAAAGCCGTTGTGAACGCTGATGTAACGACCGGTATACCCAGAGCCTTCGCCTCTTCTATTGCAATGCTCTTGCCCTCAAATCTTGAAGGCTGAACGTAAATGTCACAATTATACATAAATTTATACGGATTCGTAAGCAATCCCTCAAAAATAATATTTTCAGGAAGTCCATACTTCTCTGTAAGAGAAAGTGCTGTTTGGTCATCAACTTTACCTATAAGATGCCATTTTACACTGTATCCTTTTTCTTTTAGGATACGGCAGGTCTCAACCGCAATGTCAGGGCCTTTTTCGTGAGAAACTCTGCCTGCAGTTACAATTCTTATACCGTTAAAACTGTCTATGAACGGATTTTCCTCCTTCGCCTGCTCAAGGAGAGTTTTTCTTGAAATAATATTTTCAACAACTCTTACCTTACCTGCATATTCAGGCAAAGATTCTTTCAAAATATCAGCACAGTTTTCCGAAACCGTAACAAGATAATCAAGATTTTCTGTCAGTTTCTTTTCAAGGCCGCTGTTTAAATTAAGCTTATTATAATCGCTGTGATAATATCCGATTTTTACATCTGCATCTACCAATCCAGAAACGATATAATTCGTCGTTTTTTCAAGATAACTCACAGCTACATCGTAATGTTCAAAATAGCCTTCAAAGACTTTTTTATAATACTTGAAAGCACGTTGTTCCGCTTCATTTGTTTTATGGTGTTTCCACAAAGTATAGGTGTACATAATGCGGTTAAATACTCCTCTGACATCACCTTTTTTAAGTGATTTCAAAACGGATTGTTTTATACTTAATTTGAAATCTACAAGCCTTTCCGGTAACTGAATTAAGTTCACATAATCCGGAAGCATATCTGCAATTAATCCTGTAGGACGTATTGCAAAAATATCCACCTTGTACTTGTCTGTATTCAAATTTCCAAGCATAGAGACAAAGCTTTTTTCAGCGCCTCCGTTGCCTAAGGTAGGTATTATAAACAAAACATTTTTCACTTTGTCACACACCCAATATATATTTAGTTGATTATATCATTATTTGATATTTTTTTCAACATAATAAATCTAAATAACAAATTTAATTCCCCTGCAAAACAATAGAAAAGAGGCAATGTCTTTTGCTGTTACATTACCTCTTTTTTAACTATCTTCTTTTTATCTGATTTTTTTTAAAAATCTGAACGCCTTATTCTTTTCTGCTGTTATCCATACAATCGAAATTACAATACTCAAAAAATATACAATTATTCCCGAAACAAAAAGATGTTTGCTGATTTGTGTATATCCCGGAATCAACTTCGCCATTAGAATAATAGCAGGATGTATAAGATACACTAACGTTGAAATACTTCTGATTTCTTTTGAATGTCCAATCTTTACATTTTTAAAAGAAAACAAAAAGCAAAACAGACTAATCACTAACGGTATGTGTGATAACTGTAAAGCACCATAAGTACCACCATCCCACGACCATTTGTTATCTATGAGTGTAATCTCCGCTATAGATAATGCGAACGAAACAATCAACCCGATAAGGCTAATGTACCGCGGTAAAACTTTTTTATGCTCCGCAAAATACGCACCTAACGCAACATACACAAAGCCGAAAAACAACCCGCACCGCGGACCACCTATAAACCGGTTAAAGATATTATACATCAGCCAATTTGTAACAGGGAAACCTTCAATAACAGGTTTTATCAAAAAGTAATAGGGCTGTAATAATAAGCCTACTACAAAAAATACAATCGAAATTATCAATGAATCTCTCAAGCTGAACCATTTACGTGATAAAAATACAAGTGCAACACCCGTAAACAAGGACGAAAGATACCATAAATGCAGATAGCTGTCACCTCTTATGGTTGCATACTCAATATATACAAACAGATCTCTTAAGCTGAATCCGTTTTTTATCCATTCCGGAATTTGTGCAATAACAAGATAAACAAAGCTCCAAATGACGTAAATTAATAATATTCTGTAAAAATATCTTTTTATTGTTTCACTACTTTCCTTGCTCATAACTTTTTCCTTAGGGATTTTTCTGAACAAAAAATATCCTGCAAGAAAAAAGAAGATCGGCACCGCAACACGAAACAACCCCTGTAAAAAATACAGATTCATTTCAGTAGTAGTAGCACCTATTCCAGTATGAATACATACAACAAAAAAAGACATAATCAGCTTTAACACATCGAATATTGCAAAGTCTTCTGATTTTGACTTTTTACAATCAATGTTTAGAGACAATATAATCAACTCCTTTTGTGCAAAATATTCCGCATAACTTGTATTCAGATTATATCCCATCACTCATATCAGTGTCAAGCACACTGTATTATGAACGGATCAAATTTTCAATTATTATAAAAATGCAGGGTATCCGTAATGAATACCCTGCAAAAATATAGACTAAACGTTTCTTATCTTATTTGTAAAGCGGGCCGTAAACTTCGCAAGCCTTTACGTCGGCTGCTTCAAGATCCTTTGTGCCGAAAGCATTCCAGCAAGCCGGACGGAAGATCTTCTCGTCGGGAACGTTGTGGAGTGTTACGGGGATACGGAGCATTGAGCAAAGTGTGATGATATCAGCACCGATGTGACCGTAAGAAATTGCACCGTGGTTTGCACCCCAATGATTCATAAGGTCATAAGCTGACTTGAAGGGACCTTCGCCTGTGCATCTCGGTGCGAACCATGTGCAAGGCCATGTGTAGTCTGTTCTCTTCCAGATTGTGTCTGAAACTTCGTCAGGAAGTGCTACTGTGTAACCTTCAGCAATCTGAACAACGGGACCGAGACCCTTAACGAGGTTAAGACGGATCATTGTTGCAGGCATCTCTGACTTTGTAAGGAAGCGTGAAGAGTAACCTGCACCGCGGAAGTAACCGTTATCTGCAGGACACCACTCTGTTGCTTTGTTACAAGCGTCGATGTCTTCCTGAGTCATATTGTACCACTCTTTGATAAGAGCGTTGCCGTTTTCGTCCTTAACTTCACCGCAAGCGTCAAGACAGCAAGCACCTGAGTTGATAAGGTGGATAAAGCCGTCTGCATCCTTAGCCTTACCTTCAAGGTCGTAACCTGTTACACGCTTAACAGCATCTGTTGACCAGTATGTACGAACGTCTGCAAACATCTGAGCTCTGTTTGTGAGCAATTTCATAAAGAGCATTGAGATACCGTTGAGAACGTCATTTTCTGTTGCAAGGATGTAAGGCTCACGAGCACCGTTCCAGTCGAATGATGTGTTGCAAAGAGCTTCTGCGAAGTCAGCATTCGGATAGAAGTCTGTCCACTGACGCTGACCCTGGAAACCTGCTGCGATTGCGTTGTGACCAACCATTTCTTCTTCGCAACCTTCGGGAAGATTCTTGTTTCCGTTCATAAGATCCTTGATGATAACCATCATCTTAACAACGAATTCCCAATCCTTTTCCTTCTGCTCGTCTGACTTTCTTACGAACTCGGGGTTCTTATCGAAACCTTCCTTGCAGTTTTCCTTTGTCCACTTGAGAGCCTTCTGGAATTCAGCCTCGTCGTAGATGCCTTCTGTCATTCGTCTGATGATTTCTACCTCGTCAACTGACTCAACGCGAAGACCGAGATACTCCTCAAGGAAGTTCGGGTCGATTGATGAACCTGCAATACCCATACAGATTGAACCAATCTGGAGATATGACTTGCCCTTCATTGTTGCAACTGCAACTGCTGCACGAGCAAAGCGGAGAAGCTTCTCTTCAACGTCTGCAGGAATATTTTCTGACTCGTCAGCTTCCTGAACATCGTGGCCGTAGATGCCGAATGCGGGAAGACCCTTCTGTGCGTGAGCAGCAAGAACTGATGCAAGGTAAACTGCACCCGGACGCTCTGTAGCGTTGAAGCCCCATACGCCCTTGATTGTCATCGGATCCATATCCATTGTTTCTGAACCGTAGCACCAGCAAGGTGTAACAGAAAGAGTGATCATAACGCCCTCTTTCTTAAACTTTTCAGCACAAGCTGCAGCTTCTGCAACACGGCCGATTGTTGTGTCAGCGATAACAACCTTAACGGGTTCACCGTTTGAGTAACGGAGATTTTCTTCAAAGAGCTTCTTAGCAGCCTTTGCCATGCCCATTGTCTGATCTTCAAGACCCTCTCTTACCTTAAGAGGTCCTCTTCTGCCGTCAATTACCGGACGAATACCGATTACGGGATAATCGCCGATCAATCTGTTTTCTGCCATTATAATATCATCCTTTCAGATTAATTTACTTTATTTCCAACCTTTCGGTTTGGTTTTTATTTCACAATTTTGAGGAAATCTGCATATGCCTCTTCCCACTTGTCAACGTCTGCGGGAATGTATGTCTTAAGCTCGGAAGAATTTGCAACGATCTTTCTTGCTTCGCTGATATCTGCAACCGAATTATCAGACATCAACTGTACTGCAACATTACCCATAACTGTTGCTTCAATCGGACCTGCCTTAACGGTACGGTTACAGGAGTTTGCGGTAAGCTGACAAAGAAGAGTATCCTTTGTTCCGCCGCCGATAACGTGGATAACGGGATAATCACGTTCTGTACATTCGCAGAGCTTTTCGAAAGTGAGCTTGTATTTCATTGCAAGACTTTCGTAGATGCAACGCATAATCTCACCGACAGTCTGCGGAACATACTGTCCTGTCTTTTCACAGAATTCCTGAACACGCTTCGGGATATTTCCGTGAGGCACAAACTCGGGAGCATCGGGATCGATGAAGCACTTGAACGGCTCAGCTGCAAGAGCAAGCTTTTCAAGGTCAGCGTAGGAATAATCCTCGCCCTGTCGCTGCCACTGACGTCTGCTTTCCTGAATCAGCCACAAACCAATGATGTTTTTGAGGAATCCGACTGTATCGTCAAATCCGCCCTCGTTTGTGATGTTGATATTAAGTGAAGTTTCGTTAACAATCGGCTTTTCAAGCTCTGTGCCGAAAAGTGACCACGTACCGCTTGAAAGGAAAGCAAACTTGCCGTCCTCACAAGGCACGGATGTTATTGCCGACTGTGTGTCGTGACCGCAGACAGAGATTACGGGAACGGGGTCAACTCCGCACTCCTCGCAGATTTCGGGAGTGAGCATTCCGAGAACTGTACCCGGCTTTACAAGCGGAGCGAAGATATCTTCCTTAATTCCGAAGGCTTCAAGAAGCTCCTTTGACCAGCTCTTTGTCTTGAGGTCAATTATCTGTGAAGTGGATGCAATTGAATATTCAGCGCACATCTTGCCTGTAAGCATATAAGCAAAAAGGTCGGGCATAAAGAGCATTTTGTCTGCTCTTTCAAGCATCCACGGTCTGTTCTTTTTAAGTGAAATCAACTGGAACAAGGTGTTGAGCTCCATAAACTGGATACCTGTTATTCCGTAGATTTTTTCTCTCGGCATTGTTTTGAAAGCCTCATCCACCATACCGACGGTACGTGCATCGCGGTAGTGAATCGGGTTTTCCATAAGCTTGCCTTCAGCATCGATAAGACCGAAGTCAACACCCCAGGTGTCGATACCGATGCTGTCAAATCCGCCTGCCATACGTGCCTTGATGATACCCTGCTTGATTTCATAGAAAAGTCTGAGGACATCCCAATAAACCGTACCGCCAACGCTTACGGGGTCGTTTGAAAAACGGTGAACCTCTTCGAGTGTAATTTTCTCGCCGTCAAAGCAACCGATGATTGCTCGTCCGCTTGAAGCACCGAAGTCAAAAGCAAGAACTCTCTTAGTCATTGATTACAACACCCTTTTGAAGAATAATGTTTGCATAGATTGCTGTTTCACCTGTTGCGATGATTGCAAAAGCACCCTTTGCCTTATCATAGAAATCAAAACGTTCAACAAGCTCAATACCCTTGTCGCCTTCGTTCTTTTCAATGATATCCTTGTAAACTGCCCAGATTTCGGGACGGTTTTCGGGATCACCGTTATCCATAAGACCAACGGGATTTTCAACGTATGTATCAAGCGGCATAAGCTTAAGGATAGCGTCAAGAATCTCGGGAACACCGTGACCGTCGCAACGGATAAGGCGTTTTGCATTTGTTGCTGCGGGGAAATTGCCGTCACCGATTACAAGATAGTCACCGTGACCCATTTCCATAAGAGTTTTAAGAAGCTCAGGCGAAAGCACTGAGGGAATGTTTTTAAGCATAATAAATTCTCCTTTTAAAAATACTAAACGGCTAAATTACACCTATTCTATGATATTATACAATAACCGTTTATAAAAATAAAGTAAATTACTTGAAAAACTTGCATAAATTTGGTTTAATGTTTTTATTAAAAAGTCAGAGGTGAGCGTTTTGTTTGCAAGAGTTAACAGCCTGGGTACATTCGGAATGGATGTTTTCCCCGTTACGGTTGAAGCTGATATTTCTTCGGGATTGCCGAGATTTGACGTTGTCGGCCTGCCCGACTCCGCTGTCAGCGAATCACGCGACAGAGTTCATTCCGCAATCAAGAACTGCGGTTTCACATTCCCCGTCAGCAGAATAACGGTTAACCTTGCTCCTGCAGACAGACGTAAGGAAGGTCCGATTTACGACCTTGCGATGTTCGTAACGCTTCTTCTTGCCTCGGGACAGCTTAACGCAAATACGGACGGTTACGCCTTCCTCGGCGAGCTTTCGCTTGACGGAAAAATTCGTCACATCAACGGTGTTCTCCCGATGGTGATCAGTGCACAGCAAAACGGCTTTCACAGCGTTTTTGTTCCCGAAGTCAATGCAAACGAGGCAGCTGTTGTTGAAGGAATCAACGTTCTTCCCGTTAACAGCGTTATGCAGGTTGTTGACCATTTCAGGGATCTTTATAAAATTCAGCCTGCCGTGCCTACAGTTAACAGCAACTCTGACGAATTTTTGTATATGCCCGATTTTGCAGATGTAAAAGGACAGTATGAAGCAAAGCGTGCACTTGAGGTTGCCGCAGCAGGCGGACATAACACGCTTATGATCGGCAGTCCCGGCACAGGCAAAAGCATGCTCGCAAAAAGAATACCGTCCATTCTGCCGTCAATGACTTTTGAAGAAAGCCTTGAAACAACAAAGATTTATTCCGTTGCAGGTGCACTTAAAGGCAGGTCACAGCTTATAACAACCCGACCTTTCCGTTCGCCCCACCATACGGTTTCAACAATGGGGCTTTCTGGCGGCGGTGCCGTACCGAAGCCGGGCGAACTTTCGCTTGCACATAACGGTGTGCTTTTCCTTGATGAGCTTCCCGAATTTTCAAGACAGTCAATGGAGATTATGCGTCAGCCTCTTGAAGACGGGAAAATCACGATTTCACGAGCTTCGGGTACATCAAGCTATCCTTGTTCGGTTATGCTTGTGTGTGCGATGAATCCCTGTCCGTGCGGATATTTTGGTCATCCTGTAAGGGAATGTACCTGCCGTGATGGTGCGGCTTCAAGATATCTTTCAAAGGTCAGCGGCCCGCTTCTTGACCGAATTGATATTCATATTGAGGTACCGCCCGTTGATTTTGAAAAGCTTTCCGACACTCACAAAGGTGAGCCTTCCGCAAAAATCCGTGAAAGAGTTGAAAAGGCACGAAAGATTCAGCAAGACAGGCTTAAGGGTACAAACGCCAACTGTAATGCACAGATGAATGCGGCAATGACAAGGGAATTCTGTGTCGCTTCGGAAGCTGCGATGAAGATGCTTCAGATGTCGTTTGACAAGCTCGGACTTTCAGCAAGAGCTTACGACAAGATTCTTCGTGTTGCAAGAACGATTGCAGACCTTGAAGCTTCAGAAATTATCGAAGTCAACCACATCGCAGAAGCAATCCAGTACCGTTCGCTCGACAGAAAATTCTGGAATAAGTAACCGTGTTTTCCTCTCTGTTGTTGACAAATTCGTTTTCAGGGTGTATTATTATAAAAAATCAAATACAGGGGTGCTGACTTCGGTCGGCTGAGATTATACCCTCTAACCTGATGCGGATAATGCCGACGTAGGAAGATATTGTTATATAAAACTAACTTACGCTCGGTTTAACTAACCGAGCGTTTTTTGTTGCCGTTTCGGATATCAGGTAAAGGAGCCGAAAATTTATGAGAAGTAAAAAATCAAATAAAATGAATGACAATACAGTTAAGCTCACAGTCAGCGGAATTATGGTTGCGATGTCAACCGTGCTTTCGTTCATTAAGTTCAGCGAGCTTCCCTACGGCGGATCTGTCACACTTTTCAGCTTTGTGCCGATTATTTTTGTCGGCTACGCTTACGGGACAAAATGGGGACTTTCCGCGGGACTTGTGTACGGTATTCTTCAGGCTCTTTTCGGGGTTTCGGGTGCAACGGCAGGCTTCGCCTGGTATCAGGTTATACTTTGTGCAATGTTTGACTACATTGTTGCAGGTGCAATGCTCGGTCTCGGCGGTATTTTCAAGAAGCTTATTAAAAATCCGCAGATTTCATTCGGTCTTGGTTCGTTTTTTGCCTGCGTGTTGAAGTATATTTCTCATTTTCTTTCGGGATACATCCTCTTCGGTACATATGCAGAATGGTTTTTCGAAGAAGGCGGCGGTGCAAGCTACGGTGCGGAAATTCTTGCAACATATTCGGGTAATACACTCAGCATTATTTATTCACTCATTTATAATGCAACATTTATGCTTCCCGAAACTGTTATTACAATTGTTATGGCTTGTATCTTAATATCCGTTAAACCGCTGAAAAAAGCTTGCGGACTCAAATAAAAAATCAACTCCAAGATGTTTTATCGCATCTTGGAGTTTTACTTTGTTCGTACTTATTTATACTGGTAAACTTTTACGTAGTCAATGATAAACTCTGCACCCTCGGCAGGAACGTTTTCTCTTTCTGACGGCACACCGTCTTCACCCTTCATTTCAACAGAAAGGATAAGATATTCCTCATTCTGACTCACACCGCCAAAGTCTGTGCGGAAGGTTTCAACACCGTTGATATAGAAGATATATTCATTCTCGTTCCACTCAAGACCGTATGTGTTGAACTCCTCGTAAGGGTTGTTCTTAAGCAAAAACTTTGTTGCCCCGTGCTTCTGATGTGCATCACCGTAACCGTCGAAATGGAGGTTTGAAGTTACCGCATTCTCCATAAAATCTCCGTAACAGTCGCTCTCAAAAATATCAATTTCAGTACCGTCACGACCGCTTCCGTCTTCATCAAATACACCGCTGTTCATAAGCCAGAAAGCACTCCAGATATCCGAACCCTTCGGGAGAATGCATCGGCACTCAAAGTAACCGAATTTCTGACTGAAGCCGTTTTCCGCATCGGCATCTGTATCGACACCTGCTGAGTACCAGCCTGCACCTTCACCACCCATACCTTCTTCGAGATATACAACAGGGATAACAAGGTTACCGTCCTTCGTCTGAGCAAGGTACTGATTCCAGTAACTTCCCTTTCGTGAAACTGTCGTATTGCCGTACTGATAATGACCCGACCAGACACTGCGGTCAAGCTCACCCTCAAAATTGTCCTCAAAAGTGAGGTCAAATTTATCAAGGTCAAGCTTTTCTCCCATCGGATAGCAAGGAATATCGAGTGCTACACAAAGAGAAATTATACAAGACATAATGAATGAAAAAATCGATTTAAACATAGTCATTCTCCTTATTTAATAACCTTGATTCTGTCTTCGAATCTCGGCTTCATTTCGGGTTTTTCATCGGGATATCCGACCGCAATTGCAATGAGGAATTTGTAATTTTCAGGAATATCCCAAGCACGTTTCCACTTGTTGCCCTGCTCATTACCGTCTGCAAAAAGAGCTCCTACGCTTGCAATTATACAAGTGCCGAGACCCATTCCTTCAGCGGCGATGCAGATATTTTCACACATAATTCCGCCGTCCATATAGCTTTCGCCCTCAGCAAAAAGCACGATAAATGTCGGAGCATTGTGGTAAACAGGGTTAGTATCCCAACGGGTGTAAGCAGGAGTGTCGTAGCCGACAAGCTCCTTGAAATCAACGTTCATTTCCTTAAGCATTTCCGCATTCTGCACAAAACGCACGTGGCACGGCTGACCGTTTCTTCCGCTCGGAGCACGGAGTGCCGCCTGCATAAGTGCTTCAAGCTGTTCATCCGTAATCTGCTCAGGTTTGTATTCACGGATTGTCTGTCTTTTAAGAATTGTTTTCATTACTTCGTTCATTTTATACACCTCATTATTTTTTAGTTAATATGTTTCGCATAATTTTATTTGCAACAAAGGATATAACACCATACAGCAAACCGAAATCAACGAGTCCGAACAAGAATTCCTTAACAAAATCTGCACTTACAAACTTATAAACAAGAACAAGTGCAACAACAATCGGTATCAATACCGAAAGAATCTTCACCGCAAACGGGCCTGCCGCTGACGGGTTGCAAGGTGACCAGAAGGTAAGTGAATTTTTCAACGGTGCAGTGTAAAACTTTCCGCAACAATCCTTGTAATTGAGCGAATATGTTTTGTAATTTTTTACATCATTCTCGTCAAATTCAAAAACGCGGAAAGCTCTGTACTTTGAGCCGTAGCTGTTGTAACCCATACCGGGGCAATATCCGAGGTCGATACCGTCAACCTTGCCTGCGAATGAATTGTAATGGTCGTGTCCGAAATACATCGCAAAAACATCGCCCTGTGCCTTCATCGCATCAAACTCTTTTGTGCCGAGGGTCATTGACGGAGTTTCGCCGTATGTATAGTTATGGAAAAGCTTTTCCTCGTCAAGCACCCAATATTTTTTATTACCCTTTACGAAATCGCACTCAGCACCCTTTGTTCCTTTCGGAACTTCCTTGAAAAGTCCCATAAGGTTGCTGACAGGAATATGCTGAAATACCATTGACGGTACGATTTCTCCGCCGTTTTCAACCTTTAATTCCTCTCCTGTTTTCCTGTACCACTCAAGCTGTGCATCGTTAACACCTTCAAAACCGACACCCTTTGTTTTTGAATGAGTATCCATAACAAAAAAGTTGAGAGGAACTCTCTTACCGTCCGATGAAAGAACAGAAACATTGAATGTGCCGACATCGGGCCTGCCGTCGTTAATATCGTCAAAGCAGATGCAGTTTTTAAGTGTTGCGTAAATCTCTGCCTGCTTTTCATTCGACACACCTGTTTCTCGGTCGTGGTTGCCGAAGGTAAGAACATACGGAATGTTATGCTTTTCAATTGCACTGAAAAGTCTGCGGATTGCGGTTTCAACGTTTTTCTCGGCTTTTTCGCCTTTACCCCACAAGCCGACAACGTCGAGCTGATCGCCGGTTATAATAATAAAATCAGGCTTCACCTTCGCAATCGCATCGTCAACAAAGCGAAGCGTATCGACGCTTGTGCTTTTAGTATCCTGCAGATCTGAAATCTGCATAACCTTTAATTTACCATTTTTGAATCTGATTCTGTCCTTAAGGCTCATTTTATCACCTCTGAGAAATGATAGCACAAATTTTCTTCAAAAGCAATAAAAACACCTTCGCAAGGAAAGTGTTTTTATTAAAGTCAATGCTTTTTAAAATTTATGCGACAGACTCACAAAAGAATCTGTCGCACTACGTTTTATTCAGAGTTACTCTGTTTTGCCCGGCCATGAGCCAACCATATCGTCCTCTTTAAAGAGGAAAAAGAAATATCCGTTATCTTTATCTTCGGGGAAATTCTTAAGATCTTCCTCTGTAACATGAAGAGTCAACACAGCAAGGTCGTCTTGATCGTTTGGTATTTCAACCGCTGAAACATATCCCCTTTCGCCAAGCTTCTCTGCAATCTTCAGAAGATTTTCCTTGCCCATAATCATTTTTCCGTCCTCAAAAACGCGGACAACAACTCTATAAACGATTTTCTTTCCTGTTTCCTCGTCCGTTTCACCGTATGCATCAAACGCGGCGTGCAAGGGAATTGAAAAAAACTGATCACCGTTCTTAGGTAAAGCATAGCAAGCTAAAGCAGATGAAATGCTACCCTCGTAAGATTCAATCATCTTTAATTTTTCTCCGTTGCAATTCCATTCTCCGTCAAGAGGAATGCAGACACCGTTGATATAAGGTGTATCCGTAACGGGTCCGTAATAATCTCTTTCTCCGGAAACGGTTGAATCAGCAATCGTCTGATTTTCTTTTTCTTTAGTGTTATCTGTTCTCTGCTCGTTTACCTCAGTGCTATTTAAAGGTTTATTTTCAAATCTTCCATTTTGCCACACACCAAAACCTGCAACCAGCACAAGTGCCATACAAGCGAAGGAAACGGACAATTTAACTGTTTTTTTCCTTATCTCTCTTTTCTTTATAACATATTCATCTCTTCGACGAAAAACATTTTCAGCCATTTCATCATAACTCTTCATAGATAAAATCCTCCCTTTCAAGCTCTTCCTTCAAAGCCTTTCTCGCTCTTGAAACAAGCACCTCGATATTATGTACTTTTTTCTTCATAATTTTTGCAGCCTCTTTGTTGCTGAAATCTTCAAAATAAATCAGCCAGAGAATCTGCCGGTATTCGGGCTTCAGCCTGCACATCGCACGGTGAAGAATAATTTTTCTTTCTTCTTTGAGAAAAGTTTTTTCAAAGTCTTCCTCATCCGCCGAAAGATATATCTTCTCTTCTGACGGATAAGCTTTGATTTCTGAATTTTTACGCAGATAATCAAGAGTAACATTCCGTCCGATTGCGTAAATCCACGTTTTAAAGCTCGACTTGCCTGAAAAGTGAGGCTTTTTAGTAACAATTTTCACAAAGGTCTCTTCCGTAAGATCTTCAGCCGTATGTAAATTACAGACAATACCGTTGATATAAAACATCAGCCCGTCTTTATAATCTTTGATTATTTCAACAAAACTGTCATCATCACCGTCAAGGAAACGGCGGTAGCTACCTGCACCGTTATCCATCAGACTTCCCCCTTTCCGAAGAGCTTGCCCTTCATTTATTAGACTGAAAAAAACAATTAAAACTCACAGTTATTATAATGAAATTTCAATGTCCCCGTCAAATTCGGATTTGTGGAGCTCTTTGATTTCGCACAATCTATCTCTGTGCACGTAGGGACCGGCCTCCCGGACGGTCCGCAGATTCTGCTGTGTTAACGGACGGTCGAGGACGCCCGTCCCTACGCAGTTGATTGAAACAGGGTTCGTAGGGGCAGATATCATCTGCCCGACATTTTGCACATTTCTGACGGGACGCCCGTCCCTACGCAGTTGATTGAAACTGGGTTCGTAGGGCACGACGTTTACGACGTGCCGATATTCTGCTGTATTTAACGGTGTGTCGCAAGCGTCACACCCTACAAGAACGATTTTAAATATCCTGCTAAATTCGGGTTTGTCGAGCTCTTCTTTTTTTAGCTAAAAAAGTGCGCAGCTCCACTTGTCAGGGGAGCTGGCTTGCCGTAGGCAAGACTGAGGGGTAGTAAAAGCTTGTGCTATCTCTCCCTCCGTCAAAACCTACGGTTTTGCCACCTCCCTCATCAGATGGAGGTATTGAATTCTGCGAAAAATTAAACACCCCGACAAACCCGAATCTGTCTGTTGCTTTTAAAAACTCAGCACATAATCACTTCTTTTAATTAACAAAAACCATCCGTAAACCCCACCAAAAATTGTTTAAAAAAGTACACTATTTTACTAAATAAAATATTGATATTCAAAAAACGTTGTGATATAATTTTCTACATTAAAAAACTAACTGTGAGATTTTCTCGAAAACTATATGCAGGAGGTCAGTATTATGGATCAGAACAAAAGACCCGAATCAATGGAAAGAATCACCAATTTTGAACTTGCAAACGCGTTCATCGACGAGCAGGTAAAGGCTGTTCAGGAGCAGGTTGGCGACAAGAAAGTTCTTCTCGCTCTCTCAGGCGGTGTTGACTCATCAGTTGTTGCAGCATTGCTCATCAAGGCTATCGGCAAGCAGCTCGTTTGTGTTCACGTTAACCACGGACTTATGCGTAAGGGCGAAAGCGAAAACGTTATCGAAGTTTTCCAGAATCAGCTCGATGCAAACCTTATCTACGTTGATGCAACAGACCGTTTCCTCGACCTTCTTGCAGGCGTAAGCGATCCCGAAAGCAAGAGAAAGATTATCGGTGCAGAATTCATCAAGGTATTTGATGAAGAAGCTGCAAAGCTTGACGGAATTTCATTCCTCGCTCAGGGCACAATTTATCCCGACATTCTCGAAAGCATCAAGCAGGCAGAAGGCAAAAAAGCTGTTAAATCTCACCACAACGTTGGCGGTCTTCCCGAAGATATGGAAATGCAGCTCGTTGAGCCGATCAAGCTCCTCTTCAAGGAC
Source organism: Clostridia bacterium (assembly GCA_017380575.1). Taxonomy (GTDB): domain Bacteria; phylum Bacillota; class Clostridia; order Oscillospirales; family Acutalibacteraceae; genus CAG-488. Next base: position 34,435 of record JAFODS010000046.1, on the reverse strand, counting down.
GAAGTAAGAGTTGTCGGTGAAGCACTCGGTCTCCCTCACGCTATGGTTTACCGTCAGCCGTTCCCGGGTCCCGGACTTGGCGTACGTTGCCTCGGTGCAATCACACGTGACAGACTTCACGCTCTCCGCGAAGCAGATGCAATCCTCCGCGAAGAATTCGACCTCAACGGTCTTGCTGAAAAGGTATGGCAGTATTTCATCGCTGTGCCTGATATCAAGAGCGTTGGTGTTAAGGACGAAAGCCGCTACGAAGGCTGGCCGGCAATCATCCGTGCTGTTAACACAAAGGATGCTATGACAGCAACAATCGAAGAAATCCCCTACCCTGTTCTTCATAAGATCACAGCAAGAATCACAAATGAAGTTGAAGGCATCAACCGTGTCCTCTTCGACCTCACTCCCAAGCCGACAGGCACAATTGAGTGGGAATAATAACCGAAGCAAAAAAATCCTTATTTATCAAGGGTTTCAGGACTTCGGAAAAGCCGTCTGATACTCAAATGATACTGAATACGGCTTCTTCACAATAAAATCATACAGAGATAACCTCTCTCGTTTGAACACTTAGTTCATCCGAGAGGGGTATTTTTTATGCCCGAAATCAGGTGAGTGATACTGTAAATCCGATCGTATTTTTCCTCTGAAATAAATTTTTAAAGTTTTAGTTATAAATTTTCAAAACAGTCAGCAACAGATAAGTAGATAGGTAAAATAAAAGCATTTTTCAGCAAAATCAAATTTTTGGTTATAAATTCTGAAAAAAGTCAGCAATAAGTAAATAGAGGGTTTTTTCAAGGACTTTTTTGAAATTTTTGTGAATTTTTTGGAAAATGATGCCGAATTTGGTCTCTCCCAGTGCGTACATAATAGAGGGTAAAAAAATTTTTCAAAAAAGGGGGTCCTGTTTTGACTAAAAAATGTCCGTTATTAAGTGAAGGGGTAAATTATGTATTCCATGTCGGGCAACCGACTTGTAATAAATTTTACAGGAAAGGAGGAAAAGCTTATGCCAAGCGTTCTTATGACAGCAAAGCAGGTAAGCGAAGAGCTCGGTATCTCCCTGACTCTTGCATATCAGATTATCGAGCAGTTCAACAAGGAACTTGAAGCCAAGGGATACTATGTATTCAAGGGCAAAGTAAGCCGCCGTTATCTTTCAGAGCAGATTTACGGTATGTCGACAAATTAAAAGGAAGGAGAAATCAAATGCCTGCTTACAAAGACAAAAACGGTACGTGGTATGTTTCGGTCTACTTCACGAACTGGAAGGGCGAAAATGACCGAAAGCTCAAACGAGGTTTCAAAACACGACGTGATGCAATCGCGTGGGAGACAACATTCATCAACAAGCACACAGGCGACCTGACAATGACCTTTGCAGAGTTTTATGACGTCTACAAAAGTGACCTTGAGATTAAGCTCCGGGAAAGCACGTGGATTATGAAAGCAAATGTTATTGAAACGAAAATACTCCCCTACTTCCGTCTGAAGAGGATGTGTGAAATCAAGGTTGCCGATGTCATCGCGTGGCAGAAGGAGCTGATGTGCTACCGCGATGAAAATGACCAACCGTATTCGCCCGGTTATCTTAAAACAATTCACAATCAGCTCAGTGCAATTTTCAACCACGCAGTGAGATACTACGACTTACCCTCAAATCCTGCAGCAAAGGCAGGAAACATGGGCAGAGAAAAACACCGCGAAATGCTTTTCTGGACAAAGGCGGAATATCTTAAGTTTTCAGAAGCAATGATGGACAAGCCTGTATCTTTCTTCGCATTTGAAATGCTCTATTGGTGCGGTATCCGTCTCGGTGAGTTGCTCGCACTGACTATCGGTGATTTTGATTTTGAAAATCAGACCGTGCGAATCAACAAGTCATATCAGCGTATCGACGGACGCGATGTTATTACTGACCCGAAAACAAAAAAGAGCATACGCACAGTCACAATGCCTGACTTCATCTGCGATGAAATGCAAAGATACTTCAGCGGATTTTACAAGCCGAAAAAGGAAGACAGAATTTTTCTCATAACCAAAGGATATCTTCACCGCGAGATGCGAAGAGGCTGTGCCGAAACGGGAGTGAAGAAAATCCGTATTCACGATCTGAGACATTCGCACGTTTCACTTCTCATCGATATCGGATTGCCTGCACTTGCGATTGCGGACAGAGTCGGTCACGAGAGCATCGACATCACTTACCGCTATGCTCACCTGTTCCCGTCAAAGCAAACGGAGATTGCACAAAAACTCAGTCTGGAGCGTGAATAAAATGTCAGCAAAAAATTTAGATCGGCACAACCGCTTCCGCAGTATAACTGTCGGATTCAGAGTATCACCCGAAGAGAACGAACAGATAAACAGAGTCGTTGCGATATCGGGTCTGAGCAAACAGGAATACTGTTACCGCCGTTGTATGAAGCAGGATATTATTGTTCACGGCGGCAACCCGAAAGTGTTCAAGGCTTTGAAAAACAATCTTGCAGATGTACTCACTGAATTAAAAAACAAAAACGAAGTGTCCGATGAGATGCTTGAGATTATCAGGCTCATCACCGAGACACTCCGAGAAATGAAAGGAGAATTAAATGAATGAAATAAAAAAAGAAATGACCGTCCCCTTCTCATCTGTTGGCGCAGATGACGGACAGTCAAATCAAAACACTGACAATAGTATACCCGAAAGTAAACCAAACATCAATAGCTATAAAGAAAAAATTGAAGAGATGCAAAGAGAAATCCATAAGAGTCTTGACCCGTCATATATGGAAACGGTAACAATGAATCAACTTTATGATTCAGCTTATCTTAGCAAACCTGCAATCATTGATAATCTCATTCTTCCCGGCACCTACCTTTTCGTAGGTGCCCCCAAGGTGGGAAAAAGTTTTTTAATGGCACAGCTTGCTTATCATATCAGCACAGGTAAACCGTTATGGGGGAACGAAGTACGACAAGGTAAGGTGCTTTATCTTGCACTTGAAGATGATTATGCAAGACTGCAACGAAGACTTTACCGAATGTTCGGAACTGACGGAACGGATAAATTGCTTTTCTCTATTTCGGCAAAGAACTTAAGTAACGGACTATTTGACCAACTTGAAAAGTTTTTATGTAACAATCCTGATACAAGTCTTATCATTATTGACACTTTGCAAAAAGTCAGAGAGGACTTATCCGAAACATGTTCTTATGCAAATGATTATGATGTTGCATCCAAACTCAAAAGTTTTTCGGACAAATACGGAATTTGTTTTCTGCTTGTTCATCACACAAGAAAAGAAAAAGCAGAAGATATCTTCGCAATGATATCAGGTACTCATGGTTTATTCGGTGCAGCTGACGGAGCATTTGTTATGTATAAAGAAAAACGAACTGCAAAAACTGCAACACTTGCTGTCTCAGGAAGAGACCAACCTGACCAAAAACTTTTTCTTATGAGAAACGAAGAGCTGCTTATATGGGAACTTGATAAAGTTGAAACTGAACTCTGGAAAGAAAAACCTGACCCTTTGCTCGAAGTTATTGCAGAAAAAATCACAGTAGAAAATCCTGTTTGGGAGGGAAGCATTTCCGACTTCAGAGATTTTTTACCAACGGACATTACGCCCATTCAGTTAGGAATGAAGCTTAATGTCACCGCCGGGCGACTGCTTAATGAGTACAATATTCTCTATGAAAGCAGACGCACTCACGCAGGCAGAAGAATAAAATTCGTACTGCAGGCGTGACAACCGCGTCAACCGTGACAACCTATAGGGGCCCCTCACAAGGTTGTCACAGTCGTCACGGTTGACACGGGGAACTGTGCATCAACAGCCGCTTGGTGTACAGTTCCGAACCCTCGGAGAGCGCAACAGCACCTTTTGATATACAAGGTGTGTCAAAAGTGCTTTTGCGTTACTCTTGACAAGAGTAACAGAACAAAAAAGGTTTGTAGATTATAAAGAAGAAGGACAGTGATTGTATAAGACGAACAATAAGTATTATGGTCGGAAAAGGTTCGGTCAATCATAACAGCCGTGAGTTCAATGCAAAAAATACAGATCCCGAGAGAACTCACCTGAACACCGAATACTGCAATGAAAAAATCAAAGAGGTGTATCATGAGCTATTCGACGATGCACTCGGAAGATATAACCAAAAGCAAAAACGTGCTGACAGAAAAATTGAAAACTACTATGAGAAAATCCGTTCAGGCAGACAGGAAAAAACTTTTCACGAAATCATAATTCAGGTCGGTAACTGTGACAACATGAATGCAAAAACTTCCGACGGTGAACTCGCCGAAAAAATACTTGATGAGTATTATCAGGATTTTCAGAAACGCAATCCGTACCTGAAAGTTTTCTCTGCTCATCTTCATATGGATGAAGCAACCCCGCATCTGCACATTGACTTTGTTCCATTCACAACAAAAAGCAAACGCGGACTTGACACAAGAGTATCTCTTAAACAAGCTTTATCGAATCAGGGTTTTGTCGGAAATTCAAAACACGAAACCGAATGGAGCCTTTGGGTTGAGTCAGAAAAGGAAGAGCTTTCAAACGTTATGGAGCGTTACGGTATCGAATGGGAGCAAAAAGGCACTCACGAAAAACACTTATCGGTTTATGATTACGAAAAGAAAATGCGTTCCGAGGAAGTCGAAAAGCTCACAGACGAAGCACAGGAACTGAATATAAAAGTTGACCTGCTCAGAGAACAGGTAGAAAGTCTGACTCAATTTGAAATTGATATTGACGTAATACACAGGAATTTTGATGAAGAGGAAGAATTCAAATTGCCGGATCCCTCTCCCCTTATGACTGCAAAAGCTTACAAAACAAAAATTGTTGAACCGCTTTTCAAAAAAATTATCGGAATTGCGAAAGCTGCGGTACTGCTTTGTATTCATCTTCAGGACAGAGTAAAAGACCGAAAGTATTACGAAAGACTTGCAGAAGAGCGAACAGAAAGATTAAGAAAAGAAAATCGTTCACTGTTATCCCGCAACGATGAACTCAACAGAGAGGTTCAGGACCACAAACTGCTTCGCAAAATTTTCGGAGATGAGCAGATAAACACACTTGTTTCACAAGCAAAGGAAATAGAATGGAACAATCGTCAGGCACGTTACACAAAATCGTTCAGTACAAAACCCACACCAAGGCAAAGACACAAAGACAGAGAAGAAAGGTAGGTCGGTATGAAAAGCTTTATTGAAGAATTTTATTACGGCAACATAGAGCCACAGGAACTCCGTTCTGAGCTCGGCTCTTCCCTTAAAAAGAAACTGAACTCACTTGTTAAAAGCGAAGATGAGTTCAGAGAAAAACTGTCCGAAGAAGAAAAGAAGTTGTTTCAGCAATACACAAATTTATACACTGAATTTCTCAGCATGAGTATTGCCGACAGTTTTATTTCAGGATTCAGACTCGGAGCAAAATTCACACACGATGTATTTGTAAAATGAAAGGAGAAAATTATGAACATCACTTACAGACAGGTCGGAGATTATAAAATCCCGAATCTCACCTTACCAACCGAAGCTAAGGAAATCAGACTCGGTAAATGGGGACGAGCTCACGGTTTGTATCTGCAGAAAAACAAACAGGTACTTTTTACTCAGCTCTTCTCGGCAGGTAAACTCTGGAGTCACCTCGCAGAGATTGACAAGCAGGCAGAAGAACTTTTCGACACACTCGTAACACAAATCGCAAAAGCCGAAAATGTGACCGAGGAACTCAAGGAAACAAACCAACTCGAATGGGTTCAGCGAATGAACAACATCTACCAACGTGCAACCGAGATTGTAAACACAGAACTGATATATGCATAAAACTAAACCCGTCGACTTATAATCGACGGGCTTAATCTTTTTTGCATTATATGATCTTATAAATATATTTCCGTTAGTAATTTATGTAACTTAAACGCATCTATACTTCTGGGAACATATTCACTATCCAAAATATCTTCGATAAACTTCTCCATATCTTGTTTTACCATTCCAGATGTTTTTACTTTTGTGTTTGGAGGCAGCAGTGAAACGAGATTTGATATGTCTCGGCAATGTTTGGCAATATGCTTGGATTGTCCCTCTTCACCATTGTTTTTTCTTTCTATAAGTTCACACCATGCTTTAGCTTTAAACGGAATAAGATGTTTTTCGTCAAGAACAGATATATCATCTATTATTCTTTTTCCACTTATCATAAAGTCGTAATAATCATTATTTAACAATATTGCTGATAGACTTGATATTTCATCGGAAATAGAAATTGGTATTATATGAGATTCTTCCGGCAATATTAGACTTTCGTTTCTAGAAAACAACTCGATCATTTTAGGATAGTCAGAATTTTTAGGACCTTTAAACCTATAAAAGCATCTTTTTTCTTGTCCTACTTCAATTGTATACCCAGCTTCCTTAATAAATTCCCATAATTTCTTTCCAAACTCAACGTTAATGTTTTCGACAATTAAAACAATATCTAAATCTTTAGTGGCTCTGAAGTCCTCACCTATTTCATCAAAAATAATCGCACAAGCTGTGCCACCAATTAGAACATAATTATTGTTATATTCTTTGAAAAAATCTCTAAATTTGTTTAATCCGTTAACGCTAATCATATTAAATCTTCCTCTTTTAATAATTCATCCAGTGCAATTTGTATTCTTTCATCATCTATATTTTTCATTTGAGCATAAAGTGAAATAATGTCAATATACTGATTTCTACTTAAAAATTGCGGATTGTATTTGAATTGTTCCAACGTGATATAGGCATCATCCTCAATATCGTATTTATTTAAAAGGTTAGTTTTGTCAATAGCTTTCATTTGCGCTGCTGTTGTTGCATAATATAGTCCTCTGCTTTCATTTAAAGTGAGTCCTAGTCTTGCTAATGCTGTTTCATTGGAAATAAACATTTGCTGATGATCTAAGTTCAAGTTCGCATAGTAAACCCTGTCTACCGGATTAAATAAATAATCCTTGCCTTTGGCAAAACACTCTTTTTTGTTTTCAACTTTATAAATTTTCCTTGTGTTGTTTCCTTCAGTTTGAATTAAATTTCTGTTTTCAAGTTCTGCTAGTGCTCGACTTATAGTTATAGTCGAGTAGGGTATTTCTTTTGCAAGTCTGGGAGCATTTGTTTCATATACATTATTCAATAAAAGATATATATAAACCACTTGCGTTGCGACAGAAAAGTATTCAGCATAATCTTTACTTACGATTTCTTTTTGAGAAAGATTTAACAAGACACTTGGAATAAAAATCTGATTATTTGGTTGAACAAAAGGAATTTGGTTTCTTATAAGTGAGTTTCTTTGAGATAAACGCAAATCTTCGAAAACAAAGACAGGAATAGAATTAGAATGTCCCATAATTTGTTTTTGCTGCTTTTTCAAATTTGTAATATTTATTTCTAATTTTTGGAGAGGCTTTACTAGAACATAAGACTTCGAATCTCCCGAAATAGAAACAAAATGAAAAACATATCGTTCTGTCATGTATATAGGAAATGCGTTATAAAATTTATTGTATTCTGTTTTCAAATTATTTCCAAAAATTTCTTTTAAATAATTAAGCGTTTTATTCATAAGTTCACCCCATTACATCTGCATTATATCACAACGAATGATGTAATGCAAGCTCTATGATTTAATTTTAATAATTTTTATTTCATTGAGTTAAAATTTAATATCAACTGTAAATAAGTAAGCTTATGATATATGCTTTTTCGGCTCGTAAAGCAGATGGCGGAGCGTGAGGGCGTGACAGAAAAACTCAATGCGGATAACCAAATGGAGTGGGTTGCTCGGATGAATAACATTCGCAGCAGAGCCACCGAAATCGTAAATCACGATATAATTTATAACTAACCGAAGTACGGCGGCAGGGAGAATAATCTCTCTGCCGTGAATTTCAACACAAAGCATTGACAAACTATCGTTGTAACGATATAATAAAAGCAGATAACAACTATCGTTGTAACGATACCTCGAGAAAGGAGCATACTTATGGCAGAGAAGATTATAGTTTATCACGGTTCATCTAAAATTATTGAAAAGCCTATTTGGGGAATGGGCAATCCTAATAATGATTACGGTCTCGGTTTTTACTGTACCGAAAATGAAGAGCTTGCAAAAGAATGGGCATGTTCATCAGAAAGTGACGGTTACGCAAACAAATACAGTCTCGACCTCACCGGTCTTTCTGTTCTTTCGTTGACAAACGGCGAATACAATATTCTCAACTGGTTGTTTGTATTGCTCGAGAACCGACAGTTCCGTATCAGTGGAGATATCGCAACTCAGGCCAAGGAATACATCTTCGATAACTTTGCTGTTGATTACAAAAAATACGATGTTATAAAAGGTTACCGGGCAGATGATGCATATTTTTCGTTTGCAAATGCATTCCTGAACAATACTATATCTATATCACAGCTTGAAAAAGCAATGATTCTCGGCAAGTTAGGCGAACAAGTAGTTGCGATTTCTCAGAAGGCTTTTGATGCATTCGAATTTATGGAAGCAACTGTTGCTCCTAACGAAATGTATCTGCCGAAAAAAATCGCACGTGATTCAGCGGCAAGAGATGAATTTAAGAAAGAAAAAAGCAGAGGCTCTGTACTTACTGAAAAATATATATTAGATATTATCAGAGAAGGGTGGAAAAATGATGATGAACGCTTACAGCGAGTTGTACTTGGATGATGCAATGCAGAATCTTGGAGATATGGTGGACTATGCCGTTTGCGATTTAGGGTTTGACCCTGACGAGTTCTTCGGTTGGTTTATATCTTCAGGTATTGCTTCACGTTTTGCAAAAGGCAATCCTAAATATGTGGGCGGAATGTCGGGTTATGAGCTTGCTGATGCAGTTCTCACCGCCACCAATGTTTTCTACGAAAAGAAAGAACCTTCATATTCTGATTTTAAGGGCAGAGAATATTGGGCGGGCTGGATTCTTGCATATTATCAGTGGATAACAAATCAGAGATTTGAAGACATCGTCAAAGACGGTCTTACTCTTTCCACTGTCTTTTCAATGTATATACTCCACGAAGCAGATGTCAGCAAGTTTGTTGAAGCTGCAAACGAAGTGATTGCAAGAAATAAAGAAAGTCGAAAATCAAAGCTCAGCGAAATCAGAAAAGCAAGAGGCTTTACCCAACAGCAGTTAAGTGATGCATCCGGTGTAACACTTCGTATGATTCAGCTTTATGAGCAAAGACAAAATGACATCAGTAAAGCACAAGTGAACGTTGTGTTAAGCTTAGCAAAAGCTCTTGGCTGTGATGTTGAAGACATAATTGAATAAAGCACACCGACTGATATCTGAACAATCAGGTGTCAGTCGGATTTTTTATACTCTCCCCTTTTCGGTTGGTTCTTGTCGTTTTATGTCGTAATACTGCACAATGTGTATTATCCCATACTGTGTAAAATGTAGAAAATTCGAGAAAACGAAAGTTTTTGTGTTACATTTTACGGTTTCCGACATTTATATGTATAAGGGAAAGTATATATATCGATATATTTGATGTGAATATAATCTGAAAACTTCCGTACAAGCACCGCTTATCCAACATAATCTCTATATGCACATTATAGTCATTTTAAATGCAAATTTAGTTTTCGCTTTATTTTTTCTTGCAATATTGGTTTTCGATTGTTATAATAGTAAGTAGATTATTATATTTAAGAGGTGTACTTATGGCTGAAAATTTACGCTTTGAAATATCATCTGATTTCAATTATGAAATTGAGCAAAGATTATCAGAAATTGACGAGCAGTTAAATGTATTAGATATTGAACTTGATAAGTACACAAATCAGGCTGAAAAAACTGATTATATTTTCGCTGCTGTCAGTGGTTTGGTTGCAGGATTAATTGATATCTTTTTTGTCGGTGAGTTCAGTCTTCAGGAAGGTTATGAATGGTCAAGTGAAAAAATCAATTCATTTGTAGAACATGTTGCAAGATTGCGTGGGTATGAAGGTGAAGGATTAGAAGGTGCAATAAGACACCTTGAGCAATATGGTGCACCAAGCGACAGTGTATACAATAAGCTTGGTGGTGCAAAACAACATCATCTCAGAGACTTTGCTCATCATGCCTCTCCCATCGGGTTAGTTTTTTCTCTTTTGACTCAATTTACCAAGCATGCATATGGAACAAATGAGCATGGTGTTTTTTTGCCTCCGGTTCCGATTACAGATTTAACTTTTATCGGTGAAACAATTCCACAAAAAATTATATTTGGACTTTTTTATTGGATACTACATATGGCGAGTGATATGGCAGGTTCAAAAAATTCTGCCGGAAAAGGCACAGGTGTTCCCGGCCCGATATTATCTGTCGTAAAACTTCTTTCCGCTTTACCAATTTTTAATAACGAGAATGAAGTTAATGAATTGAGTTTGAAAGTTTCAAAACTTTTTAATGGTACACTTCTTGCTGATAGAGATGAAAACGGAAAGATATTAAAAGGTTTAGATGGAAAACCTCAAATTCATAAAATTGACCTTAGAGGAGAACTAGGGATTTTACATCAACTTGGTAAACAAACTGTTCCGGTTTTGATAAATGAAGCTTTAGTGAGAGGTTTTTATTTCATTAATCGGCTTGTCGGTGAGTTGAAACAAAACTGTTCTGTGAAAGATATTGATTGGCACAAAACAGTGCCTTTTGGTAACAGGACAATTGAACGTATGATTACTGTTTCAGTTGGAACTTTTGTTGCAATCGATACAGCAGATACCTTAATTGAAGGTGCGATTCATTCTAAAGGCAATATGGTTGAATTTGGCAGACAAACAGTTTTAAGATTAAACTTTGTTGGTATCGGAAGGTTTACTGTTGCTATTGGTACCGATGTTGTTATGGGAATGAAAAAGAGCCGCAAACTTAAGGAAAAGATGAAACTGAAAAACGAAGCTTTATATCTTTCAGGCGCAAAGCTTTACAGTGGCGAAACCTTAATTTGGTCTGCGGTAAAAGATGTTGATATGTCTGTGGATAGTTTTTATGAAGCTTTAAATAAATGTACTCTGAGAGTGTATAAAGATGTGGCAGCAGCACAAGAAAGTATTAGTCAAATTGAAAATCTTGATGTAACTTTACTTGAAACTAAAAACAAAAATCTTGCTGAAGATATTCTTTCAATTCTGTAATTGGTCGGTGAAAATATGAAGGACAAAAGTTTAACTCCTATATTAGATATAAAAATAAGCGAAGAAGAAATGCCTGAGGCTGTTTCTGAAACACTTAAAACAATCTCTGAAATCGATTCTTTGATTGTTGAAGCTGAACAGAAGTGTGTTATTGCGAAAGAAGCTGCCGAAAAACAAAGTGCTATAAAATCTTCTAAAACTAAAGAGGCGATTATTTCTACACAAGATGCCGTCAGGAGCCTTGCTGATTCACAAGCGGTTATAGTTGATACACAAAAAATGTTGTTTGAGTATCAACAAAAATTGACCGATAGCTTAAGATACTTGTTGATTTTGGGAACTTCAAGTATTGCTATGAACAGGTTAGTTATTTCTGAACTTGAAAGCAAGTTGAAAAATGCTTCAAAAGAAGAGCTATCACAAAAGGCTCGTGAAGAATTAATTGGGGTTGTAAAACTTCTGCGTGAACAAGAAAGTGCTTTTTCAAAACAAGACCGAATGTCTGAGCAAATTAATGAAAATAAAAAAGCAGTTAAATTGCATGAGGAAGAAATTGTTCGTATCCATCAGACTGATGCAGAGCAGGATGCTATTGATAAAAAGCATGACAAGCAAATTGCAGATGGTAAAAAGAAAGATATTGAACACGATACAGAAATCAAACGTCAGCAAAATATTGATAAAAGACATGATATAGAACTTAACAAAATCAAAAATATAGCTATGTCAGGAACAGTTATAGCTGTTGTTGCTCTTATATTAGCTATATTAGGTTTTATTAAATAATACTTGAGGTGTACTTATGGCTGTTAGTTATAAAAAGCTCTGGAAGCTCTTGATTGACCATGATATGAAGAAAAAAGACCTTGCAAAGGTCGCTGACATCAGCAATTACACAATCACAAAAATGAGCAAGGGTGAAAACGTTACTGTTGAAACTCTTGGTAAAATCTGTGCCGCTTTGAACTGCGGTGTGGATGATATTATGGAATTTATTCCTGAAGAAAATCAGTGAGGGTTCATAATGGAGTTTATTGATTCGTATAAAAGGCTTGAGAAATTGTGTAGTGAGGTTTACGGCGAAAATCATGGTATATCAGCTTACATGGATGAAATGGTTAAAAAATATGATGGCTCATACTGTGTATCTGGTTGGAACGAAGATTTAAAACAACTAAAGCATTATCGTTGGGTCAGAAATCAAATTGTACATGAGCCGAATTGTTCAGAAGAAAATATGTGTATACCTGAAGATACACAATGGATTAATAACTTTCACTTACGCATTATGTCTGCAAACGACCCTCTTGCTCAATACAGAAAAACCAAAAGATGTTCTGAAGTTCAAAGAACTAAGCAAAACGATATAAGCGAAGAATTCATCTATGTTGAATCTAAACATGAGAAATCATCTCGCAAAACTACAGGTTGTTTTGCTTTTATAATCGGCATTATACTTCTTGTTGCTGTTGCAGTTTTAGTTTTAAATGTTAATTAATGAAAATTTGGAGGCAATATGGTACTTGAAAATAAATTAGGAATTACTTCTGCTCCCGAGCTTGCAGAAGCTGAAGAAAGAATCAGCAAGAAAAAAGCTGTCGAGCTTTTTGAAAGCGGTATGCTTGATAAGCTTGATGCAGGTAAGACTGCATCTCTTCAGGCAATACACAAATATCTCTTTGATGAGATTTATCCCTTTGCCGGTGAAATTCGTAAGGTTAATATTTCAAAGGGCAACTTCCGTTTTGCTCCTATAATGTACCTTGAGGTGGCATTACAGAATATCGAAGCTATGCCGCAGGCAACGTTCGATGAAATCATTGAAAAATATGTAGAGATGAATGTTGCTCATCCTTTCCGTGAAGGTAACGGCAGAAGTACACGCATTTGGCTTGACTGCATCCTTAAAAAGGAAATCGGCAAAGTTGTAGATTGGAGTCAGGTCGATAAAGAAGAATATCTTTCAGCTATGGAGCGCAGCCCCATTAAAGACCTTGAGATTAAATACGTTCTCAAAAACGCCTTGACTGACAAGATTGATGACCGTGAGGTTTATATGAAAGGTATTGACCATAGCTACTATTACGAAGGTTACACGACGTTTAAAGCGGAGAATTTATAAAATTAGAAAAGGATTGATATTATGAACAGCATTGAATTAAAAACACTGGGTGAGTTATCACAATATTCGTTTTATATTCCTGCGTATCAACGAGGATATCGCTGGACAGAACAAGAAGTAACCGATCTGTTAAATGATATTAACGAATTTTTTCCTAGAGAAATTAGCGATACCGAAGAAAAAACTTGGTATTGTCTTCAACCTGTGGTAGTAAAATCTCGGTCTGAAAACGAATATGAAGTTATAGATGGTCAACAACGACTTACTACTATTTATCTAATACTGCATTATCTTAATCAAGATTTCATTGAAAAAAGACGTGATAAATTGTTCTCCATTGATTATCAGACAAGAACTGATTCAAAAGAGTTTTTACAGAATCCCGATGAAGAGAATGATACTTGTATTGATTTCTATTATATGCATAAAGCCTATGAAACCATCGATGAGTGGTTTAACCTGCGTGAAAACGATGCTTCATTTGACAAAAACGATTATAGATCAAAACTAAAATTCCATACTAAAGTTATTTGGTATGAAACAACAGAAGACAATCCCATTACGGTGTTTACCAGACTAAATATCGGTAAAATTAGCCTTACTAACGCAGAACTAATTAAGGCATTGTTTTTAAATAGTTCTAATTTCAAATCCGGCAATGCAGACCGTATGAGATTGCGCCAAATTGAAATCGCTAATGAATGGGATAATATTGAAACTTCATTGCAAAATAACAAGCTTTGGTACTTCTTAAGTGATGAGAAGAAAGAAGATAATCGTATAGAATACATTTTTAATCTTATGAACGATTCAGCTGACACTGATCCGTACGCAACATTTAGATTTTTCTATGCAAAATTGGCAGGAAAAACCGAAGATGATATGAATAGATATTGGGAAATGGTTCAGGCATATTATCAGCGATTCAATGAGTGGTTTAGCGAAAGAGAATTATACCATAAGATTGGTTTTATTCTTACTGTTAAAATTGCAAAAGTCAAAGATCTTTATGATAGTTCTTCAACGTTAAGGAAAAGTGATTTCATCTCTCACATTGATGGAATGATTAAACAATATTTCAGAAATCAAAATTTATTCGATTTGGATTATGAAAACAAAAACACAAGAAGTGTTCTTTTACTATATAACATTTTGACTATGTTACAAAACGAACACGATTCTTCCTACTTCCCATTTGATGATTTCAAACTCAATAAATGGAATATAGAACATATAGCATCACGAAAAGATTCTACTTCTATTCCAGCGACTAACAGAAAAGACTGGTTGTTGGATGTGAAATGCTATATAGATAAGGATCAAGAAGAAGCTACTGGGTTGTTTACTCAAATTGACGATATGCTCTATCAGGAAACATACACCAATGAAGATGAATTTACAGCTTTATTTGATGCTGTAACTGTTCATTTCAATAAATATATGAGTGAGACAGAAGATGTGGATGGCATATCAAATTTGGCACTTTTAGATGAAAAAACTAACAAAGGCTATAAAAATGCTGTATTCCCGTTAAAACGAAAATGTATAATCGAGTTGGATAAAACAGGTGGTTTTGTTCCTATATGCACAAAGAATGTGTTTCTCAAATACTTTAGCGATTATCCTCCTAAAATTTCTTTTTGGACACAAGATGATCGTGAAAAATATGAGCAAGACTTAATGCGTGTATTAACCAACTATTTGGAGGTGACTAAGTAATGAGCAAAGATATCTATTCTTTTTATGAATTAGTGCAATCCTATAATGTGAAAGTTCCTATTATTCAGCGAGATTATGCTCAGGGGCGAAAAAGAAATGTCACTATATGCGAAAACTTTTTAAAAGCATTGAAAGATAGCATTGTCAACGATAAAACTATTAACTTAGATTTTATTTATGGAAATGTTGAAGATGAAGTTTTTCTTCCGCTTGATGGACAACAACGCTTAACAACATTATTTTTATTGCATTGGTATGCATTTGTAAAAGAAAATAATGCGGATAATTTCGCTCGTACAAATCTCAAAAAGTTTTCCTATGAAACAAGACTATCTTCACGTCGTTTTTGCGAAGCTTTGTTAGATAATACAGTTGATATTGATTCTTCAGCAGAAACAATTAGTGAGCAAATTCTGGATTCAAAGTGGTTTTTCATTTCTTGGAAACACGATTCTACCATACGAGCCATGTTAAGAACAATTGACACAATTCATTATGTTTTTAAAGATGTAGATGATATATGGGAGTCATTAGTTAATAGGAAAAACATCGTTTTTCACTTGCTTATACTTGAAAATTTCGGTCTCTCGGACGATCTATATATCAAAATGAATGCACGAGGTCGATTGTTGACTCCATTTGAAAATCTGAAAGCCGAAATACAAGATAAATCAACTAAAAATGGCTGGGAATCATCGAGAAACGAAATCGATAAGTTTTCATATAAGATTGATGGCCGTTGGACTCACTTTTTATGGCAAAACTTTAAGAAAAACTATTCTGTAGATAATGCACATATGAATTTCATTACAACCATTGTTATGGCAAAATTATCCACAGGACAAATATTAAAAGGTGCAGAACGTATTGAACTCATCCGAAAGTTAAACGAAAACAATTCGTATCGAGATCTAATAAAATTTATTGATGAGGATATTTTTAACTATATATATGATTCCTATGAATTGTATTGCGATTTATTTGATTCGGATTCATCTCCTCTCTTAACCATTGATATGTGGAGACATGAGCCGGAAAAGAATCTTCTTTATCAAATTCTTCTTGGAGCAAACACCTCATATACACATAAAGTTTTATTCTTCGCTCACACTGAATATTTGCGGAGAAATAGCACGATTGATCAAACTAAATATGCAGAATGGATGCGTGTGGTTCGCAATATTGTTTCTCGTGCAGACCTCACTGCAGACGGTAAAAGAAGTGATATTGTCAGAAGTCCGGAAACATTTTACGGTGCAATTAACTTAGTAAATGAGTTAGCGGCTGGCAGTGGTGATATTTATACCTACTTAAGTGCAAATACTGTGTCATCTTCTTTTTCTCGTGAGCAAGTCAAAGAAGAAATAATCAAATCAAAGATTTTGACAAATGCACCAGACAATAAAGAGCTCTTACATAAAACCGAAGATAATGAACTTTTAAGAGGTCGAATTACTTTTGCTTTAGAATGTGCCAACTATAAAAATAGAATAGACGAAATTGATTTTGACCTTCTCGCAAAAGTTCAAACTGTGTTTGAGAATTACTTTAATAAAGAGTTGGAAAGTACAAATTTAGAATTTGATAAACTTAGACGAGCTTTGCTTACAATTGAAGTAAATGGAAGCTATTGTTATTATAACTATTGGTGGTCTTATTGGTATGCAGGCGAAGCTGAAAAAAGAAAATTGTTTCCATTATATAGAGAACTCGAGTATTTTATTGGTTTATCCGAATTCAATCCATATTTTAAGAAACTAGTGATGCTTCTGATTAACCAAAGTTATGACGATATTATTTCCAATTTTGTTAAACCTAACAATATGGAAAATTGGCAATACAGGCTGATAAAGGAAGAAGTTTTGTTATTCAATTGCAATTCGAAATATATTGCTATACCTGAAGATAGGTCTTATTGCTATTTGCTTAAAGGTAAACGACCTTCAGATACGGATGGCTGTCAGAAGATTTATTGATTAATAGTGAATCTTTTTATCAAGTTTATGTGTACTAAATATTCGATTTGATATGCTTGATTTTTAGTAAGTCTTTCAGGACGAAAAGATATTTAAAAGACTGTCATGCTATAGTGTTTAAATTTTATAAAAAAGGTATGTCATAGGTGATTTCTTTGTTTGTATATGAATCTATATGTGCAAAGTATTAATATTTATAAATAAAATCAGTACATGATTATAATTTTCACCTATCAACTTCCGATATTTTTTATTATGTGGAAGCAATAAACAATAAAATGCTTACAGGAGGTTAACATTATGTTACCTGAAGAAAAAGCAAGAGTAAAAATAGATAAGCAATTAATAGCAGCAGGATGGGATATTGTTGCTCGTGATGAGTATATCCCCTTCAATGCTTCTGCAGTTAAAGAGGCTTTAATGCAAGGCAATAAGGAAAGTGACTACCTTCTTTTTGTTGATGACAAAGCAATTGCTGTTGTTGAGGCAAAAGCTGAAGATAACTCACTTGGGGATGTTGTTGCACAGCAAGCTGAATGGTATTCACAAAACCCACAGAGTTGGGTTGGATTGTGGTGCCCTAATCAGATTCCTTTTGTCTACCTTGCAAACGGAAATAAAATATATTTTAAGAATATGCTTGATGCAGATAGTGAGTATGTTGAGCTTGCAGAAATGCACTCTCCAAAGAAAATGCTTCAGATGCTTGGTAAAAAATCTGAATATGGTGCATTACCGAGAATAGAAAAGAAAGGTCTTCGTGACTGTCAGTATGATGCAGAGGTAAAACTCGAAGCTTCTCTGAAAGCAGGAAAGAAGAAAGCTCTTGCTATTCTTGCAACAGGTTCAGGTAAGACATATCTTGCTTGTCTTGCTTCATATCGCCTTTTGAATTACACGCCAACGAAACGCGTTCTGTTTCTTGTTGACAGAAATAACCTTGCTCGTCAGACTGAAACTGAATTCAGTCTTTTTGACCGTACAGAAAAACAAAAGCCGATGAACGAGCTTTATCAGATAAACAGATTGAAGAAGCCTGAAGATGTTCAGGGTGATATTGTTATATCAACAATTCAGAAACTGTTTGCCGTTCTTACAGGTCAGAACATTACTGACGATGACGAGGATAAAGAAGATGAAAAGCGTGGTTTAAGTGATACTATAAAGAATGAACCTGCCGTTGAACTTGGTTCAGACCTTAAACTACCACCTGATTACTTTCAGTTTATTATTGTCGATGAATGTCATCGTTCAATTTACGGCAAATGGAAAGCTGTTCTTGATTATTTCAAAGATGCCAAAATCCTTGGTTTAACAGCTACGCCTATTCCTGAAGCATACGCTTATTTTAATAAGAATATCGTTGAGGAATATACCTATGATGATTCTGTTGTTGATGGTGTTAATGTTCCTGCCCGTGTATACAGAATAATTACTGAAGCAACTGTTCACGGTGGAACTATTAAGCAGGGCGAAACAGTAACGGATGTTAACCGTGCAGGCGAAGTGGTTGATTCATACACCGCACAAAATCGTATTGATTATGCTCCTAATCAGTTGGACCGTTCCGTTATAAACCCGAATCAAATTGAATCCGTGCTGAAATCGTATATGGATTCAATTTATACCGACCTTTATCCTGAAAGAGAAGAAAATTGGCACTATATTCCTAAAACTCTTATTTTTGCCAAAGATGATAATCACGCTACCAAAATTGTTGAAGTAGCAAAGAAAGTATTTGCAGAAAAATTTGCTGATGGTAAAGTTCCTGATAACTTTGTTCAGAAAATTACATATTCTGCAGGCGACTCAAATGCACTTATCCGTGATTTGAGAACAGAAAAGGAGTTCAGAATAGCAGTTACTGTAACTCTTGTTGCAACCGGTACTGATGTTAAGCCTTTGGAAGTTGTTCTGTTTATGAATGATGTTAAATCTGAAGTTTTGTATACACAGATGAAAGGCCGAGGATGCCGAACACTGAACGAGGATAAACTCAGAGAAGTTACACCTAATGCCGATAATAAAAATTGCTTCTATATTGTGGATGCTGTTGGTGTTACAGAATCCGATAAAACAATTCCTCGTCCCGGCAATGGCGGGGATGGACCAAATCCGAAGCCGCTTCGGTTAGACCAGCTTCTTGAAAGATTGTCACACGGTGAAGTTTCGGATGACAATCTTGCATTGTTGCGTGATTACTGTGCAACCATTCAAAAGCGTTATGAAGGTCATCCATTATTTGAAAGACATCTTAATATGTTTATTTCAGATTTCGGATTTGCACCAAGAACTTTGGCAAACAATATCAATCTGGCACTCTCACAAAATACATTGCCACCATACATTGATATTTCAGATGATAATTCAGCTCGTAAAGGTCTTATATTCTGTTTGATGGGCAATATTCAGGCACGAAAGAAACTGCTTGAGCTTCTTCGTGGTTATTATGCGGTAACACCTAAAAAGGAAGATGAAGTACTTTATAAAGGTTTTTCAAAAGAAACCGCAAAGGGCTTTATTGAAAACTTTGAAAACTATCTTAAGGATAATGCTGATAAAATTGAAGCTCTCCGTATTATTTATAACTCTGAAGATACAGTTATCACTTATTCTATGCTTACTGAACTTCAGGACAAACTTATAGCAGAAAACGGGCAGTTTACTCCTTATTACATCTGGAAGAATTATAAGATTCTTGATAATGATGGAAGTGTTGATGATTTGGATACAAAACAGAGTATCAAAGCACTTACACATCTTATTCAGCTTGTCCGTTATGCATATAAAAAGAGTGATAAACTCGTAAGTCTTATTAAGGGTTATTCTCAAAGATTTAACCTTTACTGCGGACAGGCTCAGCGCGAACTGACTGAGGACCAAAAGGAAATAATGAAGCAGATTGCTGATTATATTATCGAAGAAGGTTCAATCAGTACAACCGAGCTTAATTCCTATGACACTGATTTGTGGCGCAGAGCTGTTAAGAGTTTCGGTATTCCTGCTCTTACACAAGAAATTATTAAACTTTCAAAATTCATATTAAAGGCGGCTTAATATTATGGCAGATATACAAAAAAGTGAAGCAACATTGGTTAAAAAGGTATGGGACATTGCTAATGTTCTTGCTGCAGCCGGTGTTGGATTTACAGACTATATTACACAGCTTACATATATTCTTTTTCTTAAAATGGATGCAGAAAAAGAAGAATTAGGTCTTGGTAGTTCTTTGCCTGAAGGTTGTAAATGGAATGATATTATCGAACTCAGCGGTGACGACCTGATTGATAAGTATGAGGAAATTCTCAAAGACCTTTCAAAAGTTGAGGGGCTTATTGGTACAATTTTTACTAAAGCTTCCAATAAAATCAACAGTCCCGTTCATCTCGCAAAGGTTTTGCAGATGGTAGGCAATGAAAACTGGTATATGATGGAAGGCGATTTCAAGGGTGCTATTTATGAAGCTATCCTTGAAAAGAATGGTCAGGATAAGAAGAGTGGTGCCGGACAGTACTTTACACCTCGTGCTCTTATCAAAGCAATGGTTGAAGTTACCGACCCTAAAATCACAGAAACCGTTGCTGACCCAGCTTGTGGTACAGGTGGATTCTTGCTTGCTGCTTTTGAGCATATGAAACCTCAAAGTAGAGAGATTTCAAAGCAGAATTTCCTTAAAAATAATGCTTTGTTCGGTGCTGATAACACAGCTCTCGTTGTTACACTTGCATCAATGAATTTATACTTACATGACATTGGTACAGACAAGAGTCCTATTATATGCCAGGACTCATTGCTTGATACTTCTGACAGAATGTTTGATGTTATTCTTGCTAATCCTCCTTTTGGTACAAGACCTCAGGGAAGTGTTGCTGTTGACAGTGCAAGACCTGAATTTATAAAAACATCAGATAATCAGGTTAATTTCCTTCAGCATATTATGTCAATCGTTAAAACAGGTGGTAGAGTTGCTGTTGTTCTTCCTGATAATGTTCTTACCGACGGAAATGCAACTGCAAAAGTGCGCGAAAAATTATTGGAAGATTTTAATCTTCATACTATTCTCAGACTTCCTACAGGTATTTTCTATGCAAACGGTGTTAAAACCAATGTTCTTTTCTTTGAAAAAGGAGAAAAAACAAAGGATATCTGGGTATATGATTATAGAACAGGCATCAAGCATACTATGGCAACAAAGCCTATGACACGTGCAGACCTTGACGATTTTGTTAGCTGCTATTGTTCAGGCCATATGGATGACAGAAAAGCAACTTATTCTGAAGAAAATCCTAATGGCAGATGGAGAAAGTTCACTGAAGATGAAGTTTACTCCCGTGACCAGTTGAAGCTTGATTTCAAGTGGCTTGACCTCACTGAAAAAGATGACCGTACTGTTACTGAACTCTTATCAGAAATGCAGGATAAGGCTACAGCAATCAGTGATGCGGTAGCAAAGCTTCAGGAAATTCTTGGAGGCATTGATTTATGATAGATACAAAAGCATTAAGAGAAAAAGTGCTTGACCTTGCTATTCGTGGTAAACTTGTTCCTCAGGACCCGAATGACGAGCCTGCATCTGTTCTTTTAGAGCGTATCCGTGCCGAAAAAGAGCAAATGGTTAAGGATGGCAAGCTGAAAGCAAAAGATATTAAAAACGACACAATCATCTTCAAAGGTGATGATAATTTACATTATGAGCAATTCCCTGATGGAACGGTGAAATGTATTGAAGATGAGATACCGTTTGAATTGCCGGATGGATGGGCTTGGACAAGAATCGGTAATATAGCATCTGTTCGTGGCGGTAAACGAATACCTAAAGGAATGTCTTTTTCAAACGAAAAAACCGGTCATGCTTATATTCGTGTAACCGATATGAAAAATCAAACTGTAAATACATCAGACTTAAAATATATTGACGATGAAGTTTTCTCTAAAATTAAAAACTACATTGTTGAAAAGAATGATTTATATATTACAATTGCAGGTACAATAGGAGCTGTAGGAGAAATTCCAGATGAGCTAGAAGGTATGAATCTTACAGAAAACGCAGTTCGTGTAACAGAAATAAAGATAAACAAGACTTTTTTATGCTTAATGATGCAATCTAATTTAGTGCAAAATCAATTCAAGTATAAAACTTATCAGGTGGCAATGCCCAAACTTGGTTTAGAGAGAATCTTGACAACACTTATTCCTGTGTGTGGGTTTAAAACACAAGAAAATATCTGTGTAAGCATAGAACAAATCAAGCAATTAACAAATATCCTTGATTGTGAATATGGTGAACTCAATAATATTATCACAATTTTGAAATCCAAAATTCTCGACCTTGCCATCAAAGGCAAACTTGTCCCGCAAAACCCAGATGATGAACCTGCATCAGTTCTTCTTAAACGCATAAGAGCTGAAAAAGAAGAATTGATAAAAGCAGGTAAAATCAAGCGTGACAAGAAGGAATCTGTCATCTTCAAAGGTGAGGATAACTCTTATTATGAGAAGATTGACGGGGAAATCATTGATATTACGGAAGAAATACCTTTTTCTATCCCCGAAAATTGGTGTTGGTGTCGCCTTAACACACTTTGCACAAAAGAGATAAAACGAGGTAAAGCCCCAAAATATTCAGAGAAAAGTAATACACTTGTTTTTGCTCAAAAATGCAACACAAAAAAAGGAAGTATCAATATTTCCCTTGCTCAACACCTTGATGAAAATGTTTTGAAAAAATATCCACCTGAATTTTTTATGAAATATAATGATATAGTAATTAACTCAACTGGTACAGGCACTTTAGGGCGAGTAGGAATATTTGAAAAAAGGGACGATATATATGGATTACCGCTTGTTCCGGATTCTCATATTACAACCATTCGTGTTTCTGAATTAATCGTAGCAAAATATATTTATGCTTTACTAAAATTAAAACAACCATATCTTGAAACCGCAGGAGAAGGCTCGACAAACCAAAAGGAATTAAGACCGGATATTTTATCAAATATACTAATACCTTTACCTCCAGTTTTAGAACAAAAACAAATAGTTGATACTATAAATTCGATTAATGTGAAACTTGACGATATAGAACATAGCCTCAGCTGAGACTATGTTCTATATTACTTAAAATATCAAATATTTCTTTCATCACATTTGACAATCGTTCTTGTTCTTCAAGAGGTGGAATAGGTATTAATGCTTGACGAATGTGTATCAAATGCAAGTTAGGAACGCCTATACCTATCAGTGAGCCTTTGAAAAATTTTTGAATTGTCGTGCTACCTATTGCTTTTAGTAAATAATGAGGAGAGACAATATGTTTGACAGTACGAATAAGCGCCAATGTAACATAAATATCGAATTCGCAGTCTCTATCTACAATAGCCGCGACGCCTATAGTACCATTTTTTGCCAACAGTATATCTCCTTTTCTCGGTGCAATTCGTGAATACAGTTCTTGGTGTAATGATTCGGGTATATACATTACATTCTCCCAATCTATTGAACCAGTCGTTACATTTTTAGCAGACAAAAAAACATAGCCGTTATTAGAGTAAATTGGGGTTTGATGCGTGCCATCTGTTATAGGCTCGCAGATACTTTGTAATCTACACCAAGTCCAATTATTTGGTATCTCAAAAGGCAATTCACGGTCAATGCATATCACTCTTTCTCCTATCTTCTCATAATAAGAGGAGTCAACACATCTCCGTTATAATATTTGTGCGGATTATTCCGTGAATTTATTATACGGAGGTGTCTTTTTATGAAGATGCAACAAACATTTGAAGAACATTTGAGAAAGGGAAACCTTTCGGAAAACACCATTACTTCTTATCTGTGGACGGTAAACTATTTCCACGAACACTATGATAAGATAAGTAAAGATAACCTTTTGGCTTATAAAGGCTATCTTATGGAGTTTTTTAAGCCCAAAACTGTAAATCTGCGCATTCAGGGGATTAACAAATATCTTGAATATCTCGGTAAAGAAAAACTGCAGCTTAAAGCTGTGAAGGTTCAGCAGAAAAACTTTCTTGAAAATGTTATCAGTAATGCAGATTACAAGTTTTTGAAAACACAGTTAAAAAAAGACGGAAATATGGAATGGTATTTCGTAGTGTGGTATTTAGCAGCTACCGGAGCCCGAGTCAGTGAACTTATACAAATAAAAATTGAACATGTTCAGATTGGGTATTTTGACCTATACACAAAAGGCGGAAAACTGAGAAGACTATACATACCAAAAAGATTAAGAACAGAAACGCTTGATTGGCTTAACGAAACAAATCGTAATTCAGGTTATTTGTTCCTTAACCGGTATGGTGAAAGAATTACCACCCGTGGAATATCACAACAGTTGAAGAACTATGCTGATAAATATGGGCTTGATAAAAAAGTAGTATACCCACATTCTTTTCGTCACCGTTATGCAAAGAATTTTCTTGAAAAATTCAACGATATAGCTCTTCTTGCCGACCTTATGGGACATGAAAGTATAGAAACTACACGAATATATCTTCGTCGCACCGCAAGTGAACAACAAGCTTTAGTTGATAAAATTGTAACTTGGTAAAGTTGAAGCCGCCCTCGTTTGATTGGAGGACGGCTGTTTTTATGATATTGAATTTAATATTTCATCGAGCTGTGCAAACGCTGTTTCAATAGCTTCAACAATTCGTTTTTGCTCTGCAAGTGGTGGTAAAGGAAGGTGAATAGTTTTCAAATCCGTTTTGTTAAATTTTAACATTGCAACACCTGTAGAAATTGCTTTCAACTCCTCGTATCCTGTTGGTGATTGCAAAAAGTAATATAGATAATCCCTATATTCATTATTGGTTAGTCGTATCATCACAGAATTTGGTGCCAATGTCATTTTGCAATTCAAATCCGGAACTATAAAAACCTTCCCTATAGAACCTATGTTACTTAATATTAACTCCCCGCCAAACAAATTTGAATTCTCAAGAAATTCATATCCGTGTTTATCGGTATAGGTAAGATTTTTAGTAAAACCATTTGAAAAGTCTGCTGTTTTTACCATTAATGCATATGAAGGTTTCTTGAGTGATACTACATTTTCTCTTAATGCGGCGAAGCTACCACTTGCAACTTGGTCTGTTACTTTTTCGCAATACTGCCCTAAACTTACCCAAGCCCAACCCTCTGGCAAATCAAATGGAATATCATCACAAAATTCAGTTGTTTTTCCGTTAGTTCGATAATAAGAGTTATCCTCACCTTTAAAGATGAAAGATTCTTTCTTATCACGCTTGATTTTGCCTTGTTTAATGAGGTCTTCTTTTTCGGCTCTTATGCGTTCAAGAAGGATTGAAGCAGGCTCGTCATCAGGATTCTGAGGCACAAGCTTACCCCTGATGGCAAGGTCGAGGATTTTACTCTTAACACTCTGTATATCCACTTTAAACGCTTCTTTTGAAGCTTCGATAGAATCAATATATTCAAAAGCAATTGATATGCATTCCAGTATTCTTTTTTGTTCATTGGTAGGTGCAATAGGAATTAATGATTTTTCAATGAAATCTTTACCAATTCTTTTTTGTCCAACCGCACCTGAAAATGCTTTAATACCATTAGAAATAAAATTATCAGTTTTGACATTCCATAAAACATATTCAGGGTAGATAAGGTTGTCAATTGTTCTTATTATATGCAATTCAGTTGTTCCTGCACCGTAACCATTTTTGAGTCCCTTAAACACAACAGATTTTTTATTCTCAAAACAAGGTGTGATTTTTGCAACACCAACATCGTTGTTAGCAAAATGAGTAAAACCACTCTTAACAGAACCCCATATTTTTTCCTCATCGGTATGCTTATTTACGTAACCTTCTTGAATCAGTGGCATTGGAACAAAAGATACAGACATATCATCTGAAAGCTGGTTTCGTGGATTTATGATGAATGCCGAAGAAAATCTGCACCACGACCACCCATTAGGAATGTCAAATGGTATCTCATCTTCAATACATTTCACCGTTCCATCAGGGAATTGCTCATAATGTAAATTATGAGCAATTTATATGAAAACAAAAACTTTACCGCTTTAAAGTATTGATATTTGGCTTTTTGTGTGGTAAAATCCATTTGGAATCGTGAAATACATATTTTCAAGCTGATGGTGTTGTTTTTCGGCTCGGCAAAGGTGTCGGTGATACTGAAAGTACAGTATCAAGTGGTCAAAAGCGGTCTTTTTGCCCTGTCCCGACTTTTAAAAAAGCTTGAAGACGGTAAGCTCAAATTCACAGGCAAGGTATGGATGAACGAAAGCGGAGAGAACCGAATCGAAATCTATGTCTGTTCTCAGAACACCCGGGAAGATTACGGCAGCTTCTCGCACACGGTTGAATAAACATCCCCTATTATCCGCACTACCTGACAAACTAATAAACAATCAACCCCGCACAGATTTTTGTCTGTGCGGGGTTTGGCATTTATTATATCTTCCTTGATTCGTGCTTCCCGTCGGTATCGGTAATGGACTCCCTTGGAATAAAAACTTTTTATATCAGAATGACTCCTTGTCGGTTTTACTGAAGTGAAGCTCTTTCATACCCTCCACCTCATCGCAAATTGCTTTGAGATTGCAGGTATCACAATCAAAATTTACGCTGTTCATAATATGGTTCAGTGTCTGTGTTATGGCGTGATTTCTCTCTGCAATTCTTTCGGTACCGTTGTAATCTGCACCGTCTGCAGTAATAAATATCACCCTGACACCTTTGACCGACGGAATTTCTTTGTAGTTTTTAATCAGCAAAGATCCTATTTTTTGAAAAGAAATACCGCTTTTAAGTGCCTGCTTTGAAACACGTACAGCCTCTTTATGTGAGCGTGAGGTGCTTCGCATCATATAACCGTCCGGAAATGTATGGTATTTCACATAGTCAATCTTTTTAATCAGATTATATGACTTCTGCTCATCACCGCTGTCCTCAATCTGCACAAGACAAATCCGTGCAAAGCTCCGACTGTCCTTTATTGCTTCAAGGTCATCACCAACAACTACTACCGAGTCAGAAATGTCAGATGAAGTGACAAGATTGAAGCCGACACCCTCGAGCTCGTATGCTGTGTCGCGCCGTAAGATTACTTGCGTCTGACCGGCATCGCACCAAGGCTCACACAAGGACAATTCTTTCATTCTGAAGGGCAATATCAAGTTTTCTGTTTCAGCAATCAACGAATCAAAAAATTTCATCAGAGCTTCTTATCCCTTTTCATTGTGTCGTAATGCTTACCGAGCAGGTCGTAAACCTTGCGGATAAGCTTCATATCAAGATTGAAGAAATAGATTATAAACGTAAGAACAAAAAGTGCAAGGATAACACCGAGAATTATAAAAATAATTTCCATCTTATTTATCCATTCCCTTCTGACGTGCATATTCAGCTGCACCGAGTGCACCCATAAGCTGCGGGTCAGTTGAAAGCTCGACAACCTTAATTTTAAGCACCTTTTCGATAGCTTTTTTAAGGCCGTCATTCTTCGCGCAACCGCCAGTGAGAGTGATACTGTCTGTTGCACCTGCTTTCTTTGCCATAACAAAGCATCTCTTTGCAACAGCAAGCTGAATACCTGCGGCAATTTCATCCATAGGCTTTCCTTCGCCGACAAGCGAGATAACCTCACTCTCGGCAAAAACAGTACACTGAGCTGTGATGGGAATAGTGTTTTTTGCCTGAAGAGAAAGCTTTGAAAACTCAGGAAGAGTCATTTCAAAAGCATTTGCCATCGCTTCATAGAAACGGCCTGTACCTGCGGCACATTTATCGTTCATTGCGAAGTTTTTAACAGTACCGTCTGTATCAATTGAGATACCCTTAACGTCCTGTCCGCCGATATCGATAATAGCCTTAACCTCGGGATTTGTAACGTGAACACCCATAGCGTGACAGCTGATTTCCGAAATATTTTCGTCTGCAAAGGGCACCTTGTTTCTGCCGTAGCCTGTACCGATAAGATAAGTGAGCTCTTCTGCAGAATTAAGACCGTCTACCTGTGCAACAGCGTCAGCGAGTGCGATTTCAGCACTTGCAACGGGGTTGATTTTACTTCTGTTTGTGACCTTGGCAACAATTTTGCCGTTTTCATCAAGAATAATGCATTTTGTATATGTTGAGCCGACGTCACATCCGCCAAAATATTTCATAAATTTCTTCTCCTTTACCAAGCTAAATCGTCTTCAAAATCAACAAGTGTGGGATCAAGCGGTTCTTCCTGAAGAACAGTCTGCATATATTTGTTGACCTGGTCGCGCATTTCTCGTCTCGAAATTGTTCTCGGATCCATAAGGTCCTGCTTGACCCAGATGAAATTGATATTGCGTTCTCTTGCCTGATCGTCAAAGATACCTGCAAGTCCGTCCATACCCTTACACGAAATCTGGTCATACATAATAACCGTGTCCGCACCGTACTCTTCAACTATGCGCCAGAGCTCGTCAACAACATTTCTGTAACCGCCCTTTGTGTGCTTACGCATAATTGAACGCTGATATGTTTTGGCAACATCCTTGAGTGCCTGCTCCTTATCCTCGGTGTTGTATTTGATATAGGAAATCATTGTTTCCATATCCATAACAACATTCATACCCCAGCAGTTTTCAAGCCAGTTTGCAAAGCTCGTGTAGTAGTTTGCAGGACAGCTCCATACAACTGCGCGGTGACGCATCTCTTTGGAAACGGGTTCTTTTTTCTCATAACCCTTGAGCATAAGCTTGTTGACCTTCTTGTCAACCTTAAGGAAACGCTTATCAACACCGCCCGAAAGATTGAAATAGTAGATTCTGTAAAGCCAGAATGCTGCACCTGTCATCTGCGGATAATCTGTTTTGTTTATATCCCATTTTTCAAGCTCATATTCAAGCTGTTCGTTGGAGGTTTTAAGAGCCTTGAAGAATACGTCCCAGTCAAACTTCTCGCCTGTCTGCTCTTCGATAAATTTAATAAGCTCTTTTACCTCTTCAACAGCATATTCCTGAACATCTTCATCGTTATAACGAAGAGGTATATTGAAAAGATGAACGGGAAGATTGAGTCTGCGGTCAAGGAAGGTTGAGTTCATAACCGAGCCGTCACACGGCATATTTGTTGCAACCATACAGCAACCCATTTTCGGATAATCGTCATCGATTGCAACACCTGCTTCAGCAGAGGGAAGAGGACAAACGTCCGCAGGTACGCCGAAGCTTTCCGTAACTTCGAGGTAAGGCGGAGTTATCTGCTGATCAACCATTGATGTAAGGAAAATCGGAATTGTCTGTAACGGAACAACCTTAAGATTCGGGAAACCTGAGAAGATTTCGTTCGGAATAATTTCGTCCGTCAGAACAATCTTTTTTGAAAGCTTGTTGTTCGGATTGATTTTTTCGTCAGCAACAAAGGAAGTGTGAATAAGTCCTGTTGCGTGCTTAACAATCATATTGAAATGCAGGTGAACGATGCGCAGGTGTGTGCCCCTGAGTCCTGCGGTGTGTCTGTCGATAAATGAAGGTGTAGAGAGATAGGATGCCATCCAACGGTATTTCCACAATCCCTTTACCGTTGATATCGGTGCCTTGAGCACCATGACTATCATATCCTTCCAGGTTACAAGCCAGCGATAGTAGTCATACATCGTATCCTTGAAGCCGCGCCATTCTCTGTGCCTGAGCAGAGCCTTGCGGTCATCGCTGTAAAGCTTACCGTAGTCAGCCATTTTCCTTCGCCTGCCTTTCCTTCTGGATTTTCTTGATTTCAAGGCTTTCAACAAAAGCCTGAACGCGTGTACGCAGCTGTCCCGAAGCGGAAGCTGTATACTGTCTGTCAACCGCAGCGGTGGGTACACCGTAGTCGTTACTCATAACGTATGAAGCAAGTGCTCTTTCGTAGCCCCAGTATTCGCAGAACTTGAGCTGTTCGTACATAACACCGTCTGCATGATAATCGTCAACAAGCTTTTTAACGTAATCCCTGCGTTCCTGAACCTTTTCATGACTCATATAACGGGGACACTGACTTGTTTTAAGGTAATGCAAACAAATCTGTGTGAGCACATCCTCATCGGGATTGATTTTTATTTCTTCTCTGCCGGGCATAGCACCGAAGCAGTATCTGTCCGCAACAACCAATGCACCGCTGTCTTCAATAAGTGCGGTAAAATCGGGGTCATCCATCTCCGAGCCGACAACAACTATCTTAGCTCTGAAATTCTTTTTTGCATCAGGCTCTCTTGTCCTGAGCTCTTCTGCAGTTTCACGGAGCTTCGGAAGAATAAGTGATTTCGGACAGCAATATGTAACAAGATTAAGAATATGATACTCGTATCCTGTTATTCTCGGATTATCCTCTTTTCTGTATTCGCCGATTTCTGTTATAAGACGGCAGACCTCGTTGTGTTCTTCAACAGCCTTGAGCAATGCCGCATCTGATGTATCAACACCGTAAACCTCTGTCATTTTGTTGAGGATTTTGTTTCTCGTCTGTGTAACATAGTGCTTGACAGTGTGGTCAGCAATTTTGAACGGCATATCAAGAAAGCTCAGGAAAAACTTGTCATTTTCAACAAGCTTGAGAAGTTCAAAATGCTCTGCCGCCCTGTTCATTTCGGAGCAGGTTTCACTTGCAAGAAGTGCGTTGAGGAAATTGTATCCGCCCTCAATTGCTCGCTCAAGAATAGCCTTTGAAAAACCGCAGAGAAAGGCACTCATATAGTATGTAGCAATATCCATTGAGCCCGTGCGCGGTGCACGGAGTCTGACGGAAAAGCAGTTTCCGCAGTTGAGCAAAACCTCGGGGATATGGTAGCAGGTATAGCCGAGTGCTATTCCGCCTTCGTTTTTTGCCTGCTGTACAAGGGCGTTGTTTGCTTCCTGAAGCAGGTTTTCAAATTCATAAAGATGTTTTAAATCTCTCACTTTAAAATCTCCATTTCAATAAGGGCTCTTTTCGCACCCTCAACAACATTTGAATCATCGGGAAGTTTGGTAATATTCTTACCCTCAATATCGTAGATTGCAAGATTTGAATCAGTAGGAATGTATGACAAAACAGGAATTCCGTTTGTGTCGATATAAGGAATAACGCTTTCGTCGGGGATTCTGTTGACAATTGCACCTATTTTCTTGAACATAACAAGTTCATCAGCAACACTCTTGATGGTCGAAATAACCTGCGTTCCTTTTTTGCTTGCGTCTGTGATAAGAAGCAGATGCGTAACCTTTTCCATAACGCGGCGGTTAATCTGCTCAATGCCTGCCTCACCGTCAATAACGACAAAGTCAAACTCATTTGAAAGGATGCTGATTACTTCCTTGAGGTAGGTATTGATTTTACAGTAACAGCCTGCACTTTCAGGTCTGCCGACAGCAATGAAAGCAAAGCCGTCGGTTTCAACAAGTGCATCAAATATTTTGTATCTTGCATCGCCGAGCAATTCGATTGCCGCCTTTGTCTGTCCGTCTTCAACGGTTTCAACAATCTCCTTGCGGATATCGTCAATAGTCATTTTAACATCAATGCCGAGTGCAGTTGAAAGTCCTACTGCAGGGTCCGCATCAATGGCAAGTATCTTTTTGTCAGGATAAGCCTCCACGAGCAGCTTTACGATTGCGGCTGAAATTGAAGTTTTACCGACACCGCCCTTGCCCGAAAGAGCTATTATTGTTGCGTTTTCTTTCATCTTTTTGTCACTCCTGAAAATTTGTCATATATAATATAACACAAGTTTACTTTTTCTTCAATCATAACCCAAAATTTTACGACATTTAAAGACATTGAAAACAGTAGCTTTAGTGTGGTATACTGTACTTATCTTAATTATAAGCAAGAGGTTGCGATGGATAAGAAAGAAATTGCATCGTTTTTCGATTCACTTGCTGAATCCTGGGACGAAGAAATGATAAAAAGTCAATGGAAAATTGACCGGATACTCAGTATTGCTGAAGTAACACAGGGCAAGAGCGTACTTGACGTTGCTTGCGGTACAGGCGTGCTTGTCCCCGATTACATAAGCAGAAATGTCCGTAAATATGTGGGTATCGATATTTCACACAATATGATAGAAATTGCTAAAAACAAGTTTTTGGGTTACGGAAACATCAGTTATATTTGTGAAGATGCAGAAACATATAAATTTTCAGAAAGCTTTGACTGTATTGTCATCTACAATGCATTTCCGCATTTTGCAAACCGCACTCTTCTTTTTGAAAATCTGTCGGCACATCTCAACGATAGCGGACGCATCACAATTGCTCACGGTATGAGCAGAGAAGCCCTGACCCGTCACCACTCAGGCAGAGCGGAATCGGTTTCGACCGTTCTCCCCGAGATAAGTGAATTAAAAGAAATTATGAAACCGTATTTCAATATCGACACCTGCATTTCCGATAACGATATGTATGTAATATCAGGAACAAAGCTGTGATTTGTGACACTTTATCGCTTTAAAGTGTTGACATTCGGCTTTTTGTGTGGTATAATCCATTTGCAATAGTAAAATAAAGATTTTGAGGCTGATGGGGTTGTTTTTCGGCTCAGCAAAAGTGTCGGTGATACTGAAAGTACAGTATCAAGTGATCAAAAGCGGTCTTTTTCCCCTGTCCCGACTTTTAAAAAAGCTTGATTTTACGCGGTTTTATAAAATTAAAAATAATGAACTTAAGTGAGTGGGAATAATTTTACAACAGAACTCTCCATAAAAAACGGACAGCCGAGAAAAACTCGGCTGTCCGTTTTTTATACTTCAGAACATCTTACAACTATTCTTGCGGCGCCTCGGTATGTGCAGGTGTAGAGGATGAGGTCGTCGCCTGTGTCCTTGACTTTATCGGAATCTGATGGTTTCAGGTTCTCGATTGCCGTTACGGTGTAGGTCTTTTTTTCGCCTTCCATATCGGTGAAGGTTACCGTGTTACCCGGTCTAAGGCGTCCGAGGTAGCCGAAATGGCTTCTGTAATTATGGGCAGCAACAACGAGGTTATCTGTTTTTGTTGAGCCGTAATATCGGCACGGTGCGATTTTAAGTCTGCCGTAATCCCACTCTGACATAACGGGAAGATTTCGGTTAAGGTCAGGGATTGAAAGATAACCG
This sequence comes from Clostridia bacterium, assembly GCA_017380575.1. Classification (GTDB taxonomy): domain Bacteria; phylum Bacillota; class Clostridia; order Oscillospirales; family Acutalibacteraceae; genus CAG-488. The sequence goes on along the minus strand of JAFODS010000046.1, from coordinate 1,358 downwards.
ATATAACCGTATCCATCGATTTCTACAACCTTCATTTCTGTGTCAAACGGATCTGTTTCATCAGACATATTCTGTCCGATGGCATCCGTGATAGACGTCATTAAAGCGTCGGACTGTTCCTCTGCCTTCTTGCTTTCATAATTATTATATAAAAGGAGAGCTGCAGCAGAAAAAATCAGCGTCAAACCTAATACTATCAGCGTAATACCGATTTTTCTTTTCATAAAGTGCCCTCCTTTTTATTTATTCACTTTCTCTTTTTCCGAGGTTGAGAATTGCCCAACCGATACTGAAAAGCAGAAGTCCCGAAATTGCAAAAACCGGAACTGGCCAATTGAGCTGACCTGTATGAATAAGGTCGTCGCCCGGCTCTGTTGTTCCTGACGGTCCCGTCGGCTTTGTTGTCGGTTCGCCTGTGCCCGGCTCCGTTCCCGGTTGGGTGCCGGGTTCCGTTGAAGGCTCTTCAAAGTCTTCGTGTTCATTGATTATTGTTACGGTATTTGATGAGGTTTCGTAATAAACCTCGTATCCGTCGGGAACCTGCGATTCAACAACGCTCCAGATGAAATCCTTTGAAAGACCGTCCCAGCGGTAATGCCAGTTGTTCTCTTCATTCAGTTCGATTTTTGCAAATTCCTTGAAATCGCGAAGAAGGACAACTGTAATTTTTTCGGGGATTTCTTTGTCTGTTTTCCACTTTTTAACAACGCTTATGTACGTATCCTTATCTCCGTCAACAATGCCTCCGATAATTTTCGGAGAAGCATCAACCTCGAACACCCAGGTTTTATTTACCGTGTCGTATTCGGGAACGCTTACAACAAACGGCGACGGCATATAACAGCCCTCGATCTCCTGTGCAGGGACAATGAGATACAACCCCGGTGTAAGGTTTTCAAAAACAAGATTACCGTTTTCATCCGTACTCTTTTCTGTGTATGGCAAAGAACGGGATTCTGCAAAATATGCGAGATGAATCGGCAAGGATGCGTCCTGCAGATCGTCAATTCCGATTTTACTTTCGTCATACGGCGGAATCAGTTCATAACGGATTTTGTTACCGCTTTCGTACGCACGTGCAACAAAATAAAGGCGGAATGCTACGTTTTTCAGCGGTTTATCCGTTTGTGAATCCGTAACACGGAGAGTTATGCTTCCGTTTTTATCAAGGAAAGCGGTAGCTGTCGGAGACAGAGTAAACGCAACAATCGCGAAAGACAAAAGTATTGCAACAAGCGATACAAGCTTTTTGATTTTCATTCCTTTAGCCACCTTTCTTTTGAATTTATTTTTCTTTCTTTTTATCTTTTTTTGTTTTATTTAATTTCTTTTCTTTTTTCTTCGGTTCTTCGGGAAGT